>NZ_JOGX01000005.1 GCF_000719555.1 Streptomyces sp. NRRL F-5727
CCGCCACCCCCGACCCCGCCCCCGTCCAGGCCGTCCCCGAGGGCTACACCACCGTCACGCCCTGGATCATCGGCTCCGACACGGCCGGCCTCATCGACTACCTGGAACGAGCCTTCGGCGCCGAGGACCTGGGCCGCTTCGTGCTGGACGACGGCACGATCGGCCACGCCGAGCTGCGCATCGGGAACGGCCGGATCATGGCCTTCGACAGCCCGCCGGGCTGGGCGCCGACCCCCGCGTTCCTCCGCCTGTACGTGGACGACGCGAGGGCCGTCCACCGGCGCGCGGTCGAGGCCGGCGGTACCTCCGTCACCGAGGTCACCCACCTGTTCTTCGGTGACCTCGTCGGCCGCGTCCGCGACCCCTACGGCAACCTCTGGTGGATCCAGACGCACCTCGAGGACGTCGACGAGGCCGAGATGAACCGCCGTCTCGGCGACCCCGTCTTCACGAAGGCGATGGAGTACGTCCAGGGGGCGCTGTACTCCCCGCCGGGCGGCGGGGAGCAGGACGGCGGGGAGCAGGACGGCCCGGGCGCGCGGGCCGCCCTTCGCTAGGAGCCCGCGCGGCTCACCGGATGGAAGTGGACGCGCTCCCTGATGACGGGGAAGCCGGCCTTGGCGAAGTGCGCCGCCATGGGGACGTTGCCCCGGTCCGTCGCCGCGCTGACGAACTCCGCCCCCTGCTCCACGAGGAAGTGGGTGCACTCGGCGAGCAGGTCGTACGCGTACCCGTGACCGCGCTGTTCCGGGACGACCCCGATGAAGCCGATCGTCGGCCCGGACGGGTTGTGGGCCGGGATGTGGATCCCCGCCAGCTCGCCCTCCGGCGTACGAGCGACCTGCCACCACTCCCGTGGGGACGGGCACCAGTGGAAGAAGTCCAGCTCCTCCTGGGCGGCCTGGTCGAGGCCGCCCTCCTCGACGGCCCTGAGCGCGTGGGCGTCCAGGGTGACGGAGTGGATGCGCCGCAGCGCGTCGAAGAACACGGCGTCGTCGGGCTCGGCGTCGAACCGCAGGCGGCCGGGCCGCCCGGGCAGCCCGAGCTCCGGCGTCCACCGGTACAGGAAGCGTTCCACCAGGGGTTCGTACCCGGCGGCCCGGGCGGCGGCGAAACGCGCCTCGGCGGCGGCGCGCCGGCCGGCCTCCTCCCGCCAGTCGCCGGGCAGGTTGATCTCCAGCTCGACCCGCCAGGGCGCGGACCGCAGCAGCTCGGCCCCGGCCTCCTCCTCGCCCTCGGCCACGTCGAACCAGTTGATGTTCACGGGCTCCGTGTCGTCGGGCCCGCCCCACCAGGCCCCGCGCGCGACGACCTCGCCGTCGCGCAGCGCGACCCGCTTCCACTCGGGGCGGAAGAGGGTACGCCGATGGTTCTCTCGGGCCCCGAGGGGATCGGGGAGCGCGTCGAAGAGCTGAACGTCGCTCGCGGAAAGCGTGCGGATGACCAGATCGGTCATGGGATGTCCTCCGGGATGCAGGCTGTGTGGTGCGCTCCCGGCCGGCCGTCAGAACTGACGGACCACCACGCCGGACCGGTGGAAGGGGGAGCGCTGGAAAGGTGTGAACCGCACGGCACTCGCCTCCTTCCGTCCGTATCAGGGCGTGGAGCCCCACCGTAGGCGACAAGGCGCGGGCCCGTCCACGCATTTCGGGGCCGGGACGGAAGCCGGAGTGAACTTTGCCGGGTCACGGCAACTTCGAGCGACGAAATGGGTGCGCCGAGGCCGAAGAACCGGCGTCGCTCCGTGCGTAGGGTCCATGAACGGCAGGCCGGGCTCCTCGAAAGCGAGTCGTGCGCCCGAGACCCTGCCAGGACGGGAGGCAGGACGCCATGTCAGGCGGGAACTCGGGCTCCGGCCGTGTGCGAGGCACAGTTCGTTCCCTGGACCGGGCTTTGGGCGGAGAGGAGCCTCCGACCCGGTTCCAGCAGTGGGTGGCGCGCCACCCGGTCGCCGCCGGCTTCGGTACCGCCGTGGCTGTCGGGCTCGTTCTGTCGCTGTTCGAGGCGGGTCTGAGCGCGCTGGTGCCGGCGCTGGTCGCCGGACTGATCTACGGCTCGACGGCGGTCGCGGAGCGGCGCCGGCAGGCGCGCCTCCAGCGCAGGGGCCTCTGGGACGGCGTGTAGCGTGCCCGGCTCGCTCGGCGGCACGGAGGCGGGCTGTCATGGAAGCCGGATCCCGGTCCAGGCGTCGACCGCACACCGGCCGTCGGCGGCGTTCCCCGCGGACAGGACCGTGCCGTCGGCGCGCAGGCCGAGGGTGTGCGTCGAACCGGCCGCGACGGCGACGATGTCGCGCCAGTCGCCGACGTCGCACTGTCCGTGGCTGTCGTCCCCCGTCGCAAGGGCCCGGCCGGACGCGGTGACCCCGACGGTGTGGTGGCTGCCCGCGTCGAGCGCCACCACGTCCTCCCACGCGTCGACCTCGCACGCCCCGGTCGTCCGGTCTCCGGTCGCGACGGCCCGCCCGTCGGCTCTGAGGCCGACGGTGTGGCAGTACCCGGCCGCGACGGCGGCGAGGTCACGCCACCCTTCGACGGCGCACTGACGTCGTCGGTCGTTGCCCGTGGCCACCGCGGAACCGTCCGCCCGGACGCCGACCGAGTGCCAGTCACCGCACGAGACGGCGACCATCTCGCGCCAGGACCCCACGTCGCACTGCCCTTCGGCATTCCGGCCGACCGCCAGCACGCGGCCGTCCCGAAGCAGCCCGAGGGTGCGGCGCCACCCCGCGGCCACGGCCGTGACGCCACGCCAGTCGGTGACGTCGCACTGTCCGTCGCCGTTCCACCCCGTCGCCAGCACCGTGCCGTCCGAACGCAGTCCGACCGTATGGGATCTGCCCGTGTTCCTCGCGGTGTGCACGTTGCCGGCCGCCACCTCGACGACGTCCACCCAGCCCTCGACGCGGCATTCGCCGGCCGCGGAATCGCCCACGGCGCGTACGGTCCCGTCCCAGCGCCGTCCGACCGAATGACGTCGTCCCGCTGCCAGCGCCAACGGACGAGTAAGCATGCTTCCTCCTCGAAGAGGCCCGCCGGTCCAGCCGGTCCAGCTGGTCCTGTCGGTCCAGTCGGTCCAGTCGGTCCAGTCGGTCCAGTCGGTCTAGAGGTACGGCCGGATGGCCACCGTGACATCCATGGCGAAGACGTTCGCCCCCGCCGCGGACGGCAGGCCCAGGAGCCGGTCGACCGCACGGCCCAGGGTGCCGCAGCCGCCGGCACGCGGGGCGGCGAACTCCGCGTCCTGGGCGCCGAAGGTGACGACCAGGGGGTCCCTGGATATCACCCGGGTGGGAGCGGTGTCCTTGAGCACCAGGCGGACCGCCTCCGCGTCGCCGCCCACCGAGCAGCCCGACGACGGCAACGCCGGCAGCCCGTGCGCCGCGCCTATGGCGAACCTGACGTCGAACTCGCCGCGCCGGGTCTCGTCGGACAGGAAGTCCGCGTAGCCGCCGTACTGCGGAGTCAGGGTCAACGGGGTGCCTCCCACCCTGATGGGCGCAGCGGTCATCCTCCCGAAGACCTGGCGGAACTCACCGCCCACCCGGCCTTCCGCGAAGGCGATCCTCATCGGCTCGGTGAGCGGCTCGTCGACGGCGCCCATACGCAGGTGCCCCGTGGCGTGCATGACCTCGCAGCGCCACGTCCCGGGGTCCGCACCCGCGGGCAGTTCGTCCACGGTCGGACAGGCGGAGAAGTCGAACTCCGGCAGCTCCGCGCCCCGTTCGGTTCCATGCGCGGGTGCGGCGCCCAGGGCGAGCCCGGCGAGAAGCACCCCCGCGGCAGCACGGGTGAAGCGGCGGACGGTGCGAGGGCGATGCGAGGTCACTCGGTTCGTCGTCATACCCACAGCATTGCAGAGATTTCTCTGCAGAGGAAGGTCTGCAGAGAAAAGGCTGCTGTCCGGATACACTGGCACCATGACGGAAGAACGCGGAGCGGAAGCCGCGGGGCGGCGCACGGTCGACAGTCCCCAGGCGCTCAAGGCCCTCGCACACCCCCTGCGCCTGCGGATCCTGCGCCACCTCGGCGCGGTGGGCCCGGCCACCTCGACCACGCTCGCCGCCGCCCTCGGCGAGAACACCGGGACGCTCAGCTACCACCTGCGCATGCTGGAGCGCAGTGGCCTCATCGAGGACATCCCCGAGCGCTCCGCCGGACGTGAGCGCTGGTGGCGCGGGGTGCGCGGCCTCGACATCCGCAGACCGCCCCAGGATGAGCTGACCGACGCCGAGCGCGCCCTGTCGGCCGAGCTGGACCGGATGAGGATGGAGGAGGACGTCGAGCTCGCCCGGCGGTTCACCGCCGGACAGGCCGAGTCCGACGGCTGGATGCGGGGTTCACGCAGCCTCACCCACCTCACGAAGGGCGAGTTGGACGCGTTCCACGACGACTATCTGGCCCTCCTCGCACGCTACGCCCGAGGGCCCGAGGAAGCCCCCGACGACGCCCGCCCCGTACTCCTCCGCTGGTTCGGCCTCCCCGCCGACTGAGCGAACGGCTCACCGTGCGCGAACCCTGGTGACGAGGTGGCGCTGGTGGCCACGTCAGCCACTGCCTTCCTCGTCCCCGGCCGCCCCGGTGGTCACGAGCGCGATGTACTCCAGACAGACCGCGAACGTCCTGTGCCCCGTCGCGGCCGTGTGCGTCACGCAGCCGGCCGCGCCGTCCACCGGCTGCGGCGTCGGCTCCGACTCCCACACGCACCCGCCGTCCATGCAGCGCGCGGTCATCGTGAGTTCGGACTCCGGACCCGGATGCCTCCCCATCCGGTAGACCGGAACCACGGTCACGGCAGCTCCCGGGGAAGCGTCAGTTTCGGCTCGTCGTGCGGGTGGTTGCGGATCTCGACCCGGAAGTCCGCCGCCGCGGAGTGGTCGTGCGTCCTGCGGTGGTGCCGCTCGTGCTCGGCGGCGACCGTGCAGGTGACGCACCCCGGCGTCGGCACGGCCGGGGGCGCGGGGTCCACGGAGAGGACGACGGGCGGCTCCGGAAACCGCCGCGGCGGGGGATCGGCCGCGGCCGCCGCCGGGACGGGTGTGGTGAGGACGCGGATCAGCGCGCGCTCGTCGTCGGACGGCCGGCGCAGCTCGTACGGCGCCGCCGTCCATACGACCCCGCCGCCGGGCCGCTGCAGGTGCACGAACTCGCCGTCCCAGGCGGTCACCTTTCCGAGGCGCGGGCGGCCCTCGGGGGTGTCCGCCGCCATGAACGTTCCTAGGTCGGGGACGGGATGGTCGCTTCCTGGCATGGGTGCGCTCCTCTCTGTAGCCGTTTCGCTACGCGGTGCACCCAGCGTGACCTACAGTCGAAGCGTCCTCAACGTACGAATTTCTGGGGGAGAGTGGTGGGAAACCGCAAGAGGCTTGACCCGGACAGCGGCCCCATGGCCGCGTACGGGGCACGTTTGCGCAGGATGCGGGAGGAACGAGGCTGGACGCAGGAGGAGCTGGCCACGCGTACGGGGTACTCCAGCAAGCACATTTCCGGCGTCGAAATCGGTAGTCGACCCTCAACTCTCAAGTTCTCGGGAGCTGTAGACAGGGCGTTCGGTCTTACGGGTGCCGAAGAGTCGTTCGACCGCGAGTGTCGACAGGTACGGCACGGGGTGCTGCTGGAGGGCTTCCCCGAGTACGTCCACCAAGAGCGGCGAGCCGTGGAGATCCGTCTGTTCACCACGGGGATCATTCCCGGACTGCTTCAGACCCGCGAGTACGCACGCGCTTTGGCGGCGAGCAACGTCGCTCGCGGTGTCATCACGGCCGAACAGGCCGAGGAGCGCATGGCGTACCTCGCGGAGCGGCAAGAGATCCTGGAGCGGCCTTCGCCTCCGATGCTCTTCGTCGTGCTGGACGAGAGCTGCATCCGCCGTCCGATCGGCCACCCCGGTGTCATGGCGGCTCAGCTCGAGCGTCTCATCGAGTTCGCTGCGAACCCGTTCTCGGTGGTCCAGATGGCGCCGTTCGCCATGGGCGAGAAGCGTCCGTTCGACCTGCCCGTGAACCTGGTCACCCTCTCGGACCGGACGGTGCTCTGCTACGCGGAGTCGCAGGCGCGCGGGCACTTGGAGAGGGAGAGCGGAACCGTAGCGGCGATGCTCACGGGCTACCATCAGCTTGCGGCGGAGTCGCTGTCCCAGGCAGACAGCGTGGCCATGATCGAAGAGGTACGAAAGGGCATGCTGTGATGACCGAGCACCCCTGCTGGTTCAAGTCTTCCTACAGCAACAACGGCGGGGACTGCGTCGAGGTCGCCCACAACCTCGTCCCCACCCTCGGCCTCGTCCCCCTCCGCGACTCCAAGGTCCCGGCCGGACCCGCCCTCACCGTCTCCGCCGCCGCGTTCACCGCCTTCATCGAAGCGGTCAAGCGGTGACCGGCAGCGCCATTCCGCCGCGCGACACCGCGCAGCGGGTCAAGGACGTACGGGCGCGCCTGGAACGGGAGACGGACCTCTGGGTCGCCTCCGCCGGACCCGACGGGCTGCCCTACCTCGTGCCGCTCTCCTTCCTCTGGGACGGCAGGGACGTCTGGCTCGTCACCCGGCTCACCAACCCCACCGGCCGCAACCTCGCCGCCAACCCCCGTACCCGACTCGCCCTCGGCGACACCCGGGACGTCGTCCTCCTCGACGGCGAGGTCACCACGTACACCCACGACGAGGTCCCGGCGGAGGCCGCCGACGGCTTCCACGCCAAGACCGGCTGGAACGCGCGCCGTTCGGGTCCCGCGTACCGCTGGTTCCGGGTCCGCCCGACGGACCTCCAGGCGTGGCACGAGGAACCGGAGCTCGCGGGCCGGCAGGTGATGACGGGCGGGGAGTGGGCCGACGCCTGACGGGTGACGGGTGCGGACGGCGACCGCTCAGCGGTGTTCGGGGTTCTCGAAGTCGAATCGGCAGCCCGCGTCCCACCCGGCGCGCTGGTTGCCGTACGCCGGGATGCCGCCGGCGTCCTTCAGCATCCGGGCGAGGTGCAGCAGGTTCCACGTCATGAACGTGGTGTTGCGGTTGGTGAAGTCGTTCTCCGGGCCGCCCGAGCCCTCGTCCAGGTACGACGGGCCCGGGCCCGCCGGGCCCACCCAGCCGGCGTCCGCCTGCGGCGGGATCACGTACCCCAGGTGCTGCAGGCTGTAGATCACGTTCATCGCGCAGTGCTTGGCGCCGTCCTCGTTGCCGGTGATCAGGCAACCCCCGACCCGCCCGTAATAGGCGTACTGACCGCGGTCGTTGAGGATCGACGAGCACGCGTACAGGCGCTCGACCACCTGCTTCATGACCGAGGAGTTGTCGCCCAGCCACACGGGTCCGGCCAGCACGAGGATGTCCGCGGCCATCACCTTCGAGTAGACGACCGGCCACTCGTCGGTCTCCCACCCGTGCTCGGTCATGTCCGGCCACACACCGGTCGCGAGGTCGAGATCCACCGCCCGCAGCACCTCGACGCCGACCCCCTGGCGCTTCATGATGCCGGTGCTGATGTCGATCAGCCCCTGTGTGTGGCTGCGCTCGGGCGACCGCTTGAGCGTGCAGTTGATCACCAGCGCGCGGAGATCACGGTAGGACGGGTCGGCGTCGGTCATCGAGGCATCCCTTGCGAACGAGTGGGCGGTCGGACGCACGCCCGGTCGCCGACGTCGACAGGGCCCCGGGGCGGTCCGGCCGAGAATCCCGTCCACTGTCTCGCCCCGGCGAGCGGAACGACCGAACGCCGCGCCAGAGGCGGCGGCGAAGCCGGCCCCCGATCACCCGCCTGGCCCGCACCGCCGACCGAGGACGGGCCGCAGTCCGAGCACGGCGAACGCCTTCCTCGCACGGCGACCAGCCTCCGCACCGCCCCCCCCGCCCACGGAAACCAGGTGCGGGGGAGCGGGGGCGGCGCGTAGCCTGCCCGGCATGTCCGGTCCTGAGGCATCCAGAGCGGGGGGCTCGCGGTCACGCCGCCAGCCCCTGAGCCTCCGCATCTTCTGAGCCGGTGAACAGGCACCGGCCGCCGCAGCGCGATCAGCGCCGTGCGGGCGGTCGGGTGTGTCCGCGCGGCCGGGGACGGCGAGGGCGGCGGGCAGGCGGCGGTGACGCGACGACGTCCCCCGTCCTGTTCGTCCCGCCTCGGAGTCTGCTGTGCCCCTGCCCCTGTATCTGCTCGCCCTGGCCGTCTTCGCCATGGGCACCTCGGAGTTCATGCTCGCCGGTCTGCTGCCGGAGATCGCCCGTGACCTGGGGGTGAGCCTCGGCGCCGCCGGCACGCTCACCTCCGCCTTCGCCGTCGGGATGGTGATCGGCGCGCCGCTGACGGCCGTGCTCGCACGGGGGTGGTCCGCGCGGTCCGGGCTGCTCCTGTTCGTGGTGGTCTTCCTCGGCGCGCATGTCGTCGGTGCCGTGACGACCAGCTTCCCCGTCCTCCTCCTCAGCCGGTTGGCCGCCGCCCTCGCGAACGCGGGCTTCCTCGCCCTGGCCCTGACCTCCGCCACGGCCATGGTCCCGGCGGACCGGAAGGCCCGGGCGCTCGCCGTGCTCCTCGGCGGGACGACCGTCGCCACCGTCGCCGGCGTCCCCGGCGGCGCGCTGCTCGGCTCGCTCGCCGGATGGCGGGCGGCGTTCTGGGCCGTGGCCGCGCTGTGCGTGCCCGCCGCGCTCGGCGTCCTGCGCGGCGTCCCCGGCGGCCGGGCCGAACCGGCCCCGCTGCGGGGCGAGTTCCGCGTGCTGCGCGCGCCCCGGCTCGTACGGGTCATGGTGCTCGCCGCGCTGGTGAACGCCGCCACCTTCGGCGCCTTCACCTTCCTCGCGCCGGTCGTCACCGGGCCGGCCGGGCTCACCGCGCCCTGGGTCTCCGTGGCCCTCGTGCTGTTCGGCGCGGGCTCCTTCGCCGGGGTCACCCTGGCGGGGCGGTTCGCCGACCGGCACGCGGACCGGCTCCTCGCCGTCGGCGGGCCGCTGCTCCTCGCGGGCTGGCTCGCGCTCGCCGCGCTGGCGCACCGGCCGGCGGCCCTGCTGGTCCTGCTCCTCGTCCAGGGGGCCCTGTCCTTCGCCCTCGGCGGCACGCTCATCGCCCGGATCCTGTACGAGGCGGCCGGGGCGCCCGCGCTCGCCGGGGCCTACGCCACGGCCGCCCTCAACGTGGGGGCCGTGGCGGGGCCGTTGCTGGCGGCGCCGGTCCTGGTACGGCCGACGGGGCCGTTCCTGCTGAGCGCGGGGCTCGTCGCCGCCGCGCTGGCGTTCGCCGCCGTCAGCGGTAGTCGTCGGGGTGGTCCTGCATCCACGTGTTGATGAAGTCCCGGGTGCCGATCAGCTCCTTCTGGTGCTTCTTCAGGTTCTCGAAGGAGCTGTCCCCGGCGAGGGTCCTGTTCAGTTCCGCGATCCGGGCGATCGGCTCGGGGAAGTGGCCGGGTCCCTTCGGGTCGGCCTTCATGGCCGCGTCCAGCTCTTGGAGTTCCTTGTGGACACGGCCCAGGAAGTAGGCGCAGTCCGTCGCGCAGGAGTCGTTCAGCGTCGCCTGGAGGGTGGCGAAGGCGTCACGGACGGCTTCGCCGGAGCCGGGTGCGTACGGGTCGGACGAGGTGGCTGCGGTGGCGGGCGTCGAGTCGTCGGGCAGGGCGTCGGGGCCCTTGGACGCGGCGGTCGCTGTCGCCGTCGCGGACGGACGGGGAAGCTCCACCGTCCGGTCCGGCTCCGGCGTCGTCACGCACGAGACGGCGAGTGCGGCGAGCGTCGCCGCGAGAAGCGCGGTACGGCGTACGGAAGTCGTGCTGGTCATGGGCCCCCCAGGTGGACGATCACGAGAGCTTAGCCCGCCGTACGCCGGAGGTCCGGCACCGGAAGGCTTCGGTGCCGGACCCCGGGGGTGTCCGACCGGCCACCGATGCGTGATCGGCGGCAACCTTCACGCTGTCGGCGGCGACAGAGACGTAGCCCCCGTTCCCAGGTGCAGAAGGAGGTGACCGTCACCGCGGCACACCGCGACCTGCTCACCGGCACCACCGTCGACGACACACCCTCACCCCCTCGACCGCTTCGGCGCCGCCGTCCTGGAGGAGCACCCATGACCGAACCCGTGCACGGCACCTGGGAGCCCGCGCCCGCCATCCGCTGGGAGGACGCGTTCCTCGCCGGGAACGGCCGGCACGGGGCCATGGTGTACGGCGATCCCCGGGACGACCGGGTGATCGTCACCCACCACACCCTCGTACGCCCGCACCACCGGCCCGGCGACACCGACCCGCCCCGTCTCGCCGACCGGCTGCGCGCCCTGCAGGACGCCCTCCTCGCCGGCGACCTGACGGCGGCCGAGACCTTCACCGACGGCCGACCGCTGCGCTGGATCCAGCCCTTCCACCCCGGCTTCCAGACCCGCGTCCGCGCCGACGCTCCGGCCGAAGCCCCGGCCGACGGCCCAGCCGGCACCCCCGGTGCGCGGCGCGAGGTCGACTTCACCACCGGCGTCGTCACCGCCACCGCCACCGCCGGCGCCACCCCCGGCGACCGCACCAGCCGGGTCTTCGTCTCCCGCGCCGACGACGTCCTCGTCCAGTACGTCACGGAGCCCGGTCCCCGCGTCCGCGTCGAGCTCGACCACCGCCTCGACGGCGCCCCGCCCGGTCTCACCGCCGCCCACGGCATCGCCACCGCCCACGGCGAGACCGTCCTCACGCTCGCCGCCCGCTACCCCGACTCACCCCTCGGCTACACCGGCGTCACCCTCGTCGTCGCCGACACCGGCCGGACCACCCTCACCGACCGGGGCATCCGCGTCGAGGGAGCCCGCCGGCTCCTGCTGCTGACCCGGGTCCGGCGGCACGACGGCCCGTACGACCCCGCCGAGGAGGCCGCCGCCCTCCGCGCCGTCGCCGGCGAGGGCGGCCCCGCCGCCGCGTACACCCGGCTCCTCGAACGGCACACCGGCCTCCACCGCGCCGCCTACCGCCGGGTCGCCCTCGACCTGGCCGCCGACCCGGCCGAACGGGCCCTGCCGGGCTCGGCGTTGCTCGCCCGCCCCGCCGGACCCGCCCTCCTGGAACGTCTCTTCGCCGCCGGCCGGTACCACCTGCTCTCCTCGTCCGGGCTGTTGCCGCCCCGGCTCTGCGGCCTGTGGACCGGCGACTGGGACACCGCCTGGGCCGGCGGTTTCACCACCGACGCCAACCTCGCCCTGCAGACCGCCTCCGCCGTCGCCGCCGACCTCCCCGAGGTCACCGAGGCCCACCGTGCCTTGATCCGGGGCCAGTTCGCGGACTGGCGGGACAACGCGCGGGCCGTCTTCGGGACCCGGGGCATCGTGGCCCCCGCCCACACCGACGGCGAGAGCGGCCACGCGTACCACTTCGACCGCGAGTACCCCCTCCACCTCTGGACCGCCGCCGCCGACTGGCTCCTCCTCCCGCTCCTCGAAGCGGACGAGGCCGCCGGCCGCCGCGACCCCTGGCTCACCGGCCTGCTCCTCGAACTGGCGCGGTTCTACGAGGACTTCCTCACCCGCACCGGGCCCGACGGACACCTCGCCGTCGTCCCCTCCTACTCGCCGGAGAACCGCCCGGACGGCGGCAGCTGGGGCGCCGTCAACGCCACCATGGACCTCGCCGCCGCCCGCCACGCCCTCACCGCCGCCGCCGGCCGGGCCGCCGCCCCACGGGCCGCCCGGCTCCGCGCCCTCGCCGACCGCCTCCCGCCCTACCGCGTCAACGCCGACGGCGCCCTCGCCGAGTGGGCCTGGCCCGGCCTCGGCGACCGCTACGACCACCGGCACCTCAGCCACCTCTACCCCGTCTGGCCGCTCGACGCGATCACCCCGTACGACACCCCCGGCCTCGCCCGGGCCGCCGCCCGCGCCCTCGAACTGCGCGGCAGCGAGAACGACTCCGCCCACGGCCACCTCCACCAGGGGCTGATCGCCGCCCGGCTCGGCGACGCGGACCGCACGGGCGACGCCCTCCGGCGGGTCCTCGGCGGCGACTACTTCCACGCCTCCCTGATGAGCGCGCACTACCCGAAGCGGGACGTGTACAACGCCGACGCCGCCCACGCCCTGCCCGCGCTGCTCGTGGAGGCGCTGGTCCGCTCCACCCCCGACCGGCTCGTGCTGCTGCCCGCGCCGCCGCCGGGGCTCTGCGCGCGCGGCCGGCTCACCGGGGTGCGGACCCGGTTCGGCGCCCGGATCGACCTCGCCTGGGCACCGGGGGAGTACACGTGCGTGCTCCGGCCCGACCGGGACGCCGCCGTCGAACTCCGCGCGCCGGGGCAGACACGGCGGCTGACCCTCCGGGCGGGGAGGGAGCACCTGCTCGCCGGCCCGTGACGACAGAACGGTTCAGTATTGACACTGAACTGGTCGGTGTAGTTCAGTCGTCGGCGACGGCGGGCCGGGCGGCCCGGACCGCCGGACGGACGAGGGAGGCGGAGAGATGTTCGCGGTGATCTACCGGTGGAAGGTGCGGCCGGGGCGGGAGCAGCAGCTCATGGACGGCTGGCACCGGGTGACCCAGGCGATCCACCAGGAGTGCGGCAGCTACGGCTCCCGCCTGCACCGCTCGGACGACGACACCTGGGTGGCCTACGCCCGCTGGCCCGACCGCGAGACGCGCGAGAAGTGCGGGACCCCCGACCCGGAGGGCGAGGCGATGATGCGGGAGGCGATCGCCGAGTACTTCCCCGAGACCCGCCTCACCCTCGTCGACGACCTGCTGGCCGAGCCGGTGACCGAGGCCCGCTGAGCGCCCGGATCCTCAGTCCGTGACGGGGAAGCGGGCCAGCGGGCCCGGGTCGTGGGAGCCGGCCGGGGACATGGTCGCGGCGGCGCCGTGCCGGGCGAGCTGGTCGAGCACCAGCCGTCCCCGGCGTACCCGTTCGCGTGCGGTGGCGAGGGCGTGCTCGCGCAGGTGGGTCCCGTACGGATAGATGCCGGCGGCCCGGCTCAGGCCGAACTTCAGGTACAACGGCGCCGCTCGGCGCACCAGTTCGGCCACCTCGTGCAGGCGGACGTAGCCGCCGAGGTCGTCCGGGGCCTCCACGTACAGGTCCATCGGCGCCCGGCTGACCCGGCGGATCTCGGTGAGGTGCGCCGTCGTCAGGTCGGACGGCACGTTGAGGGAGTCGGCGCCCAGCCGCTCGTAGACGGCGTACGACGCGGGGTTCACGGGACCGATGAGCGCGGACACCTTGAACCGGGTCTCCGACGGCAGGATTCCGGCGGTACGGAGCCGGTGCAGCGTCCAGAGCACGCCCTCGTCCGCCACCAGCAGTGCCCGCACCCCCAACTCGGCGGCCCGCAGGGCGTCTTCGACGCAGCCCGCGAGCGCGTCGTGGCCCCGGGCCCGCGGGCCCGCGCCACCCGAGTCGGTGCGGGTCGCCGCACCGGTGTCCCAGGTGCCGCGCGGCCCGGTGAACAGGCAGAGCTCGACGGACCGTTCGCGGCAGACCGCCACCATCTCCCGGATCTCGGCGTCGGTGAGCATCCACACGCCGCTGCCCTGGCTCACCCGGTGCACCGGCACGTCGAGCCGCGCGCTCTCCGCGAGGACCGCCTCCAGCGCCTCCGGCCCCTCCACGGACGGCACCTCGGTGCGCCACCGGCCGCCGTCCGGGAAGGCGTGCGGCGAGGCGTCGGCGGGATCGGGCGGCGGGACCGGGTGGCCGATGCGGCGGAGGGCTTCGGTTCCTGGATGGCGCATCGGACTCCTCGGTTCGACGGGTCGGACGGGGCAGGGGGCAGGGGCACGCGGAGACCGGGCGGGCCGGTACGGCGGGGGCTCAGGGCCTCAGCAGGACCTTGCCGACCCTCGGGTCGCCGCCGCCGACCAGGGCGAGCGCCTCGGCGAAGCGGTCGAGCGGGAACTCGTGGGTGACGAGCGGCGCCGGATCGAGCAGTCCGGTCGCGAAGGCCCGCACCGCGTCCGCCCAGGCGGCCGAGGGGGCGCCGAAGACGCTCCGCAGCTCCAGCTGGTTCAGCGAGAGGTGCACCGGGTCGATGCCCGTGGCGCCCTCCGCGAACATGCCCGTGAGTACCACCCGGCCGCCCCGGCGGGCCAGCAGACAGGCCGAGGCCGCCGTGGTGGGAGCCCCTGCGGTCTCCACCACCAGGTCGAACTCCCCGTGCGCGGCCGTGGCGGCCGCCGGGTCCAGGACGCGGGTCGCGCCGAAGTCGCGGGCCCGCTCCGCCCGGGCCGCGCGCGGGTCGATCACGGTGAGCGCGGCGGGGGAGGAGGCGGCGAGCCACTGCGTGGCGAGCAGCCCGAGGGTGCCCGCGCCGACCACCGCCGTCCGCTCTCCCGGGCGCGGGCGCCCGGCCCGGACCGCCGCCGCGACCACGGCCGCCGGTTCGAGCAGCGCGGCGGCCCGCAGGTCCGCGCGCTCGGGCAGCAGGTGCAGCAGCCGGGCGGGCACCACGAGCCGGTCGGCGAAGGCGCCCGGCTCGGTGAAGCCGGTCTCCGCGTACCCGGCGGTGCACAGGCTCGTCTCGCCGTCCCGGCACCGCCCGCACCTCCCGCAGCAGCGGAAGCCCTCGGCGACACAGGGCCGGCCGACCAGGTTCCGGTCCACCCCGGCGCCGACCGCCTCGACGGTGCCGGACCACTCGTGCCCCGGCACCACCGGGTACCGCACGAAGCCGGGCGCCCGCCGCCCCTCGTACACCTCCCGGTCGCTGAGGCAGATCCCCGCGGCGAAGACCCGCACCAGGACCTCGCCCGGCCCCGGCGAGGGCCGCGGGCGCACCACCAGCCGGTGGACGCCCGGCCGTTCGACCAGGACCGCGCGGTCGGGCCGGTCCGTCACCTCGGCCGCCTCCGCTCCCAGCCCTCGGCCCACAGGTCGAACCGGGCGCGCTGCTGCGGGAATTCGGCGGCCGCGTCCACGTCCAGCTCGACGCCGAGGCCGGGGGCGTGCGAGACGGGGAAGCAGCCGGTCTCCGGGTCGATCTCGGGGGCCCCGCGCACCACCTTCTTGATCTCCGCGTCGGCGAAGTCGTTGAAGTGCTCCAGAACCTTGAAGTTGGGCGTGCAGGCCGCGAGTTGGAGGGAGGCGGCGGTGAGGACCGAACCGCCGACGTTGTGCGGGGCCACGGTCACGTAGTGGGTCTCGGCGGTCGCCGCCAGTTTGCGGGCCTCCAGGATGCCGCCGATGTGGCCCACGTCGGGCTGGATGATGTCGGCGGCCTGCGACTCGAAGAGCTCGCGGAACTCGATCCGGTCGTGGATCCGCTCGCCGGTGGCGATCGGCAGTTCGGTCTTCTCCGCCACCTTCGCCAGCGCCTTCAGGTTCTCCGGCGGCACCGGCTCCTCCAGCCACGCCGGCCGGAACGGGGCGAGTTCGCGGGCCAGCCGGACGGCCGTGGCGGGGGAGAAGCGGCCGTGCATCTCCACCATCAGCTCGGTGTCCGGCCCGATCGCGTCCCGGACCGCCTCGATGAGGGAGACCGCGTACCGCGAGGCCGCCGGGTCGAGTTCGAGCCGCCCCGCGCCGAACGGGTCGATCTTCAGGGCCCGGTAGCCGCGCGCGACGACCTCGCGGGCCGCCGCGTGGTACGCCTCCGGGGTGCGCTCGGTGGTGTACCAGCCGTTCGCGTACGCCGGCACCCGGTCCGTCACCCGTCCGCCGAGGAGCTGCCAGACCGGCACCCCGAGCGCCTTGCCCTTGATGTCCCAGCAGGCCGTCTCGACCACCGCGATCCCCGACATGACGATCTCGCCCGCCCGCCCGAAGTCCCCGTACTTCATGCGGCGGACCAGGTCCTCGACGGCGAACGGGTCCGAGCCCGCGATGTGGTTCGCCTCCGCCTCGCGCAGATAGCCGAGCAGGGCGTCGGTGTGACCGAGCATCCGGGTCTCGCCGACCCCGGTCAGCCCCTCGTCGGTGTGGACCAGCACATAGGTGAGATTCCGCCAGGGCGTGCCGACGACATGAGTGGTGATTCCCGTGATGCGCACGGTGGAGGCTCCAGGGTGTTCGTCATTCCGGACGGGGTACGGCGAGGTGGCGCGACCGTAGGCAGCGGCGTCGAGAGGCGTCAAGGGAGAGCTCCGGGGGAGGGGCCGTTGCCCAACCCCCGGTCCGGGGCTAGTCTCTGTCCGCGATTTCGGTCGTGGTACGGCATATCGAACAGCGTGAGGGTGAGGTGGGGGGCATGGGACGACTCGTACCCGCAGTGACCAGGGCATTCGACATTCTGGAGCTCTTCCTCCAGGGCGACGGTACGCTCTCCGCCCCCGAGATCACCCGCCGGCTCCAGCTGCCCCGCACCACCACCCACGAGCTGGTCTCCACGCTCGCCGCCCGCAACTACCTCGTCCCGGTGCCGGAACAGCCCGGCCGCTACCGGCTCGGGGTGCGCACGTACCAGCTCGGCAGCCGGTACGCCGAACAGCTCGACCTGGCCGCGGAGGGCCGTGAGGTCGCCCGCGAGATCGCCGACACCTGCGGCGAGACCGTCCATGTCGCGCTCCTGGAGGACGCCGACGTCATCTACGTCGCCAAGGTGGACTCCACCCACGCCGTCCGCATGGTGTCGGCGGCCGGCCGGCGGCTCCCCGCCCACTGCACGGCGGTCGGCAAGATGCTGCTCGCCATGCTCCCGGCCGACGAGCTCGACGAACTCCTCGACGGGCGCGAGCTGACCGCTATGACGCCGCAGAGCATCACCGACCCGGACGTGCTGCGGGCCGCGCTGGCCGAGATCGCCATCCTCGGCGTCGCCGTCGAGCAGCGCGAGTCCAACCCGGACGTCTCCTGCGTGGCGGCGCCGGTCCGCGACCGCTCGGGGCGGGTGGTCGCCGCGCTCTCCGTCTCCGTCCCGGTCATCCGCTGGAACGAGGCCCGCGAGAACGAACTGACCGAACTCGCCGTGCGCGGCGCCGGCGAACTCTCCGCCCGCCTCGGCCACCGCGGCCCGGTCCGCTGACGCCACGCCCCCGATCACCGCGGCCCGGTCCGGCGCGCTCGCACGCCCGGGCTCGCGCCGGGCCGCGGAGGCCGCGTCCCGGCCCGCAGCCCCCGGCCCCACTCCGGGCCGTGCGGCCCGGTCCGCCCCGTCGGTCCGGTCACGCACCGGTGGCTCCGCCGCCCTTCGCGGCCTTGCGCATGCGGCTGACCGGGCCGAAGACCTCCCGGTCGTCGAGGAAGCCCTCCAGGGCGAAGGTCGCCGCGCCGCGCGTCACCGCGTTGTGCGGGACGGCGCTGCGCCGGAGGGTCGCCGCCCGGTGCGGCAGGGCCAGCGCGTGCCGGCCGACCGCCTCGTACACGGCCGGGAGCAGCCGCTCCCCGAGCAGGTCCACGACCTGGTTGCCGACCACCACGACCTGCGGGTTGACCAGGTTCACCAGGTTGGCGACGGCGGCGCCGAGATAGCGCGCGGTGCGGTCGACGGCCGTCAGGGCCGCCGGCTCCCGCGCGTCCACCGCGCGGGCCAGCGCCGCGACCGTCGCCGCGTCGTCCGGGCCGCCCGCCCGCTCGTCGTCCGGGGCGAGTTCGCGCCAGGTCTCGGCGATCCCGCGCAGCGACACGTACGCCTCCACGCAGCCCCGGTTGCCGCAGGTGCACAGCCGCCCGTCGAGGGCGAGGCAGGTGTGGCCCCACTCGCCCGCGCTGTTGGTGAAACCCCGGTACAGCTGCCCGCCGACCGCGATGCCCGCGCCGACGCCGGCCCGGAGCGTCAGCACCACCAGGTCGTCCACCTCGCGGCCCGCGCCGAACCACATCTCCGCGACCGTGCTGGCCCGCAGCGGGTTGTCCAGCCACAACGGCAGCCCGAGCCGCTCGTCGAGCAGCGCCCGCAGCGGCACCTCGTGCCAGGACCAGTACGGCGAGAAGGACGACACCCCGCCCTCGCGCTCGACCATGCCCGGCACGCTCACCCCCGCGCCGAGGACCCGCGACCGGTCGGTCCCGGAGACGGCGAGCAGTTCCTCCACGGCCCCGGCGAGGGTGTCGACCACGTCGGCCGGCCGTACGTCCCCCGGCGGCAGCGGCCGCTCGACGGAGTGCCGGACCGTCAGGGCCAGGTCGAACAGCTCCGCGTGGACCGAGGTCTCGGCGATGTCGACGCCGATCAGCGCCCCCCGCACGGCGTTCACGGCCAGCCGGGCGCGCGGCCGTCCGCCGCCCGACTCCTCGTGGCCGGCCTCGACGAGGACGCCGGCCTCCAGGAGTTCGGCGGTGAGGTTGGCGACCGTGGCGAAGGAGAGCCCCGTGGCGGCGGCGATGTCCTGCCGGCTCATCGCGCCCGGGCCCGCGTAGACCCGGCGCAGCACCTCGAAGCGGTTGAGGCGGCGAATGTCCTGCGAGGTGCGCCTGATCATCTCTGCTGCCTCCGTCGGCGGGCGGTGCGCGTCATCTCTGCCGCCTCCGTCGGCGGGCGGTGCGCGGTCGTCGACCAGGATCTTATTCGAAGGGTTGGAAGAAGAGCGCTCCGGCGTATTTACAACCGTTAGACGAACCCGTAGTTTTTCTCTCGCCACCCCGGCACCCCTCTGCCGCCACCCAGGAGGACAAGCGATGCTCCAGCTCAGCGCCGTGCCCTGCGCCCCCGCACCCGGCCGCCTGCCCGAAGGGCCCGTCTGGGACACCGCCCGGCAGGAACTCCTCTGGGTGGACATCACCGAGGGCCTGGTCCACCGTGCCGCCCTCACCCGCGAGGACGGCCGCACCGACCTGGTGCCGACCGCCGCCCTCCGCTTCGACAGCCCCGTGGGCGCGGCCGTCCCCTGCGCCTCCGGGGCCCTCCTCGCCGCCACCGGCACCGCCTTCGTCCGCCTGGAGCACGGCCGGCCCCCGGCCGAGGCCGTCGTGCTCGCCGCACCCGACCTCCCCGGTGACGGCGTGCCCCGCCGCATGAACGACGCCTCCGTCGACCCCGCGGGCCGCCTCCTCGGCGGCACCATGGCCTTCGACGAACGGCCCGGCGGCGGCGCCCTCTACCGCCTCGACGCCGGCCGGCTCACCACCCTCGTCGAGCCCGTCTCCATCTCCAACGGCCTCGGCTGGAGCCCCGACGGCACCCTCCTCTACTACGCCGACAGCCCCACCCGCCGCGTCGACGTCTTCGACTACGACCCCGCCACCGGCGCCCTCTCCGGCCGCCGCCCCTTCGCCGTCCTCGACCGCGGCTACCCCGACGGCCTCACCGTCGACGCCGAGGGCAACGTCTGGGTCGCCGTCTGGGGCGGCGGCGAAGTCCTCGCGTTCACCCCCGGCGGCGTCCTCCACGCGCGCGTGGCCCTGCCCGCCTCGCACGTCACCAGCTGCGCCTTCGCGGGACCCGACCTCGACGTCCTCGTCATCACCACCGCCACCCACAGCCTCCCCGAGGGCCGCCGCCGCGCCGAACCCGACGCCGGCCGCCTCTTCGTCTGCCGCCCGGGCGTCACGGGCCTGCCCGCCACCCCCTACGCGGACCACCACTGACCCACCTTCAGGAACCCACCATGACCAGCCCGTACGAGGGGCTGCGCGCCGCCCTGGCCGCCGCCCCCGTCATCGCCATCCTCCGCTCCACCTCCGCCGCCCGCTTCGCCGAGGTCACCGACACCCTCCTCGCCTCCGGCGTCCGCGCCGCCGAGTTCACCCTCACCACCCCCGGCGTGCTCGACGCGCTCCGCGAGTACGCCGCCGACGCCCCGCCCGGGCTCGCCCTCGGCGCCGGCACCGTCACCACCCCGGCCGAGGCCCAGGCCGCCGTCGAGGCCGGCGCCACCTACCTCATCACCCCCACCACCTGCACCGACGTCATCGCCGAGGCCGTCCGCCTCGACGTACCGGTGCTGCCGGGGGCGTACACCCCGACCGAGATCCTCACCGCCTGGCGGGCCGGCGCGACCATGGTCAAGCTCTTCCCCGCCGCCACCGGCGGCCTCGACCACCTCAAGGCCGTCCGTGCCCCGCTCCCCGACGTGCCGCTCGTCCCCACCGGCGGCATCTCCGCCGCCGACGCCCCGGCCTACCTCGCCGCCGGCGCCACCGCCCTCGGCGTCGGCGGCCCGCTCCTCGGCGACGCCTGCGAGGGCGGCTCCCTCACGGCCCTGACCGAGCGGGCGGCGGCCTTCCTCGACGGGATACGGCTCCGATGACGCACCCCGCACGCGCGCGTGGACCCGTCGCCGCCCCCGCACCGGCCCTGGTGACCCTCGGCGAGGCCATGGCCGTCGCCGCCGCCACCACCCCCGGACCGTTCGCCGCCGGTGCCCCGATGCGGCTCGGCTGGGCCGGCGCCGAGGCCACCGTCGCCGTCGGCGTCAGCAGGCTCGGCCACGCCGCCGCCTGGACCGGCCGGGTCGGCGACGACGCCGCCGGCGCGATGATCCTCGCCGGACTGCGCGCCGAGGGCGTCGACGTCACCGGCGCCCGCACCGACCCCGACGCCCCCACCGGGCTGATGCTCCGCGAGCGCAGGACCGCCGACCGGCTCCGCGTCTCCTACTACCGGGCCGGCCTCGCCGGCTCCCGGCTCGCCCCCGCCGACCTCGACGAGGACCGGATCACCGGCGCCCGGATCCTCCACGTCACCGGCATCACCCCGGCGCTGAGCGCCACCGCCCGCGCCGCCGTCGAGCACGCGGTGACCCTCGCCCGGGCCGCCGGCGTCACCGTCTCCCTCGACGTCAACCACCGCGAGCGCCTGTGGAGCCGCGCCGAGGCCGCCGAGGTGCTCGGCCGCCTCCTCCCGTACACCGACCTGGTCTTCGCCGGTCCCGAGGAGGCCACCCTCTTCGTCCCCGACGGCGAACCCGAGGAGATGGCCCGCGCCCTCACCCGGCTCGGCCCCGCCGAGGCCGTCCTCAAGCTCGGCCCCGACGGCGCCCTCACCGTCACCGGCGGCGCGGCCCACATCCGGCCCGCCGTCCCCGTCACCGCCGTCGACCCCGTCGGCGCCGGCGACGCCTTCGTCTCCGGCTACCTCGCCGCCCTCCTGGACGGCTCCCCGGTGCCCGAACGCCTCCGGCTCGCCGCCCTCTGCGGAGCCTTCGCCGTCTCCGTCCCCGGCGACTGGGAGGGCATCCCGCACCGCACCGAACTCGGCCTGCTGGCCGCCCAGGACATCACCCGCTGACCCGCTGTCCCAGAAAGCCCCTCCCATGAACCGTTTCTCCGGGCAGACCGCCGTCGTCACCGGCGCCGCCTCCGGAATCGGCGCGGCCAGCGCCGCCCGGCTCGCCCGCGAAGGCGCCGCCGTCGTCGTCGCCGACATCGCCGCGGACGCCGGCGAGGCCGTCGCCGCCCGCATCCGCGAGGAGGGCGGCCGCGCCGCCTACATCCGCTGCGACGTCTCCTCCGAAGCCGACTGGGCCGCGCTGCGCGCGGAGACCCACGACCGCTTCGGCCCCGTCTCCATCCTCCACAGCAACGCCTTCACCCACACCCCGGCCGCCGCCCACGAACTCCCCGTCGACTCCTGGGACCGCGAACTCGCCGTCAACCTGCGCGCCCTCTACCTCGCCGCCCGCACCTTCCTCGACGACCTGCGCGCCGAGGGCGGCAGCCTGGTCGCCACCTCCAGCGTCCACGCCGACTTCGGCCTCCCCGGCTACCCCGCCTACGCGGCCTCCAAGGGCGGCATGTGCGCCCTGATCCGCCAGTTCGCCGTCGAGTACGGCCCCGACGTGCGCTTCAACTCCGTGCTGCCCGGCCCGATCCTCACCGACGTCTGGAACGACGTCGACGAGGAGGGCCGCCGCCTCTCCGCCGACGCCACCGCCCTCGCCCGCCTCGGGCGCCCCGAGGAGGTCGCGTCCGCCGTCGCCTTCCTCGCCTCGGCCGACGCCGCCTACATCACCGGCACCAACCTCGTCGTCGACGGCGGCTGGACCGTCAAGAAGGACTCCAAGTGAAGGACCACGTGAAGGACCACGTGAAGGACCACGTGAAGGACCACCAGTGAAGGACCACCAGTGAAGATCACCTCTCTGAAGACCTACCTCGTCGCCCCCCGCTGGTGCTTCCTGCGGATCGACACCGACGAGGGGATCACCGGCTGGGGCGAACCCGTCGTCGAGGGCCGCGCCCATACCGTCGCCGCCGCCGTCGACGAACTCTCCGACTACCTGATCGGGCAGGACCCGATGCGGATCGAGGACCACTGGCAGGTCCTCACCAAGGGCGGCTTCTACCGGGGCGGCCCCGTCCTCTCCAGCGCCGTCGCCGGCATCGACCAGGCCCTGTGGGACATCAAGGGAAAGGCCCTCGGCGTCCCCGTCTGGGAACTCCTCGGCGGCCACGTCCGCGACCGCGTCCGCGTCTACAGCTGGATCGGCGGCGACCGCCCCGACGAGGTGGCGAGCGAGGCCCTGGCCCGCAAGGCCGAGGGCTTCACCGCCGTCAAGATGAACGCCTCCGCCCAGCTGCGGCTCATCGACACCCCGGCCGCCACCCAGGCCATCGTCGACCGGGTCGCCTCCCTCCGCGAGGCCGTCGGCGACGCGTTCGACATCGCCGTCGACTTCCACGGCCGCCTCACCCTCCCCATGGCCCGCCGGGTCCTGCCGCTCCTGGAGCCGTACCTGCCCCTCTTCGTGGAGGAGCCGGTCGTCCCCGAGCTGAGCGACCACATCGGCGAGGTCGTCCGCTCCACCTCGATCCCCATCGCCACCGGCGAACGCCTCTACTCCCGCTGGGACTTCAAGAAGGTCCTCGGCCAGGGCATCGCCGTCGCCCAGCCGGACCTCTCGCACGCCGGCGGCATCTCCGAGACCCGCCGGATCGCCGCCATGGCGGAGGCGTACGACGTCTCCCTCGCCCCGCACTGCCCCCTCGGCCCCATCGCGCTCGCCTCCTGCCTCCAGGTCGGATTCGCCACCCCCAACCTGCTCATCCAGGAGCAGAGCCTCGGCATCCACTACAACACCGGCTCCGACCTCCTCGACTACCTGGTGGACCCCTCGGTCTTCCGGTACGAGGACGGGCACGTGGCCCTGCCCACCGCGCCCGGCCTCGGCATCGAGGTCGACGCGAAGGCCGTGGAACGGGCCGCCGAGACCGGCCACCGCTGGCGCAACCCGGTCTGGCGCCGCGACGACGGTTCGCCGGCGGAGTGGTAGCACACGGACGAAGGGCCGGACTCCGTCGAGGAGTCCGGCCCTTCAGGACGGGTCGGGTCTACCGGTGGGCGAACCAGCCCGCCGCCGGCAGCAGCCTGTTGTCGTAGCCGAACAGGGCCTGGTTCTCCCAGGCGTTGCCCGACGACGGGTCCGTCGGGTCCCAGCCGTTGCCGGTCACCGCCGTCCAGGCCGGCTCCCAGTAGACGACGCCGAGGCCGCGACCGCCCGGGACGGCCTCCACCACGTTCATCACGTCACGCAGCCACGCCGACTGGCCCGCCGAGGAGGCCGGGTAGCCGGAGACCAGCTCCGAGGACAGGTCGATGATGTTCTCGTGCGCGTCCTTGCTGTCCAGCCGGAAGGGGTACGCCGTCTCCGCGACCATCACCTTCTTGCCGTAACGGGCCGAGATGTCGTCCAGGTTGGCCTGGAGCGAGGACAGCGCCCCGTGCCAGTAGCCGTAGAACGACAGCGCGATCACGTCGTAACTCACGCCCTGCGCCCTGGCGTTGTCGAACCAGTTCCGGTACAGCGCGTTGTCGCCGCCGTTGGCGAGGTGCAGCGCGATCTGCGTCGACGACGAGACGGCCTTCGCCGCCGAGATCCCGGAGTTGAGGAGCCCCGCGAGCTGCGTCCAGTTGGACGTCGACCCCTCGGGCCACAGCATGCCGGTGTTGATCTCGTTGCCGATCTGCACCATGTCGGCCGTGGTGCCCTGCGCCTTCAGCGCGTTGAGGACGTCGTACGTGTGGTTGTACACGTCCGTCTTCAGCTGCGCGTACGAGTGCCCGGCCCACGCCGCCGGCTTGGACTGGGCGCCCGGGTCGGCCCAGATGTCCGAGTAGTGGAAGTCGACGAGCAGCTTCATGCCCTGCGCCTTGATGCGCTTCGCGGTGGCGAGGACCTGGGCCTTGGTGTTGTAGCCGTCGGCCGGGTTCACCCACACCTTCAGCCGGCCGTAGTTGGCGCCCGCGCCCTTGAGGAGCGCGACCGGGTCGCCGGTCGTCCCCGAGGCGTTCTTGTACGTGGCGCCGAAGTCCTCGTTCTTCTTCAGCGCGGACAGGTCCACGCCCTTCACGCTGAGCCCGGTGGAGCCCGGGGTGAAGGTCAGGTCGTCCACGTTGAGCCAGTTGCCCGCGTTGGCGTCGGAGTTGATGCTGACGGTGCAGCCGCCGCCGACCACCCGGACCGAGGTCACGACCCGTATCCAGGAGCTGGTGGTCACCGGCAGGTCGGTGCGCTGCTCGGCGGACCCGCAGTTGCGCAGGGCGAGGTACGCGGCGTTCTGGCCGCCGCCGGAACGCACCCAGGCGCTCAGCGTGTACGTGCCGTCGGTGAGCCCGCTGAGGTACTGGTACGTCTCGACCCTGTAGGCGGAGGACGACCAGTGCGACAGCCGGTAGCCGCCGCTGCGGCCGCCCGCCTCGGTGAACGAGGCGGCGTTCTGTCCGGCGGCGGAGTACGTGGACCAGCCCGACGGCGTCGCCGTGCCGGTCCCGTCGGCCTCGAAGCCGGTGTTGGTGAGCGTGCTCGCGGCCACGGCCTGCTGCGCGGGCAGCGGGCCGAGCAACAGCCCCGCGCCGAGCGCGGTGGCGAGAGCGGCGGAACGAAGCCGCAGACGGCCTCTGGTGATACGCATCGCCGATGTCCCTTTCGACGGTGACGGATGGGGGAGTGGTGGTGCGGTGGCGCTGTTCCTCGGGGAGGGGGATCGGGGTGGTACGGCTCACCCGGGGGCGGCGCAGCGGGTGCGGGCCGCCCCCGGGGAGATCGGGGGCCCCGGCCGCGTGACGCGGCCGGGGGAGGAGCGGCGGAGGCGGGAGCGCGGGTGGCGTGCCCCCCCGCCGGCGCGGGCGTCGAGCCGTCAGCCGTCAGCCGTCAGCCCTCAGTCCTCAGCCGTCCAGGCGGACGACCCGGACGCCGCCCGCCGGGACGGTGAGCGTGCCGCTCGCCGCGTCGCCGGTGAGGAGCTCCGTGCCGGGGCCGTCCAGCGGCACCTTCGTCTCCGCCTCCGTGTGGTTGAGCACGAAGACGTAATGGCCGTGGGCGCCGGCCCGGCGGACGACCTCGACGTCGTGCGGGATCCCGGGGCGGCTCGGGATGCCCGCGTCCTCCGCCGCCGCCGCGACGATCGCGTCCAGCGAGGCCGCGTCGAGGCGGGTGGAGACGTACCAGGCGGTGCCCCGGCCCAGCCGGTGCCGGGTGACGGCGGGGCCGCCGGCGGCGGGGCCGTCCGCGTACGTCCAGACGGTCTCGGCGCCGCGCGGCCGGACGAACTCGGTCCACACGTCGCCGGTGAGCGCGGCCCCGCCGGGGCCGGCGAGGCCGACCCGCTGGTGGTCCAGGAGCGGCGACCACTCGTCGACGGTGAGGCCGAGGACGTCCCGCAGGGCGCCCGGGTAGGCGCCGGGGTGGACGGCGTCGTGCTCGTCGACGATGCCGGAGAAGTACGAGACGACGAGGGTGCCGCCGTTCTCGACGTACTCCCGCAGGTTCTGCCCGGCGGCCTCGGTCATCAGGTACAGCGCGGGGACGACGACCAGCGGGTAGGCGGACAGGTCGGCCTCGGGGTGGGCGAAGTCCACCGTGAGGTGCCGGTCGTAGAGGGTCTCGTAGAAGCTGTCGGCGCGCTCGCGGGCGTCGTGCGCCTCGTTCGGCCGCCACTCCAGCTTCTGCGCCCACCAGGACTGCCAGTCCCACAGCATGGCCACGTCCGGGACGGTCCGGCTGCCCCGGACCTCCTCCAGGGCGCCGAGCCCGGCGCCGAGCTCGACGACCTCGCGCCAGATCCGGGTGTCGGTGCCGCCGTGCGGCACCATCGCCGAGTGGAACTTCTCCGCGCCGCGCCGCGACTGCCGCCACTGGAAGAACATGGCGCCCTCGGAGCCGCGGGCGACGTGGGCGAGGGAGTTGCGGGCCATCTCGCCGGGCCGCTTGGCCGGGTTGCGGGGCTGCCAGTTCACGCCCGAGGTGGAGTGCTCCAGGAGCAGCCAGGGCGCGCCGCCGGCGACGGAGCGGGTGAGGTCGGCGGCCATGGCGAGGTTGACGTGGGTGCGCCGGCCGTCGGTGATCAGGTAGTGGTCGTTGGTGACGAGGTCCACCTCGCGGCCCCAGGCCCAGTAGTCGATCGAGTCGCACTGGCTGAGGGCCGTCATGAAGTTGGTGGTGACCGGGACGCCCGGGGACAGCTCGTGCAGGATGTCCCGTTCCGTCCGGAAGTTCTCGCGGATGGTGGCGTCGGCGAAGCGGCGGTAGTCGAGCTGCTGGGCCGGGTTGCCGACGGTGGGGGTGGTGCGGGGCGGCAGGATCTCCTCGTACGTGCCGTACCGCTGGCCCCAGAACGCCGTGCCCCACGCCTCGTTCACGGCCTCCACGGAGCCGTACGTGCCGTCGAGCCAGCGCCGGAAGTGCGCGGCGCAGCCGTCGCAGTAGCAGGCGCTGACGGGGACGCCGTACTCGTTGTGGACGTGCCACAGGGCGAGCGCGGGGTGGCCGGCGTACCGGCGGGCCAGCTCGGTGGTGATCCGGGCGGCGGCCTCGCGGTAGGCGGGGGAGCTGTGGCAGATCGCCCCGCGCGAGCCGTAGGTGTGGCGGACGCCGTCGGCGGTGACCGGCAGCGCCTCGGGGTGCGCGCGGTAGAACCAGGCGGGCGGGGCCACCGTGGGGGTGCCGAGGTCGACCCGGATGCCGTGCGCGTGCAGCAGGTCGAGGACCCGGTCGAGCCAGCCGAAGTCGTACCGGCCTTGCTCGGGCTCCAGGAGCGCCCAGGAGAAGATCCCGACGCTCACCATGGTGACGCCGGCCTCCCGCATCAGCCGTACGTCCTCCTGCCAGACGCTTTCCGGCCATTGTTCGGGGTTGTAGTCCCCGCCGAACGCGAGCCGGGTCAGGCCCTTGGGGGTCGTGGCTGGCATGAGTCTCTCCTGAGCACCTGTGGAACGGAAGGGGGTGTTCGGTTGCCGTAGCTGTGAACGTACACACATCAGATTTCGAAGGGGCAACGCAACATAACCGCACAGGAACAACCATTGACAAGTGTCCGGAACGTTTCTCTACTGTGAACGCTCACAGATGCATGGTCGGCCCCTCCGTCCGATGGAGAGGCCCCTTTCGGTCAGGGAGAACCCAACCCATGCCCCAGATCACGCGCCGCAGCCTCGCCGCCGCCACCGCCGTCCTCCTCGGCGCCACCGCGCTCACCGCCTGTGGATCCTCCGACTCCGGCGACAAGGCGGGCGCCGAGTCCGGCCCCGTCAAGCTCACCTACTGGGCCTGGGCGCCCGGCATGGACAAGGTCGCCGCCCTCTGGAACGCCAAGCACCCCGACATCCAGGTCACGGTGCAGAAGCAGGCGTCCGGCGACGACCTGGTCACCAAGATCATCACGGCGGCGAAGGCGCACAAGGGCCCGGACCTGGTCCAGGCCGAGTACCAGGCCCTGCCGACCCTGGTCAGCAACGACGCCCTCGCCGACATAGCCGGCGAGGTCAAGGGCGTCGAGAAGCAGTTCGCCCCCGGCATCTGGCAGCAGACCACCTTCGGCGGCGACGCCGTCTACGCCCTGCCGCAGGACTCCGGCCCGCTGATGTTCTTCTACCGCGAGGACCTCTTCAAGCAGTACGGCCTCACCGTCCCCACCACCTGGGACGAGTTCGCCGAGACCGCCCGCGCGCTGAAGAAGAAGGACCCGAAGAAGGCCCTCACCACCTTCTCCGCCAACGACTCCGGCCTCTTCGCCGGCCTCGCCCAGCAGGCCGGCGCCACGTGGTGGACCTTCGAGGGCGACGCCTGGAAGGTCGGCATCGACGACGCCGCCACCAAGAAGGTCACCGACTTCTGGGGCGGCCTCGTCCAGGAGGGCGCCATCGACAACCAGCCGATGTACACCCCCGCCTGGAACAACGCCCTCAACACCGGCGAGCAGATCGCCTGGGTCTCCGCCGTCTGGGCCCCCGGCACCCTCGGCACCGCCGCCCCCGCCACCAAGGGCAAGTGGGCCATGGCCCCCCTCCCGCAGTGGAGCAAGGGCGAGAACGCCACCGGCAGCTGGGGCGGCTCCTCCACCGCCGTCACCACCGACTCGAAGCACAAGGCGGCCGCCGCCCGGTTCGCCACCTGGCTGAACACCGACCCCGAGGCGCTGGCGGCCCTCGTCAAGGAGAGCGGCATCTACCCCGCCGCCACCGCCGCCCAGACCAGCGGCGCCCTCTCCAAGGCCCCCGACTACTTCGCGAACCAGCCCGACTTCTACACCAAGGCCGCCGAGATCGCGAAGACCACCGCCCCCGGCGCCTGGGGCCCCAACGTGAACGTCGCCTACACCGCCTTCAAGGACGAGTTCGGCAAGGCGGCCAAGGCCAAGACGAAGACCGCCTTCGACGCCGCCCTCACCAAGCTCCAGGAGACCACGGTCGCCGACCTCGCCAAGCAGGGCTTCGAGGTCGCCAAGTGACACAGCCCCGCAAGGGCGCGCGCCGGTCGTACGGGGTCAAGGCGGCCCCGTACGGCTTCCTCCTGCCCGCCGCCGTCCTCTTCGCCCTCTTCTTCGCCCTGCCCATCGGCTACGCGGTCTGGCTCAGCGTCCACAAGACCCAGATCAAGGGCAACGGCCTCGGCAAGGGCGCCAAGTCCGAGGTCTGGGCCGGGCTGGAGAACTACGCCTCCGCCCTCACCGACTCCGAGTTCCTCGCCAGCGCCCTGCGCGTCCTCGGCTACGGCGCCATCGTCGTCCCCGTGATGCTCGGGCTCGCCCTCTTCTTCGCGCTGCTGCTCGACTCCGAGCGCGTCCGGGGCCGCTCCTTCGCCCGGCTCGCGATCTTCCTCCCGTACGCCGTCCCCGGCGTCATCGCCGCCGTCCTCTGGGGCTTCCTCTACCTCCCCGACGTCAGCCCCCTCCACCACCTCCTGGAGAAGGCCGGCCTCCCGCAGCCCGACCTCATGGACGGCGGCCCGCTCTACCTGGCGATGTCCAACATCGCCGTCTGGGGCGGCACCGGCTTCAACATGATCGTCATCTACACCTCGCTGCGCTCCCTGCCCGCCGAGGTCTTCGAGGCCGCCAAGCTCGACGGCTGCTCCGAGCTCCAGATCGCGCTCCGCATCAAGATCCCGATGGTGGCGCCCTCCCTGGTCCTCACCTTCTTCTTCTCGATCATCGCCACCCTCCAGGTGTTCAACGAGCCCACCACGCTCCGGCCGCTCACCAACGGCATCCCCTCCACCTGGAGCCCCCTGATGAAGGTCTTCAACGACGCGTTCACCGGCGGCAACATCTACGCGGCCTCCGCCACGGCCGTCGTCCTCGCCCTGGCCACCTTCGTGCTCTCCTTCGCCCTCCTCAGGATCTCCAACCGCCGCACCACGCAAGGAGCCAGCCGATGACCGGGCTCGCCTCCCCGACGCTCCGCAAGGCGGCCCCCGCCGCCGGCGCCACCCCCGGCGTCCCGCAGGGCCCCCCGCGCCCCCGCCGCACCGCGCTGCTGCCCACCGCCGCGCTCGTCCTGGGCGCCGTCTACTGCCTGCTGCCGGTCGCCTGGGTCGTCGTCGCCGCCACCAAGGCCGACGACGAGCTCTTCTCCACCTTCAGCTTCCTCCCGGGCAGCGGCTTCGGCGACAACCTCACCGAGCTCACCGCCTACCGCGACGGCATCTACTGGCGCTGGATGGGCAATTCCGTCCTCTACGCGGGCCTCGGCGCCGTCCTGTCGACGGTGGTCTCCGCCTTCGCCGGCTACGCCCTCGCCGTCTACCGCTTCCGCGGCCGCGAGCTCTTCTTCAACGTCATGCTCACCGGCGTCCTCATGCCCCCGGTCATCCTCGCCATCCCGCAGTACCTGCTCATGGCCGAGGCCGATCTGACGGACAGTCATGTCTCCGTGCTGCTGCCGCTGATCCTCTCCCCGTACGGCGTCTACCTCGGCCGCATCTACGCCGAGGCCGCCATCCCGACGGAACTCGTCGAGGCGGGCCGCATGGACGGGGCGGGCGAGTGGCGGATCTTCACCCGGATCGCCGTCCCGATGCTCGCCCCCGGCCTGGTGACGATCTTCCTCTTCCAGTTCGTCGCCATCTGGAACAACTTCCTGCTGCCGTTCATCATGCTCGGCGACGACGAGAAGTTCCCCATGACCGTCGGCCTGTTCACCCTCCTCAAGCAGGGCGCCAGCCAGCCCGCCCTCTACACCCTCGTCATCACCGGCGCGCTGCTCGCCATCGTCCCGCTGATCGCCCTCTTCCTCGTCATCCAGCGGTTCTGGAGCCTCGACCTGCTGTCGGGCGCCGTAAAGTCCTGAGCACAGGGGAACGAGGGGAAACACACAGCATGAGCACAGCAGCGAGCAGGCGCCGCCCGGCCACCATCCACGACGTGGCCCGCGAGGCGGGCGTCTCGCGCGGCACCGTCTCCCGTGTCCTCAACGGCGGCCACTACGTCAGCCCGGCGGCGAAGGCGGCCGTCGACGCCGCGATCCGAAGAACGGGCTACGTCGTCAACCGGCACGCCCGCTCGCTGATCACCGGCAAGTCCGACTCCGTCGCCTTCCTCCTGACCGAGCCGCAGGAGCGGTTCTTCGAGGACCCCAACTTCAACGTCCTCCTGCGCGCCTGCACCCAGGCGCTCGCCGACCGCGACATCCCGCTGATCCTGATGATCGCCGGCACCGAGGACGAACGCCGCCGCAACCTCCGCTACATCGAGGCCGGCCACGTCGACGGCGTCCTCCTCGTCTCCAGCCACTCCGGCGACCCCGTCGTGGCCCGGCTGCACGAGGCCGGCGTGCCCGTCGTCGCCTGCGGCAAGCCGCTCGGCCAGACCACCCGCATCGGGTACGTCGCCGCCGACGACCGCGACGGCGCCCGCGAGATGGTCCGGCACCTGTACGCCACCGGGCGGCGCCGGATCGCCACGGTCACCGGCCCGCTCGACACCCCCGGCGGCGTCGAGCGGCTCGCCGGCTACCGCGAGACGCTCGCCGAGTGCGGGCTCCCCGCCGACGAGGACCTGATCGTCACCGGCGACTACAGCCGCGCCAGCGGCGCCGAGGCCGCCCGCACCCTGCTGGAGCGGGCCCCCCACACCGACGCCGTGTTCGTCGCCTCCGACCTGATGGCCCAGGGCGTCCTCGACGCCCTGGCCCGGGCCGGCAAGCGGGTCCCCGAGGACATCGCCGTCGGCGGCTTCGACGACTCCCCGGCCGCGCACGACGCCCAGCCGCCGCTGACCACCATCCGGCAGCCCTGGGACCGGATCAGCGCCGAGATGGTGCGCACCCTCCTCGCCCGGATAGCGGGCGAGGACCCGGCGACCGTCATCCTCCCCACGGAACTGGTGATCCGGGACTCCGCCTGAGGGCGCCCCGTCCCGCCGCACCGGCCCCGGACCCGGGACCACGTCCCGGCTCCGGGGCCGACGCGTGTCCCCGGGTGGTCCGGACGGAGACACGGACCCCTTCCGGCGCTACGATGAATCGATTCATTCGAGTGTCCGGACACCGAGGAGCCGTCTGTGCAGAGGGTCTGCTTCCTGCTGAAGGTCCGCGCCGAGCGCGCGGAGGAGTACCGGGCGCGCCACGCCGAGGTCTGGCAGGAGATGCGCGACGCGCTCACCGCCACCGGCTGGCGCAACTACTCGCTCTTCCTGCGCGACGACGGCCTCCTCGTCGGCTATCTGGAGACCGAGGACTTCGAGCGGGCGAAGGCCGCCATGGAGGGCACCGAGGTGAACGCCCGCTGGCAGGCCGAGATGGCCGGCTTCTTCGAGGAGCTGGACGGCCGCCGGCCGGACGAGGCGATGCGGCCCCTCACCGAGGTCTTCCACCTCGCGTGAACGGTCCGCATAGGATGCGACAGGTGGCGGCGACCCCGGGCGTGCGGGGCGGGCAGGACGGACGGCCAGGTGGAATGCGGGTGGAACGGGTGACGGGCACCGCGCGGACCGTCGGGGAGTCCGGCGGCGGCAGCGGCGCGGACCGCGGCGCCGGCGGCCGTACCGTCGGGATCAAGGACGTGGCCCGGGAGGCCGGCGTCTCCGTCGGCACCGTCTCCAACGTGATCAACCAGCCGGAGCGGGTCTCCCCGGCCACCCTCGAACACGTCCGCCGGGTCATCGACCGGCTCGGCTACGTGCGCAGCGAGTCCGCCCGCCAGCTCCGGGCCGGCCGCAGCCGGATCATGGCGCTGCTCGTCCTCGACATGGGCAACCCCTTCTTCGTCGACATCGCCCGCGGCGCCGAACGCACCGCCCGCGCCGCCGGACTGGGCGTCATGGTCTGCAACAGCGACCAGAACCCCGGCGACGAGGCCGACTACCTCTCGCTCTTCGCCGAGCAGCGGGTGCGCGGCGTCCTGGTCACCCCCGCCGACCCCAGCGGCGCCAACCTCCGTGACTTCCGCCGCCACGGCATCCCGTACGTCCTGGTCGACCGGGTCGGCGGGGACGGCGGCGGCTGCTCGGTCTCCGTCGACGACGTCGTCGGCGGCTCCCTCGCCATCCGCCACCTCGCCGCCGCCGGCCACCGCTCCTTCGCGTACGTCAGCGGCCCCGACCGCCTCCAGCAGGTGCGGGACCGCCGCGAGGGCGCGCTGCTGGCGCTCGCCGAGGCCGGACTGCCCGCCGCGGCCCTCCGCGAGATCCCGGCGGACCGGCTCGACGTGGCCTCGGGCCGGGACGCCGGCTCCCGGCTGCTCGGCCTCGCCGACCGCCCCACCGCCGTCTTCTGCGCCAACGACCTGCTGGCCCTCGGCGTCCTCCAGGCGCTGTACGCGGCGGGGGTGCGGGTCCCGGAGGAGATGGCGATCGTCGGCTACGACGACATCGAGTTCGCGGCGGCCGCCACCGTCCCGCTCACCTCCGTGCGCCAGCCGGCCCTGACCCTGGGGGCCCGGGCCGCCGAACTGCTCCTGGAGGAGACCGGCGAGGCGGCGGCCGACCACCGGCACCAGCAGGTGGTGCTCCAGCCGGAGCTGGTCGTCCGCCGCTCCAGCCTCACCCCCCGCTGACGCTGCCGCGGGGGGCGGCCGGGCTCAGCGCCGCACGCCGAGCAGGTGCTCCAGGGCCAGCTGGTCCAGCCGCTCGAAGGCCATCGAGCGCGCCGCGGCCGCGTCCGCGTCGAAGGTCTCGTACGCGGTCGGGTCGGCCAGCAGCTCGGCCAGGCCCTCGGCGGCGGTGGGCACCGCCAGCTCGGGGAGCCGGGACGCGGCGAGGGCCTCGACGACCTCCGGGTCGGCGCGGAACTCCGCCGCCCGCTCCTTGAGGATCAGGTAGTTCCGCATGCAGTTCTTCGCCGACTCCCAGACGCCGTCGAAGCCGTCCGTGCGCACCGGCTTGAAGTCGAAGTGGCGCGGGCCCGTGTAGCCGGCCGACTCCAGCAGGTCCACCAGCCAGAACGCCTGGCGCAGGTCGCCGGCGCCGAACCGGAAGTCCTGGTCGTACTTGATGCCGGACTGGCCGTTGAGGTCGATGTGGAACAGCTTGCCCGCCCACAGCGCCTGCGCGATGCCGTGCGGGAAGTTCAGCCCGGCCATCTGCTCGTGGCCCGTCTCCGGGTTGACGCCCACCAGCTCGGGGCGCTCCAGGCGCTCGATGAAGGCGAGGGCGTGGCCGATGGTGGGCAGCAGGATGTCGCCGCGCGGCTCGTTCGGCTTCGGCTCGATCGCGAACCGCAGGTCGTACCCCTGCTCGGTGACGTACTGGCCGAGGAGGTCGAACGCCTCCTTCATCCGGTCCAGGGCGACCCGCACGTCCTTCGCCGCACCGGACTCGGCGCCCTCGCGGCCGCCCCAGGCGACGTACACCCGCGCGCCGAGCTCGACGGCGAGGTCGATGTTGCGGATCGTCTTGCGCAGGGCGAAGCGGCGGACGTCCCGGTCGTTGGCGGTGAAGGCGCCGTCCTTGAAGACCGGGTGGGCGAAGAGGTTGGTGGTGGCCATGGGGACCTGGAGGCCGGTGCGGTCGAGGGCGTCCCGGAACCGCTTCACGACGGCCTCGCGCTCCGCCTCCGGCGCGCCGAAGGGGATGAGGTCGTCGTCGTGGAAGGTGACGCCGTACGCCCCGAGCCCGGCCAGCCGCTCGACCGTCTCGACCGGGTCGAGGGCCGGGCGGGTCGCCTCGCCGAAGGGGTCGCGGCCCTGCCAGCCGACGGTCCAGAGGCCGAAGGTGAAACGGTCCTCGGGGGTGGGGGAGAAACGCTCGGTCATGGTGGGTTCCTTCTCCTGGTGACCTGGCGGGAGGATTTGTTTTCTGAGATAACTAATACGCCACCGACGCCCGGCGGCGCCAGACCCCATGAGCCACCCAGATGAGAGAAGAGAGGTGAGGGCGTGCCCGTCAGCCGCTCCGTCGTGATCGGCGTGGACAGCTCCACGCAGTCCACGAAGGCCGTCGCCGTCGACACCGCCACCGGCGAGGTCCTCGGCCTCGGCCGCGCCCCGCACACCGTCACCGGCACCGGCGGCGCCCGCGAGAGCGACCCCGATCAGTGGTGGACCGCCCTGGTCACCGCCGTCCGCGCGGCCGTACGCGAAGCGGGTCTCGCCCCGGAGGCCGTCACCGCACTCGCCGTGGCCGGCCAGCAGCACGGCCTCGTCGCGCTCGGCGCCGACCACCGGCCGCTGCGCCCCGCCCTGCTCTGGAACGACACCCGCTCCGCCCCGCAGGCCGCCGCCCTCACCGACCGCCTCGGCGGCCCGAAGGCATGGCTCGACCGCACCGGCTCGGTCCCCGTCGCCTCCATGACCGCCGCCAAGTGGCAGTGGCTCCGCGAGCACGAACCGCACCACGCCGAGGCCGCCGCGGCCGTCCGCCTCCCGCACGACCTCCTCACGGAACGCCTCTCGGGCGAAGCCCTCACCGACCCCGGCGACGCCTCCGGCACGTGCTGGTACTCCACCGCCGACGGCGCCTACGACCCCGCCCTCCTCGACCTGCTCGGCCTGGACCCCGCGCTGCTGCCGACGGTCGCCCCGACCGGCGCCTCCCGCGCGGGCACCCTCACCGCGGCCGCCGCCGAGGCCCTCGGCCTGCCCCGTACGGTCACGGTCGCCGCCGGCACCGGCGACAACATGGCCGCCGCCGTCGGCCTCGGCCTCGGCTCCGCCGGCCTCCTTGACCACCCCGTGGTCAGCCTCGGCACCTCCGGCACCGTCTACGCCGCCACCCGCACCCGCCCCGCCGACCCGGCCCTCGCGGGTTTCGCCGCCACCGACGGCACGTACCTGCCTCTGGGCTGCACCCTCAACTGCACGCTCGCCGTCGACCGGTTCGCCGCGCTGCTCGGCCTCGACCGCGAGGACGCCCTGCCCGGCGGCGAGACGGTCGTCCTGCCGTACCTGGACGGCGAGCGCACCCCCGACCTCCCGGCCGCCTCCGGACTCGTCACCGGCCTGCGCCACACCACCGACCCGCGCGCGGTCCTCGGCGCCGCCTACGAGGGCGCCGCCTTCACCCTCCTCCGCGCCCTCGACGGCCTCCTCACCGCCTGCGGCCTCGACCCCGCCGACCCCGCCGTACGCGACCGCCCGCTCCGCCTCATCGGCGGCGGCGCCCGCGGCCGCACCTGGACGGAGACCGTCCGCCGCCTCTCCGGCCGCCCCCTCGTGCTCCCCGCCGCCACCGAACTCGTCGCCCTCGGCGCGGCCGCCCTCGCCGCCGGCGCCGCCACCGGCGAGGACCCGGTCACCCTCGCGACCGCCTGGGGCACGGGAGCGGGCGAGACCCTCCCGGCCGTCGCCCGCGACGAGGAGACGTGGGGGCGCGTCGAGGGGGTGCTGGGGGCGGCGACGCCGGGGCTGCTGTCCTGAGGGCGGGCGCGGTCGGATCCAGGGTCCGGGATGGTGGATCCCGGACATCGGATCCCGGACATTGGGTCCGGGATGTTGGATCCGGGATCCACCGCGCCCCGGGGCGCCGCCTAACCCTCCTCGGGGGCCTTCTCGCCCTGCTGCCCGTCCTCGGCCTTCCCGGCGTCCCGGCGCCTGTCCGGGCGATCGGCCTCCGCCGCGGCGAACTCCGCCGCCGCCGAGTAGGTCTCCGGAATCGTGAGCAGGGAGGCCACGCCACGCGCCGCCACACCGGCCGCCCTGACCACGGCCTCCGCCAGTTCCTCCACCATCACGGGTCCCCTCGTTCTCGGTAGTGCGTCGTGCTTCACCCCTACTGACGTGCGGAGACGTCCGAGGGTTGAGCGGGCGGCGCGGCCTTCGCCGCCGCGACGAAGGCGCGGACGAGGTCGTGGTCCTTCACGCCGGGGGTCGACTCGACGCCGCTGGAGACGTCGACGCCCCACGGGCGGGCGGTGGCGATGGCCTCGGCGACGTTCCCGGGGGCGAGGCCGCCGGCCAGGAGCCAATGGCCCTCGGGGCGGGCCGTGTCCAGGAGCGAGAGGTCCCAGCGTGAACCGGATCCCGCCTTGGGGGAGTCGAGCAGTAGGATCTCCTCGCCCAGCGCGCCCACCCGGGTGTCGGGCCCGTCGGCGAGCGCGGTCGCCCGCCACAGGTGCGGGAAGACCGCGGCGGCGGCCTCGAACTCGGCGCGGCCGTAGGCCCGTCCGTGCAGCTGGAGCGCGTCGAAGCCGAGGTCGGCGGCGATCCGGGCGGCCTCGGCGGCCGGGGTGTCGTTGACGACGAGCACCGACACCACGCCGTCCGGGACGTGCGCGACGAGCCCCGGCACCCGCTCCCGGTCGAGGCCCCGGACACTGGTCCCGCTGATCACCAGGCCGACCGCGTCCGAGCCCGCCTCGGCGGCCACGTCGATGTCGGCGGTCGTGGCGAGTCCGCACACCTTGACGAACACTCTGTCGCTCCTCTGCTCCCGTCCCGGCGCCGCCGAGCCTACTGACCGCTTCCGGCGGCGTCGATCCGCCGCTGGTGCACCCGCAGGTGGAGGGTGGCCAGGTCGAGCAGCGGGGTCGGCACGCCGAGGGCGCGGGCCCGCGCGGTCAGGTCCCCGAAGAGGTGCTCGACCTCGGTGGCCCTGCCCGCCGTCAGGTCCCGGTAGAGCGAGGGCACCATGGGCGAACCCGGCGCCGAGACCACCGCCAGCGTCGCCGCCCGCTCCTCCTCCGGCACCGGGTGCCCGGCCGCCGCGGCGACCGCCGCCGCCTCCGCGAGCACCGCGGGACCCAGCTCCGGGCCGCCGGGGGCGTCGTACACCTCGCCGACCGTGCCCCGCATCAGGCTGGTCACCGCGCCGAAGGTGGTGATGAAGACCCACTTGTGCCACATCGCGGTGACGATCGACGCGGGCACGGGCGCGTCGATCCCGGCGTCCTCCAGGACCGTACGGATCTCCTTCACCCGCGGCGAGACCGCGCCGTCCCGCTCGCCGAGGGCGAGGTGCGCCAGCGGCGCGAGGCGCCGGATCGCACCGGTGTCGTCGAGCGCCGTGACCACCTTCGCGACCCCGCCGAGGACGGCTCCGGCGCCGAACCGGGCCTCCAGCGCGTCGAGGTGGGCCAGGCCGTTGAGCAGCGGCAGCACCGCCGTCCCCGGTCCGACGAACGGGCCCAGGTCCGCCAGGGCCGCGTCGAGGGCGGTCGCCTTCACGCCGAGCAGGACGAGGTCGTACGGGCCTCCCGACGGCGCCTCGCCGGCCGTGACGAGCCGGGGCGCGTCCAGCACCCACTCCTCGTCCCGGCCCACCACCCGCAGCCCGCCCGCGCGCAGCGCCGCCGCGCGCCCGGGGCGGACCAGGAAGGTGACGTCCTGCCCGGAGCGGGCCAGCATCGTGCCGAAGTAGCCACCGGTGGCACCGGCGCCGACGACGAGGATCTTCATGGGGTTCCCTTCGTGGTGCGCCGGACCGGCGCCGTGGTGAGCAGCGGGGTGAGCAGCCGGTGCGGGCGGGCCAGGGCCGCCGTGACCGGGTCGGCGTCGTCGCCGGGCGGGGCGAGCCCGGGTCCCGGGGCGACCAGCAGGTCGCCGGGCGGGACGGCGGCGCCGCAGCCGGAGCAGTGCCCGTCGGGGCCGACCCGGGCCCCGTCGGCGTGGTGCAGGAAGAGGCGGCGCGGCCCGCCGCCGGGCGGCGGCGCGTGCTCCTCGCCCCAGTCGGTGAGCGCCCGGACGGCCGGCCACAGCCCGAGGCCCTTGGCGGTGACGACGTACACCTCGCGGCGGCCGCCGCCCGGGTCGGGGCGGCGGTCCAGGACGCCGGCGGCGGTGAGCCCGGCCAGCCGGTCGGTGAGCACCGCCCGGGGCAGCGACAGGTGCGCGGCGAACTCGCCGAACCTGCGCACTCCGTAGAAGGCGTCCCGCAGGATCAGCAGCGTCCAGCGCTCGCCGACGACCTCCATCGCGCGGGCGAGGGAGCAGGTCTGGCCGCGGTAGTCGCGCGGAAGGGTCATGGCGGGCAGCGTAGCCGAAAGAGTTCGGTCACTGAACTCTTTTCCCGTGCGGGGTGCCGGTTCCCCGTGCGGGGGCGCCGGCCGGCTTCCCGGGGAGGTGCCGGGAGGCGTTTCTGTTCGAGTGAAAGGGGCGACTAGGCTCACGCTCACCATGAACCAGCCCACGGAACCCAAGGCCGACAAGTCGGGCGTGCGCCGGCACAACCTGAGCCTCGTCCTCAGGACCGTCCACGACGCCGGCGAGACCACCCGGGCCGCCGTCGCCGCCCGCGTCGGGCTCACCCGGCCCGCCGTCTCCTCCCTCGTGGAACAGCTCCTCGACCTCGGGTTCCTGGTCGAGTCCGGCAAGACCTTCAGCGGCCAGGCGGGCCGCCCCGGCACCGTCCTCAAGCCGGCCGGGACCGGCCCCGCCGCCCTCGGCGTCGAGATCAACGTCGCCTACGTCTCCGTCTGCCTGGTGGACCTCACCGGCGCCGACCGGATCCGCCGCACCGTCCGGGTCGACAACCGCGCCGACGCCCCCGAGGTCCTCGCCCGCGCCGCCGGCGTCGCCGCCGAGGTGCTCGCCGAGGCCGAGGCCCTCGGCCTGAGCCCGGCCGGCGCCGCCCTCGCCCTGCCCGGCCTGGTCTCCGGCGGCACCGTCCGCCAGGCCCCCAACCTCGGCTGGCACGACACCCCCGCCGAGCGACTCTTCGGCGACTCCCTCGCCGCCCTCCGCCCCGGCGCCCACGGACTCCCGGTCGCCTCCGACAACGAGGCCAACATGGCGGCCCTCGCCGAACTCCGCTTCGGCGCCGCCGGCACGCCCCGCACCTTCCTCCACCTCACCGGCGAGACCGGCGTCGGCGGCGCCGTCGTCGTCCACGGCGAACTCCTGCGCGGCGCCCACGGCTTCGCCGGCGAGATCGGGCACCTCGTCGTCGACGCCGAGGGGCCCCGCTGCCGCTGCGGCTCCCGCGGCTGTCTGGAGCAGTACGCGGGGCAGGCGGCGCTGCTGGGCGCGGCGGGCGCCGACGACGTCGACGACCTCGCCGCCCGCGCCGAGCGCGCCGACCCGCGGACCCTCGCCGCCCTCGCCGAGGCCGGACGGATGCTCGGCCGCGCCCTCTCCGGCGCGGTCAACCTCCTCGACCCCGAGGCCGTCGTCCTCGGCGGCATCTACCCCCGGCTGATGCCCTGGCTGGCCCCGGCCGTCACCGCCGAGCTCGCCGAACGGGTCGTCTCCGGCCTCTGGCCCGCCGACGCCCCGCGCGTGCGCGCCGCCTCCCCGGCCACCGACGCGGCCCGGGGCGCCGCCGCCCTCGTCCTCCACGACATCCTCGCCGACCCGCTCGCCCACACCCGCTGACGGCGGACCGCCGGGCGGAGAGGAACGGGCGGAGAAGAACGGGCGGATGAGGACGGGCGGATGAGGGCGGGCGGAGGGCGGCGGGCGGAAACGGGCGAGCGGCCGCCGTCGACTCCCCCGTAGGGTGCGGGAATGACGGACATCATCTTTCCTCCCAAGCCGCGCCCCGGGGACCGGGTCGCCGTGCTGTCACCCGCCGCCGGACTTCCCGAAGTGCTGCCGCTCCCCTTCGAGTTGGGTCTGCGGAGGCTGTCGGAGGAGTACGGGCTCGTGCCCGTCGAGTACCCGACCACGCGCAAGCTCGGCGCGTCCGCGCGGGACCGGGCCGACGATCTGCACGCGGCCTTCGCCGACCCCACCGTGAAGGCGATCGTCGCCAGCATCGGCGGCGACGACCAGATCACCCTCCTCCCTCACCTGGACGACGAGGTGATCCGTGCGAACCCCAAGCCGTTCTTCGGTTTCAGCGACAACACCAACCTGCTGATGCGGCTGTGGAACCTCGGCGTCGTCGGCTACCACGGCGCCGCCGTGATGACCCAGTTCGGCCGCCCCGGCGCCGTCCACCCGGTCACCGACGCCTCGGTGCGGGCCGCGCTCTTCGGCTCCGGCCCGTACGACCTGCCGGCCCCGACCGACACCAACGACGTCGAGCGCCCCTGGGAGGACCCCCGCACCTTCGACTCCGCGCCCGTCATGGAGCCCGCCGGGCCCTGGCACTGGCACCGGGCCGAGCGGGTGGTCGAGGGCCGCTCCTGGGGCGGCTGCCTGGAGATCGTCTCCCAACTCCTCATGGCGGGAGGGGAGATCGCCGAGCCGGAGGCGTACGAGGGCGGGGTGCTGTTCCTGGAGACCTCGGAGCTGCTGCCCACCGCCGACGAGGTGTTCCGGATCCTCCGGGCGATGGGGGAGCGGGGCCTGCTCGCCCGCTTCCCCGCGCTCCTCATGGGCCGGGCCCGCGCCTGGTCCTTCGACGCCCCCCACGACCCGGCCGGCCGGGCCGCCTACCGGGAGGCCCAGCGCGCCGCCGTGCTCCGCGCGCTGGACGCCTACGCCCCCGACACCCTGGCCGTCTTCGACGTGGACCTCGGACACACCGACCCGCAGGTGGTGATCCCGTACGGCGGCACGATCCGCGTGGACGGCCCCGCCCGCCGGATCACGGTCACGTACTGACGCGGCGGGCGGCCAGGTGGTCCCGCACCAGCGCCACGTGCGGATGGGCGGGCGGGCCGGGGCGCTGCACCAGGAAGCCCGTGTTGATCGGCGGGTCCTCGGGCAGGTGCAGCGGTACGAGGGCGCCCGTGGCCAGCTCCGCCGCGCACAGGTAGCGGGGCAGGACGCTCACCCCGGCGCCGCCCGCCACCGCCGCCCGCACCGCCCGCAGGTCCGGGACGGTCACCGCGGGCACGGCCGTCAGGCGCCGGCCGAAGACGTGGCGCCAGTACCGGCGCAGGATCGGCAGGTCCTCGGCGTACGCCACGAGCGGTACGCCGTGCAGCGCGGCCGGCCCCTCCTCGTCGACCCGGCCGCCGATCCGCTCCGCCCACACCGGCGCGCCGACCAGGACGAACTCCTCGTCGTCGAGCGGCAGCCAGGCGAGGCTGCGGCCCCGGGGCCGCACCGTCGACACCACCAGGTCGTGCCGGCCCGCGCGCAGTTCGTCCAGCAGGCCCTCCGTCAGGCCGAACGCGATCCGCAGCCGTACCCCCCGCTCCACGAGCGGCGCCAGGGCCGGCAGCACGGTGTGCGAGAGGTACTCGGCCGGGCCCGCCAGATGGACCGGCTCCGCCGGGGCGTCCTCGCCCGGCACCCCGGCCGCCGCGCCGGCGGCGGCGCTCAGCGCGTCCAGCGGGCCCATGACCCGCGCCGCCAGATCGTCCGCGAACGGCGTCGGCGCCACCCCGCGCGGCAGCCGCTCGAACAGCTCCCGCCCGAGCCGGCCCTCCAGCGCCCGGATCTGCGCGGTCACCGTCGGCTGCGACAGGCCCAGGACCCGGGCGCCCGCGGTGAAGGCCCCGGCGCGGTACACGGCGAGGAAGGTCCGCAGCAGGTTCAGGTCCGGCGGCCCGGACGGCCCCGGTCCCGACCCCGCCGGTATTCCGGCCCTTCCCGCTGTTCCCGGTGATCCATCGGAATTCCTATCGTCCACATGTCCGAGCCTATTGGATTCCCATGGGTCCGGGGGCCTACGGTCGAACCCTCGCCGTCCGGACGACGCCCTCCAGGGGCCCGGAACGGCGGCCCGCTCCCTTCGCGACCGAGAGGCCCCGCAGACCCATGTCGAAGATCCTTTTCGTGCTGACCGGCGCCGACCACTGGACCCTCGCCGACGGCACCAAGCACCCCACCGGCTTCTGGGCCGAGGAGGCCGCCGCGCCGTACGAGGCGTTCACCGCCGCCGGCCACGAGGTCGTCGTCGCCACCCCCGGCGGCGTCGTCCCCACCGTCGACCGGGGCAGCCTCGCCCCCGAGGCCAACGGCGGCCCCGAGGGCGCCGCCAAGGTGGCCGCCACCCTCGACGCCTTCGCGCAGCTCCGCACGCCGATCCGGCTGGAGGACGCCGACCTCGCCGAGTACGACGCCGTGTTCTACCCCGGCGGCCACGGCCCCATGGAGGACCTCGCCGTGAACGCCGACTCCGGGCGCCTGCTCACCGCCGCGCTCGGCTCCGGCAAGCCGCTCGCCGTCGTCTGCCACGGACCGGCCGCCCTGCTCGCCGCCGTGGACGAGGACGGCGCCAACGCCTTCGCCGGTTACCGTGTCGCCGCCTTCACCGACGCCGAGGAGACCCAGGCGGGCCTCGCCGACCGGGCGAAGTGGCTCCTGGAGACGCGGCTCCGCGAGGCGGGCGTCGACGTCCAGGCCGGCGAGCCGTGGGCCCCCCACGTCGTCGTCGACCGCAACCTGATCACCGGCCAGAACCCGGCCTCCTCCGCCCCCCTGGCGGCCGAGGTCCTGAAGCGCCTGTCCTGAGCGGCACCCCGGCGGGGGCGGGTCGGCGGGAGCGTCGCTGAGCCGGCGGGAGCGAGGGCAGGCCCTCGCTCCCGCCCCCGCCCTCGTTCCCGCTCCCGCCCCGCCTTCGTTCCCGCTCTTGCTACCGCCCCCGCTCCCGCCCCCGCCCCCGCTCTCATCCGGCTCTCACGCGGGCCTTATCCCGGCCTCACCCGGCGGCCCTACCTTCGCCGCCATGTTCTTCACCTACCTCCGGCGCGAACTGCGCCGCCGCAGAAAGGCGGCGCTCGTCGTCGCCTCCGGGCTCGCGCTCGGCATCGCGCTGGTCATCGTCGTGACCTCGGTCTCCGCCGGGATGAAGCAGGCCCAGGGCAAGGTCCTCGAATCCCTCTACGGCCTCGGCACGGACCTCACGGTGACCAAGGCCCAGGAGCGGCCCGCCGAGGGCGCGCAGCCCGCGCGGCCCCGCTTCGAGTTCCAGGGCCGGGACGACGGAGAGGCGCAGAGCAGCGACCGGCTGATGGTCCAGGGCCTCCAGACCCTCGCCGACTCCACCGTGGCCACCGTGGCGAGGCAGGCCGGCGTGGAGGGGGCCGTCGGCGGCCTCAGCCTCGTCAACCTGAAGATCGACGGGGAGTTCCGGCGCGGCGAGATCCAGCGCGGCGAAGGCCAGGCGCAGGGGCAGCCGCAGGGCCCGGGGCAGGCGCAGGGCGGCGGCGTCGGCGGGCCCGGCGACACCGTCACCGGCGGCGGCGCCGCCTTCGACGTCGACTCCTTCACCCTCTACGGCACCGACGTCACCCGCCCCGACCTCGGCCCCCTCACCACCTCCACGATCACCCAGGGCCGCACCTTCAGGACCACCGAGACCGACGCCCGGGTCGTCGTGGTCGACAGCGCCTACGCCCAGCAGCAGGACCTCACCGTCGGCGACGAACTCACCGTCAAGGGCGTGAAGTTCGAGATCATCGGGATCGCCACCGCCGACAGCGGCCAGTCCGCCGCCCAGGTCTACCTCCCGCTCGGGCGGGCGCAGACCCTCTCCGGCTCGGCCGGCAAGGTCACCACCGTCTACGTCAAGGCCACCGACTCGACGCGGATCGACGCCGTCAAGGCGGCCATCCAGAAGAACGTCCCCGGCACCACCGTCACCACCTCCGCCGACCTCGCCCAGACCGTCTCCGGCTCCCTCGACACCGCCGCCGGTCTCGCCTCCGACGTCGGCAGGTGGCTCTCGTACGCCGTCCTGCTCGCCGCCGTCCTCGTCGCCGGGCTCCTCACCTCCTCCGCCGTCAGCCGCCGCGTCCGCGAGTTCGGCACCCTCAAGGCGCTCGGCTGGAGGAGCGGCCGCGTCACCCGCCAGGTCGTCGGCGAAGCCCTCGTCAACGGCGTCATCGGCGGCGCCCTCGGCATCGCCGTCGGCCTCGCCGGCGCCTACGCCGTCACCGCCGCCAGCCCCACCCTCACCGCCGAACTCGGCGCCGCCACGGGCGGCTTCGCCGGCCGCGGCGGCGGCATGGTCCTGGGCGGAGGACCCGGCGGCCCCGGCATGGCGCGCACCGCCGCGGGCCGCAGCGTCGACATCGCGCTCACGGCACCCGTCAGCCTCACCACCGTCGGGCTCGCCGTCCTCCTCGCCCTCGTCGGCGGACTCGTCGCCGGGGCCTTCGGCGCCTGGCGCGCCTCCCGGCTGCGCCCCGCCGACGCGCTGCGCCGCGTCGAGTAGCCGCCCCGCCCACCCCCGTACCGCAGGAGCCCCTTCCGCACCCCAGGAGTCCCACCCATGTACGAACTCACCGGCGTCACCAAGCAGTACCGGCGCGGCCAGGAGAGAGTCGACGCCCTCGCCGGGATCGACCTGAAGATCGCGCAGGGCGACCGCCTTGTCATCCAGGGCCCCACCGGCGGCGGCAAGTCCACCCTGCTGCAGATGCTCGGCGGCCTCGACCGCCCCACCGCCGGCCGCGTCCTCCTCGACGGCACCGACCTCGCCAGGCTCTCCGAGACCCGGCTCACGGCCGTCCGCAGCCGGTACATCGGCTTCGTCTTCCAGAGCTTCAACCTGATCCCCACGCTCACCGCGCAGGAGAACGTGGAGACCGCGCTCGTCCCGCTCGGCGTCAAGGCCGCCGAGCGCCGCCGCCGGGCCGCCGAGGCCCTGGACTCCGTCGGCCTCGGCGAACGCGCCGCCCACCTGCCGTCCGAGCTCTCCGGCGGCCAGCAGCAGCGCGTCGCCATCGCCCGCGCGCTGGTCAAGCGGCCCCAGGTGCTCCTCGCCGACGAACCCACCGGCAACCTCGACGAGTCCACCCGCGACGAGATCGCCGACCTCCTCGAGGGGCTCTGGCAGGAGCACGGCCTGACCTTCGTGATGGTCACCCACGACAGCGCCCTGGCCCGCCGGGCCCCGCGCCTCGCGACCCTCCGCAAAGGACGCCTCACGGTCACCGAGAACCCGAAGGCCGCCGCCCCGTCGCACGCCTGAGACGCGGATCACGCCACCGGACCCTTGTTCGACAATGCCGAACAGCGCGTACGGTGGCGTGACCTTCCGTCGAGCGGGCAGAGGAGCCGGAGCGCGCATGTTCACCTTCACCTCCCAGGACGGCGTCCGCGTCCACGTCCACGCCTGGCTCCCCGAGGGACCCGCCCGCGGCGTCGTGCAGATCGCGCACGGCATGGGGGAACACGGCCTGCGGTACGCCCCGCTCGCCGAGCACCTGGCCGCCCGGGGCCACGCCGTCTACGCCGCCGACCACCGCGGCCACGGCCGGTCGATGCACGCCGGGCCCGGGCATCTCGGCGCCGACGGCTGGAACCTCCTCGTCGACGACCTCGCCACCCTCACCCGCCTCCTGCGCGACCGGCACCCCGGCGTCCCGGTCGTCCTCTTCGGCCACAGCATGGGCTCGTTCGCCGCCCAGCAGTACCTCCTCGACCACGCGGAGCTGGTCGACGGCGTGGCCCTCTCCGGCACCACCGCCGTCGACGCCCTCCTCACCGCCCTCGCCGCGGCCCACCGGTCGGCCGCCGGCCCCTTCGGCGCCTTCAACGCCCCCTTCGCCCCCGTCCGCACCGAGGCCGACTGGCTCAGCCGCGACGAGGAGCAGGTCGACGCCTACCTCGCCGACCCGCTCTGCGGCTTCGGCCTCGACCTCCAGGGGCTCGCCCACATGGCGGACGCCGCCGCCCGGCTCGCCGCCCCCGCCGGCCTGCCCGCCGATCTGCCGGTCGCGCTCTTCGTCGGCGACCACGACCCGCTCAACGGCCGCCTCGCCCACACCGACCTGCTGGTCTCCCGCTACCGCGAGGCCGGCCTCACCGACCTCGCCTACCACCGCTACGAGGGCGCCCGCCACGAGGTCCTGAACGAGACCAACCGCGCGGAGGTCGTCGCCGACGTCACCGCCTGGATCGAGCGCGTCACCGGCTGACCGGCCTCAGATCCGGACGCCGTGCCCGCGCAGATACCGCAGCGGATCGACGTCCGCGCCGAAGGAGGGCCCGGTCCGCACCTCGAAGTGCAGATGCGGACCGGTCACCCGGCCCGTCGCCCCGGAGCGCGCGATCCGCTGCCCGCCCGACACGCTCTGCCCCGGCGACACGTCGATCCGGGAGAGGTGGGCGTACTGGGTGTAGCGGCCGTCCGGGTGACGGAGCACCACCTCGTAGCCGTACGCGCCCGCGTACCCGGCCCGCACGACCCGGCCCGGCCCCACCGCCCGCACCGGCGTCCCGCTCGGCACCGCGAAGTCCTGGCCCGTGTGGTACCCCCGCGACCAGGAGCCGCGCTGCCCGTAGGACCCGGTGAAGACGTACGACTCCACCGGCGCGGTCCAGCCGCGCGCCGCCGTCCCGCCGCCCTGCGCGGGCCGCGAGGGGCGCTCGGCCGGGGCCGCGCCGGAACGGCCGGTGCGCTGCTCGTACTTCCCGCGGTGGGAGGTCCAGTACCAGTGCCCGCCGGAACGGAACCAGTACACCCGGTCGGTGGCGTCCCAGCCCTGCCGCCCCCGGAAGACCGGCTCCCGGGCCGGGCCCGCCGGGGCGGCCTTCGCGCCCGCGCCGCCGGTGCGCTGGAGGTAGACGGACCGGTGGCCGGTCCACCGCCACGCGCCGGCCGCGTCGCGGAACCAGTAGCGCGAGCCGTCCCAGCCGGCGTGCGCCGGGGCCGGTTCGGCGGCGGCCGTGCCGGTGCCCGCGGCGGTCAGCGCGACCAGCCCCGCCGCCGTGACCACCGCGCGGCGCACCCCGTGCAGGGACGTCACGGAGTGCGCCGCCCGCGCGGCCTCCAGGCGGGCCGCGAGCGCGCCCGCCGCACAGCCGGCGCAGGCGCAGTCCTCGGGGGTCTCGTCGGTGAAGCCGGGCGTCTCCAGGCCGTCCACGGCGGTGGTCCTCTCCACGGTCACGCGGTCACTCCTCGTTCGGGCGGGCGAGGTCGCCCCGCCGGGTGTAGAAGGCGACGGTCAGGTCCTTCACCAGGGCCTGCCGTTCGAAGTCGTCGAGGTCGACGAGGCCGCGCGAGGTCAGCCGGGTCACGGTGTCGTCGACGGCGTCGATCACACCGGTGAGCACCGACTCCCGGTGCCGGGCGTCCAGGACGGCCAGCTGCCGGCGGTGCATCGCGGCGGCCACCTCGGGCGCGTACTCGATCCGGGTCGGCTGGGCCGAGAAGACGGCCACGCCGACCGGCCGGCACTCCGCCGCGAGGAGCCGGGTCAGCGCGTCGCCGACCGCCTCCGCGTCCCGCAGCGTGGGCGCCCCGCCCTGGAAGGCGTCGGCGGGCAACCGGGACAGCACGCGCGCGGTGGCGGCCTCCACCTGCTCCCGCAGATAGCCGAGATGGTCGTCGACGGCGTACAGCGCGCGTGCCGTGTCCCGTACCGACCAGACCACCAGCACCACCACCCGCAGCGCCGAACCCTCCGCGTCCACGGCCGCGAGGGGCTCGCTGCGCCAGTGCCGCAGCCGTACGTCGACCCGGCGGCGCAGCACGAAGGGGCTGATCCAGACCAGGCCGGTGCGGCGCACGCTGCCCCGGTAGCGGCCGAACAGGGACAGCACCCAGGCGGAGCCGGTACGCCCGCGCGTGAGGCCGCCGAAGCAGACCACGGCGAGCACGCCCAGTCCGGCGAGGGCGGCCCACTCCCAGGGGAGCACGTGCGCGGTGCGCAGCGGGCGGGCCCGCCAGAGCAGGGCGGCGGCGCTGCCGAGGGCGGCCGTCCCGGTGAGGACGGCGAGCCAGCCGGGGGCGGCGGGGCCGGGGCGTTCGGCCAGGCCCGCGTCGGCGGGCGGGTGGCGGCGCGAGGGGGCACCGCCGTCGGCGAGGGGGTGGCCGGCCGCGGCGCGGGTCCGGGCGGTGTCGTCGTGGTCCCGGCGCGCGTCCTCGCGGGTTCGGTCGGTGTCGTCGTGGGGGCGTTCGGGGCCGGGGGCCGACCGGAAGAGGTCGTCCATCGCTATGCCGTCCGCGTGCCGGCGCACGCGGACGGGCAGGGCCCGCGGGGATGGCTCGGTCATGAGGCCCTTTCGGCCGTACCGGAGGTGACGGCACGTCGGATGATCTTCGAGCTCCATCGTCACAGGGGTGTATGTCCGGAATGCCGCGACAAAGGTCCTGAATCGCCGGGACCTTGGTCCCTTGGCCACGGCTTCACCGCAGGCCGTTGTCAGTGGCAGCCCCTACCGTTCGGATCATGACGACGACCTATCTGGAGCTGTCGCAGGACGGCGGCGGTGCCCACAAGTTCTACGAAGTGACGGTCGACGGACTGGAGGTGTCGGTCCGTTACGGCCGGATCGGCGCGGCCGGCCAGACCCAGCGCTCCGCCTTCGCGACCGCCGAGAAGGCGCAGGCCGCCGCGGCGAAGAAGATCGGCGAGAAGGTCCGCAAGGGCTACGCCCCGGCGGTCCCCGGCCAGCGCGCCGCCCGGGCCGTCACCCGCCGCGCGGTCACCTCCGCGCCCTCCACCGCCCGGGCCGTCGCCCCCGTCCTGTGGCGCTTCCGCACCGGCTCCGCCGCCTTCGGGATCCACGTCGACGAGGACCGCATCTGGGTGGGCAACCAGGCGGGGGACGTCTTCACGCTCGCCCACGGCGGCGAGGTGCTCGCCCGGTTCAGCCTCCCCGACGGCGTGAAGTGCCTGGTCGCCGACGACTTCTGGATCTACGCCGGCTGCGACGACGGCAAGGTCTACGACCTCTCCTCCAAGCTGCCGTTCGCCGCCTACGACATCACCTCCGACGTCGACATCTTCTGGCTCGACATCCACGAGGGCGTGCTCGACGTGGCCGACCGCTCCGGCCGGCTCACCGTCATCGACCACGAGGACGAGCACCAGTGGTCGCGCTCCGGCCGCGGCGAACACGCCTGGATGGTCCGGGCCGACGGCCGCGCCGTCTACTACGGCGACACGGCGGGCGTCACCGCCTACGCCGGCGACGGCTCCGGCGAGCTGTGGCACACCGGCACCGACGGGGCGGTGCTCTTCGGCTGGCAGGAGGACACCGCCGTCTACGCGGGCACCGGACGCAAGAAGGTGCAGCGGCTGGCCAAGAGCGACGGCCGGGTCGAGGCCGTCTACACCTGCGACGCGGTCGTGTACTCCTGCGCCACCTCGCCCGGCGGCCGGTTCGTCTTCGCCGGCGACTCGTCCTCCTCCGTCTACTGCTTCGCCGAGGACGGCACCCGGCTGTGGAAGCTGGGCACCGGCGGCGGTTCGGCGCTCTCCATGCAGTACCGCGACGAGCGGCTGTACCTGGTGACCACCGACGGCTCGCTGGTCTGCGTGGACGCGAGCGAGGCGGCGATCGAGGCCGCCCAGCAGGGCAGCGTCCCCGTCGTCCGGGACGTCAAACTGGCCGCCGCGCTCCCCACGTACACCCCGGCGACCACCGTCTCCGCCGTCGCGTCCGTCGCCTCGGTCGCCGAGGCCCCGGCCGGCTCGATCGTGGTCGAGTGCGCCCGGGAGGGCGGCCGGAGCCGGGTCCGGGTGATCAGCCCCGGCTACGAGTCGTCCTGGAACGTGCAGTTCCCGCGCGCCATCCGGGAGCCCGGCGCCCGGTTCGTGGTGGAGGCCCTGCACCCGGCGGCCGGCGGCTTCTACCGGGTCCGCGGCGAGATCCGGCGGCTGCTGTGAGCGGGGACCCGGGCGGCAAGGGGGCGTTCGAGGCGGCGACCGGCGACGGTCCGCCGTTCACCGGAGACGCCGAGCAGCGCTCCCGCGAGGTCCGCTCCGCGCTCGAAGGGCTCCGGCAGATCCGGCGGCTGACCAGCACCCCGGGCGCGGGCGCCGGAGCCGTACCCGCCCTGTGGGAGCGGCGGCAGCCGGTACGGGCCGTGGCGCTCGCCCTGGAGGCCGGCGGGCTCGCCCCCTCGGCGGTGGACCCCGGCGGCGCGCGCGTGGCGACCGGCTACCGGGTGCGGGCGGGGGAGCGGCCCGCCACCGCCGTGGTCGAATGGCTGGGACCGCCCGGCTCCGGCGCCGCCGGACAGGAGACCGAGGCCCTGACCGCCTGCGCCCGCGTGCTCGGCGAGCTCGGCTGGGAGGCCCTGCTCTACAAGGGGCCGCGCGGCCGCCGCTTCCTGGAGGCGGAACCCGCCGGAACGGCCGCCGGCCCGGTCCCGTCCTGAGCGGACGGACACCGGGCCGGGCGGAGTGCGGCGCGCGCGGTCAGGCGATCGAGGCGGAGACGATCGCGGAGACGGCGATGTTGCAGGAGGCGGTCACCCAGACCGCCGGGTGCGGCTCCGGGTCCACCAGCGTGGCACCCAGCTTGCCCGGCGTCACCAGGTCGACCACCAGGAAGGCGACGGCCATCATGACCAGGCCGAGGAGGCCGAAGGCGGCGGTGGAGACCAGGCCCTTGCCGAAGTTGTCGTAGGTGGTCCAGATCGAGGTGAAGACGATCCCGCCGATGCCGAGCAGGGCGGAGCTGAGCAGGACGGACGCGTTGCGGTTGCGGTCCTCCCATATCTGCCGGCCCAGCTTGCCCGGGGTCAGGACGTCCACCAGCACGATGCCGAGGATCAGCAGGACCACGCCGAGGGCGCCGTAGGCGGTGGCACGGCCGAGGCCGTTGACGATGTCGGTCATGGGAAGCCGGCTCCGGAGAGTGGTGATCGCGAGCGATCGACGGTCATGGACCGGCAAAATCTAGCGCACGAAACGAGCCGGTCCGCCGCCCGCCCGGAGATCGGGCGGACGGCGGACCGGACGAGCGGGACCTCCCGGGCGGATCAGGCGCCCGGCGGCAGCCTCCTGGCCCGCGCGCGGACCTGGATCGCGGTCACGATCTCGGCCGCGCCGACCGCGATCAGCCAGATCCCGCCCAGCAGGGTCAGCACCGCGACCGACTCCAGCGGCGACACGATCAGCACCACCCCGGCGATCGCGCTGACGACGCCGAGGAAGACCTGCCAGCCCCGGGCCGGCATCGCCGGGTCGGAAGCGGCCGCCACGGCCTGCGTGATGCCGCGGAAGAGCCAGCCGATGCCGATCCACAGCGCGAGCAGCAGGATCGACTGGGTCGCGCCCCGGAAGCAGAACAGGCCCAGCAGGATCGACAGCGCGCCGCTGATGAAGGCCATCACCCGCAGCGCCGTCGTCGCGTGCGTGCCGAAGGCGGCGACCAGCTGCATCACACCGCTGAACAGCAGGTAGACGCCGAACAGCACCCCGGCCGCCACCAGTGAGGCGCCCGGCCACACCAGCACGAGCACCCCGAGGACCAGGGCCACGACCCCGGCCAGCAGCAGCGCCTGCCAGGCCGCGCCCGCGAGCATCGCCAGCGGACCGGGCGGCACCCCCTCCCGGCCGGCCCTCTCGTGCGCCCTCTCGTCCGTCCGCGTCATGGGGTCCGTTCTCCCTTCCTGTGGCGGTCGTCGTCCTGGCGCGCGCTCACGCGCCGGCCGGGCGCGCGAACGCCCCGGCGTAGGAGCGGAGGAAGAGCGCCTCCGCCAGCGCCATCCGCTCGATCTCGGCGGGGTCGACGCTCTCGTTGGGGGCGTGGATGAGACAGCCCGGCTCCTCCACGCCGATCAGCGCGATCTCCGCGTCCGGGAAACGGTCCGCGAGCACGTTGCACAGCGGGATCGAACCTCCCTGCCCCGCCTGCACCATGTCCGCGCCGTACGCCTCGCGCAGCGCCGCCCCGAGCGCCGTGTACGCGGGCCCGTCCGTGCGCGCCCGGAAAGGCTGCCCGGCGCTCTCCGCCTCCACCTCGATCCGGGCGCCCCACGGCGCCGCCGCCACCAGGTGGTCGGTCAGCGCCTTCCTGGCCGTCTCGGCGTCCGTCCCGGGCGGCACCCGCAGGCTCACCCGCGCCCGCACCCGCGCCTGTACGGCGGCGGAGGAACCCACCACCGGCGGGCAGTCGATGCCGAGGACGGTGACCGCGGGCCGTGCCCACAGCTCGTCGGCGACCGACCCGGTGCCGACCAGCTGCACGCCGTCCAGGACGCCCGCGTCGGCGCGGAACTGCTCGGCCGGATAGGACACCCCGTCCCACAGCCCCTCGGCCGGCAGCCCTTCGATCGCCGTGTTGCCGTGCTCGTCGCGCAGGCTGTCCAGGATCCGCACCAGCGCGGCCAGCGCGTCCGGCGCCGGTCCGCCGAACATGCCCGAGTGCATCTCGCCCTTGAGCGTGGACACCGTCACCACCACGTTCGTCAGCCCGCGCAGCGAGGTCGTCGTGGTCGGCAGCCCCAGCGCGAAGTTGCCGGTGTCGCAGATCAACAGGGCGTCGGCGGCGAACAGTTCGGGCTGCAACGGCACCAGCTGTTCGAGTCCGCCGGTGCCCTGCTCCTCCGAACCCTCCGCCACGAACCTGATGTTCACCGGGAAGCCCGCGCCCTCCGGCCCGCCGAGCGCCCGCAGCGCGGTGAGGTGCATGGCGATGTTGCCCTTGCAGTCGGCCGCGCCGCGCCCGTACCAGCGCCCGTCGACCTCGGTCAGCTCGAACGGCGGGGTCCGCCAGGCCGCGTCGTCCAGCGGCGGCTGCACGTCGTAGTGGCAGTAGAGCAGCACGGTCGGCGCCCCCTCGGGCCCCTTCCCGTGTCCGACCACCGCGTCCGTGCCGTCCGGGGTGGTGACCCGCCGCATGTCGCTCAGCCCCGCCTCGGTGAAGGCCCGCACCAGGAAGTCGGCTGCCTTCGCGCACTCCTCGGGCGGGAACTGGCGCGGGTCGGCCACGGAGCGCATCGCCACCAGCGCCCTCAGGTCCTCCTCGGCGCGTGGCATCAGCTCCCGGACGCGCGCCCGGAGCGCGGTGGTGTCGGGGGACTCGGACGTCATGTCAAACCCACTTCCCTCGGGCCGCGCCCGGACGGCCGGGAAGGCGAACGGCCGGGACGGCGACGGCCACCCCAGTCAAGCAACGCCCGGCAAACGCCGCAAAACATGACACAGACGGAGTACCGGACCGGCTCCCGGGCGGCGGCGGGCCGGACGCGCGCCGAGAGTGGAGGCGTACGCGTCCCCCTCCCGCACCTGGAGAACGTCATGCACCCCAACCGACGCGACCTCGGGCTGCTCGTGCTGCGGGTCGGCACCGGTGCCGTCCTCGCCGCACACGGCACCCAGAAGCTCCTCGGCTGGTTCGGCGGCGGGGGCATCGAGGGCACCACCCACGCGATGGAGGCCATGGGCTTCCACCCCGCCCGCCAGTCCGCCGTCGCCGCCGGCCTCGGCGAGGCCGGCGGCGGCGCGCTCCTCGCCCTCGGACTCGCCACCCCCGCCGCCGGCGCGGCCGCCGCGGGCGCCATGGCGGGCGCGGTCTCCGTGCACGCCCCGGCCGGCTTCTTCGCCCAGGGCGGCGGCTACGAGTACCCGGCCTTCCTCGGCTTCACCGCCGCCGCCATCGGCATCACCGGCGCGGGCCGCTACTCCCTCGACCACGCCACCGGGCACGTCCTCGACCGCCCCTGGGTGGTCGTCACCGCCTTCCTCGGCACCGCGCTCGCCGCCGCGGCCGTGGTCGGCCGCCGCGCCCAGGCACGGGCCGCGGCGGCCGACGCCACCGAGGACGACCTGGCCCCCGAGGGCGACGGCACCGGGGAACCGGACGCCCAGTGAACCCCGCACGCCCCCACCGGCGCACGCGCGCGCGTGCGGGGCGTTAGGCTCCCCGCAGAGGAAGGGACGGGCGCCGGGCAATGAAGATCGATCTCACGGACACCAACTCCAGCGCGATCAACAAGGCGATCCTGGAGGGCCGGAGGGCCGTCGGCACCCCCGCCGTCGGTGTCGTCCTCACCCTCGTGATCGTCACCGACGAGGAGAACGCCTACGACTCCGTGCGGGCCGCCAACGAGGCGTCGAAGGAGCACCCTTCGCGCACCCTCGTGGTCATCCGCCGCCGGGCGCTGTCGCCCCGCGACCGCCAGGTGACCCGGCTCGACGCCGAGGTCCGCCTCGGCTCCGACGCCGGCTCCGGCGAGACGGTGATGCTCCGTCTGCACGGCGAACTCGGCGCCCGCGCCGACTCCGTGGTGCTGCCGCTGCTGCTGCCCGACGCCCCCGTGGTCGTGTGGTGGCCGGTGGACGCCCCCGCCGTCCCCGCCAGGGACCCGCTCGGCGCCCTCGCCCAGCGCCGGATCACCGACGCGTACGCCGTCGAGGACCCGCTCCGCGCGCTGGACGCCCGGGCCGCCTCGTACGCCCCCGGCGACACCGACCTCGCCTGGACCCGGCTCACCCCGTGGCGTTCCATGCTGGCCGCCGCCCTCGACCAGGCCGGCACCGACGTCGTCTCCGCCGCCGTGGAGGCCGAGGAGGACAACCCGAGCGCCGAGCTGCTGGCCCGCTGGTTCGAGGTCCGGCTCGGCGTCCCGGTGGACCGGATCGTCTCGGCGGGCCCGGTCGTCACCGCCGTCCGCATGGGCACCCCGCAGGGCGAGATCCGGATCGACCGCCCCGAGGGCCCGGTGGCCCGGCTCGCCATCCCCGGCCAGCCCAGCCGCGTCATGGCGCTCAAGGTCCGCACCACGGCCGAGCTGATCGCCGAGGAGCTCCGCCACCTCGACCCCGACGACGCCTACGCGGCGGCCCTGGAGGGCCGCCCCTCCTGAGCCGCCGCCACCCTCCGTCGTGAAAACGCCCACGTCGCACCGGCGTTCGGGTGATGATGGGATCATGACGATCGAATCCGTGGTGGTGCGCCAGCGCGTCGACGACCTGGACGCCGCCGTCTCCTTCTACGAGAAGCTGACGGGGAGCAGCGCCTCCCGCTTCTCCTTCGCCGGAGTGGACCTGGCGGGCGTCGGCCCCTTCCTGCTCTTCAGCGGTCCCGACGAGGCCGTCTCGCGGGTCGCGGGGGTGACGGCCACCCTGACCGTGACCGACCTGGACGCGGCCGTCGGGGAGGCGGTGGCCGCCGGCGCGGAGGTCGTGGCGCCCGCCTCGCCCACCCCGCACGGCCACCGCGCGGTGCTCAGGCACCCCCAGGGCGGGGTCTTCGAGTACGTGGGCGGCTGAGGGCGGCGGACCGGAGCGCCACCCGCCCGGCGGGGGTGGGTGGCGCCGTGCACGGCGACTTCCCCGGGGTCAGACCCGCTGCCAGAGCGCCGGCACGTTCGGCGGTTCCCAGCCCGCCTGGGCCTGGTGGCCCTGGAGGCAGCGATAGGTCGAGCCGCCGTACGTGACCGTGGCACCGGCCGCGTACACCGTGCCCGCCTTCCAGGTGCCGCCCGGCTCGGGCTCGCCGGGGCCGGGGCCCGGGTCGGTGCCGGCGGTCCTCAGCGTCAGCCCGTAGTTCGACAGGATCGGGTTCAGCGGCTGGAAGAACGTGGTGCCGCCGCTGGAGCAGTTCCCGGAGCCGCCCGAGGTCACGCCCTGGGCCTGGCTGCCGGAGATGTACGAGCCGCCCGAGTCGCCCGGCTCGGCGCACACGGTCGTCCGGGTCACCCCGCTGATCGTGCCCTCCGGGTAGGTGACGCTCGTGTTGTGCTGCTGGATCGTGCCGCAGTGCCAGCCCGTGGTGGAGCCGGAGCGGCAGACCGAGGCGCCCACCGGCTGCAGCACGGAACCGGTGACCTGCACGTTCGCGCCGCCCGCGCCCTTCACGTACGGCGTCGCGGTCCAGCTGCTGTTGGCCGCCACCCACGCCATGTCGTTGCCCGGGAAGACGGACGCCTGGAAGGTGCCCTGCGCGACCTGGTTGTAGCCGCTGGTGGACTGGCCCGCCCGGCCGCAGTGGCCCGCCGTCGCGAAGCCCTGCGTGGTGCCCCGGGTCACCGGGAAGCCGACCGAGCAGCGCCCGCCGCCGCCCATGTAGTACGCGTCGCCGCCCCGGAGGTCGTACAGCGGGCGCGGCGCCTCGGCCGACCGCACCACCCGCACCAGCTCCCGCGCCACCCCGGTCTCCGCCGCGAGCCGCGCGCCCGCCCCGGCCCGGGTCTCCTCGACGACGAGGACGTTCGCACGGACGTCCACGTACCGGACCGGCGCATCGGCGCCCGCCGCCCGGTCCAGGGACTCCTTCGCCCGCTCCAGGGCGGCGAGGTCGTGCCGGACCAGCCGGGCCGTCGCCCCGGCCGCCCGGATCGCGGCGAGGTCGGCGGCGCGGGTGGTGGCCACGGTCAGGGAGCCGGACTCGGCGCCCTCGACCCAGGCGCCGGCGAAGGCGCCGCCGAGCCGGTCGCGGAGCCGGGCGGCGGTGGCACCCGCCTCGGCCTCGTTGACGAGCCGGCGCTCGGCCTGCGCCCGGGTCAGCCCCAGGTCACGGCCCATCGCGGCGAGCAGCTCGGGCCGCGCCTCGCCGGCCCCGAGCGCCCGCGCGGCGCTCTGCACGGCCGGGGCGGTCCCGGGGGAGGGCGGCGCGGCGGTGGCGGACCCGGCCTGAAGCCCGGCCAGCACCATCCCGGCGGCGGCCAGCACGGTACACGCCGCACGGGCGTGTCGTCGGAGCATGGGGAGTCTCCTCGGTTCTCGGTGGGGGATCTGCGGAGAACCGTAGGAACGACCCCGGCGAGCGGGGGAGCCTCCGGCCGGCCCCTTCCCCGGCGTTATGGCCCCGGGAGTCGTCGTGGGCGGCCGTTCGGTGCGCTTGCGAGGGGCGATGACACAGGCATGCACGGCACTTGACCTGTGGTCAGAAGGCGGCGCCCGCCGTCGTCGTCCGTCCCGCGCTCCGGGCCAGCGCCTCCGCGTGGGCGGCGCGGGCGTGGGTCAGGACGGCGGCGGACCGGGCGGCCGCGCGGCCCTCGGGGTGCCATCCGAGGAGGTGGCGCCAGAGGAGCGGGGCGCCGGTCAGGGGGCGCGTCACGATGCCGCGGGTGGCGGGGAAGGTGGCCCGGCACAGGCCCACCGCGCGGCCCACCTGGACGAGGTGGACGCAAGAGGCGGTGTCCGTCTCGTACACCCGGGCCGGGGTGAAGCCGGCCCGTACGCACGCGGCGGCGAAGCAGTCGCCGAAGCAGCCGTCGCCCGGCACGTCCGTCCACTCCTCGGCGGCGAGTTCGGCCAGCGCCACCTGTGGGCGGCCGGCGAGCGGGTGGCCCGTCGCCAGCATCACGTACACCGGGTCGCGGGCCACCTCCGTCCAGGCGAGCCGCCCCGCCTCCGGCGGGGAGCTCTCGCCGCAGACCCCGACGAGCGCGAAGTCGAGCCGCCCGGCGACGACTCCACGGGCCACCTCCCGCTCCGACCAGGAGGTGTACGTCGTCACCCCGGCGTCCGGATCGGCCCGGGCCAGCCGGTCCACGAGGCCGCCGAGCAGCGGCCCGTGGGTGCCGCCGAGCCGGTGTCCGGCGGCACCGTCCCGGGCGAACCGGACGGCCTCCTCCTGGAGTCCGCTGACGGCGGGCAGCACCACCCGGGCCCGGTCGAGCACCAGATCGCCCAGCGCGGTGGCCCGTACCCCGTCCCGGCCGCGGGTGAACAGGGCGCCGCCCAGGGCCCGTTCGATCCGCTTCAGCTGGGCGCTGAGGGCGGGCTGGGCCAGTCCGAGGGCGGTGGCCGCGCGGGTGAGGCTGCCGGCCTCGGCGATGGCCCGGACCGTCTTCAGATGCCGCAACTCCAAGTCCATGCGCCCAGCTTGACGGCCGCGGCCTGACAGGTCCAGACCAAGGGTGGGGCTATCGGGCGCGGAGCCGCTCCGGCAGCCAGGCCAGCTGCGCCGCCTGCTGGAACGCGCCGCCGCCCTCGTGGTCGTTGAAGTCGTAGACCTCGATGGCCTTGTCCTCGTGCGCGTACGCGTTGAACGCGGCGAACACCGTCGACGGCGGGCAGGTCAGGTCCTCCAGGGCGGTCGAGAACAGCGCCGGAGCGGTCGCCCGGGCCGCGAAGTGCACCCCGTCGAAGTAGGCGAGGGTCCGGCGGACCTGCTCGACCCGCCCCCGGTGCGTCTTCAGGTAGTTGCCGATCTCCCGGTACGGCGGCCGGTCCGTGACGGTCGTCGCGCGCGGGAAGTCGCACAGGAACGGCACGTCCGGCGCCACCGCCGCCAGGTCCCGCACCAGACCGGAGACGGCGACGGTGATGCCGCCGCCCTGGCTGATGCCGGTGACCGCGGTGCGGGCCGCGTCCGCCAGCGGGTGCGACCGGGCCGCCTCCACCGCGCGCACGGCGTCCGTGTACAGCCGCCGGTAGTAGTACGTCTCCGGGGCCTCCACGCCCCGGGTCATGAACCCCGGGAACGCCGGCGCGCTGCCCACCGGGTCCGCGGTGTCGCCCGGCGCCCAACCGCTGCCCTGGCCCCGGGTGTCCATCACGAAGTGCGCGAACCCGGCGGAGGCCCACAGCAGATGACTGTGCGCCAGGCCGCGCCCGCCCCCGTACCCCAGGAACTCCACGACGACCGGCACCGGTTCGGTGGTCCCGGCCGGGACCACGAACCACCCCTTCACCGGCTGCCCGCCGAAGCCGGCGAAGGTCACGTCGTACGTCTCGACCGTCGCGAGTCCCGTCGCCACCCGCTCGAACCGCGCGCCCAGGTCGTGCTCCCGGGCCTCGCCGAGCGTCTTCGCCCAGAACGCGTCGAAGTCCGCGGGCTCCTCGGACTCGCTGCGGTACTCACGGAGCCGGTCGAGGGGCAGGTCGAAGAGGGGCATGTACACCGCCTGGTCAGGTCGTTCGTTCGAAATGTCGACCGATCCGGCCGACCTCCTCCACCCTAGCCCGCACGCCCGTCCGATTCATATACGTGAACGATCTCCGGACGCCTGGAGCCGAGCGGCGTCACCGGCCACCACGGAAACCGGGGCGTCCAGCAACTCCCGCAGCAGCTCCGCCGCCCCCGGCGTCAGGGTGCGCACCGTCAGCCACGAGCCGTCCGGGAAGCCGATATCCACCCGCCGCCGCAGCGCCCGAAGCCGCGGCGTCCTGCGCACCCCGGCATGGACCCGGCCGAACTCCTTCTCCACGGCGCACCACTTGGCGCGCACCGCCACGACGCCGTCGTCCGTCACCCGGACATAGCAGTTCGCCTCGTCGGCGCGGAGCGCGTCCCGCGTCCAGTACGCGCCGTGCACCGCGAGCAGCAGCCGCCCGGCGTCGCTCTCCCACCCGCCCCGCATCCCCGGCCCCGCCCACAGGCGCACCAGGAGGCGCCACACCTTCTGCGCCGGCTCCACCAGAGCCGAGGCCGCCTCGACGGGACCCTCGGGCAGCGCGAGCAGGAAGCGGAACAGGAAGAAGTCCCGCAGCGCGCGCCACCGCGTCCGGCGTCGCTCCAGCCGCGGCAGCAGCCGCACCGGCGGCCGTCGCCCGTACCTCGGCAGACCCACCGCGAACTGTGTCGCGCTCATGACCCCTCCCCAAAGACGACCAGCATACGGACGCGCCGCGCGAGCCTTCTTCACGGAGGGCCCCGGGGACGCCAAGGTGGGGGCGACAGCGGCGAACGGAGGGGTGCGGTGATTGTCGGAGTCCTCAGGGAGGAACGGGACGGGGAACGGCGCGTGGCGGCGACGCCCGCCACGGTGGAGAAGATCCGCGGGCTCGGGTACGAGGTCGTCGTCGACCCCGGCGCGGGCGCCGCGGCGGGCTTCCCCGACGGCGCCTACGAGGCGGCCGGCGCGCGGATCGGCGAGGCGACGGCGGCGGACGTGGTGCTCGGGGTGAACGCGCCCGGCACGGACCGGCTGGACCGGATGCGCCCCGGGGCCACCGTCGTCGCGATGTTCGCCCCGGCGACCGACCCGGCCATGGTGGAGGAGCTGGGCCGGCGGCCCCTCACCGTCCTCTCCATGGACGCGGTGCCGCGCATCAGCCGGGCCCAGTCGATGGACGTGCTGTCCTCGATGGCGAACATCGCCGGCTACCGGGCCGTGGTCGAGGCGGCCCACGAGTTCGGCCGCTTCTTCACCGGCCAGGTGACCGCCGCGGGCAAGGTGCCCCCGGCGCGGGTGCTCGTCGCGGGCGCGGGCGTCGCCGGCCTCGCCGCGATCGGCACCGCCGGCTCGCTCGGCGCGGTCGTCCGCGCCACCGACCCGCGCCCGGAGGTCGCCGACCAGGTCCGCTCGCTGGGCGGCGAGTACCTCGCCATCGAATCCCCGGAGACGGAGGTGTCGAAGACGGGCTACGCCAAGGAGATGGGCGACGACTACAAGGCACGCGAGGCCGCCCTCTACGCGGCGGAGTGCCGCGACGCCGACATCGTCATCACCACCGCCCTGATCCCCGGCCGCCCCGCGCCCCGGCTGATCACGGCGGAGACGGTGGCGGCGATGAAGCCCGGTTCCGTCATCGTGGACATGGCCGCCGCCAACGGCGGCAACGTCGCCGGCACCGTACCGGGCGAGCGGACCGTCACCGCGAACGGCGTCACCATCCTCGGCTACACGGATCTGGCCGGCCGCCTCCCCGCCCAGGCGTCCCAGCTGTACGGCACCAACCTCCTCAACCTCCTCAAGCTGCTGACACCGGCCAAGGACGGCGTCCTCGTCCTCGACGCCGACGACCCCGTCCAGCGCTCGGTCACCGTCGTGCGCGACGGGGAGACCTGCTGGCCGCCGCCGCCCGTCGAGGTCTCCGCCGCCCCCGCCACCGCCCCCGCCCCCGCCACCACCGCCGGTCCCGTCTCGCCGGTGAGGGAGCCGATGACGCCGAGGCGCCGCTTCACCGGCGTCGCCCTCGGCGCCCTCGCGCTCTTCCTCGCCGTCGGCTTCGCCCCGGCCGCGCTCCTGCCGCACGTCACCGTCTTCGTGCTCGCGATCGTCATCGGCTACTACGTCATCGGGCACGTCCACCACGCCCTGCACACCCCGCTGATGTCGGTGACCAACGCGATCTCCGGGATCATCGTCGTCGGCGCGCTGCTCCAGATCGGCCACGGCGGGACCCTCGTCACCGCGCTGTCGGCCGCCGCCATCCTGCTGGCGAGCATCAACGTCTTCGGCGGCTTCGCGGTGACCCGCCGCATGCTCGGAATGTTCAACAGGAGCTGACATGTCCGCCACCCACGCCGCACAGGCGGCCTACCTCGTCGCCGCCCTGCTGTTCATCCTCGCCCTCGCCGGACTCTCCAAGCACGAGTCGGCGCGGCTCGGCAACGCCTTCGGCATGCTCGGCATGGGCGTCGCCCTCACCGCCACCGTCGTCCTCGCCGCCGACCGCGGCATCGGCGCCGGAGCCGCCGGCCTGCTCGCCCTCGCGATGCTGGCCGGCGCGCTCATCGGCCTGTGGCGCGCCCGCGGCGTCGAGATGACCGGCATGCCCGAACTGATCGCGCTGCTCCACTCCTTCGTCGGCCTCGCCGCCGTCCTCGTCGGCTGGAACGGCTACCTGGAAGTGGAGCACCACCCCGACGGCCCCGAGGCCGCCGCCCTCGACGCGCTCGGCACCCTCGGCATCCACCACGCCGAGGTCCTGATCGGCGTCTTCATCGGCGCGGTCACCTTCACCGGCTCGGTCGTCGCCTACCTCAAGCTCGCCGCCCGGATCGCCTCCAGGCCGCTGACGCTCCCCGGCAAGAACGCCCTCAACCTCGGCGCGCTCGCCCTCTTCGCCGCCCTGACCGTCCGCTTCACCGTGGCGCCCGCCCTCTGGCCGCTCGTCGCGGCGACGGTCCTGGCGCTCGCCCTCGGCTGGCACCTGGTGGCCTCCATCGGCGGCGGCGACATGCCCGTCGTCGTCTCCATGCTGAACAGCTACTCCGGCTGGGCGGCGGCCGCCTCCGGCTTCCTCCTCGGCAACGACCTGCTGATCGTCACCGGCGCCCTGGTCGGCTCGTCCGGTGCCTACCTCTCGTACATCATGTGCCGGGCGATGAACCGCTCCTTCCTCGCCGTCATCTCCGGCGGCTTCGGCATCGAGGCCCCGGCCGGCTCCGAGACCGACTACGGCGAGCACCAGGAGATCACCGCGCAGGGCGCCGCCGAACTCCTCGGCGCCGCCCGCTCGGTGATCATCACCCCCGGATACGGCATGGCCGTCGCCCAGGCCCAGTACCCGGTCGCCGAACTCACCGCGAAGCTCCGGGCCAGGGGCGTCGACGTCCGCTTCGGCATCCACCCGGTCGCCGGCCGGCTGCCCGGCCACATGAACGTCCTGCTGGCCGAGGCCAAGGTGCCGTACGACATCGTCCTCGAGATGGACGAGATCAACGGGGACTTCGCCGACACCGACGTCGTCCTGGTCATCGGCGCCAACGACACCGTCAACCCGGCCGGCGCCGAGGACCCCGCCAGCCCCCTCGCCGGCATGCCCGTCCTCACCGTCTGGGAGGCCGACCGGGTCATCGTCTTCAAGCGCTCGATGGCCTCCGGCTACGCGGGCGTCCAGAACCCGCTGTTCTTCCGCGAGAACACCGCGATGCTCTTCGGCGACGCCAAGGACCGCGTCGAGGACATCGTCAGCGCCCTGTGACCCCTCCCCGCGTGCGTGGTCGGTCGGTGCGGTGCAGGGCCGGCGGCGTCCCGTCGCCGGTGAGCGGCGGGTCCGCCGAACGGGTGAGGGCCGGCGGGCGGACCGGCCGCGGGCCCGGCCTCACGAAGGTGCGTGCGCGGTCGCGCGGTGTTGGAATGGAAGGCGGCAACGAGTGCGGCCGGGGGCGTGGCCGCCGCACGGTCGAAGGCCGAGAGCCGCCAGCGAGGAGCCGTGATGAGCGTCGACGAATTCTCCGAGATGGGCCCCGTGGACTACCTGGTCCTCGAGTTCCCCGGAAATCGCATGACCGGAGAAGGACTGCCCCTGTTGCTCGACCTCGTGGAGCGGCGCATCATCCGCGTCCTCGACCTGTCCTTCGTCCGCAAGGACGAGGACGGTTCGGTCACCGCGCTGAAGGTCGCCGACCTGGACGGCGACGGGGAACTCGACCTGGCCGTGTTCGAGGGCGCCTCCTCGGGCCTGCTCGACGAGGACGACCTCCAGGAGGCCGCCGCCGTCCTCGAACCCGGCAACTCCGCGGGCGTCCTCGTGTACGAGAACCTGTGGGCCGTGCCGCTGGCGGCCGCCCTGCGCCGCGGCGGCGCGCGCATGGTGGCCAACGGAAGGATCCCGGCCGAGGACCTCCTGGCGAGCCTGGAGGCCCTGGAGGCCGGGACCACCGGAACCGGCTCCTGACGCCCGCCGGCCGACAGTCACCCCGACGACAAGGAATCCGTCATGCCTGGTCTCCTCCGCGGCATCGCGCGCACCGCGGTCATCTCCGGTACCGCCACCGCCGTGTCCAACCGCGTGTCCCGCCGGCAGGCGGGCCGATGGGCACAGCAGGACTACGACCGCGCCGCCCCCGCGCCCCAGCAGGTCCCCTCCACCCCGCCGCCCGCACCCCAGCCGCCGGCCGAGGTGACGATGGAGGCCAAGATCTCCCAGCTGAAGGAGCTCGGCGAGCTCAAGGCACAGGGCGTGCTCTCCGAGGCCGAGTTCGAGGCCCAGAAGAGCCGCATCCTCAGCTCCTGATCGATCCACCCGGCTCCCGGTCTCTCCCTTCACCCCGCCGCCCGCGCCCTCTGGCGCGGGCGGCGGGGTGTCCGGTGCACCGCCGGCGAGGACCGTCCGGCCTGACGGTCCCGGCCCCACGAGGCGCCACGACGACGCACCCGTGGGACCGGACGGGCCTCGACGGCCGGCTCCGGCGCGGTCGGCCTCGGAGTGGAACTCGTCGGCGTCCCGGTACGCCCGGCCCAGTCGCTCGGCGAGACGACGTCCCACCGTCGACTTGCCGGACCCGGCGACGCCGACGACGAGCACCATCCGCGGCCGACCCCCGGTCACGATCGCTGGCGTCAGGCCCTCGTCGGCTTGGGCGCGACGCACAGGCCCCAGATGATGAGGGCGTCGATGGCGATGATCAGCAGCGCCCACCACGGGGTGTAGGGAAGCCACATGAAGTTGGCGATCATGCTGAGACCGGCGAGCCCCACGCCGACGACCCTGGCCCAGGTGGCGCCGGTGAACAGGGCGGCGCCGGTGAGCGCGATCACGATGCCCAGGATGAGATGGATCCAGCCCCAGCCGGTGAGGTTGATCTGGTAGACGTAGTTGCGCGTGGCCACGAACACGTCGTCCTCGGCGATGGCCGAGATGCCTCCGAGCGCCGCCATGATGCCACTGAAGATCATGATGACGGCGGCGAACACCAGCCAACCGCTTGTGTGCGTCACCTCGTGCCGACCGGGCGCACTCGTGTGGGTCGTCATGACAGGCTCCTTCACCTCGTCTGCCCGCCGAGGCGTCCGACGTCCGGCGGGCCGGTCCCTCCAATCTGACGCCCGCCGCCCCGCGACGCATGTCGGCGGGACAGGCGGCGCGTGCCGCCGGCGATCCGGCGCCCGCGGGGAAAGCCCTTTCGACCGGGAACCCGGCGGTTCAGGCCCGGCCGGCCTCCGCCACGGCGAGGACGCGCCGTCCCCCGCTCCCAGCAGGGCCTTCCCACGGTCCGCTCGGGCGGCCGGCCACCACCGCGGTCCTGCTTTCGGACGCGCTCGCGCTGACCGCCGCCCACGTCGACCAGGCCCTGTCGCGCCTGGTCGACGTGGGGGCTGGCGAACGGGTCGGCGGAGGACCGGTTCACCGCCGCGCCCGCCGGCCATGGCGCTCGGCGCCCTCATCGGCCGGCGGCGGGACGGACTGCGCGCCGCCGAGCAGGCTCTGGTGAGCCTCGTCGAGGGGCGCCGGGCCGCGATGACCGGCGGCAGCATCACCGACCTGGTCGAGGTCGGCTGGGCGCCCACGCCGTACGCAACGGATGGACGGAGCCCGCCGGAACCTGACCGCGCCCCCTCGTCAGGCGAGGACGTTGACGGCGCGGGCGACCACCAGCCCGAGGATGAGCAGCGAGACGAGCGACTGGAGCCCCATGGCGATCTTGGCCCAGGGGGCCAGCGGCATCACGTCGGTCGGGCTGAAGGCGGTGGCGTTGGTCAGCCCGAGATAGAGGTAGTCGACGTAGCGCGGCCGCCAGTCGGCGCTCGCCAGCTCCGGGTTGAGCTGCTGGGGGAAGGCGAGCGCCGGCGTGCGCGGCAGGTGGTGCGCACGGGCCGCCGCCCCGCCGCCGTCGAGCTCGAAGTACAGCAGGGAGAAGGCCAGGACGGTACACGCCCACACGGTGCCACCGGTCTGCAGCAGGCCGGTGGCGGAGCCGGTCTCCTTGCCACCCTGGAGGATGTCGTCGACCAGCTGCACCGTCGACCAGACGGCGCCGAGCGCGAGGACGCCCACCAGGGCGATCGACAGGGTGCGCAGGACCGTCGACCGCCGGTCGATCCTGCCCGGGTCGCCCGCGATGAGCGCCAACAGCAGCAGCCCCTCGACGGTCGGGAGCACCCACGGGGGCGCCAGCCGGAGGTCGTCGGGGAGCAGCACGGTCAGCACCATGGCGGTGACGACGGCCAGCGCCATCGGCCACCGCGCCTCGCCGAAGGACTCGGGCCGACGCGGGCCCTCGGCGGGTTCGGGGACAGGTCCGGTCACGGTCGAGAGCCCTCACGTCGGGTGCGGAACGACGGTCGCCGTCCCGCTCCCGGACGATATAGCCCCCCGGCGCCCGTCCCACGGACCTCGCGAGGCGCGCGGCCACGGGAGCCGGCGGTCTCCTCCCGCGACCTCTCCGGACGCCGGGTAGGCCGGTGAAGCACGCGTGAAGCGTTCACTCGCCCCCTCGGCTGGAGTGGCTTTCGAGAATGCGACACGTGGCGGCTGGAATTCCTTCTTTCCGGGTGCCTCGAATATTCGATATCTCGAACAACTCGCCTGGTTCGACGCGGTCGACGCCGAACGTCGACGGCACGCCATTTCGACGTCGACTTGTATAACGGTCCGTCAGTTCTGTTATGCGGCAGGGGTGAAATGCGCCGCAGAACGTAACTCGCCGGAAACATTGACGGAGCCTCGGCCCGAATCTAAATTCTGCACGAAGTGTCGCACGCCGTTCGTCATTTCGAACGACTGGTCCTCGTTGCAGGGCCGACCACGCGGACCGGTCGGCCCGGAGGACGCATGTTCCACCGACAGCAGTGAGTCGAGCCCCGGAAACGCGGTACGGCTTCGTCCGGCGGCGCCGGACACCGGGAGCCTCATGCCACCGCACCCCTGAAGGGCCCGTGCCGGGCCGGGGCGTTCGAACCGCTTACCCAAGGATGTGAGAGGTCACCATGCGCAGACGCCGAATCCGCCGAGGACACCGGTTCCTGGCGCTCCCCGCCGTGCTCGCGGCTCTGGTCTCGCTGGCGGCGACCCTGGTCGCCGCACCGGCCCACGCGGCCACCAGCGGCGCCCTGCGGGGCGTCGGTTCCGGCCGGTGTCTCGACGTGCCGGGCGCCGGCCAGGCCGACGGCACGAACCTGCAGATCTGGGACTGCCACGGCGGGACCAACCAGCGGTGGACGCTGACGGACGACAACCGGCTCACCGTGTACGGCGACAAGTGCCTGGACGTTCCGGGCCACGCCACCACGGCCGGGACCCGGGTGCAGATCTACACCTGCAACGGCGGCGCGAACCAGCAGTGGCGGGTGAACGCCGACGGCACGATCGTCGGCGTACAGTCCGGGCTCTGTCTGGACGTCAGCGGCGGCGCCACGGCCAACGGCACGGCGGTGCAGCTCTGGAACTGCCACGGCGGCGCCAACCAGAAGTGGACCGGCCCGTCCGGGACACCCGACTCGTGTTCCCTTCCGTCGACGTACCGGTGGACGTCGACCGGCCCGCTGGCGGAGCCGGCGAACGGCGGGGTGGCGCTCAAGGACTTCACCACGGTGACGTACAACGGCCGGCACCTGGTCTACGCGACCGTCTCCGACGGATCGGCGTGGGGCGCGACGGCGTTCCGGCCCTTCACGAACTGGTCGGACATGGCCTCGGCCGGTCAGACCAGGATCAGCGGGTCCGCGGTGGCGCCCAAGCTCTTCTACTTCGCGCCGAAGAACACCTGGGTGCTGGTCTCGAACGGGTGGGGCACCGCCTGGCCCTTCACCTACCGCACGTCCAGCGACCCCACCGACCCCGCCGGCTGGTCCGCGCCGCGGGAGCTGTTCACCGGCAGCCTCCCCACAGGCGGCCCGATCGACCCGACCGTGATCGCCGACGACCAGAACATGTACCTGTTCTTCGCCAACGACAAGGGCGGCATCTTCAAGTCGACCATGCCGATCGGGAACTTCCCGAGCAGCTTCGGCTCGTCGTACACGACGGTCATGACCGACACGGAGAAGAACCTGTTCGAGGCGCCGGAGGTCTACAAGGTCAAGGGGCAGAACCAGTACCTCATGATCGTCGAGGCCCGGGGCGCGACCGAGCAGCGCTTCTTCCGCTCGTTCACGGCCTCCAGCCTGAACGGTCCGTGGACCCCGCAGGCCGCGACCGAGAGCAACCCCTTCGCGGGCAAGGCCAACAGCGGCGCCACCTGGACCAACGACATCAGCCACGGCGACCTGGTCCGCGCCGACCCCGACCAGACCATGACCATCGACCCCTGCAACCTGCAGTTCCTCTACCAGGGCAGGTCTCCCTCGTCGGACGGCATGGACTACCTGAAGCTGCCCTACCGGCCGGCCCTGCTCACCCTGCGGCGCTGACCCGCGCGCACCTGATCAGCAGCTCGTGACCCCGCCCCCCAAGGGAGGCGGAGCGGCTTCCGCTCTGCCTCCCGGGAAGGACCCCCCATGGTTCCCCTGCACCGACGGTTACCGCGCCTCCTCGCGGCCGCCACGCTGACGCTCGCCGCCTGCGTCACCGTCACCGCCCCCGCCCACACGAGCGCCGAGGCCGCACCGGGCAGCCCCGCGCTCACCCCGCCGATGGGCTGGAACAGCTGGAACAGCTTCGGCTGCGGGATCACCGAGGCACAGGTCCGCCAGGCCGCCGACACGATGGTGTCCTCGGGCATGAAGGACGCGGGGTACCAGTACGTCGTCGTCGACGACTGCTGGTTCGACCCGCAGCGCGACGCCGCGGGCAACCTCCGGGCCAACCCCGTGACGTTCCCCAGCGGCATGAAGGCGCTCGGGGACTACATCCACGGCAAGGGCCTGAAGTTCGGCATCTACCAGGCCCCCAACGAGAAGACGTGCGCCCAGGGCGTGGGCACCTACCCCGGCTCGACGGGCAGCAAGGGCCACGAGGCCCAGGACGCCGCCGCCTTCGCCTCCTGGGGCGTCGACTACCTCAAGTACGACTGGTGCTCCGGCAGCGGCACGCTGGGCGAACAGGTCGAACGGTTCACGGTCATGCGCGACGCCCTGCGCGCCACCGGCCGTCCGATCGTCTACAGCATCAACCCCAACAGCTTCCACGCCCCCACCGGCGCCACCTACGACTGGGGCGAGGTCGCCGACCTGTGGCGGACGACCGAGGACCTGCTCGACATCTGGCAGAACACCAACACCAACAGCTATCCGATGGGCGTCGGCAACGTCCTGGACATCACCGCACCCCTGGCCGCGCAGTCCGGGCCCGGGCACTGGAACGACCCCGACATGCTGGTCGTCGGCCGCCCCGGCCTGTCCCTGACCGAGTCCCGCACCCACTTCGCCCTGTGGGCGCTGCTGGGCGCCCCGCTCATGGCCGGCAACGACATCCGCACCATGTCCGCCGACGTGAGCGCCATCCTGCGCAACCCCCGCCTGGTGGCGGTGAACCAGGACCCGCTGGGCGCGGGCGGACGCCGGGTCCGCGACGACGGCGGCACCGAGGTGTTCGCCAAGCCCCTCGCCGACGGCTCGGTCGCGGTCGGCCTGCTCAACAGGGGAGGGAGCCCCACGACCGTCACCGCCACGGCCGCACAGGTCGGCCTCGCCGGGCAGGCGTTCACCCTCACCGACCTGTGGACCGGCGGTACGTCGAGCACCTCCGGCCAGATCTCGGCGAGCGTGCCCGCGCACGGCGTCGCCGTGTTCCGGATGGCCGGGGGAAGCCCGCTGGCCGCCACCACCGCACGACTGCGCGGCACCGGATCGGGCCGCTGCCTGGACGTGGACCGCGCCTCCACCGCGGCCGGGACGAAGGCGCTGATCTGGGACTGCCACACCGCCGCCAACCAGCTCTGGACCACCTGGGCCGGTGGCGAGATCCGCGTCTACGGCGACAAGTGCCTGGACGCCTCCGGCCAGGGCACCGCCAACGGCACGCCGGTCGTCATCTGGCCCTGCAACGGCCAGGCCAACCAGAAGTGGACCAGGCAGGCCGACGGGTCGGTCCGCAACGTCCACGCCGGTCTGTGCCTCGACGCGAACGGGGCCGGCACCGCCAACGGGACCGCCGTCGTCCTGTGGACCTGCAACGGCCAGAACAACCAGAAGTGGACCACGCTCCCGTAACGCGAGAAGGGAAACCGCATGAGCAAGTCATGGATGCGCCCGTTGATCACGCTCCTCGCCGCCGCGCTCGGGGTGACCGGAGTGACGGCGGCGGGGGCGACCGCGGCCGGTGCGGCCTCCGCCGCCTCCGACACGCCCCTCCGGGTCATGCCGCTGGGCGACTCGATCACCTGGGGCGTGGGAAGCAGCTCGGGCGACGGCTACCGGGGCCCGCTGTGGGACAGGATCGCGGCGGACGGCCACCCGGTGGACTTCGTGGGCACGGGGCGGGCCGGTTCGATGTCCGACCCCGACAACGAAGGGCACTCCGGATACCTCATCGAGCAGATCGCCGCCCTCGCCGACGCCTCGCTGACCCGCTACCGGCCCAACGTCGTGACGCTGCACATCGGCACCAACGACCTGAACCGCTCCCACCAGGTCTCCACCGCCACCGCCCGGCTGAAGTCCCTGGTCGGCCAGATCACCGCCGCCGCCCCCGACGCCACCGTCCTCGTCGCCTCCCTGGTCGTGTCCACCAGCGGATCCGAGGAGCAGTACCGCGCCGCCTACAACAGGGCCGTCCCCGGCATCGTGAGCGAGGCACAGGCCGCGGGCAAGCGCGTCGCGTACGTCGACATGAGCGGCCTGACCACCGCCGACCTGGCCGACGCCCTGCACCCGAACGACGCGGGCTACCGGAAGATGGCCGACGCCTTCCACCGCGGCGTCCGGGCCGCGGACAGCGCCGGGTGGCTCAGGAACCCCGCCCCCGCACCCGCACGCGTACAGTCCGGCGTCACCGGCAAGTGCCTGGACGTCAGCGGCGCCGGCACCGCCGACGGGACCGCCGTCCAGACGTGGAGCTGCGGCGGCGGCGCCAACCAGTACTGGTCCGCCTACACCGACGGCACCCTGCGCTCGCTGGGCAAGTGCCTCGACGCCGCCGGCTGGGGCACCGCCAACGGCACCAAGGTGCAGCTCTGGGCCTGCCACGGCGGCGCCAACCAGGTCTGGCAGCCCTACAACGGCGGCTACCGCAACCCCGCCTCCGGCCGCTGCCTCGACGTCCCGGGCTCCTCCACCGCCGACGGCACCCAGCTCCAGCTGTGGGACTGCCACGGCGGCGCCAACCAGAAGTGGACCACCCTGACCGCCGGCTGACCGGCGGATGACCTCTGGATGACCGCTCCTCCCGGGGTTCCGCACCCCGTCCGGGCTCGGAACCCCGGGAGGGCTCAGGCCGGGTACGGCAGCTCGGCCTCCGAGGTGCCGGCCGGCCGGCTGTGCGGCGTGGCGTCCGGGCCGCCGATCCGCAGCAGCCACGGGTGCGGGCTGTCGGTGGTGACGTGCAGCCGGCCGCCGCGGCGGCGCAGGTGGAAGCGGGCGGTCGCGCCGGGGCCGTCGGTGCCGGGGATCACGACGGTGCGCTCGGCGCCGTCGGCGAAGGCGTGCACCCGCAGTTCGACGCCGTCCGCCCAGGCGGAGACCGGGCGCTGGTCGTCCGCGGCGAGCGGGATGACGGAGTCGGGGCGGGCGAGCAGCGGCAGGGTGTGGAAGCCGTGCCGCTCGCGCACCCATCGGGGGCCGGTGACCTGGAGGCCGGTCAGGACGTTGGTCCACGTCCCCTCGGGCACGTAGTAGTCGACCGTGCCGTCGTCGGTGAAGACCGGGGCGACGAGGAGGTCGTCGCCGAGCAGGTACTGCCGGTCGAGCGTGGCCGCGGCCGGGTCGTCGGGGAACTCCAGCACCATCGCCCGCATCACCGGGACGCCGGTGGCGTGCGCCTGCTGCGCGGCGCGCTGGAGGTACGGGGCGAGCCGGTGCTTGAGCAGGGTGAACTCGCGGGTGACGTCGACGGCCTCCTCGCCGTAGTCCCACGGCACGCGGTAGGACTTGCTGCCGTGCAGGCGGCTGTGCGAGGAGAGCAGCCCGAACTGCACCCAGCGCTTGAAGACGGTGGGGGTCGGGGTGCCCTCGAACCCGCCGATGTCGTGGCTCCAGAAGCCGAAGCCGGACAGGCCGAGGGAGAGCCCGCCGCGCAGCGACTCGGCCATGGCGTTGAAGTGGGACTCGCAGTCGCCGCCCCAGTGCACCGGGTACTGCTGGCCGCCGGCGGTGGCGGAGCGGGCGAACACCAGCGCCTCGCCCTCGCCGCGCACCTCGCGCAGCAGCTCGAAGACGGCCTCGTTGTAGAGGTGGGTGTAGTAGTTGTGCATCCGCTCGGGGTCGGAGCCGTCGTGCCAGACCACGTCGGTGGGGATGCGCTCGCCGAAGTCGGTCTTGAAGCAGTCGACGCCCGTGTCGAGGAGGGTGCGGAGCTTGCCGGTGTACCAGTCGCGGGCGGCGGGGTTCGTGAAGTCCACCAGGGCCATCCCGGGCTGCCACAGGTCCCACTGCCACACGCTGCCGTCCGGGCGCCGCACCAGGTGGCCCTCGCGCACGCCCTCCTCGAACAGCGCCGACTTCTGGGCGATGTAGGGGTTGATCCAGGCGGAGATCCGCAGGCCCTGCTCCTTGAGGCGGGCGAGCATGCCGGCCGGGTCGGGGAAGGTGTCGGGGTCCCAGTCGAAGTCGCACCACTGGTAGCCGCGCATCCAGAAGCAGTCGAAGTGGAACACGCTGAGCGGGATGCCGCGTTCGGCCATGCCGCCCACGAAGCGGTTGACGGTGGCCTCGTCGTAGTCGGTGGTGAAGGAGGTCGTCAGCCACAGGCCGAGCGCCCAGGCCGGCGGCAGCGCGGGGCGGCCGGTGAGGGCCGTGTAGCGCTCCAGGACCTGCTTCGGGGCCGGGCCGTGGACGACGAAGAACTCCAGCGACTGGTCCTCGACGCTGAACTGGACCTGGCCGACCGCCTCGGAGCCGACCTCGTAACTCACCTTGCCGGGATGGTTGACGAAGACCCCGTAGCCGCGGTTGGTCAGGTGGAAGGGGACGTTCTTGTACGCCTGTTCGCTGCTGGTGCCGCCGTCCGCCTGCCAGATGTCCACGGACTGGCCGTTCTTGACGAACGGGGTGAAACGCTCTCCGAGCCCGTACACCAGCTCCCCGACGCCCAGGGAGAGTTGGCCGAGCATGTGGTGACGGTCGTCGGCGTCGGTGACGAAGCCGATGCCGCGCTCACCGACGGAGGTCAGCACCCGGCCGCCGGCGGAGAACTCCAGGCGCCACGGCCGGGAGGTGTCCACCCGCAGCGACAGCTCGCCCGCGCTGAGCTCGACCACCGCGCCGTCCCGGTGCACCTTGCCCCCCTCGGGTCGCGTGCCGGGCAGTGCGAACTCCGGCCCCCGGCGCACCGAGCCGGCGTGGTGGGTGGCGCGCACCCCGATCACGCCCTCGGCCGGTGACCAGCACTCGACCGTCAGCAGCGCGCTGTTGAGCATGTCGCCGCGGCCGCGCACGTGTTTCACCGGCGCGTAGAGGGTTACCCGGTGCTCGTCGGCCCGGACGTCCGCGACCTCGGTGGCGTAGCGCGCGGTCACTCCGGGGCGCATCAGCCAGTAGCCGTCGGTGAACTTCATCGGGTGGTTTCCTCCGTCCGCGCGTGGTGCGCGGTGATCAGGCCCGGTACCAGTGGTAGCTGTCCTTGGGCGTGCGGATGAGCGTCCACCCCGGCCGTGGCGGCATCCGCGACGGCGGCGAGGGGGTCGGCTGGACGCGGTGGTGAAGCGCTTCGACGCTGTCATCACCTTAGATGGGGTGTCAATGCCTGGTAAGAAAGCGGGTTCCGTGGCTTCACGCGCCCTTGCCTTGCCGAAAGTGCGTCATCTGGGCTGGCGCGTAGGTGAAGCGCTTCGACGACGGTTGAGCAGCGACACCGGCGCGACCGGCCCGGAGGCCGGTCCGCCGGCACCGCACGCCCGCGCTCAGGTCGTGAAGCCGACGCGTGCGAGTCGCACCGGGCCGCGCAGACCGAGGCGGACCTCGTGCACACCGGCCGCGACGGCGATGGGCGCGCTCACCGTGGCGTAGTCGTAGGGGCCGTCCGTGCCGGGGGAGAGCGTCAGCACCGCCCGTACCGGACCGTCCCCCAGCGACACTTCGACCGTGCCCTCACCCGCGGCCTCCACGGTGACCCCTGCGACCCCCTCTCCGAAGTCGCAGTCACGGAAGACCAGTTCGCCCCTCCGGCCGGTCACGGGGGTGACGGAGTCGCCCGAGGTCTTCGTCCGGTCCACGATCTCCGTGTCGCTCTGGTCGTCGAAGTCCACCGCCTCCAGGCCGCGCACCGTGGCCGGCCGGGGGACGGAGGGCTCGCCGTCGAGGTCGACGGTCCGGGCCAGGCGGATGTCCTCGCTGGACGCGCCGACCAGGATCTCGTAGCGGCCCGGTGCCACCCGCGAACGTCCCTGCGCGACGTCCCAGAACGCGAAGGCCGACAGCGGCACCCGGAAGGCGATCTCCGCGACCTCGCCGGGCGCGAGCGTCACGCGCCGGTGCGCGGCCAGTTCCCTGCGGGGCCGTGGCACCGCCGGCTCCACGGCCCGGGTGTAGAGCTGGGCGACCTCGTCCGCGACGACATCGCCGGTGTTGGCGACCGTGAACGACACGTGCACCGTTCCGTCCTCGACGCGCGTCGTGAGGCCGTCGTACGAGAAGGACGCGTACGACAGGCCGTGGCCGAACGGGAAGAGGGGCGTGCCCTCGAAGTAGAGGTAGGTCTGGCGGCCGCCGATCACGTCGTAGTCGAGGAGGCCGGGCAGGTCGGAGTCGTCGGCGTACCAGGTCTGCGGGAGGCGGCCGGCGGGGGAGACGTCGCCCGCCAGGATCCGGGCCAGGGCGCTGCCGGCCGCCTGGCCGCCGTGGGCCGTCCACAGCAGCGCCGGCACCTCCGCGTGATCGACCGCGTACGGGTACGCCGAGACCAGCGCCAGCACCGTGCGCGGGTTGGCCGTGCGGGCCGCGCGCAGCAGGCGCTCCTGGTGGGCGGGGAGGGCCAGGGTCGTACGGTCCACAGTCTCGCGTCCGTTGATGTGCGGATCGTTGCCCGCGACCACCACCACCACGTCCGCCTGCGAGGCGACCCGGTGCACCGCGTCCTCGCCGCGCTCGACGACGACGACCTCGAAGATCTCCCCGTTCCCGTCGGCAACCTTCAGGCCGTCGGCGGCGACAGAGAGGGGGCGCCCCGTACCGATGTGCCGAAGGAGGTGGCCGTTCTCGTGCGGTTCCAGCCGGAACGTCTCCTGGACGATCCAGCCTCCCGGCTGGTCGGCGGAGGCCCGGACCAGGCCGTCCTCGGCGACGGAGAGATAGCGGCCGTCGGGGGCGCGCAGGGTCAGCACGCCCTCGCCCCAGTCGACGAGGGAGAGCTCGGTGCCGGTCGCCTCGGCGGTGAGCGGCGGCAGGTCCGTCCGGCCCGCGAGCAGGGCCGGGTCGAGGGCGCCCTCCGCGCCGCGCACCGCGTCGTCCGCGTCCGCCTCCGGGACGTGCAGGAAGGTTCCGTCCGAGGTCTTCAGCAGGATCCGGTCCACGCCCTCCGCGACGTGCACGTGCTCCGGCCCGAACCGCTCGGACAGGCCCGCCAGCGGGGTGGAGCGCCGCAGGAGCGTGCCGCTGTACCAGTCGAGCTTGCACTCGTCGGCGAGCAGGCCGACCACCGCGAGCCGGGTGCCGGGCGCGAGCGGCAGCAGGCCGTCGCTGTTCTTGAGCAGCACGACCGCCTGCTCGGCCGCCTCCTGAGCGAGGGCCCGGTGGTCCGGGGTGTCGAAGGCCGCGGTGAGCGCGTGCGGGTCGTCCTCCGGGTCGAACTCGCCGAGCCGGAACCGCACCGAGAGCTGGCGGCGCACCGCCGCGTCGACGTCCGGCTCGGTCAGCAGACCCCGCTCCAGGGCGCCGCGCACCCGCGCGGTGATCTGCGAGCCGTCGGTGCCGTGGTCGGTGAAGCTGTCGACGCCGGCCAGCAGCGCGGCGGCCGTCGCCTCCTCGTGGGTGTCGAAGTAGTGCTCGGAGTCGACCAGGTTGGAGGGCGCGCCCGCGTCCGAGCAGACGAGGAGTTCCTCGTCGGTCCAGGTGCGCAGGTGCTCGCGCAGATGGGGCGAGACGTGGTTCGGCCGGCCGTTGACCAGGTTGTACGCCGGCATCACACCGGCCACGGCGCCCGCTTCGACCGTCTCGCGGAAGGCGCGCAGGTCGTACTCGTGCAGGACGCGCGGGCGGACCGAGGAGGACGTGACGTCGCGGCCCGTCTCGTTGTTGTGGGCGAGCCAGTGCTTGAGGACGGGCGCGGTGCGCCAGTACGTCGGGTGATCGCCGCGCAGGCCGCGCGTGTAGGCGGTGGCGATGGCCGAGGTGAGCTTCGGGTCCTCCGCGTAGCCCTCCTCGTTGCGGCCCCACAGAGGGTGGCGCAGCAGGTTCACGGTCGGGGCCCAGACGTTCAGGCCGACGCGGTCGTCGCGGGCGCGCATCGCGCGGACCTCCTTCGACACCGCCTCGCCGACCCGTCGTACGAGATCCGTGTTCCAGGTCGCACCCAGGCCCACGGCCTGCGGGAAGACGGTGGCCGGCCCCATCCAGGCCACGCCGTGCAGCGCCTCCTGGCCGGTGCGGAACGCGGCGACGCCGAGCCGCTCCACGGCGGGCGCGAACTGGTGCAGGAATCCGATCTTCTCGTCGAGGGTGAGCCGCGACAGGAGGTCGTCGACGCGCTTCGCGAACGGCAGGTGCGGATCGCGGAAAGGCAGTGGTGAGTGCGGCGTGTGTGCGGACACGTGGGATCCCCTTGAGGTGGAGCGACGAGTGCTCTTGAAGCGCTTCGATGCTCATCAGACCCGCGGGCGAGTGTCAAGAGAGCAGCGGCTTCGCATGAACGCAGGCAGGACGAGGATTGACCGACAGTCACCTCCCGCCTCTCGGAGGAATCTTGGAAGCGGCTCTTGTGCGCCCCTGGGTGTTCACTTAACCTCACTGCAACATCGAAGCGCTTCGACTGCGCCTTGCGTCGCAGTGGTCGGATGTCCGCTTTCAGCTCAGCCAGTTCCAGTCACGACACCACAGCCGACGGCCCACCGCCGGGTGTCCAGGTGCGCCACGAAGGGTTGACGCAATGACGCCGAATGCCGCCTCCTCCGGACTGAGCCGGAGAAGCTTCCTCGCCTCCACGGCGGTCGCCACCGCAGCGGTGGCCGGGGGAATGCCGCTCCTCACCGCCTGCAGCGATTCGGGGAACGGCGGGTCGCGAGAGGGCGCCACGTCGGGCAAGGCCGCGGACAAGCTGCTCCCGGCCTTCGTCGCCAGCACGGTCGCCACGCCGGACATTCCGTCGAAGAACGGCTCGACAGCGGGCTACACCAGCAAGGTCGACCTCGCGACCCTCGCCTCCTCGGTCCCGACGAAGCTCGGCACCGGAGCTCCCCTCGAGATCATGGCCCCGCTCTGGGGCACCCCGCCGAAGCCCGACTGCGCGTACTACACGGCGCTCGACGCCGCGGCGGGCACCAAGATCACCTGGCAGAACCAGGACGGCAACATCTACGGCGAGAAGCTCGGTGCCGTCCTCGCCTCCAGCTCCATACCCGACATGGTCGTCGTGCCGAGCTGGGAACTGGTCGGCAAGATCTCCAGCGCGGTCACCGCGAAGTTCATGGACCTCGGCCCCTACCTGGCGGGTGACAAGGTCAGGAAGTACCCCAACCTGGCCGCCATCCCGACCGACTCCTGGCGCATGAGCATCTTCGGCGGCGCGCTGCGCGGGATCCCCATGCCCGCCGCCCCCGTGCCCAACATCGTGCCCTTCTACCGCAAGGACGTCTTCGACAAGAAGGGCTACACCGTTCCCAGGTCGGCCGACGAGTTCCTCGGCTGGGCCAAGGAGGCCACCAGCGCCAAGGCGAAGGTGTGGGCCTGCGGTGACATGAGGTGGTCGGCGGCGGGCATCTTCGGCGTCCTCCCCGCCGGGTCGCTCGGCTGGAACATCGGGGACGACGGCAAGCTGACGTACCGCATCGAGCACCCCGCGTACCTCGAACACCTGGAGTGGGTCCGCAAGCTGTTCGCCGCGGGCGTCGTCCACCCCGACGACAAGGCGAACACGGGCGACCCGAGCCAGCGGTTCACCTCCGGGCAGATCCTCGTCTACAACAACGACATGTCCTCCTGGTACGGCAAGACCACCGAACAGGCCCGGTCCAACCCGGACTTCGAGATCCACGGCATGGACTACTTCGGCGCCGGCGGCGGCAGCCCCACGCTCTACGCCGGCCAGCCGGCCGGCATCTGGTCGATGATCCGCAAGGACGCCTCGAAGGAGACGGTCGAGAACGCGCTCGCCGCCGCCAACTTCGCGGCGGCGCCCTACGGCACCAAGGAGCGGATGTTCGTCGACTACGGCGTCGAGGGCACCCACTACACGGTCGAGAACGGCGCCCCGGTCAAGAACGACCGGGGCGTCCAGGAGGTGAACAACGCCTGGGTGCTGCTCGCGGCCCCGGCCCCGTACACCGCCCACCCCGACCTCCCCGACATCACCCGCATGCAGGTCGAGTGGCAGCAGCGGCAGGGCGCCTTCGTCAGGAAGACGTCCACCTACGGCATGAACATCGTCGAGCCGACCCGGTACGCCACCCTCTCCAGCCAGTTCGAGCAGCTGGAGATCGACTTCGTGCGCGGCAACAAGAAGCTCTCCGACATCCAGCAGGCCATCTCCACCTGGAAGTCCTCCGGCGGCGACAAGCTGCGCGACTGGTACAAGGAGCTCCTCGACAAGAACGGCAGCGGGAACTGATGTCCATCACGGCCGGGAGCAGGCCGGACGGGACGCGTCCTCCCGCGGCCGTCGAGGAGCCGGTGGCCGCGGTCGCCACCGCGGCCACCGCGAAGGAGAGCGTGCCGCGCAGGGCCGCCAAGGCCGGCAGGGTCCCCTTCCGGGTCCGGTGGCGCCGCGACCGCGCCCTCATCCTGATGACGCTGCCCGTCATCGCCCTGCTCCTGCTCTTCAACTACGTCCCGCTGCTCGGCAACGTCGTCGCCTTCCAGGAGTACGACCCGTACGTCTCCAGCAACGGCATCACGGCGATCCTCCACAGCCCGTGGGTGGGTCTGGAGCAGTTCTCACGGATGCTCGACGACCCGCTGTTCTGGAGCGCCACGAAGAACACCGTCGTCCTGTTCGTGCTCCAGCTGGCGCTGTTCTTCCCCGTCCCCATCGTCCTCGCCCTGGTCATCAACAGCGTGATCCGGCCCCGGGTGCGGGCCGTGGCGCAGGCGATCATGTACCTTCCGCACTTCTTCTCCTGGGTCCTCGTCGTCACCGTGTTCCAGCAGATCCTCGGCGGCGCGGGCATCATCGCGCAGACCCTGGAGAAGCACGGGTGGAGCGGCTTCGACCTGATGACCGACGCCGACCTCTTCAAGTACCTGGTCACCGCGCAGGCCGTGTGGAAGGACGCCGGCTGGGGGATCATCGTCTTCCTCGCGGCGCTCTCCGCCGTCAGCACCGACCTGTACGAGGCCGCCGCCATGGACGGCGCGGGGCGCTGGCGCCGCATGTGGCACATCACGCTGCCCGCGCTGCGCCCGGTGATCGCCCTGCTCCTCGTCCTCAGGGTGGGCGACGCGCTGAGCGTCGGGTTCGAGCAGTTCCTGCTCCAGCGGTACGCGGTCGGCGCGGGGGCCAGCGAGGTCCTCGACACCTACGTGTGGAACATGGGCATCCAGAACGGCGACTTCAGCTACGCGGCCGCGGTCGGCCTGGCCAAGGGACTCATCGGAGTCTGTCTCGTCCTCGGTGCGAACAAGTTCGCGCACCTGCTGGGCGAGCAGGGGGTGTACAAGAAATGAGCCTCAACACGCAGCTCGTCCGCAGCCTCAGGGCGCCCGCCCGCCCCGTGTGGGAGGAGCCGCCGAGCAGGGCGGGACTCACCGCCAAGGGCGCCTTCCTCGTCCTCTGCTGTCTGGGGGTGCTCGGTCCGCTGTGGATCGTGATCGTCACCAGCCTCTCCCCGAAGCCCGTGATCGACCAGGCCGGCGGGCTCGTCGTGATCCCCCAGGGCATCACCTTCGTCAACTACACGGAACTGCTCAGCGGAGGCCAGGTCAGCCGGGCGATCATGGTCTCGGTCGGCGTCACGCTCGTCGGCACGCTGTTCTCGATGACCGTGTCGGTGCTCGCGGCCTACGGCCTCTCACGGCGGGGGAGCCTGGGCCACCGGTTCTTCCTGATGGTCATCATGGCGACCATGTTCTTCGGGGCCGGCCTCATCCCGACGTACCTTCTGGTGCAGTCGCTGGGCCTCACCGACACCTATCTGTCGCTGATCCTGCCGAGTGCCGTCAGTGTCTTCAACATCCTCGTCCTGCGGGCCTTCTTCATGGGCATCTCACCCGAACTCACCGAGTCCGCTCGCATCGACGGGGCCAGTGAGACGCGCATCCTGCTCACCATCGTCATGCCGCTGTCGCGCGCCGTCCTGGCCGTCATCTCGCTGTTCTACGCGGTCGGGTACTGGAGCGCCTGGTTCAACGCGTCCATCTACCTCAGCGACCAGCAGATGATGCCGCTGCAGAACGTGCTCATCCAGCTGGTCCAGAAGAACACCGAGGCGCCGACCGGCCTCCAGCAGGCGGTCCGCACCGGCCAACTCTCCTCGCTGGGCCTCCAGATGGCCGTCATGGTCCTCGCGCTGATCCCGGTCGCGGTCGCCTCCCCGTTCGTCCAGCGGCACTTCAAGAAGGGCATGCTCACGGGAGCCGTCAAGGGCTGACGCCCTCCGGTCGCGCCCACGCGGCGGCGCGCACGTCGACACGGCGGCCCCCGCTCCCGATCCCTGCTCGATCTTCCCCTTTCGTCTCAGGACCGAGGTATGTCATGAGCACGTTTCACCTCAGCAGGCGCTCCGTTCTCGCCGGCTCCGCCGCCGCCGCGGTCGTCTCCCTGCCCGCGGTCTCGGGGCAGGCGCAGGCCGCCTCGGCCGCCACCCCGGCCGCCGCCGGGAGCGGCGGCTACCGGTGGCGCGGCGCCGTCATGGGCGGCACCGGGTTCATCAGCGGGGTGCTGTTCCACCCGTCGGTACGGGGCCTCGCCTACGCCAGGACCGACATCGGGGGCGCCTACCGCTGGGACGACCGCACCGACCGCTGGATCCCGCTGACCGACCACCTCGGCTGGGACGACTGGAACCTCCTCGGCGTCGAGGCCATGGCCGTCGACCCGACCCACCGGAACAGGCTGTACCTCGCCCTCGGCACGTACACCCAGCCCTGGGCCGGCAACGGGGCCGTGCTGCGCTCCGAGGACCGGGGTGCCACCTGGCAGCGCACGGACCTCACCGTGAAGCTCGGCGCCAACGAGGACGGGCGGGGATGCGGCGAACGGCTCCTGGTCGACCCGCGGAACTGCGACACGCTGTGGCTCGGCACCCGGCACGACGGACTGCTCAGGTCGACCGACCGAGGCGCCACGTGGCGGCCGGCCGCCTTCCCCGCCACGCCGAGCGCCACCGGCCAGGGCATCACCCTCCTGGTCGCCGCGGGCCGTACCGTCTACGCCGGCTGGGGCGACTCCGACGGCACGGCCGACCGCCCCAACCTGTACCGCACGTCTGACGGAAGGACCTGGGAGCCCGTCCCCGGGCAGCCGACCGGCCGCGCCGCCAGGGTCCCGATCCGCGCCGCGTACGACCGCCTCACCCGCGAGCTGTACGTGACGTACGCCGACGCCCCCGGCCCCAACGGCCAGTCCGACGGCAGCGTGCACAAGCTGCGGACGACGACCGGGAAGTGGACCGAGGTCACCCCCGTGAAACCCGGCGGGGTGACGGGCGACGGCGGGACCGACGCCTTCGGCTACGGCGGCGTCGCCGTCGACGCCCGACGGCCGGGGACGCTCGTCGTGTCCACCAACAACCGCTGGGCCGAGATCGACACCGTCTTCCGCTCCACCGACGGCGGCCGCACCTGGACGTCCCTGAAGGACGAGGCCGTCCTCGACGTCTCCGAGACGCCCTACCTCAAGTGGGGTGGCGACAAGCCCAAGTTCGGCTGGTGGATCCAGGCCCTCGGCCTCGACCCGTTCGACTCACGGCACGTGGTCTACGGCACCGGCGCGACCCTGTACGGCACGCGCGACCTCAGGCGCTGGGCACCGCAGATCCGCGGCCTGGAGGAGACCGCGATCCTCCACCTGATCTCACCGCCCGTCGGAGAGGCACATCTGATCAGCGGCAACGGCGACATCGGCGTGATGTACCACGAGTCGCTCACGGCATCCCCCTCACGCGGCATGGCGTCGAACCCCGTGTTCGGTTCGACGACGGGACTCGCCCAGGCCGCGGCCCGGCCCTCGTACGTCGTGCGCACCGGCTGGAGCGGAAGCGCCAACGGCGCCTGGTCGGACGACGGCGGACGCACCTGGTCGCCCTTCGCCTCCCAGCCGGCCGCCGCCAAGGACGCGCCCGGCCCGATCGTCACCAACGCCGACGGCAGTGTGCTCCTGTGGTCCCTCGGCTCCTCGAACGGCACCGTCCACCCGGCGTACCGCTCGACCGACAACGGCACCACCTGGACCGAGGCCACCTCCGTCCCGAAGGGCGCCGTCCTGGTCGCGGACCCCGCGGACCCGACGCGCTTCTACGCCTACGACACGGCCGCCGGCACGGTTCACGCCAGCACCGACGGCGGCCTGACCTTCACCGCCAAGGCCGCCGGCCTGCCCTCGGGCGACGCGCAGTTCCAGCTGACCGCGGCACCGGAGCGCTCCGGCGATCTGTGGCTCAGCGCGAAGGAGGCCGGACTGTACCGCTCCACCGACGGCGGCGCCACCTTCACCAGGGTCGGCAGCTGCCGGTCCTCGCACACCCTGGGCTTCGGCAAGGCCGCCCCGGGCGCCACCTACCCGGCGCTCTACATGGTCGGCGCGACCGAGGGCCCCCACGCCGTCCACCGCTCCGACGACGAGGCGAGGAGCTGGGTGCGGATCAACGACGACCAGCACCAGTGGGGCTGGATCGGCCGGGTCGTCACCGGCGATCCGCGGGTGTACGGCCGGGTCTACCTCGGCACCAACGGGCGCGGCGTGCAGTACGGGGAGCCCGTCTGATGCCCGGCCTGAGCGACGCGACCCGCGGCCGCCTTCTCTTCGGCGGCGACTACAACCCGGAGCAGTGGCCGGAGGAGACCTGGCACGAGGACGTCCGGCTGATGAAGGCGGCCGGGGTCAACTCGGTCACCCTCGGCGTCTTCTCCTGGTCGACGCTGGAACCGACACCGGGCGCCCGGGAGTTCGGGTGGCTGGACACGGTGATGGACCTGATGCACGACCACGGCATCGGCGTCGTCCTCGCCACCCCGACCGCCTCGCCCCCGCCCTGGATGGGCCGGCTGCACCCGGACACCCTGCCCGTCACCGAGGACGGCCGCACCGAGTGGTGGGGCGGCCGGCAGCACTTCTCGCACTCCAGCGCCACCTACCGGCGCTACGCCGCCGCCATCACCGAGGACCTCGCCGCCCGCTACGCCGGCCATCCGGCGCTGAGGATGTGGCACATCAACAACGAGTACTGCACCTTCGACTACGGCGACGAGGCCGCGGCGGCCTTCCGCCGCTGGCTGCGCGCGAGGTACGGCACCCTCGACGCCCTCAACGCGGCATGGGGCACCGCCTTCTGGAGCCAGGGGTACGACACCTGGGACGGCGTCCTGCCGCCCCGCCTGGCCCACTACATGCGCAACCCCACCCAGGTACTGGACTTCAGGCGCTTCACCTCCGACATGCTCCTGGAGTGCTACGTCGCCGAGCGGGACATCGTCCGCCGCCACACCCCGGACATCCCGGTCACCACCAACTTCATGCCGCTGTGGACGGGCCAGGACGCCTGGCGCTGGGCCGAGGAGGAGGACGTCGTCTCCGTCGACATCTACCCGGACCCGCGCGACCCGCTGGGCGCCCAGAGCGGCGCCCTCGTCCAGGACATGACCCGCTCCCAGGCGCGCGGGCCGTGGATGCTCATGGAGCAGGCCGCCGGGCCCGTCAACTGGCGGGGCGTGAACCACCCCAAGCCCCGGGGCCTCAACCGGCTCTGGTCCCTGCAGGCCGTGGCCCGGGGCGCCGACGCCGTCTGCTACTTCCAGTGGCGCCAGTCCCGGCAGGGCGCGGAGAAGTTCCACTCCGGCATGGTCAGTCACGCCGGCGAGGAGGGCCGGACGTACCAGGAGGTCAAGCGGCTCGGCGCGGAGCTGGAGCGGATCGCCGCCGGGACGGCCGGCCGGACCGTCACCGCGGACATCGCGGTCCTGCACGACTGGCACGCCTGGTGGGCCGGCGCCCACGACGGCCGCCTGTCCGGCCGGATGGACTACCCCGACGTCCTGCACGCCTGGCACCGGGCCCTCTGGCAGGCGCACCTCACCACCGACTTCGCCCACCCCGAGCACGACCTGACGCCGTACTCCGTCGTCGTCGTGCCGCAGCTCTACGCCCTCACCGACGCGGCGGTCGACAACCTCCTCGCCTACGTCCGCCAGGGCGGCACCCTCGTCTGCGGCTTCCAGACCGGCGTCGCCGACGAGGACGACCGGGTCCGCGCCGGTGGCATGGACCGCCGGCTGCGCGAGCTGTTCGGCATCCGCACCCTGCACGAGTGGTGGCCGCTGGAGGCGGGGGAGACCGTCGCCTGCGAGGGCTTCACGGCGTCCCTGTGGTCGGAGGAGCTGGAGGGCGACGGCTCCGCCGACGAGACCGTGCCGTACAAGGGCGGTGAACTCGACGGACTGCCCGCCGTCCTGCGCAAGGGCCGGGCCTGGTACGTCTCCACGCTCCCGGAGCCGGAGGCGCTGCGCGACCTGCTGGCCCGGATCGCCTCCGCCGCGGGCGTCCGGCCGGTGCTCGACGGCCTCCCCGAGCAGGTCGAGGCCGTCCGCCGGGGCGAAGCGCTGTTCGTGCTGAACCACGGCCGCGAGCCGGTGACCGTCGAGGTGCCCGGCACCCACCACGATCTCCTCACGGGGAACGCCGTCACCGACCGGGTCACCCTCGGCCGCTACGGCGTGGCGGTGCTCCGCCCGTGACCCCCGTCCACGGTCCCTCGACCCGGACGTAGAGCGGGGTCGCCTCGCCGTCAGGGCGCCGACCCGGTGCTCGCCCGCACCGTCAACTCCGGTGCGATCAGCGACACCTCGTCGGCGCCTCGGTCGTCGATCTTGGCCACCAGGCGCTCCACCGCCTGCCGGCCCATCTCCTGCGCGGGGATGGAGACCGACGTCAGGGGCACCGAAGCCTGGACGGCCAGCTGCTCCGGGCAGATCGCGACCACCGACACGTCCTCGGGGACGGCGCGGCCCTGCCGGCGCAGCAGGGCCAGCAGGGGCTCGACCGCCTGCTCGTTCTGCACGACGAACCCGGAGGTGCCCGGGCGCTCGTCGAGGATGCGGGTGAGGGTGGCGGCTATCGCGTCGTAGCCGCCGCCGCACGGCCGGTGCAGCACCCCGATGCCCAGCTCCCGGGCCCGGGACCGGAGTCCGTCGAGGGTGCGCTCGGCGAAGCCGGTGTGCCGCTCGTAGACCGCGGGGGCCTCGCCGATGACGGCGATGTCCCGGTGACCGAGCATCGCCAGATGCTCGACGCACAACGCGCCGGTCGCCCTGAAGTCGAGGTCGACGCAGGTCAGCCCCGAGGTGTCGGCAGGCAGCCCGATCAGCACGGACGGCTGGTCGGTGCCGCGCAGCAACGGCAGCCGCTCGTCGTCGAGTTCGACGTCCATGAGGATCATCGCGTCGGCGAGCCCGCTGCCGGTGACGCGCCGGACGGCTTCGGGGCCCTCCTCGCCGGTCAGCAGCAGGACGTCGTACCCGTGCGTCCGGGCCGTCGTGGCGACCGCGATGGCGATCTCCATCATCACCGGCACGTACATGTCGGTGCGCAGGGGGACCATCAGCGCGATGATGTTCGACCTGCTGCTGGCCAGCGCCCGCGCGCCCGCGTTCGGGTGGTATCCCAGTTCGCGGATGCTCTGCTCGACCTGCAGCCGGGTGGCCGCCGAGATGGGCCGCTTGCCGCTGAGGACGTAGCTCACCGTGCTCGCCGACACTCCGGCGTGCCGGGCGACCTCGGCGAGCGTGACCATCCGGCTCTCCCAGCCTCATGAAGCGCTTCGATCGTGTGAGCGAGCGCACCGCTCCTGCGTGCAATGCACGCCGACCCTATCCCCGGGCCCGACGCGTTGTCCATCCTTCGTTGAAGCGCTTCGACGCCGGGGGTCCGGGGGCTTCGCTCAGCCGTCGAGGGGCTCGTAGTCGAACCAGTCGAAGTGGACGGTGCCCTCCGCGGCGTACATGCCGATGACCCGGCCCGTGAAGCCGCCGGCGACCTCGGTCGACAGATAGCGGCCGTCGAGGGTCGCGAGCTCCGTGACGGTGCCGTCGGGCTGCTCGACACCAAAGGAGACGACGTCGGGGCCCGTGCACGGTCCGTGCGGGGTCGGCGGTTCCGTGACCGTGACGGCGAGGACGACCGGCCCGGCGGGCACGGACCGCGCGGCCACGACCGTGCGCAGCGAGCCGACCCGCGCGACGGCCCGTACCTCCGTGCCGGACACCTCGATCGCGTAGTGGTGCCGCTCGTCGAGCCGGACGGCGAGGCCGCCGCACCCCTCCGCGGCATCGACCAGAGTGCGCGCCCGGCACGCGAGGTGCTGCTGGCGCCGGCCGGTGAACACCACGTCGGGCTCGTCCAGGGAGGCTCCCCGCGCCCGGAGCGTGAGCCAGCCGGGGCGCTCCTCGGTGGTGCAGAGTCCGGCCGGCCGGTCGCGCAGGGAGATCCAGGACGGTCGCAGGTCGGCGAGGTCGAAGTCGTCCCGCTGCTCCTCGACGGGGCCGGGGGAGAGCGGCCAGGGGAGCTCGGGCAGGTCCAGGGCCACCTCGCCGACGACCGGCCAGTCGTCCACCCAGGTCACGGGGGCCAGGAAGGTCTCCCGGCCGAGCACGTGCCAGCCCGGCGTGCCGCCGCCGGGCCGGACGCCGAGCAGCACCATCCACCAGGAGCCGTCGGGGCCCTGGACGAGATCGGCGTGCCCGGTGTTCTGCACGGGGTGGTCGGTGCCGCGGTGGGTGAGGACCGGGTTGGCCGGGCACGGCTCGAACGGGCCGGCGGGCGTACGGCCGCGGGCGATCGAGACACCGTGGCCGCGCTCGGTGCCGCCCTCGGCGATGAGGAGGTACCAGTAGTCCCCGATCCGGTACAGGTGCGGCGCCTCCGGGGCCTTGGCGCCGGGCCCGCCGGACCAGAGTCGGTGCGGTGTCCCGTACGTCTGCCCGGTGGACGGGTCGAGACGGACCTGCGCGACCCCGGCGACCGTGCACCAGCAGGTGCCGTCCTCCTCCCACACCAGGTCGGGATCGATGCCGGGCACTCCCGGCGCCCAGACGGGGTCCGACCACGGTCCGGCGGGGTCGGTCGCGGTGACGATCAGGTTGCCGCCGCCCTCGCTGCAGTTGGTGACGATCAACCAGAAGCGTCCGTCGTGGTGGCGCAGGGTGGGGGCGTAGATCCCGCCGGAGGACGGCATGGAGGCGGGCAGCCGCAGTTGTTCCGGCCGGTCCAGGGCGTTGCCGATCTGCGTCCAGTGCACCAGGTCGCGGCTGTGGAAGAGGGGGACGCCGGGGAAGTACTCGAAGCTGGAGCAGGCCAGGTAGTAGTCGTCGCCGACGCGGCAGACGCTGGGGTCGGGGTGGAAGCCGGGGATCACGGGGTTGCCGAGGCGTCGGTCCGTGCGGCGCAGTGGGGGCACCCGAGGGGTCCTCTCGTCGATGCGTGCGGGAGTCGGTGCGTGGTCGGGGTGGTTCAGGGGGCGCCGGGGACCGTGGGGGTGACGCGGAGGAGGACGGCGGACGGCGCGGTGGGCAGGGTCAGGCTCAGCTCGGCCGTGCCGGGCCGCCAGGCGGCATCGGCCCGGCCGGCCGAGGGATAGAGCAGGTCGACCCGGGCGGGGGTGTCCCGCAGGTGGGGCAGGCGAAGCGTCGCCGTGGCGTCGGCTCCCGGGCGGCGCCAGGCCGTGAGGTACGTGGTGGCGGGCGCACGCATGGCCAGGGCGATCCAGGGGTCGTCCCAGGCGGGAAGGCCGAGCGGCCAGGAGGGTACGGCCTGCGGAAGGTCGGCACGGATGGCCTTGTACACCGCCACCGCCTCGTGGACCAGGGCGCGGGCGTCCCCCTCGAGTTCGGGCAGGCGGCCGGAGAGGTGGATCCGGCCGAGCAGCGCGTTGGCCATGGTGAAGGCCACCTCGTCGAGGGAGTCCTCCGGCCGGGGGTACGCCCAGACGGCACCCTGTTCGGGGGTGACGGCGGTGGGCGCGGAGGCCGCGATGGGGGCGTAGAGGTGGAGGTTCTGCTGGTCGCTGGTGGACTGCAGCTGCAGCCGGGACAGCAGGGCGTCGTCCCAGCGCATGCCGCCGGAGGCGCAGTTCTCCACGACCAGGTGCGGGTACCGGTCGAGGACGCCGTCGAGCCAGTCGAGGTGCGCCCGGTTGTGGCCGAGCAGGCCGGCGCCCGGGGTCTCGCCGGGGTGGGCGCTGGTGCCGGAGCCGGGGTCGATGTTGTGGTCGAGCTTGAGGTAGCCGACGCCCCACTCGCCGACCAGGCGGTCCACGACCCGGTCCAGGTGGGCCCGGGCGGCCGGGTGGCGCAGGTCCAGGTGGTACCGGCCGGTCTCCGTGACGCGGACCCCGTCGCGGCGGAAGAACGCCTCGTCGGGCAGGGACGTGGCCATGGGGCTGTGGACGCCGATGACCTCCGGCTCCAGCCACAGGCCGGGCACCATGCCGCGTCGCCGGATGTGGTCCAGCACCTCGTGGATCCCCTTCTCGCCGGGGAAGCGGGAGGCGGCCGGCTCCCAGGCGCCGACGCTGGTCCACCAGCCGCCGTCACCGTCGTCGTACCAGCCCGCGTCGATGACGAAGTGCTCGGCGCCGGCCGTGGCTGCGGCGTCGATCAGCGGCAGCAGCCTGTCGGTGGTGGGATCGCCCATCAGGCAGTTCATGTAGTCGTTGAAGACGACGGGCAGGCGCTGGTGGTCGGTATGGGGGCGGCGCCGGGCGCGGCGGTAGCGGGTCAGCGCGGCGAACGCGGAGTCGGGGCCGCCGTCGGCGCCGAAGGCCAGCGCGGCGGGCACGGTACGGAAGACGGCGCCGGGCTCCAGGGGGTGCCGCCAGCCGTGGTGGGTGTCGGTGGGCCCGAACAGTGCGGCGTAGGCCGCCCCGTCGTGCTCCTGGCACTCCCAGCGCCAGCCCCCGCCGTTGTGCTCGATCTGCCACACCCAACTGCGTCCGGTGCGCCGGTCCGTCAGACCGCCCATGGGCAGGTGTCCGCAACCGGACCAGGTGCCCTGCCCGTTCAGGGCGAAGCCGGCCTTGCCGTGGCCGTACGTCACGCTTCCGCTGACGCCGGGTGTGGTCCGGCGCATCGGCTGCCGCTGCCAACGGCACTCGGCGAGCCAGTCGTTGTCCGCCCACAGCAGGTCGGCGGCGTCGACGGCCGCCGGGTCCCGCGGGGTGAGGCAGCCCACCGTGAGCGAGCTGACCGACTCCAGGTGCAGGGTGGTCCGCCCCTCGTTGCGCAGCGTCACCTCACTGCGGAGCACCGGGATGCCGTCCGGCGACCGGTAGGCCACCTCCGCGACCAGCCCGGTCTCCGGGTCGTGGAGCTGCACGGTCAGCGTGTGCCAGTCGCCGTCGCGGGCCGCGCGGTGGGCCCGGTGGCGCAGCCGCCCGCCGAGAGCGGTTCCGACGAGGCGGCTGCCCGACCAGTCGCGGCCGTGACCCGCGGCCGTCACCTCCACCAGGGGGAGTGACGGACCGGGGACCGCCGGCGCTTCGCCGGGCGGTCCGAGGTGCGTAAGGCGCGGGCTGCCGTCGTCGCCGACGACGAGGGCGAGGTGAAGGGCCTCGTGCCCCCAGTGGAAGGTCCCTTGTTCCTCGGTCATGGCGGCCCTTTCGAGGTCGGTGCCGGCGGTGGGTGCGCGGCCCTCGCGGGCCGTGCGGAAGGCGCTGTCGAAGCGCTTCACTTCCCGGCGTAAGCTAACGGACCGGTTTCGTAGGAGACAAGGGGTTCTGCCACGGAGGGGGGCCTCCTGCGCACGGCGAAGCGCTTCGACAGTGTCGCTGTCAAAGTCCGCGTCCGTGGTGCCGGAACCGCGCCGGGGTCGTTCCGCACGCGTCCGTGAAGACCCGGTAGAAGCGGCTGACCGACCCGAAGCCGGCGGCCGCGGCCACCTGGCTCGCGGGGAGTTCGGTCGTCACCAGCAGCCGGCGTGCCTCAGCGAGCCGGTACAGCCTCACGTAGTCGCCGATCGTGGTCCGCACGACCTGACGGAACCGGGTCATGGCATAGGTCGGGTGGACGTTCGCCGCCGCGGCGACGTCCGCGACGGTGATCGGCTCGCGGAAGTGACGGGCGATGTACCGCGCCATGGACACCGCCTGGCGCAGGGCCGGATCGTCCCCCGCGTGTCGACGTGCCGGCTCGCCGACCGTGGCGAGCGCCAGGCGTCGGACGCGCGCCTGTATCTCCAGCATCGCGATGCGGTGCAGTTCGTCGTCGCCCGCGGCCAGATCCGCGGCCCACTGGGTGAACCTCGCCGGATCGCCCGCGTCGGCACGGCCCGCCGGGGAGATCACCGGAACGCCCGAGAGCACACGGGCGAGGAGCGGTTGGGGCAGCCCCCAGGCGAGGAACCGGTCGAAGGGAACGTGCAGCCAGTGGACGCGCGTCGCCTCGCTCGCCACCAACTGGTGCGGGATCGCGGCCCAGAACACGGCGAGGCCGCCCACCGCGACCTCGACGAGCTCGCCGCCGTGGAGATAGAGCATCGACCCGCCGCCGGCCACGAAGTTGATCTCCAGGTCGTCGTGCCGGTGCGCTGCCGCCATCAGCGTCGGGCGTCCGGACCAGGCGCGCAGGTACGAGGGTTCGTCGACCAGGGCACCCTGAGGATCCAAGAAGTTCTCGCTTCGAAACGGCGCAGACATCGCGGGGAATCGGATCCTATCGTCGTGGCGCAGGGCCGAAGCCCGCGCCGTCATGCGACCGGCACCGGTCCACACCCACTCCCACGTACCTGATGGAGATTTCGCGTGTTCTCACTCGGCATCGTCGGAGCCGGCCAGTTCGCCGGTTCGTTCGCCAAACTCTGGCGCCTGCACCCCGGCGTCGGCGACATCAAGGTCACCGACCTGCTCCCCGAGCGCGCCGAGCGACTCGTCGCCGAGCACGACCTCGCCGGCACGCTCCCCTCGTTCGAGGCCATGCTCGACTCCGATCTCGACGCCGTCGCGCTCTTCACCCAGCGCTGGACCCACGGCCCCCTCGCCGTGCGGGCGTTGCGTGCGGGCAAGGACGTCTACAGCGCGGTCCCGATGGGCGTGACCGAGGCCGAGATCGCGGACATCATCACGGCGGTCGAGGAGACCGGCCGGATCTACATGATGGGCGAGACGAGCTACTACCACCCGGCGACGGTCTACGCGCGCGCCCGGATCGCCGCGGGAGAGTTCGGCCGGATCTTCTACGCGGAGGGCGACTACGTCCACGACATGGACTGGGGCTTCTACGACGCGTACAAGTACAGCGGTGGCGAGAACTGGAAGGCCACCGCCAGCTACCCGCCGCTGCTCTACCCGACGCACTCCATCGGCGGGGTCCTCGGCGCCTGGCAGACGCACGCCGTGAGCGTCTCGGCGATCGGCGTTCCGGACGAGCGCGGCGACGGCGTGTTCGACCGCGAGATCAGCCAGTTCGACAACGACTTCTCCAACGCCACCGCGCTGTTCGAGGTCGCGGGCGGCGGCAGCTTCCGCACGAACGAGTTCCGCAGGGTCGGATACATCGGCAAGGAGTCGCGCTTCCGCTACTTCGGTACGGAAGCGGTCCTCGAACAACTGGGCTCGGTCAGCCTGTGGCAGGACAAGAAGGGCGAGCGCGACGTCACCGCGCACCTGCACCCCGCACCCACCCTCTCACCGGACGACCCGGCGCTCGCCCACGTCGCCCCGGAACTGCGCGACGCCTTCGCCTCCGGCACCGCGCCCGTCCACGACCGCTCCCGGCTCCCGCGTGAGTTCGCGCACGCGCCCAACGGCCACGAGGGCAGCCACCACTTCCTCGCCGACGACTTCGCCGTCGCGGTCGCGACACGAACGCCTCCACCGCTGCACGCGTGGACCGCCGCCCGCTACACCCTCCCCGGCATCATCGCCCACCAGTCCGCCCTCCGGGCCGGCGCGCGCCTCCCGGTCCCCGACCACGGAGACGGACCGCGCGTCTCGTAGCACGCCATGCACGGGCCCAGGGGAGGGCCTGTGCGCACCAGATCGTCCTGCCGTCGGTGGTGTGCCGGGTGCCCCCACGCCTGGCTGAGCTGGGCGACGAGCAACGGGCCCCGGCCACCCATGACGGCGAACTCCTGGCGCGCGGCACCTGCGCGGGTCCGGCCCCCGACCAGGTCGGCGACGTGCCGGGGGTCCAGCGGGTCCGCTCCGTCCGGCGCGCCGATTCGGGCACGGTGGGTGTCGAGCGATCGGCGGCACGTGGTCGGCGCCTTCTGCCGGGCCCCCGGCCCCGGCGGGGCCCTCCTTCCTCAGCTCGGCCCCGTCACGCCCCGCGGGCGGGGCCGGCGCCGCGGACGGCGCGGGGTGACGCGCCGAGTTCGCGGCGGCATGCCTTGTTGAACGCCTGGAGGTCGGGGATGCCGACCGAGGCGGCGACGGCGGGGATGGAGAGCGTGGTGGCCCGCAGGAAGTGGCGTGCGCGTTCCATCCGGCGGGCTCGGATGTAGCCGACGACGGTCTCCCCGGTGGCGGCGCGGAAGAGCCGGGTCAGGTGGTTGTGGGAGACGCCGGCCGCCTTCGCGATCTCCGGCACCGTCAGGGACTCCGTCAGCCGCGCCTCGATCAGGGCCGTCGCGGCCGCCACCGCCGGATGCACGGCCCGGGCGCTCTGCTCCCTCGGCGGGGTGAGCCGGGCGATCCGCCACAGGGCGGCCCAGACCTCCGCGGTCGCCCGGGCCGGGGTGTTCGGCCAGGCGGCCAGGGCCTGGCGCAACTGTGCGCCGAGCAGGTCGAGTTCGGGACCGGCTTGCTGGATCACGGGAATGCCGTGGGGTGTTCCCGTCGAGCCCAGGCGGAGGTGGACGTAGAGGTGCTCGGAGCGGCCCCGGTAGCGGTACCGCACCTCGGTTCCGGGCGGTACGAGGCTGACCCGCCCGGGTCGGATGGCGTGCTCGGAGCCGTCGACCGTCAGGTCCGCTTCGTAGCCGTAGAGATGGAGCTGCCACAGGTCCGGCAGCGAGAACACGTCCACGTGGCCGGCCGGGCCGTGCACGCCGACACCGACGGCGGCGAGAGTGGGAGGGTCGTCGAGAGGGGCGAGGACCGTCTGCATGGGCAGGTGTTCTACCACGACGGACGCGGCCGCTCCTCGGACGCGGTCGTCGGCGTGCGTCGTGGCCGGACGGTGAGAATCGACCAGTGGAGGGTGAACGCGGCCCACGCGGTGCGGGGCGACCGGACCCTAGCGTGGCCGTCATGGAGAACAGGCGAGAGCTGCTGAGCTCGGTGCAGATGGCGCGCTTCGTGGCGCGCGGGTCACTGCGGCTGGACGCGGTGGTGCCGGCGGAGACGAACGCCGAGGGCCTGGCGGTCCTGGCGGGCGGGCTGCCGCCGGTGCCGTACGGGACACCGCTGTCCGACGCGTACGCGGAGGGCTCCTTCGTCCGACGGCTGCTGGAACTGCCGCAGGTGGCAGGGGCCCTGCGCAGTCTGGTCGGCCCGGAGCCCTGGGTGGACCACCACTTCGTGCACACCCGCGAGCCGCACGGCGGCGCCGCGCAGGCGCTGCACGGGGACGCCATCATCGACGTCCGACCGGACGCCTTCGACGTCCAGTTGATGTACTACCCGCAGGCCGTGACGCTGGAGATGGGCGGAACGCTCAGCGTGCCGGGCAGCCATCTGCGGCGGATCAACGAATCGGACACCGGCCGCTACCAGAACCTGCGCGGCCAGGACCGCCTGGTCTGTCCGGCCGGCACGGTGGTGCTTCTGCACCACGGCATCTGGCACGGGGGCCGGCGCAACGACAGCGACACCCCCCGCCACATGTTCAAGATCCGCTTCAACCCCCGGGTGCGTCAGCGACGTCTGTGGGACACCTCGGATCTCCACGACCCGCGGGTGGCGGAGGAGTTGGACGTGATGTTCCCGTGGTACGAGGGAGCGACCGGCCGCCTGGAGCGGTACAACCGCATCCTGCTGTGGCGGGAGCTGACCGGCGACGACGGCTTCGACCTCGACCACTGGGTGACCAGGGTCTCCAACCGGCCGAAGGAGACGGTGGCATGACGACGCCGCGGCAGCAGGTGCTCGTGCTGTACCTGGCGAGCTCGGCGCTGGACTCCCAGGTCGTGGGATGGTCGCGCTACGACGGCACCGGCCGCACCTCGCCCACCACGGGCGACGGCGACGAGCCGCCGTACGAGACGGGGGTGGACGCGCTGCGGGACGGCTGGCGGCTGTTCCAGGCCGCGCAGCTGATTCCGCCGTACCCGGGACACGAGTACGACGTCTCCTTCCTCAAGCACGAGTTCTTCTTCGAACGGCTCGTCGATGTGCGGGCGCAGCTTCATTGACAGGCGAGGGAGGCGGATGGGACCGTCGAAGCGCTTCGACGAACGGTCACCGCAACCAGCTCGCCTGAGGGGTTTCCACGTGAGTTCCGCGCCCGCGCCCGCGTCCGCATCCCAGCCGCCCGCTTTCCGTGATCCCGCACTGCCGCTGCGGAAGCGCGTCGACGACCTCCTCTCACGGCTCACGCCCGACGAGCGGATCGCGATGCTGCACCAGCACGTGCCGGCCGTCCCGCGGCTCGGCCTCGCCGCCTTCCGCACGGGCAGCGAGGCCCTGCACGGGGTCTCCTGGATGGGGGTGGCGACGGTCTTCCCGCAGGCCGTCGGCCTCGGCGCCACCTGGGACGAGGACCTGGTCCGCCGGGTCGCCGAGGCCGTCTCGGTCGAACTGCGCGCCTTCCACCACCACCGCACTCCCGCCGTCGGCGACGGCCCCCACAGCCTGCAGGCGTGGGCGCCCGTCCTGAACCTGCTGCGCGACCCGCGCTGGGGACGCAACGAGGAGGGCTACTCCGAGGACCCGGTGCACACCGCCCGGCTCGGCGAGGCGTACTGCCGGGGCCTGGCCGGCGACCATCCGGCCTACCTGCGGACGGCCCCCGTCCTCAAGCACTTCCTCGCCTACAACAACGAGGACGACCGCTGCACCACCTCCTCCGGTGTGCGCCCGCGCGTCCTCCACGAGTACGACCTGGCCGCCTTCCGGCCCGTCGTCGCCTCCGGCGCCGCGACCGGAGCCATGGCCGCGTACAACCTGGTCAACGGCCGCCCCTGCCACGTCAGCCCGCTGATCGAGAACGAACTGCGCCGCTGGGCCCGGCCCACCGGACACGAGCTGTTCGTGGTCAGCGACGCCGAGGCGCCCTCCAACCTGGTCGACCCGGAGCACTACTTCGACGACCACGCCGAGTCCCACGCCGCCGCGCTCAAGGCCGGCATCGACAGCTTCACCGACCACGACGAGGACAGCGCCACGCCGGTCGGCCGGCTGCGCGAGGCGCTGGAGCGCGGCCTCACGACACAGGCCGACGTGGACCGCGCGGTGCGACGCCAGCTCGAACTCCGCTTCCGGCTCGGCGAGTTCGACCCGGACCTCGACCCGTACGCCGGGATCGGCCCGGAGGTCATCGACTGCCCCGAGCACCGCGCCCTGGCCCGACACGCGGCGACCGAGTCGGTGGTCCTGCTCAAGAACGACGGGCTGCTGCCGCTCGACCCGGCGCGGACCCCGAGGATCGCCGTCATCGGCCCGCTCGCCGACACGCTGTGCGAGGACTGGTACAGCGGCACCATGCCCTACCAGGTGACCGTCGCCGACGGGCTCGCCGCCGCACTCGGCGCCCACGGCGGCGAGGTGGTCCGGGTGGAGGGCGCCGACCGTGTCGCGCTGCGCTCCCGCACCACCGGCGAACTCCTCGGCAAGACCGCCTTCGACGTGACCGACTGGGGGCGCGGCATGCTGACCCTCCGCGCCGCCGACACCGGTCACTACCTGAGCCTCAAGGACGACGACGCCACCGTGGCGGCCGACCAGAAGGGACTCAAGAACTGGTTCGTCAAGGAGACCTTCCGGATGGAACCGGCCGGGGCGGACACGGTGCTGCTGCGCTCCGTGTTCACCGGCCGCTACGCCGCCGTGGACCCGACCGACGGCCGCGTCACCGTCACCGCCGACGCCCCGGACTCCGCCGAACGCTGGGAGCGAGAGCTGCTGCGCGACGGCGCGGCCGAGGCCCGGGCAGCCGCCGGGGCGGCCGACGCGGCGGTCGTCGTCCTCGGCAACCACCCCATGATCAACGGCCGTGAGACCGAGGACCGCGCGGACATCGACCTGCCCGCGGCCCAGGAGGAGCTGCTCCGCACGGTCGCGGCCGTGCGCCCGGAGACGGCGCTCGTGGTCATGAGCAGCTACCCGTACGCCGTCGACTGGGCCGACGAGCACCTGCCCGCCGTGGCATGGACCTCCCACGGAGGACAGGAGACGGGCCACGCGCTGGCCGCCGTGCTCCTCGGCGAGGCCGACCCCGCCGGGCGCCTCCCGCAGACCTGGTACCGGGGCGACGATCCGCTGCCGGACCCGCTCGACTACGACATCATCAAGGCGGGCTGGACCTACCAGTACCACCCGGCCGCTCCCCTCTACCCCTTCGGCCACGGGCTGTCGTACACCGACTTCTCCTACCGCGACCTGCGGTTGTCGCGGTCGTCGACCGGCCCGGACGGCGCGGTCGACGTCACGGTGACCGTGGTCAACACCGGTGCCCGGGCAGGCAGCGAGGTGGTGCAGGTCTACGTCCGGGCGCTGGACGCCCGTCACGAGGCGCCCGGGCTGCGCCTGGCCGACTTCCGCAAGACGCACCTGGAGCCGGGGGAGAGCGGCGAGGTGACGTTCCGGCTGCCGGCCGAACGGCTCGCCCACTGGGATGTCGCCACCTCCGCCTTCACCGTCGATCCCGGCGGCTACGAGATCATCGTCGCCCGCTCCGCCGGTCACCCGGTCCTCACCGCCCCCCTGACGGTGACCGGGACGGCGCCGGCGCCCCGGGGCGTCGTGGAACGGCGGACCCTTGCGGTCGACTTCGACGACTACGCGGACGTCACCCTCGTCGACGCCAGCCGGACCGACGGTGACGCGGTCACGCCCACGGACCTCACCCGGCCCGGGACGCTGATCTTCCGGGACGTCGACCTCTCCGGGGCCGTCCGGATCGAGGCCGAGACCGCCCGCGAGGACGCCGGACCCGGCGACGCGCGGCTGGTCGTCGCGCTCGGCGACCACGTGCTCGCCGAGCTCGACGTCCCCCTCACCGGCGACCGTCACGCGTGGCGGACGATCGCAGGCGAACTGGACGCCCCGCCCGAGGGCGTCCACGACCTGCGCCTGACCCTGCACGGTGACTTCCGCCTCTCCGCCTTCCGCTTCGGCACCCCTGGCGGAGCCGACTGACCCCTCGCGCCCGCCCGTGAACCGGCGGCCCGTCCACGGTGGGGGAGGACGGGCCGCCCCTTCCGTGGCCCGGCCGCGCCCCGGCCCGCGAGGCGCGCGGCCCCGATGCCCCTCGCCCCCCGCCACCTCGTCCCCACTCCGACCGGAGGAAGTACCATGCCGCTCACCGATCTCGGGATCGACGAGCTCGTCGGCTACCGGCCGCAGCCGACCGCTCCGCCCGACTTCGACGCGTTCTGGCGTCGCACCCTCGCCGAAGCCCGGTCCCACGACGGGACGGTCAAGACCGAACGGGTCACCTCCGCGCACCTGCTGCACACCGTCGACGTCGACGACGTGCGTTTCCCCGGCTGGAACGGCGAGCCGGTGGCCGCCTGGCTCCTGCGCCCGCGCGGCACGGAGGGACCGCTGCCGGTCGTCGTCACGTACATCGGCTACAGCGGCGGCCGCGGTCTGCCCACCGACCATCTGTTCTGGTCCGCCGCCGGCTTCGCCCAGCTCGTCGTCGACAGCCGGGGCCAGGGCCACGACACCCCGGACCGGACGACGGGCGACGGCACGCAGTGGGCCGGGGGGTTCATGACCCGAGGCATCGACTCCCCCGAGAACTACTACTACCGGCGGCTGATCACCGACTGCGTACGCGCCGTGGACGCCGTCGCCGGGCTGCCCGGCCTCGACCCGCGAAGGATCGTGGTGGCCGGAGGCAGCCAGGGCGGCGGCCTGTCCCTCGCCGTCGCGGCCCTCGCCGGAGACCGCGTGGCGGCGGCACTGCCGGACGTCCCGTTCCTGTGCCACTTCCGCCGCGCCGTGCGGATCACCGGGGAGGGCCCCTACCCGGAGATCGCCGAGTACCTCCGCCGGCACAGTCGCGAGCGCGTGGAACAGACCCTCGCCACCCTCGACTACTTCGACGGCGTCCACTTCGCCCGGCGGGCCACCGCGCCGGCACTGTTCAGCGTCGCCCTGATGGACCCGATCTGCCCGCCGTCCACGGTCTACGCCGCCTACAACCACTACCGGGGCGAGGACCGCACCATGACCGTCTGGCCCTTCGGCGACCACGGCGGCGGCTACGGCTCCAACCCGCCGGTCCAGCTGTCCTGGCTGCGCGAGCGCGGTCTCACACCCTGACCCGTACCACGTCTCCCCGTCCCCCAAGGAGCCGCAGAATGACGTCACAGGCCGCGGACGCCACTGTCACCGTCGACTTCTCCACCACCAGGGGCGCCCCCACGTACCGTGCCTCGGGCACCCTCTACGGGATGGCCGAGGACGGCTCGCTGCCCCAGGAGCACTTCTACAAGGACATCAGGTGGAGGTTCATGCGGGCCGGCGGCGCACAGCTGGACAGCCCGGGAGGCTGGGTCGCCGGCACGTACGACCGCCGGTGGAAGTCCACCCTCGCCCAGTACAGGAGCACCAAGGCGCTGGGCGGCACCTTCGTCATCCTGCCGCACGACCTGTGGGGCGCCGACGGGACCACCTCGCCCACCTTCCCCGGTGACAACGGTGACTGGTCCCGCTTCGACGCCTTCCACGACCGCCTGCTCGCCGACGCGAAGGCGGCCGGCATGACCGACATCCAGTGGGACATCTGGAACGAGCCCGACTACCCCGCGTTCTGGGACCGGCCGCAGGCCCAGTACCTGGACATGTGGAAGCGGGCCCACCAGCGGATCCGGGCCGTCTTCCCGGACGCCGTCATCGTCGGTCCCAGCACCGCCGGGAAGCCCTCCGCGGACGGGGACGGCCCCTGGTGGAACACGTACCTGGATTACGTGAAGGCCCACGAGGTCGAACCCGACATCTACAGCTGGCACGACCTGCCGGGCGACCCGGTCGCCGACGCCGACGCCGTCGACTCCAGGCTGGCCGCACGGTCGATGACCACGAACCGCCCGTTCCAGGTGAACGAGTACGCCGCCGACACCGAGCAGAACCCCGGCCGCGGCGGCTGGTACATCTCCCGTCTGGAGCGCGCCGGTGCCGACGGCATGCGCGCCAACTGGGCGTGGGGCGCGGACCTGCACGACTGCGCGGCGAACCTGCTCACCAGGACCGGTGGTCGGTATCTGCCACGGGGCGAGTGGTTCGTGTACCGGTACTACGGTTCGCAGACCGGCGACATCGTGAACCTCACGCCCGGTGCGCACACCGACGGGGTGGCGACGAAGGACAACGCCGCGCGCAACGCCATGATCCTGCTGGGCAGAAACGGCGACACCGGTGATGTCACCGTCGACCTCAACCGTCTCGACACGACGTCGGTGGTGGAGAACGGCCGGGTGCGCGCGATCGTCCAGCGCGTTCCGAACAACGGCGGCGGTGCGGTGGCGGGACCGGTGACGGTCTCCGACCGGACGCTGACCGTCAGCGGCGACTCGGCTTCGCTGGCCGTTCCGTGGACGGACGCCGCGGACGGCTACACCGTCACGCTGCTGCCGCCGTCCTCCTCGTCCTCGGACCCGGCCTCGTCGTACCAGCCTTCGACCATGCCGACGAGCCGTTCGTCGAGCGGATCGCCGAACTCGTCCTCGGTGGCGAGGAGTCGGCGCAGCGTGTTCAGGGGGTACCAGTGCTCGCCGGGCTCGGCGTCCGGTGCGCCGACGCAGGGGGTGTCCAGGTAGGCGGGGTCGGGGACCGCCGGGTAGAACGCCGGGAGCAGGCCGAAGGTGACGTCCGGTTCGAACTTCCACACCCAGCCCTCGCGCCGCCGGCGCAGGGTCTCGCCGATGTACCACACGGCTCCCTGGACGAAGGGGGAGCGGCGCTGCGCGGTGATCTCCTCCGGCTCGGCGAACGTCTCCTCGACCAGTTCCTCCAGGGCGTCGAGGGAGGCGTCGGAGAAGTCGAACCGGTCGACGCCGCCGGCGTCCCCGGCCCAGCGTTCGAAGGCGGCCCGGCGTTCGGCGAGCCAGGCCAGGAGGTCGGGGTGGCGGGTGGAGTCGTAGTCGGGGTGGGGTGTGGTCATGTGCCGAACCTACCGAACCGCGCCGTGACCCGTGCCATGACCTGTGTCATGACCCGCGCAGGATCTTCGCGGAGTCATCACACGACACGTCAACAACCGTGCGGATGCCAGGTGTTGAGGGCCCCTAGGGTGGTGCGTCGGCAGGAGCGGACACGCCACGGGGGCCCTTGTCCGGCCTGCCCTCGCCTTCTTGAGTCCCGTGGCCCCCACGACCAGGGACACGTACGTGAGCACATCGAGAACATCGATACGACGGCGCCTGAAGAGGCGCCTGACCGCCGCGCTGGCGGTCGTCTCCTCGGCGGCGGTGCTGCTGGTGGGCCTGCCGTCCGTCGCGTCGGCCGCACCCGGGGACTACGCGAAGATCACCGGCGGCAAGCGGTGCGACCAGAAGCACCTGAAGAAGACCGTCCCGCGGACGCCGAACAACTCGGGCGCACCGACGGGTGAGCACCACTGGACGAAGTCCGGGCCGGACGAGGAGTACTACTACAACAACTCGTTCAAGGGGTTCGAGAACGTTCCCGCGCCCACCGCGGCCGAGCTGGGGCGGGTCACCGGCAGCCGCGCGGACATCGACAAGTGGGACGCGGCGTACGCGGCCTCCAAGGACCCGGAGGACATGCGCAAGGCGATCTACTCCCGCTACAAGCGGCACCGGAACGAGTCGAACAGCCCCAAGCCGTTCGGCAGCTGGAAGGTCAACCTGATCAGCGCGCAGGTCAGCAAGCAGAAGGGAGGCGTGTTCGAGGTCAAGGCGGTGCAGGACTTCAACATGGTCGGTCCCGACTGGCTGTGCGAGGTCACGATCGAGATCTTCGACAAGGACGGCAGGAAGATCGCCTCCCGGCGGTACGACTCCTACAACCAGCGCACCGGTGAGCTGGGGGAGTTCAAGTCCGACGGGAAGCGCAAGCCGTCCCAGCTCCGGGCCGACAGGATCATCCTGCGGCACAAGGACGCGACGTACGACTTCACCCGGCACCGCCTGACGATGTTCACGTCGGAGAAGCCGAACGGGGCCACCCTCCGCGACTACCGGGCCGAGAACGACAAGCTGCGGACGGAGCGGGGGACGGGGAACAACCCGATCCGGATCGCCGAGCGCAGGGCGACCGCGAAGGGCCTGTGGCCGCAGACGAAGTACACGAAGACGTACAACGTGTTCAACCCGCTGCCGAACCGCGGCACCCAGGGCCCGGGCGCCTCGATCGCCTACGGCTCGGGACAGAACGCGGCCCAGGCGCGGCAGTTGCAGAACCGGTACCTGGCGGACAACGCCCGGTCCGCGCTCGGCCGGGGCCCGGGCGGAGTGGACTTCTCCACCCTGGAGCTCCACTACGTCGGCAACCCGGTCAAGGGCAAGGCCCTGGACTACTCCATGAAGGCCGACCTCATGCCCGACGAGGACGAGAACCCCGGCTGGGGAGGACAGGCGAAGCTCGAACTGGCCTCCGACGCCCTGTTCACGTGGCTGGCGCTCACCCCGGACCGGCAGTGGGTGAACCTCAACCCCGACCAGCCCGACACCATCATGGACCAGGCGTTCGGTGAGACCGACGCCGGCCGTGTCCTCCTCGTGGCCGACATGGAGATGAAGCGGGACTTCTCCCGCGCCATGGACCCCAAGAAGTCCCCGGGCAAGGAGTTCATGGACGCCGCCCCCAAGGTCGACGGGGTGCCGTGCTGGGGATCCGGACGCAACTGGATCGTTCCCGGCCGGGCGAAGGTCCGCGAGCAGGACGGCGGGATCTACATCCTCGACGCCCCGCTGGAGGTCAACCACGCGGCGATGGACTTCACCACGCCCGTCGAGGGAGAGGACTGCTCGAAGAGGCTCAGCAAGGAGGAGAAGGAGCGCAGCCACCGGCTGATCACCCGGTACCTCGTCCCGCACGTCGAGCAGCAGATCAACAACGACCCCAAGTACGCCGACCTGCGCCGCGTCTACAAGTCCCGCGTCGCGGCCGAGTGGATCCGCCAGCAGGACGCGAAGAAGGCCACCGACTTCCGTCCCCTCATCGACAGCAACGACCTGACGCGGTGGCCGCTGCGCGGTGAGAACGCCGACTGGGACAAGCGGACCGTGTGGCAGGAGATGGTGAAGTCCTTCACCAAGGGCGACTTCACCTACGAATGGCCCCTCGGCGACGGCCGGATCTACACGTTCTTCGTCGGCGGCATCGACTTCGCCAAGGCTCCCAAGCGGAACATCACCGGCGTCGAGTTCGCCGCCCAGCACCGTGAACTGCCCCGCGCGACCAAGGACTCCGTGCGCACGGAGACCTCCGCCCGCGACAGCGACACCGCGTTCCTGGGCGGCAGCGGCGCCGCGCTGACAGACGACGGGCGGCCCGACCCGACGCCGACACCGACGCCGGGCGACCCGACGCCGACACCGACCGACCCGACACCGACGCCGACCGACCCGACCGATCCGCCCACGTCGCCGGCCCCGGACCCGACGCGGCCCGACGGTGACACCGGCGGCAGCGGAGGCGCGACGCCGCCGGCGAACCGGCCGGACCCGGACGGCGGCCTCGCCGACACCGGATCGGACACCCCGATCGGCCTGATCTCCGGCATCGCCGCGGCGATCGCCGCCGCGGGCGCGGCCCTGGTGTGGTGGACGCGGCGCCGCCGCACCGCCCAGGAGTAGCCCGAACGAACAGCACGCCCAGGAAGGGCCCCACCCCGGTTCACCCCGGGGCGGGGCCCTTCCCCGCGTGCGGCCGCCCGGCGGAGCGCCGGTACGGCACGACGGGCCGAGGCCGGCACGTGTTCGTCCCGTCCACCCTGCCGGGGGTGACGACGGACGCCGGGGGCGGGGGAGTCACGGGCACGGCCACGCGCGGTCGGAGACCCGCGGCTTCCCTGCGGTTCGGTCAGGCCGCCGCCGGGGCGAAGCGGTGGAGTTCGTCCGCGCCCGGCTGCACGACGCCGTAGCTGTTCTCCGGCACCTCGTTCCAGGCACCCGGCAGGTCTCCCAGGGGCTCGGAGACGACGAGGCGGGTCTCCTCCGAGATGCCCCGCAGGAACGCGACGTCGGGGTGGAGGCGGCGCAGCGCGTCCACCCGGCTGCTGTAGAAGAGCGAGCGGGACTCCCGGGCGGTGGAGTAGCGGAAGACCCAGACGCGCTCGCCGTCGGTGAGGGCGAGCGTCATCTGGAGGGGGTGTTCCACCCCGTGATCGCGTCCGACCCGCTCCACGACGCCCGCCATCCTGGCGACGGCCGCGGGCGGGTCGTCGTCGAGACCGTAGGTGAGAGCCAGGTAGAACATGACCTCGGAGTCCGTCGTGCCCTCGATGTCCGCGTAGAGCGCCGGGTCGACGAGCAGGGTCAGGTCGCGGCGCAGCAGCGGGAATCCCGCGATCGCGCCGTTGTGCATGAACATCCAGCGGCCGTGCCGGAAGGGGTGGCAGTTCGCCTGCTGCACGGCCGTTCCGGTCGACGCCCTGATGTGGGCGAAGAAGAGCGGGGACTCGACGTGGTCCGCCAGCTCGCGCAGGTTGCGGTTGTTCCACGCGGGACCGACGTCCCGCAGCAGCGCCGGGGTGTCGGTGTGCTCCGAGTACCAGCCGATGCCGAATCCGTCGCCGTTGGTCGTCTCCACGCCCATCCTGGAGTGCAGGCTCTGGTCGATCAGGGAGTGGACCGGCCGGTAGAGGAGCGCTTCGAGCAGCACCGGCGTCCCCCGGTACGCGAGCCACCGACACATACGCGATCACCTGCATCCCTGCGCGGCACCGGTCCGGCACACGGTCCGGTCCCTCCATTCTCGGCGCCGTCGCCCCGGGTCGCCACAGCGGCGGCGTTTCCTCGGTCCGTCGGCCCGGGGAGCGGCGGCGTCCGGGCCCGTCCGCTCCGGGCTCCCGGCGGCACGCGCCCGACACCGCCGCGACGCCTTCGTCCGAACGGGGGCCACCGGGCCGGAAGCCGCTCCGTCCGGGGGATGTGCGGGCCGACACGCCCGCGCCGGCCCGCCGACGGGGCAAGACGTCTCCATGAGCACTCACGACGACGAGCGGAACGCCCCCGGCCCCGAGGCCCCCGACATGATCACGGTCGAGGCCCTGGGCTCGCTGTCCAAGGCGCTGGAGACCGCGGAGCGCGCCCGGGGCCATCTGTACGGCTTCCACCAGCTGACCGGCACCGCGGACTTCGAGCTCGACCGGGCGGTCCGGCTCCTGCGGGAGGCCGGGCACCACGCCTGGGCGGACCGGGTGGAGACGGAGATCCTGGGACGCGACGTCGTGCCGGGCCACTGGACGTACCAGATCGTCGACGCCTACAACGAGACCTACTACGAGCCGTTCCGGCAGCTGGAGCGCACCGCGGTCGCGGCCCTGTCCGGCGGCCAGGAGCACCGCTTCGAGGCCCGGCTCAGGAGGGAGCGCCGCCCTGCCGGCCACCCCGATCACGCCCCGGCCGCCGGGGCCGACGCCTGAGCGCCGCCGTCGGCCCCGCGGATCAGTCGGCGCCGGTGCCCAGCAGCCCCTCGCGCAGGCGCTTCACAGTGCGCGCGAGGAGCCGCGACACGTGCATCTGCGAGCAGCCCAGCTGCTCACCGATCTGCGCCTGGGTCAGTTCCTCGACGAACCGCAGGTGGATGATCCGGCGGTCGCGCTCGTCGAGGTCGGCGATGAGCGGGGCCAGCGAGTGGAAGTCCTCCACCAGCTCCATGGCGGGGTCCTCGGTGCCGATGAAGTCGGCCAGCGACGCGTCGCCGTCCTCGTCCTCGCCGCTGAGGGCGGCGTCGAGCGACGAGGAGTTGTAGCCGTTGGAGGCCAGCCGCGCCTCGGTGACCTCCTCCTCGCTGAGGCTCATCAGATCGGCCAGCTCCTTGACCGTCGGCATCCGTCCGAGGCGGGTGCTGAGTTCCTCGGTCGCCTTGGCCAGCTCCACCCGCGCCTCCTGGAGCCTGCGGGGAACGTGCACCGCCCAGGAGGTGTCCCGGAAGAACCGCTTGATCTCGCCGACGATGTAGGGGACGGCGAAGGTGACGAACTCGACCTCGCGCGACAGCTCGAACCGGTCGATCGCCTTGATCAGGCCGATCATGCCGACCTGGACGATGTCCTCCATCTCGTCGGCGCGGTGCCGGAAGCGCCCGGCGGCGTAGCGGACCAGGCTCATGTTCATCTCGATGAGGGTGTTCCGCGCGTACTGGTACGCGTGCGTCCCCTCCTCCAGCGTCGCGAGCTCCTGGAAGAAGACCTTCGACAGGGACCTCGCGTCCCTGGGCGCGACCGCAGACGTGTCCGGGATCTGAGGCAGCGTCCCCGCTCCGGACTCGACTCCCTGCCGCGACATCGTGGTGACCGTCACACCTGTCCCCTTTCACGTGTGTTCCTCATCGGGATGCGTGGCCCGTGACTCCCCGCCTACCCCGACTTCTCGTCTCCAGACCTGCCGACCCCTCATGGATTTCCGGTCCGTTTCTCCCGCCCGTGCCAGGGACAGACGGAACCTGACCGGTCGTCCGAAGGAGAGACATGACACGGGATCCCTCGATGAGGGCCGTCGGCTGGGCGCGGTCGCTGCCGATGGGCAGCAGCGTGAAGACGGCCCGGGACTGGACGCGCGAGCACCTGGCGGCGATCGGCTGGGACCGCACCGCGCCCGGCGTCGCGGACGCCGTCGTGCTGACGGTCTCCGAACTCGTCACCAACGCCCATGTGCACGCCCACAGCGACGCGCAGCTGATCCTCACCTGGGACGAGGAGTGCCTGCACGTCACCGTGCACGACACCTCCCCGCTGCTGCCCGAGCAGCGCAGTCCGGACGACGGCGCGCCGGGCGGGCGCGGCCTGCTCCTGGTCGACGCGCTCGCCGACGACGTGCGGACCCGCCCCTGCCCGCGGGGAAAGGACGTCACGGCCTGTTTCCGCCCGGCCGCCGGCGGCCGTCCCGGCTGAGGGGCCGCCGGCCGCCGCACGTCACCGTCTCCGCCGCGTTCCCCGACCCTCCGGACGCAGGACGGACGCGGGTGTTTCGCCGTGGGGTTCGGGGTCAGGCGCAGTCCCGAACGCGGTCCGCTCCCGGAAGGATTCCGTCGTGCCGGTCTTGCTGGTCCTGGTGTTCGGTGTGGGTGTGGCGATGGCGTGGTGGAGCGTCGCGCCCGTCCCGCGCGGCCCGCGGCGTGGTCCCCGGTGACGCCCCGGAGCGGTCCCGCGCGGGTTTCACGGACGGACGAGCGGTCAGGCGGACGGGGACACGAATCCCTACTCATGTGCCAGGAGGCTCACATGGACGGCTGGCGTGCGGCCGCGGCCTGCCAGGAGGCCGACCCCGATCTGTTCTTCCCGGTGGGAACCGGCGCCACGGCGCTCGCTCAGGAGGAGGAGGCCAAGCGGGTCTGCCGGCACTGCCCGGTACGCGAACCGTGCCTGCGCTCGGCCCTGACGCAGCCACACCCGCCGTCGGGCGTGTGGGGCGGCCTGACCGAGGCCCAGCGGCGTTCTCTGGCCCGCCGGTCACACCGGCGGGCCGACGACCGCGGGTGACCGGCCCGCGGATCACGCCCACCGCGCCCCCCGGAGGCGTGGTGGGCACGGCGGCCCGTGAGGCGCCGGTGCGTCAACGCGCCCGCCGGCTCCGCGGGTGCGCCGGGGCGGCGTACTCCGGCAGCAGGGAGAGGCGGGCGCGGACCCGCTTCCCCTCCGGAGCCGGCTCCACGGTCAGGCTCTCGCAGACGGCGACGACGATCTCGACGCCGTGCTGACCGATGCGGCGGGGGTCGTGTCCGCGGGGCACGGGGGCGGCCTGCTCCTGGTCGAAGACCGAGATCTCCAGGATGTCGCGGCCCAGTTCGAGGAGGAGCCGGCAGGGGCCGGCCGTGTGCCGGATCGCGTTGGTGACCAGCTCGCTGACCACCAGCTGCGCGAGCTCGACGCGGTCGTCGCCGACCGGTCCGTGCAGCACGGTCGGGGCGGCCGCGAGGAACTCGGCCGTGAAGGCGCGCGCCGCGGCGATCGCCCCGCCGCGGGCGGCGGCGGCGTAGACCACGCTCGCGGACAGCAGAGGCTCCGGGATCGCGCGTTCCGCGGTGATCGCGTCCGTCATGGCGCTGGTGCTCCCCTCGTCCCGGGTCGGCTGCTGGGCTCCTCGTACCCGCCTTTCCCCTGTTCATGGCCCCGACACCGCCCGCACCGCGGATCGCACCCGTCGACAGCGCGTCAGGGGGACGCCGGCACGGTCGCCATGGGCCCCCCGTGCCGTCCCTCGCCCGGGCGTGCGGCCTCGTGGCCGCGCCAGTCGAGACAGAGTACGAGGACGGCCTCCGGCACGCCATGGGGCGTCCCGCGCAGCGCCCGTACGACGGCCCGGGGGACGTCCGCGCCCTTCCGGCGGCGTACGTCGGTGAGGGCGCGGGCGACGGGACCGTCCGGCGCCTCGTCGCCGGCGCCGGCCGCCGGCTCTCCGGCGCCGTGGGCGACGAAGACCAGCCGGTCGCCGCACAGGAGGCGCAGGCGCTGGGGGGAGTAGACGGTGTCCTCGAACATGCCCAGGGGAAGCTGTCGGTCCAGATCGATGCGCTCTGTCCCGGTGGAGCGGACGCGCCAGAGCGTCGGCGACCCGGCGTCCACCACCTCGGCCTCGCCGGTGGTCAGGTCGAGGCGGAGCAGCAGGGCGGAGAGCGGATGCTCGCCGCGGTACTGCCCGTAGAGCGCCTGGTCGGTGAGGCTGGCCTGGGTCGCCAGGTCGAGCCCGGCCCGCCGGGCGTTGCGGATCGCCGTCAGGGCGAGGGTGCTCGCCAGGGCGGCCGGGGTGCCGGGTCCGGCGCCGTCGGCGACGACGATCACCAGGTCCCGCTCGGTGGCGCTCCAGTCCAGGAGGTGTCCTCCGGAGGTGTAGGCGGGCTCCCAGTGGGCGTGGAGGTCGAAGGCCGGTCCGGCGCAGGCCCGGCCCGGCAGGGTGTCCCACTGCATCTCTCCCGCGACGCTGAGGGCGTGTGTCCTGCGGGTGCGGCGGTACAGGTCGGTGTGGCGGTCGGCGACGCGCAGGGCGTGTCCGAGGGTCTCGGCGACCCGGGCGAGGCTCGCGGTGGTGTCCGGGGCGGACCGGTCCGCGGGCAGGACGACGACCAGGACGCCGAACCGGTCGCCGCGGACCGTGACGGGCAGGTAAACGGTCGCCGTGGGCCCGACATCACGGAAAAGATATGGTTGCTGGGTGCGGAAGACGCGGCCGGCGGGGCCCGCGTCCACGGGCGCGTGCGGCATCCCGGCAGGTGTCTGGACGGGCTCCACGGGGCGCAGGGTCGTGAATCCGTAGTCGACGAGCAGCAGGTCGGCGGAGGTCGCGGCGTACAGGTGCGCGAGACAGGTACGGAGGGAGTCCAGGAGGAGGTGTGGTGCCGCCCGGCGCAGTGCGCCTTCCACCGTCACGTGTCGATCCACCGGATCCGTACCGCCTTCTGGAGAGTTGTGGAGATGACCGGACCGTCGCGAGGCCGCTGCCCCCGGCCCCGGGCGTCCGAGGAGGGTCGGCAGGCATGAAGGGCAACCCCGCCCCGCCGCCACGGGAACCGCAGCGGACGGCAGAGTCCGCCCGGGAGCTCATCGAGCTGCTGGAGGTGCTGTGGGAGCGCGGCCGGGACATGGTGTCGTCGACACCCGTCTCGGCGAGTCAGCTGCGTGTGCTGTACAGCCTGGACCGCGAGGAGGGCATCAGCCTGCGCACCCTGGGCGAGCTGCTCGGCTCGGCACCGCCCTCGGTGAGCCGCATGTGCGACCGGCTGGAGGCGCTGGGTTTCGTGCAGCGGCTGCCCAGTCCCGTGAGCCGTCGGCAGCTGGAGCTGCACCTGACCGTGCACGGCAAGGCGTACCTGCGGGACCTCAGGGTCCAGCGCGAGGAGGCCCTGCTCGCGGTCATCGCGGGCATGTCGCCGGCGAGCCGCAAGGCGCTGCTGAGGGGGCTCACCGGGTTCCACGAGGCCGTGGGAGGGAGCGGAGCGGCCGTCTCGTCACCGGCCCGCACGCCGCTGAAGGACGTCAGTTCGGCCTGATCCCCGCGTGACGCCGGCTCCGGCCGGGCGCACACCCCATGTCCTCATTGCCACCTCTGGTCGTCCTCGACGGCGTTCTTCCGGGCACCCCGCCAGGTGTTGCCCCAAGGATACAGTTGTCACCCGGCAACGGTTGACGTGGTGCCGTACCAGTCGAGGCAGACGACCAGGGCGTCGTCCTCCAGCGGGCTGCCGCCGTGGTGGACGGCCAGCTCCCGGAGCACCGCCTGCGGCACCTGCGTGGGCGGCAACAGCCGCGTCCCCCGCAGCGCGCGGGCGAGCGCCCGGTCCCCGTAGCTCTCCCCGGCCGGCGAGACGGCCGCGTACACCCCGTCGCTCCCGAACAGCAGCCGGTCGCCCGGCCGCACCGAGAACCGCTCCGGTACGTACACGGTGTCCTCGAACATGCCGAGGGGCAGCTGCGCCTCGAAGCCGACGGACTCCACCACCTGCCCCCGCTGCCGCCACAGACGGGGCGATCCGGCGTCCACGGCCTCCACCTCGCCCCTCGCCAGGTCGAAGCGGAGCAGCAGCACCGACACGAAGGCTTCGCCCCGGTACTGGGCGTACACGGCCTGGTCCGCCAGCGCGGCCTGGTCCGCCAGCGGGAGGCCGGCCCGGCGGGCGTTGCGGAGCGCGTTGATCGCGAGGTTCGTCAGCAGGGCGGCCTCGATGCCCTCCCCCATGCCGTTGGTGACCGTCAGGGTCAGCAGCCCGTCCGAGACCGACCAGTCGTAGTTGTCGCCGAAGATGGCGTAGGCGGGCTCCAGGTGGGCGGCCAGGGCGAACTCGGGACGAGCGCAGGAACGGCCGGGCAGCAGCTGCCACTGCATCTCCGCCGCGAGCGTGAGCCGTGTCGCACGCCGAGCCAGCACGTACAGGTCCGTGTCGCGCTCCGCCACCAGGATCTCGTGGCCGAGCGCCTCGCAGAGCTGGGCGAGCCCCGGCAGCAGCTGCCCGACGTCGGCCTGCGGGGGCAGCTCGGCCGTCAGCACCCCCAGCCGGTCCCCGCGGACCGTGACGGGCAGATGCAGCCGGAGCGCCCCGGGCTCGTGGACCACGTGCGGCTCCTGGGCGCCGAAGGCGCGCCCCTGGGGACTGTCGTGGATCGGCACCGACGGATCCGCCCCGGGAACGTGCCCGACGAGCTGGAGCGTCCGCAGGCCGTAGTCGGCCATGCGGAGTTCCACCCGCAGCACCCCCCGGTCCCTGAGGGCGTCCTCGACGACTCCCACGAGCCGGTGCGGAGCCGCCCGGCGGAGCGCCTGCTCGATCTCGGCGATCTCGCACACGGTCTTCCTCTTCCTCCTTCTCTTCCCCGCGCCCGGTCCCCGTGCACGGGACGCCGCCACCGGTCCGCTAGCTCGCGCCGCCGGCCGCGGCCAGCGCGTCCGCCACGGTGTCGTGCGGCGGGATCGTCGTCGTCACGCCGGTGATCTCCAGGATGCGGCGCACGGCCGGGGTCGGCGCGGCGAGATACAGGTCGCCGCCGGTCTCCCGCGCCCTGTTGACCGCCCGGATCAGGACGTTCAGCCCCGAGGAGTCCATGAAGTCGAGGGCGGACAGGTCCAGCACGAGACGGCACCGCCCCCGGCCGAACTGCTCCGTCACCAGCTCCTGCAGCCTGCCGGCCGTCTCCATGTCCAGCTCGCCCGTCACGGTCAGCACCGCCGTGCGGCGGTCGCGGATCTCGACGTCGACATCAAGGTTCGGTTCACGCTCGGACATGTCTCCTGCTTTCCGTGGGGGGCCGGTCGCGGGGCGGACGGTCGGCTCAGGACACCTGGACACCGACCACGCACGTGTCGTCGTCCGTGTCCGACTTGCTGCGCGCCAGCAGCTGGTCCAGCCGGCGTTCGAGGCTGTCGGACGGCTGCCGGGCGACGGTGAGCAGCTGGGCGACGGAATCGTGGACGGCGGTGTCGCGCCGCTCGACGAGCCCGTCGGTGTACATCAGCACCGTGTCGCCGGGTTCGAGCCGCAGCTCCGCCTCCTCGTACTCGGCCTCCGCGAGCGCTCCCAGCAGCATCCCACCCAGGAGCGGCAGGTCGTACGCCTCCTCCCCGCGCACCAGCACCGGCGGGAGGTGGCCCGCGCGGGCCCAGCGCAGCGTACGGCTCTTCGGGTCGTAGACGCCGCAGACGGCGGTGGCCGTCACATGGGCGGTGAGGTGGTGGGCGACGCTGTTCAGCCAGGACAGCAGCTGCCCCGGGCCCGCGCCCGTGACGGCCAGGCCGCGCAGGGCGTTGCGCAGCACCACCATGCCGGTCGCGGCCTCCACACCGTGGCCGGCGACGTCCCCGACACAGAGGAGGACCTTCTTGGAGGGCAGCACGACCGCGTCGTACCAGTCGCCGCCGACCAGGGACTCGGACTCCGCAGGCCGGTAGCGCACGGCCACGTCGAGTCCCGGGGCGTCGAGCGGCGGCATGGCCGGCGGCATGATCGCGTGCTGGAGCTGGAGGGTCAGCCGGTTGCGCTCCTCGGCCTCCTCCTCCGTCGCCGCCAGCCGGTCGCGGGTGGCCGTCAGGGCGACCTCGGTCCAGTGCTGCGCCGAGATGTCCTGGTAGGCGCCGCGGACGGTCTGGAGAACGCCGTCGCCGCCCGGGGCGGGCTCGGCGGTCACCCGGATGTGCCGGGTGACGCCGTCGTGGCGGAGCATACGGAAGGCGGCGGAGCCCACCCGCCGCTGGTCCAGCACCTGCTGGAGGAAGCGGCGGATGGTGTCGGCGTCGTCGGGGTGGGCGTGGGCGGCGAGGTCGCGCAGGGCGACCGGCGGCTCCGTCGTCCTGCGCCCGAAGAGCTCGTACAGCTGGCCGTGCCAGGTGATGTCGCCGGTGACGAGGTCCTCCTCGAAGGCGCCGACCCGGCCGAGGCGCTGGGCGTGCTGGAGCAGGCTGGCGAGGCGCGCCGACTCGTCCTCGACGCGCCAGATGAACAGGACGCTCGCGCCGTACCGGCTGATGCTCATGTCGGCGAGCGAGGCGAGCGGCACCTGGTCCACCAGGGCCGTGAGCCGGACCCGTCGGGCGCGGAACGGTTCCCCCGTGGCGTAGACCCGCTCGATCCGTTCGAAGAGTTCGCTGCCGCCCGCCGTCGCCGGGTACGCCTCCAGGAACAGGGCCCCGTCGACGGACCCGCGGGGCCGTCCGGCCGGATCCTGGAAGTGCGCGTTGACGTGCCGGATGCGGAAGTCGACGAGCTTCCCCGCCTCGTCCAGGTGGGGGGTGAGGACGAGGGCGGGGTCGTAGAGCCCGTTCGCGAGTTCGGCCAGCGCCGTCGCCCCGTCCCCGCCGGGGACCGGGAGGCCGCCGGGGACGGAGAAGCCCCCGGGGGACGCCTCCGGCAGTGTCTCCAGGGTGTGGGCGCAGAGCTCGGCGAGGGCCTCGACCTGGCGCTCCACGGCCTGCGGCAGGGGGTCGAGCGGACGGGCCCAGCAGATCTCCAGGACGCCGTGGATGCGGCCGCCGGTCCCGGCGGGGACGACGACCCGGCCGCCGTCCGGATGGCGCCCCCGGCCGATCGAGGGGATGCCCGCGGCCGCCAGGGAGGCGTAGCGGACGGTTCGGCGCCCGATGAGCGCCTGGCGGGCCGCGGTGGTCACACCCGGCGGCACGTAGTGCCAGCGGGCCGCCTCGTCGAGGCCGAAGCCGGCGTGGCCGCGCAGGCTCAGCGAGGTGTCCGGACCGGTGGTCCAGATCGCGACGGCGACGGCGCCCAGCGGTTCGAGAGCGTGCCGCAGCAGCGACTCGGCGACGGCCTGGGTGTCGCCGGCGCTGAGCGCCGCGCTCTCCGCCGTGCGCAGCCGCACGGCGACCGAGGCGGCGGCGGTGGCCGCGGGCTCGCCGACGGCCGTCCTCACGAAGTCGTCCGCCGCCTCGGCCATCCGGTCACGGGCCGCCTGGTTGATGATGTCCGCGGCCAGCTCCAGCCGGGACAGCCCGGCCCGGTCGGCCAGCTCCGCGAGCTGGCGGGCCGCCTGGGCCGGGCCGCAGCCCAGGCGCTCGACGATGACCCCCTTGGCGAGTTCGATCAGGGCCCGGCCCTCGGCCGCCGCGTGTGCGGCGCGTACCTCGCCGCGCAGCCGTTCCACCGTGGCGGCCAGTCGGCCGTCGGCGGTGGCGGCGGTGTCGGGGACGCCGGTGCCCGGGGGCGGGGGAGTGGTCACGAGGCCGTCCCCCCGTCGAGCCAGCGGCTGACGCAGGCGATGAGCTCGTCGGCGTCGACGGGCTTGGTGACGTGGTCGCTGGCCCCGGCCGCGAGGCTCTTCTCCCGGTCGCCCGGCATGGCCTTCGCGGTGACGGCGATCACGGGCAGGTCCGCGTACTGCGGCAGCTCCCTGATCCGCGCGGTCGCCGTGTAGCCGTCCATCTCCGGCATCATCACGTCCATCAGGACGAGGGCGACGGACGGGTTCGCCAGGAGCGTCTCGATCCCCTTCCGGCCGTTCTCGGCATGCAGCACGGTCATGCCGTGCAGCTCCAGGATGCCGCTGAGGGCGTACAGGTTGCGGGCGTCGTCGTCGACGGCGAGGACGGTCCTGCCGCGCAGGGTGCCGTCGACGGCCCGGGGCGCGGGCGCCCGGTGGCCGCCCCGCACCAGGGGCACGACGTCGCCCGGCTGCTCCGCGGACAGGTGGAGGGCGATCCGCTCACGCAGCTCGTCGAGGCTGGAGAGGAGCTCCAGCGGGCGGCGGCGGGCGAGGTCCTGCAGGGCGCCCTCCTCGTCGGCGGGAAGCCGGCGGTTGTGGTGGGCGAGGACGGGGACGGTGCGCAGCGCCTCGTCGCCGTCCACGGCCTCCAGGAAGCGCAGGGCGTCGCCGTCCGCCATGTCGACGTCGAGCACGACGCAGTGGAACGGCTGGGTGGCGAGCGCGGTGGCGGCTTCCTGGGGCCCGACGACCGCGATCAGTTCGATGTCCGTCCGGCCCGCGGGCCCGCCGTCGGCCGAGAGCTGGGTCACCGCGTTCTCGGCGACGACGGCGAGGAGCCCGCGCGGGCGCTCCTCGATCACGAGGAGGCGCCGGGCCGGCCGGGCGGCCGGGGCGCCGGGCAGCGCCGGCGCCCCGCCCCGGGCAGGGGCGGGGACGGAGGGCATCGCCGAGGGGTCCGTCGGCGGGGCGGCGGCGTCGGGCTGTTCGGTGAAGTCGGTGCGGGTGACGGGGAGGTAGAGGGTGAAGGTGCTGCCCTCGCCGGGCACGCTCGTGACGGTGAGGGCGCCGCCGAGCAGATGGGCGATCTCGCGGCTGATGGAGAGGCCCAGGCCGGTGCCGCCGTACTTGCGGTTGGTCGTCCCGTCGGCCTGCTGGAAGGCGCCGAAGATGGCCTCCAGGTTCTCGGGGGCGATGCCGATGCCGGTGTCGGCGACGCGGAAGGCGACGACGGGGCCGCCGCGGTGCACGGACAGGGGCAGCTCGCCGTCCGAGGCCGGTTCGATGCGCAGCTCGACACCGCCCTGCTCGGTGAACTTGACGGCGTTCGACAGCAGGTTGCGCAGCACCTGACGGAGCCGGGTGTCGTCGGTGACGAGGTCGACGGGGACGCCGGCGGCCGTGGAGACCGCGAAGGCGAGGCTCTTCTGCGAGGTGAGGGGGCGGAACGTGGCCTCGACGTAGTCGAGGAGCCTGCGCAGGGGCACGCGCTCCGGGTTGAGGTCCATCTTCCCCGCCTCCACCTTGGAGAGGTCGAGGATGTCGTTGATCAGCTGGAGCAGGTCCGACCCGGCCGAGTGGATGATGCCGGCGTACTCCACCTGCTTGGCCGTCAGGTTGTGGGTCGGGTTCTGGGCCAGCAGCTGGGCCAGGATCAGCAGGCTGTTCAGCGGGGTGCGCAGTTCGTGGCTCATGTTGGCCAGGAACTCCGACTTGTACGTGGAGGCCAGGGCGAGCTGCTGGGCGCGGTCCTCCAGCTCCTGCCGGGCCTGCTCGATCTGGAGGTTCTTGGCCTCGATGTCGCGGTTCTGCGTGGCGAGCAGGGCCGCCTTCTCCTCCAGCTCGGCGTTGGAGCGCTGGAGTTCCTCCTGCCGCGCCTGCAGCTCCTCGGTGCGGGAGCGGAGTTCGCCGGCCAGGCGCTGGGACTCGTCGAGGAGTTCGTCGGTGCGCGCGTTGGCGACGATGGTGCTCAGGTTGACGCCGACGGTCTCCATGAGCTGTTCCAGGAAGTCCCGGTGCACGGAGGTGAAGGGGGTGAAGGACATCAGCTCGATGACGCCGAGCACCTGCTCCTCGACGACGACCGGCAGCACCACGAGGCTGCCCCGGGACGTGCTGCCCAGGCCCGAGGAGATCGTGGCGTAGTCGGCGGGGACGTTGTCGGCGGCGATGGTGCGGCGGCTGCGGGCGGCCTGCCCCACGAGCGACTCGCCCAGCCGGAAGCGGGCCCGGTCCCGGTCGCCGGCGGGGCGTCCGTAGGAGCCGACGAGGACCAACTCGACGCCGCCGGCGCCCTCCTCCGCGAGGTAGAAGGCGCCGTACTGGGCGGCCACGAGCGGGGTCAGCTCGTCCATGACGAGTTCGGCGACGACGGCCAGATCGCGGTGGCCCTGCATCAGCGCGGACATCCGGGCCAGACTGGACTTGAGCCAGTCCTGCTCCTGGTTGGCCCGCGTCGTCTCGCGCAGCGAGCCGACCATGGCGTTGATGTTGTCCTTGAGCTCGGCCACCTCGCCCGACGCCTCGACGGTGATCGAGCGGGTGAGGTCGCCCTCGGCGACGGCGCTCGCGACCTCGGCGATGGCGCGGACCTGGCGGGTGAGGTTGCCCGCCAGTTCGTTGACGTTCTCGGTCAGCCGCTTCCAGGTGCCGGACACCCCCTCGACCTCGGCCTGGCCGCCGAGCCGGCCCTCGCTGCCGACCTCGCGGGCCACGCGGGTCACCTCGGCCGCGAACGAGGACAGCTGGTCGACCATCGTGTTGATGGTCGTCTTCAGCTCCAGGATCTCGCCCCGGGCGTCCACGTCGATCTTCTTGGACAGGTCGCCGTTGGCGACGGCGGTCGTGACCTGGGCGATGTTCCGGACCTGTCCGGTCAGGTTGTTCGCCATGGAGTTGACGTTGTCGGTGAGGTCCTTCCAGGTGCCCGCCACGTTCGGCACCCTGGCCTGACCGCCCAGCCGGCCCTCGGTGCCGACCTCCCGGGCGACCCGGGTCACCTCGTCGGCGAAGGCGGACAGGGTGTCCACCATGGTGTTGATGGTGTCGGCGAGGGCGGCGACCTCGCCCTTGGCCTCCACGGTGATCCGGCGGGAGAGGTCGCCGCGGGCCACGGCGGTGGCGACCTGGGCGATCGAACGCACCTGCCCGGTGAGGTTGGAGGCCATCACGTTGACGTTGTCGGTCAGGTCCTTCCAGGTGCCCGAGGCGCCCCGGACGGTGGCCTGGCCGCCGAGGTTGCCCTCGGTGCCGACCTCGCGGGCGACCCGGGTCACCTCGTCGGCGAAGGCGGAGAGCTGGTCGACCATCGTGTTGATGGTCGTCTTCAGCTCCAGGATCTCGCCCCGGGCGTCCACGTCCACCTTCTTCGACAGGTCGCCGCCCGCGACGGCGGTGGCGACGTGGGCGATCGCCCGCACCTGCGCGGTGAGGTTCCCCGCCATCGAGTTGACGGAGTCGGTCAGGTCGCGCCAGGTGCCGGAGACGCCCTTCACGTCGGCCTGTCCCCCGAGGATGCCCTCGCTGCCCACGTCACGGGCCATGCGCGTGACCTCGTCGGCGAAGGACGAGAGCTGGTCGACCATCGTGTTGATGGTGTTCTTCAGCTCCAGGATCTCGCCGCGCGCGTCCACGTCGATCTTCTGGGAGAGGTCGCCCTTGGCGACGGCCGTCGCCACGTGGGCGATGTCACGCACCTGAGTGGTGAGGTTGCCGGCCATCGCGTTGACCGAGTCGGTCAGGTCGGCCCAGGTGCCGGACACACCGGGCACGGTGGCCTGCCCGCCGAGCGTCCCCTCCGTGCCGACCTCCCGCGCCACCCGCGTCACCTCGGAGGTGAACAGGGAGAGTTGATCGACCATTCCGTTGAACACCCGGGAGATCTCACCCATCAGCCCGTCCGCCTCGTCCGGCAGACGGGTGCCGAAGTCGCCGTCCCGCACGGCCGTGAGCCCGGCCAGCAGCTGACGGAGTCCAGGCTCGACCACCGCGGCCGGTCCGGGGTGCTCCCGGCCGGAGGAGTCCCTGGTCGTCGTCTCAGACATGCCCATCCTCGTTCCCCAGCAAGCTTGCGCGCATGGACCGTACGGCCCGCGCCACGCGCCGGACGACCGGTCCCCCGGGACGGCTCCGGGTGCCGCGATCGTTGCCGTACGGCAATCATGACGACACTACCCCTCCGTGATCGACAAGAGGAGGCCGGTGCCGGTCATCCGGCCGGAACCCGTCCCCGCCTGCCGGGCGCGCGCCCCGAGGACGACTCCGTTTCGGGCGGCTGAACACAGGACCGAGCCCGGCACGCTCCTGACGGAGGTGCCGGGCTCGGTCGCGCCGCGGGAGGGCGCCGCGGGGCCGCCTACCAGCGGTACCAGCGGCCCGTGCCGCCCTTCGGCCGGGCCACGAAGCCCAGCAGCCACAGGACGAGCACGATGACGGCGATCCACCAGAGCGCCTTGACGGCGAAGCCGGCGCCGAAGAGGAGCAGGGCGAGCAGCAGGACGAGCAGCAGGGGGACCATGGGGATCGACCTCCGTGAGGACGGTGACGAAGGGCAGAGGGGGAGGCCGGCGTGCCTGTCCGGGCCTCCCACGGGGACGGGAAGGGCCGCCCGCTCAGTCGCGGCGTCCGAAGAACAGGGCCACCGGGCCGAGGTCGCGCCGCGCGGCCCTGTGCCCGGCCCTGCGCCCCCACCCGTAGGCGAGGGCGAGCGCGGCCGCCGTGCCGGCCACGGCACCGGCCGTCACGGTCCGGTGCGCACGCGCGGCGGCCCACAGGTCGCTCCCCGCGCCGCGGGCCACGTACGCGGCAGCGCGGGCCCTGTCGGCGAACGGCGCGGGCAGGGCGCGCGGCTCACCGACATCGTCCGGCTCGTACTCCTCGTCCACGTCGGGGTCGTCCACCCGCGTCAGGCCGGCGTGGTCCGGGACGGCGTAGGGGCCGGTCCAGGGGAACTGATTCCGTCCGATGTTCTCCGAAGCACTCATGGGCATCGTCTCGCCTGAGTCCCGCGCGCTAAACCTGAACGGGTCCCGGCGCCCCGCCCCGCCTTCCCCCGCGCTTGACCGCGCCCGTCCGGGACAGACGGCCCTCCATGGTGACGTCACTGCTCGTGGTCTGCCCCGTCCTCACCGCGCTCGCCACCGGCCTCGCGGCCGTCCTGGTGTCCCCGTGGTGGTGGTGCGCGGCCGGCCCGCTCCTGCTGCTCGCCGCGGTCGCGTCGTACGACGTCGTCCAGCGGCGCCATTCGATCCTGCGCAACTATCCGCTCCTCGGGCACCTGCGGTTCGCGATGGAGGCGATCCGCCCCGAGGTGCAGCAGTACTTCGTCGAGAGGAACGTCGACGGCGTGCCCTTCGACCGGGACACCCGGTCCATCGTGTACGAGCGGGCGAAGGGGACGGACGCCGAGGACCCCTTCGGCACCGAGCTGGAGCTGGACCGGACCGGCACCGAGTACCTGGTCCCCTCCATGGCGCCGCGCCCGGTGCCGGACGCGGCGCCCCGGGTCCCGATCGGCGGCCCGGACTGCGCGAGGCCCTACGACATGGCCCTGCTCAACGTGTCGGCGATGAGCTTCGGCTCCCTGTCGGCCCGGGCCGTCCGCGCCCTGAACGAGGGCGCCCGGCGCGGCGGCTTCGCCCACGACACCGGCGAGGGCGGCATATCCGAGCACCACCTCGCCCCCGGCGGCGACCTCGTCTGGGAGATCGGGACCGGGTACTTCGGCTGCCGTGCCGAGGACGGCGGCTTCGACCCGCGGCTCTTCGCCGAGAAGGCGTCGCTCGACCAGGTCGCCTGCGTCCTGCTGAAGATCAGCCAGGGCGCGAAACCCGGCATCGGGGGAGTGCTGCCGGGTTCCAAGGTCGGCCGGGAGATCGCCGCCGTCCGCGGCGTCCCCGAGGGCCGTACGGTGATCTCCCCGCCGTACCACCGCGTCTACCGGACCCCCCGTGAGCTGGTGCGCTTCCTCGGCCGGATGCGGGAGCTGTCCGGCGGCAAGCCGGTCGGCTTAAAACTGTGCGTGGGCGCGCGCCGCGACTTCCTCGCCGTCTGCAAGGCGATGCTGGAGGAGGACCTCACGCCCGACTTCATCGTCGTCGACGGGGCGGAGGGCGGCACCGGCGCCGCCCCGCTGGAGTTCGCGGACACCGTCGGCCTGCCCCTCACCGAGGGCCTGACCACGGTGCACCGGGCCCTCGTCGGCACGGGGCTGCGCGACCGGATCAGGATCGGCGCCTCCGGCAAGATCGCCACCGGGAGCGACATCGTCAAGCGGCTGATCCAGGGCGCCGACTACACCAACTCCGCCCGGGCCATGATGTTCGCCCTCGGATGCATCCAGGCCCAGCGCTGCCACACCAACACCTGCCCCGTCGGAGTCGCCACCCAGGACCACAGGCGTGCCCGCGCCCTCGACGTCCGGGACAAGGCGGAGCGGGTCCGGCGCTTCCAGGAGGCGACCGTCCGCAGCGCCCTCGCGCTCATGGCCGCCCTGGGCGCCGACGGCCCCGGGGACCTGGAGCCCCGCATGCTGCTGCGCCGGGTCGGACCCGACGCCGTGCGCTCCCACGCCGAGCTGTACGAGCCGCTCGAACCCGGTCTGCTCCTGTCGCCCGCATCGGTTCCGGACACGTGGGCAGGCGACTGGAAGGCGGCCCATCCGGACCGGTTCACCCTCCGGTGAACCGGCCGGCAGCCACAGCGAAAGGAGACCCCCATGCCCCGTACCGTCGCACAGGTGATCGTCGACGGGCTCGCAGACCTCGGAGTCGACCGCGTCTTCGGCGTGGTCGGCGACGCGCTCAACCCGCTCACCGACGCCATCCGGACCACCGAGGGCATCGACTGGACCGGCTTCCGCCACGAGGAGGCGGCCGCCTTCGCCGCCTCGGCGCGCGCCCAGCTCTCCGGAGAGCCGGCCGTCTGCATGGGCACGGTGGGACCGGGCTCGGTGCACCTGCTCAACGGACTGTACGACGCGGCCAAGAGCGGGGCGCCGGTCCTGGCGATCTGCGGCCAGGTGCCGCTGTCGGAGATGGGCGGGGACTACTTCCAGGAGGTCGACAACGACCTGCTGTTCCGGGACGTGGCCGTGTACCGGGCCACCGTCACCTCCCCCTCCCAGCTGCCCCGGCTGCTGGAGTCCGCGGTGCGGGCGGCCGTGACCCGGCGGGGCGTGGCGGTGCTGACCGTCCCCGGCGACCTCGGCGACCGGGAGGTCGAGGAGGACCGGCCGAGCCGGTTCGCGCTGCCGCGCCCGGCCGTCACGCGGCCCGACGACCCGGCGCTGGCCGAGGCGGCCGAGACGATCGCCCGGGGCTCGCGGGTCACCCTCCTGGTCGGGCGCGGCGCCCGGGAGGCCCGCGAGGAGGTGCTGCGCGCCGCCGAGCAGCTCTCGGCGCCGATGGTGCTGACCCTGAAGGGCAAGGAGGGCTTCGAGGACGACAACCCGTACGAGGTCGGCCAGACCGGCCTCATCGGCAATCCGGCCGCGGCCCACGCCATGGACTCCTGCGACACCCTGATCATGCTCGGTACGGACTTCCCCTACCGGGACTGGTACCCGGAGGACTGCCGGGTCGTGCAGATCGACACCCGCGAGGAGCACCTCGGGCGCCGCGTCCCGGTGGACGTCGGGCTCGCCGGGGACGTGGGCGCGACGCTGCGGGCCCTGCTGCCGCTGCTCGCTCCCGTCGCGTCGCGCTCCCACCTCGACGAGGCCCGCGAGCGGTACGCGGACTGGCAGAAGGGCCAGGCCGGCCTGGCCGACCCCGCCCACGACAGGCGTCTCCTCGGCCGCGTACGGGCCATGTTCGACAACCGGGAGGCGGACATCCGTCCCGAGGCCCTCGCGGCGGCCGTCGACCGCCACGCCGCCGACGACGCGATCTTCACCTCGGACACCGGCATGGCGACCGTGTGGCTCTCGCGGCTCGTGCGGATGCGCGGCACCCGCCGGCTGATCGGCTCCTACAACCTCGGCTCCATGGCCAACGCCATGCCCCAGGCCATCGGGGCGCAGCTGTGGGCGCCGGACCGGCAGGTCGTGGCCTTCTGCGGCGACGGCGGCCTCGGCATGCTGCTCGGCGACCTGATGACCATCCGCTCCGAACGGCTGCCGGTGAAGCTCGTCGTCTTCGACAACCGCCGCCTCGGCATGGTCAAGCTGGAGCAGGAGCAGGCGGGGCTTCCCGAGTTCGGGACGGTGCTGGACAACCCCGACTTCGCCGCGGTGGCCCAGGCACTGGGGCTGACCGGCATCCGCGTCACCGCGCCGGGCGAGCTGGACGAGGCCGTGCGCGAGGCGCTCGCCCTCCCCGGTCCTGTCCTCCTCGACGTGCTGACCAATCCGGCGGAGGTGGCCGTCCCGGCCACGCCGACGGTGTCGCAGGGGTGGGGCTTCGCCATCGCCAAGATCAAGGAGAACCTGTCCACCGGTGCGCGCTGAGCGGTGAAGCGCCGGACCCCGTCCGGCACGGAGAGGGGCGGCCCGCCGGGTGGCGGGCCGCCCCTCCGCGTTCTCGCGCTCGGGTCAGTTCCCGTCGGCGTAGTGGGTGCGGACCCACAGGGGCAGGGCGAACCAGCAGACCAGGTACCAGGCGAGGACCCCGGAGACCAGCCAGGGCACGTACGGGTCGTGCGTCGCCACCCGCAGGATGAGGAACAGGGCGGACGTCAGCGTCGCGAGCAGCAGCACGATGCCGGCGAAGGTGAGCCGGGAGGCCCAGACGACGGCCTGGGGCTTGACCCGCCGCCCCGACACGATCCGGTGGAAGGAGACGGGGCCGATCAGCGCGCCCGTCGCCAGCGACCCGAGGACGACCGTGACCAGGTAGATCGTCTTGTCGGTCTGCTGGAGCTCGTGGAAGAGCGGGGTGAACACCACGGTGAGGAGGAAGCCGAGGAGAATCTGGACGCCGGTCTGCGCCACCCGGATCTCCTGGAGGAGCTCCTGCCAGCGCCGGTCCGCGCGCTCCTCCTCCGTCTCGCCGCGTCCGTCGTGTCCGCCGGTGCCGGTGCCGCTGTCCGGCTCTGACGCCTTGCCGCCGTGCCGGCCCACCCTCGGGTGGTCCTGCGGCGCACCGCTGTCTCGTTCGTTCATGGGGATGATCCTCCTCTGCGGCAGGGGGGGGCAGGAGCGGAACCGCACCGACGCACGGCGGAAGCCCCCGGTCGAGCGCGGGGGCTTCCGTCCGACGCGGCACGGTGCGGAGTCAGGCCCGCGGCGTACCGGCCGTTCGCGGGGGCGGGTGGCCACCGTCACCGGTGGCGGGGCCGTCGGCCCGCCCGTGCGGCCCCTCCCGCCCCTTCTGGTCGTCCCGTCGGCGCGGTGCGTCGGGGGTCGCGGCGGGAGCGTACGTACGGCTCTCCCCGCTCCGGCCCGAGGCACTGGGGTCCTCGGACGGGACCGCGGCCTCCGGAGTGCGCGGGCGGCGACCCGTCCCCGTGGGGACGACCGGTCCCACCGGCGCGGCGCACGGCGCCACGCGGCCGAGGTCTCGGGTCGGGTTCGACATGAGCACCTCCTGGGCGTGTCCGGTGGGCCGACTGTCCGTCACCCGGCTTCCGTGGCCTACAGGTTCGGCTTGCCGCTCTGCCCGGGGGCAAACCCCGAGGACGCGGGGAGAACGCCCCGGCCGTCGACAGGCCGGGAAACGGGCCGTCGGAGAGGGCGCGAGGCGTCGACTGGGGCCAGGGGGAGGGGCAGGGGCTCGGGGGTCGGGGCAGGGGTAGGGGCTCGGGGCGGCAGGCGAGTGGCCCGCACCCTCCACGGGGTGCGGGCCACTCACGGGTGCCGTCGACCCACGGCAAGGGGGGAACCGTGGATCGTCCGGCGCGAGCGTGTCCCTCGCTCGACACCCGTCTGCCCCGTCGGCGGCGATCCATGCCCCCTCGGTTTCGAGCCGGGGCAGTCCGCCGAGGGGCGGCCGGGGCGCCCCGGGCCACCGGAGCGCCGGCGCCGGATCCTCAGACCGATCCGCGCCAGCCGCCCGTCTGCAGGCCGCCGCGCTCCTCGATGAACGATTTGAACCGCTTGAGGTCGCCGGCCACCTTGCGCTTGACGAAGCCGAGCTTGTCGCCCGCCTGTTCCGTCAGCCCCTCGGGGGCGAAGTCCATCTGGAGCATGACCTTCGTCCGGGTCGCGTCGAGGCGGTGGAACGTGACGACGCCCGCCTGGCGGGCCTCGCCCTCGACCGTCGTCCACGCGACGCGTTCGTCCGGGATCTGCTCGGTGATGACGGCGTCGAACTCGCGCCGCACCCCGCCGATCTCGGTGATCCAGTGGGTGAGCGTGTCCGTACGCTGCTCGATCCGTTCCACTCCGTCCATGAAGCGGGGGAACGTCTCGAACTGGGTCCACTGGTCGTACGCGGCGCGCACCGGGACCTCGACCTCGACCGACTCCTCCACCTGGGACATGGCGACACCTTTCTCTCGGACGGGGATCGTCTCCCCGTCGGGGACGTGCTGCTGAACTCGTGCGTACCGGGGCGGACCGGCCCGTCAGAGGCCGCCCATGCCTCCCGGGAAGCGCCAGGACGCGCGGTAGTACTGGTCGACCTCCTCGCGGTGCTGGCGGTCCGCGAGGTGCTTGTCGGAGACGAACTCGGGCGAGTCCTTCACCTGTTCCTTCGACAGGGCGAGGTGGAGGGTCTGCTCCTCCAGGTCCACGCGGGTCACCGCCCGCGCCGGGATGAGCACCTCCTTGCCGAAGATCCAGACGCCCGTGTCGACGACCAGGTAGGAGTCGTCCACCTCGTCGGAGTGCTTGTCCACCTTGCCGATGTGCCCGTCGGCGGCCTCGACGCGCCACCCGGTGAGGTCGGTACCCGCCAGGTGGCCGGACTCGGTGCTGAAGGACCACAGATGGTCGGTCATTGCTGTCACTCCTCTGTCGCTGTGTTCGTGCAGGGCGCGGTACCGGACGTGCGGGCCGCCTCAGAGCAGGTCACGACGGTCGTCGTCGGTGACCGTGGGCGCCACCGGCGGGACCACCATGCGGCGGCGGCGCAGCACACTGGTGTAGACGGCGGTCCCGAGCAGGCCGACGCCCATCAGGATCAGGCCGACCAGATCGAGGTCGACCGCCTGGATCTCCCAGTCGGTCGCGAACGCGAGGATGGCGCCGACGGCGATCATGATGATGAACAGTCCCAGACCCATGGTTGGTTGCTCCTCCCCTGCGGGTTGGACAGTGTCCGCGTACCCGGGTGTCCTGGGATCATTCCGGCCGATAACCGAAGATGTCGTGACCTGCCCTCTCTCCACCCGTGAGCACGCCGGACCGTCGATCCGCCTTCCTCCAGGGGGCGTTCGTAAACAGAGGGGCACGCGCGCGAACAGCGTTTCCGCCCAACGCACCTGACGCCTCGTCGGCATCCGGGGAGTGTGAGACCGCCGCCCGGGGCAACACGGAGTGCCAGGACACGGACATCGGAGGAGAATCCCATGACCGCACTGCTGGACCGCATCAAGCGATTCGCCCGCAGCCCCCGGGGCCGTGGCGCGGCGGCGTCCCTTCGCCGCGCCGCCGCCGACCCGCGCAGGCGCGCCCAGGCACGTCGCCTGTTCGGCAGGCTGCGTCACCGCTGACGCGCGCCCGCCGGCCCTCGCGGCCGGACCGCCGGCGCCCCGCGCGGTAGGCCGCGCGGGGCGCCGGTGTGCGTCAGCGGTGCCGGGCGTGCCGCCCGCCCGGTGGTGGGGGGGGCGGCATGCCCGGCCGGTGGTGGGGGGCGAGGCCGTCAGCCGTCGTGACCGCGCGTCTGCTCCTCGCGTCCCACCCCGGGGCGCTGGTGCTTGGCGGCGTGACCGCCGGCGCCCTTCCGGTCGGTGGTGTCACGGCCGGCGGTCCCCTGGTGGCCGCCGGTCTCGCGCCGGCCGCCGGAAAGGCCCCGGGAGGACACGGCCTCGTCGGCCTCCCTGCGGGCCTCCTTGTCGCCGCTCTCCCCCTCCGCGTCGGCAGGCGTGGTGCGCGGCCGACCGGCGCGGCCCTCGTCCGTCCTGTGCTGCTTCCGCTCGCCCATGGTCTCTCCTCCGTTTCCGTTCCGTCGCGGGACGCGCGCGCCCCGCCTCATCGCTCGGGCTCTTCCTCCGGGGCCGACCGGAATCCCGCCTCGCCCGCACGGGCGGCGGCTCGTGCCCGGCCGGGCGGCGGGATCAGTCGCCGGGGGACCAGCGGGCGATCACCCTTCCGCTGCCCGGGGACAGCGACTCCCAGCCCCCGGGCAGCTCGATCAGCACCACGCCCGAGGTCGGGAAGCCCTCCCTGACCCGCCTCAGCAGCTCCGGAGGGCCGCTCCCGGACAGGCCGGCGGCCAGCTGGTGGATCCCCGGGTTGTGGCCGACGAGGACCACGACACGAAGGCCCGGGCTCCGCTCGGCCAGTACGGAGACCAGCTCGCCGGGTGGCGTCCGGTACAGCCGCTCGTCGTAGACGACGGGCGGCTGGTCGTCCAGCGCGGGGGCGGCGAGCCGCCAGGTCTGGCGGGTCCTGTGCGACGGGGAGCAGAGCACGAGGTCCGGTGTGAGGCCGCAGTCCGCGAGCCAGTGGCCGGTCCGGGGCGCGTCGCCCCTGCCGCGCTTGCTCAGCTCGCGGTCGAAGTCGTCGACCCGCCGGTCCTTGCGCACGGCCTTCGCGTGGCGCACCAGCAGCAGCCGGACCCCGGCCGCGCCGTCGGCGGCCGGTGCTGCCCGCCGGGATCCGGGCTCCGGGGACATGGCGTCTCCTTCCGCGCGCGTACGGCTCCGGCGTTCTGGAAGGCGCGTACCCCGTCTCCGCGGTCGCACGCACGGGCCGGCGCACCAGGTCATCCGGACCTGCCCGGCGTCGTGCGGACGGGCAGGGGCACGGGCCGCCACCGCTGGACCCGGTGGGGTGTGACATGGCCCGACAGCCCGCGCGGCGCGCTCCGACCACGTCCGGTCCGCCTTCGGCACCCTGCGCGGGGCCGCGACGGGAGGGCCCGATCACTCGCCTCGCGATGCTCGGCCGGATCAGAGGTCACGCAGGTCGGCGCCGTGGCGGAGGCGGACCTCCGGGCTGATCGCGGCGATGTCCAGCTCGTTGGCGGCGGTGAGTTCGGCGAAGTCCCGGCGCGCTTGGAGGCTCGGACGCACCGGTGCGCCGGTGAACCGATCGGCGAACGTGCCCGAGGCACCGGCCAGTCCGCGGAACGAGGGCCGGTTGGCCCGGTTGGCGCATACAACTCCTTCACATACTGGCTCGTTTGTGGCTGTGCCGTGTGCGGTGTCACGAGGAGGATGTGGCTGCTTTGTGGGCCGTTGCAGTTCAAAGCTGCATGTCGCGTGAAAGGTCGGGACGAGACCGATGACCGGTGGGGCACGGAGACATCGCTGGGCGTACGGATTTCGACGGGGTCCATGGGCCCGGACCCGCGGGGCGGCACTGCTGCTGGCCCTCGCGCTGCCGGTGTCACTGGTCTCGGCCGGTGGGCTGACCGACTCGCCGGGCACGGTGCCGGTGGCAGCCGTCGCGCCCGCGCTCGGCAGCTGTGTACCGGGCAAGGAGGCCGGGACCAGGAAGGCCGCCGCACGGCCGTCCACGACGTGGGTCACCCCCGACACCGGGGTGACCAAGAGCGTCGCCCGTGACGGTGCCGAGGTGACGCTGTCGTCCCAGGCGGTGTCCGAACCCACCGAGGTCGGCATCGAGCCGCTGGACGCCACCTCCCTGCCGGGCCTCGGCGCCGGCATGGAGAACGTCACCAAGGGTCCCGAGGGCTACCGCTTCACCCCCACCCCGCACACCTTCGAGACGGGCATCACCGTCTCCCTGCCGTACGACCCCGACGCGCTGAAGAGCTCCGGGCACACCCCGGGCGACATCCGGACCTTCTACTTCGACGAGGCCGGCACCTGCTGGCGGGCGCTCGACCGGATCTCCGTCGACGAGGACAAGCAGGTCGTCGTCTCGCGCACGGACCACTTCACCGACATGGTGAACGCCGTGGTCACCGCCCCCGAGGGCCCCGAGCAGGTCTCCTCGGACCCCAACCAGATCAAGAACATCCAGGCCGCCTCCCCGGTCACCGGCGTGAACCAGATGGCGGCCCCCGCCGCCAACAACCAGGGCGACGCCCGGCTCTCGTACCCCCTCGAACTCCCCGACGGGCGATCCGGCCTGGCGCCCGCGCTGGCGGTGGAGTACACCTCGTCGGCCGCGGAGAGCTGGCTCGGCACCGGCTGGGACGTGTCCGTCCCGTCGATCTCCGTCGAGACCCGCTGGGGCGTGCCGCGCTACGACGCGGCCCGCGAGACCGAGACGTACCTCATGGGCGGCGACCAGCTGACGCCCCTGGCCCACCGCGCCACGCCCGGACCCCGCAGCACCGGCGACAAGGTCTTCCACGCGCGGATCGAGGGCGGCTTCGACCGCATCGTGCGCACCGGCACCTCGCCGGCCACCTACGGCTGGGAGGTCACCGACAAGTCCGGTGTGCGCTACCTGTACGGAGGCGAGGGCGCCACGCTCGCCGACGACGCGGGCAACATCTTCTCCTGGGCCCTGCGCGAGGTACGCGACCCGCACGGCAACACCGTCCGTTACTCCTACGCCCTGGTCAGTGACGCGGGGGTGGCGGGCGGCACCGTCGCCGGCCGCAACCTGTACGTCCAGAAGATCGCGTACACCGGGCACGGGGACACCGACGGGCCCTACACGGTGACGTTCGTCCGCGACCGGGACCTGGGCGAGGCCCGGCGGCCCGACGTGTCCATCGACGCCCGGGGCGGCTTCAAGCGGGTCACCGCCGACCTGCTGCGCCGGATCGACGTCCGCTTCCAGGGCGAGCCCGTCCGCTCCTACGCACTCGCCTACACCACCGGCGCGTTCGACAAGACCCTGCTGAAGTCCGTCGCCCAGCTCGGCGCGGACGGCAAGGAGTTCAACCGGCACCGGTTCGAGTACTTCGACGACATCCGCGACGCCAAGGGCGCCTACGAGGCGTTCGCCAAGGTCGACTGGACCTCGCCCGACGACGACGTCCGCAACGGCGCCGTCGACACCGTGAAGCGGGGCGCCGGCGAGACGGGCGCCCTGCACGGCAACACCTCCCGGAGCGTCGGCGGCCACCTGTACGTCGGCTACGGTGCCAAGCCCTCCAAGAACGGCTCCGCCGGCATCAAGGCCGGCTACAGCAGGTCCGGAGACGAGGGGCTCCTCTCCCTGGTCGACGTCGACGGCGACAGCCTGCCGGACAAGGTCTTCAAGCGCGGCGACGGCTTCGTCTTCCGCAAGAACCTCTCCCGGCCGGGCGGCGAACCGAGGTTCGCCTCCACCACCACCCCGCTGCGCAACCTGCCCGGCATCCTCAGCGAGTCCGCCAACTCCCTCACCGTCGGCATCGAGGGTTACTTCGGCGCGGCCGCGCAGCTCGACTACGTCGACACCGTCTCCACCACCCGCCGCTACTTCAGCGACGTCAACTCCGACGGCGTCGTGGACCTCGTCGACGGCTCGTCCGTGCGCTTCGGACACGTGGACGCCGACGGCACCGTCGAGTACGGACCCGCCTCGCAGACCCCGGTGCCGATCGGCGCCGGCCAGGTCGACACCGACGGGCTGCTGCCCGACTACGCGGCGGAGCGCGAGCGGCGCATCGACTCCTCCCCGCTGGTGGACACCCTGCGCCGGTGGACGGCGCCCTACGACGGCACCGTCCGCGTCACCGGCACCGTCGCGCTCCAGAAGACCGACGAGCAGCCCGAGTTCTCCCAGCCCGACGGCGTCCGCGTCGCCGTGCAGCACGAGGGCGGCGAGCTGTGGTCCCGCCGCATCGAGGCCGGCGACGACACCGCGTACACCCCCCAGGGCGTCGACGCCATCGAGGTCAAGCGCGGCGAACGCCTCTACTTCCGCGTCGGTTCCGTCTTCGACGGCGCCGGTGACCAGGTCGCCTGGGACCCGACGGTCACCTACACCGGCTTCGAGGCCACCGACGCCAACGGCCTGCCGCTGCACTCCTACACCGCGTCGAAGGACTTCACCCTGGCCGGCCGGGCCGGCACCGTCGAGGCCCCCGTCGACGGCACCCTTCAGCTGACCGGCGACGTGACGAAGAACGCCGCGACCACCGACGACGTCACCGTCCGGATCCTCCAGGCCGGCACCCCGGTCGTCGAGAAGACCATCGGCGCCGCCGAGACCGGCACCTTCCCGGCCGGCGCCACGATCCACGTCACCAAGGGCCAGAAGCTCCAGTGGCGGATCGACTCCGACTCGCCGGTCGACGTCACCGCCCTGGAATGGGCGCCGCTCGCCCGCTACACCGAGGCCGCCGGCGTCGCCGAGACGGCGGGCGACGACGCCCGGCCGCTGCAGTTCCGGCCCCCGTACGACATCGACACCTACGTGCCCTCCGGGCCCGCCGGCGTCCAGCAGCCCCTCACGTCCCCCGGCGGCACCTTCGGCCTCACCGCGTACGTGACGGCGGCCGAGAACACCACGGGCCGACTGGTGCTCACCGTCAAGAAGCACGGCGCGCTCCTCGCGAAGCGGGCCTTCGACGTCGGCGACAAGCCGTCCGTCGAGGTGACGGCCCCCGCGGGCGAAGCCCTGTACGTCGACGTCACCGCGGCCTCGCCCGAACTCGCCGCGAAGATCCAGAGCGCCGACGTCGCCGTGAACGGCGGCCCGCTCACGCCCGCCACCGTGCAGGCCCCCACCGCCGAGGGCGTGTTCGGGCGCCTGTACCGCGGCTGGTCGTACGCCGGCTACAACGGCAACCGCGACCGTGCCACCCAGCCGGTCAGGCAGGACGACCTCACCGAGGAGAAGATCAAGGAGACCCTGCCCGCCGACGTCGACCCCGCCCGGGACCGCGAGGCGTTCGAGAACAACCCGACCATCACCCCGCCCACCGCCGTGCCCTTCGCCCCCGACGCCGAGCACGCCCGCTGGGGCTCCGGGGAACACACCTGGGCGGCGGCCTCCACCACCTCCAGCTCACGGTTCGGCGGCCAGACCATCGGCCTGCCCACCGCCGCGTCCCTGGCCTCCGCGCACGCCGTGCCCCGCATGGCCCACTCCAAGCAGCTCTCGCTCACCGGCTCCGTGGGCGGCGGCGTCGGCAGCGTCGGCGGCAGCATCGCCACGGGCACCACCCGCGGCGAGCTCGACTACCTCGACATGAACGGGGACGGCTTCCCGGACGTCGTCGGCGCGGGCGGCGTCCAGTACACCGACCCGACCGGCGTCCTCGGCGCCACCCGCGGCTCCCTCCCCGGCGGGGCGGTGCGCGCCTCCGACACCAGGAGCGGCAACGCCAGCGCGGGCAGCGCGGCCCGCACCATCTCCACCGGCCGTGGCCAGGCCGCCCCGCCCGGCTGGGGCACCGCCGACACCTCCTCCGCCGGCAACGACATGCCCCCGCTCGGCATAGGCGGCAACCTCGGCGGCAACCGCGCCGACGCCTCGTACGACCTCATCGACATCAACGGCGACAGCCTGCCCGACCGGGCGTACGAGGACGGCCGCGTCGCCCTCAACCTCGGCTACCGCTTCGCCGCGCCCGAGCCCTGGCCCGGCGGGAAGATCAACGAGGGCCACGGCTTCACCGCCGGCTTGAACATCGGCTTCAACACCGACTTCTACGGCTTCGGCGGCGGCGCCTCCTTCCAGCAGCAGTCGTCCTCGACGAAGAGCTCCCTCGCCGACCTCAACGGCGACGGCCGCGTCGACCGCGTCTTCGCCGGCAACCCGGTGCGGGTCGCGCTCAACACCGGCTCCGGCTTCGCCGCGCCCGTCCCCTTCCACGGCTCCCTGGACGGGATCAACGCCGACTCCAACGCCCAGCTCGGCGGCGGCGTCTACTTCACCGTCCCCATCTGCTTCGTCGTCGGCTGCCTGATCATCAACCCGGGCGTCAACGTGTCCACCGGCGCCTCCCGCGCCGAGCAGATGATCCGCGACATCGACGGCGACGGACTCGCCGACCACCTCGCCTCCGACAAGGACGACGAGCTCGTCGTCGCCGCCAACCGCACCGGCCGCACCAACCTGCTCAAGAACGTGACCCGGCCGCTCGGTTCACGCATCGACCTGAGCTACACCCGCGACGGCAACACCTACGACCAGCCCGGCTCCCGCTGGCTCCTCGCCGGCACCCGGGTCCACGACAACCTGCCCGGCGACGGCCCCGACACGCAGGCGTTCTCCTTCTCGTACGCCAAGGGGAAGTACGACCGCCTGGAGCGCGAGTTCCTCGGCTACGGCACCGTCACCAGCACCCAACTCGCCGACGGCGACCAGCCGTACCGCAACACCGTCCGCGAGTTCGACACCCGCGGCCACGCCGCCCGCGGCCTGCTCAGGCGCGAAGCGGTCACCGACGCCACGGGCGCCCTGTACACCGAGACCGTCAACACCTACACCCTGCGACCGGTGTTCGACGGCTCCGTCTTCCCGCAGCTGACCGGCACCGAGGCCCGCTGGTACGACGGCGAGGGCGGCACCACCCCGCGCAAGACCACGTCCACCGAGATGAGCTACGACGACCTCGGAAACCTGGTGCGCAAGGTCGACCACGGCGAACCCGGCGCCGCCGACGACGTCGTGACGACGACCGTCTACACCGCCTGCACCGACACCCACATCGTCGGCATCGGCCGGACGGTGGAGGTCCGCGGCGGCGGAAGGCTGATGCGCTCGCGCGACGCCGAGGTCGACTGCACCACGGGCGACGTCACCCGGCACACCGCCCACCTGGAAGGAGACGCCGAGGCCGTCACCGACCTCGCGTACAACGCCGACGGCACGCTCAGGTCGATCACCTCGCCCGAGAACCACCGGGGCCAGCGCTACCAGCGCACCTACACCTACGACGAGCCGACCGGCACCCACGCCACCTCGATCGAGGACAGCTTCGGCTACCGCTCCACCGCCTCCTACGACCTGCGCTTCGGCCTGCAGACCGAGTCCACGGACATCAACGGCCGCACCACCGTGTCGGAGTACGACGCGCTCGGCCGCCTGACCGCCGTGACCGGCCCGCACGACCACGACGCCGGCCGGCCCACGATCGCCTTCGCCTACCACCCGGACGCGCCCGTCCCGTACGCGGTCACCCGCCACCTGGACCGGGACACCGCGGGCGCGGTGAAGGACGACACGATCGACACCGTCACCTTCACCGACGGAGTGGGCCGCGTCGTCCAGACGAAGAAGGACGCCACCGTCGGCGGCGAGGACGTGATGACGGTCTCCGGCCGTCTCGTCTTCGACGCGCTGGGCCGCACCGTCGAGCAGTACTACCCGCTCACCGAGCCCAAGGGCGACACCGGCACCGTCTTCCACACCGCCTTCGACACCGTCCGACCCACCACCCACACCTACGACGTCCTCGACCGCCGGCTGCGCACCGCGCTGCCGGACGGCACGTCCACCTCGGTGGCGTACGGCTTCGGCGACGACCGCGCGGGCAGGACCCAGTTCGCGACCGTCTCCACCGACGCCAAGGGCAACCGCACCACCGCCTACAGCGACGTACGGGAACAGCAGACCGCCATCCGCGAGCCCGGCGCGAAGCCCGGCGACGCGCCGATCTGGACCAGCTACGCCTACGACCCGCTGGGCGAGGTCCTCGAGGTCACCGACGACCACGGCAACGTCACCACCTCCGCCTACGACAACCTGGGCCGCCGCACCGTCGTCGACTCGCCGGACGCCGGCCGCACCGTCACCGGCTACGACCCGGCCGGCAACGTCGTCCGGCAGCAGACCGCCAACCTGGCCGCCAAGGACCAGGCCATCACCTACACCTACGAGTTCGACCGCGTCACCGCGATCAGCCACCCCGTCTTCACCGGCAACGACGTCCGCTACACCTACGGCGCGCCCGGCGCGGAGCACAACGCCGCCGGCCGGGTCACCAAGATCGAGGACGCCGGCGGCGAGGTCACCCGGAAGTACGGCCCGCTCGGCGAGATCACCGAGGAGACCCGCACGCTCCCCGGCCCCGGCCCGCACATCCGCACCTTCACCACCGCCTACCGCTACGACAGCTTCAACCGCATGCTGTCCCTGACCTACCCCGACGGCGAGCGGCTGTCCTACACCTACGACAGCGGCGGCCAGGTCAGCGCCGCCCACGGCACCAAGAACGGCTTCGCCTACGCCTACGTCCGGTCGCTCACGTACGACAAGTTCGGCGACCGTGCGGCCCTGGAACTCGGCAACGGCACCCGCACCACGTTCCGTTACGGCGCCGAGGACCGCCGCCTGGCCACCCTCACCTCCACCCTGCCGACCGGCTCCGCCTTCCAGAACCTCGCCTACGAGTACGACGCCAACGGCAACCTCACCGGCCAGAAGAACGCCACCCAACTGCCCTCCGAGACCCCCAAGCTGGGCGGCCCCACCGAGCAGAGCTACACCTACGACAACCTGAACCGGCTGACCGGCGCCACCGGCTCCTTCCGGTTCATGGCGAACAAGACCGACCGCTACACCTACGCCACGTCGTACGACACCATCGGCAACATCACCGCCAAGGACCAGCACCACGGCATCGTCGTGGGCGGCGGCCACGAGCAGGTCCAGAAGAACACCACGTACCGGCACTCCTACACGTACAGCGCCGCACGCCCGCACGCCCCGTCCGTCATGGGCCGGCAGACCCTCACCTACGACGCGAACGGCAACCTGACCGACAGCGTGTCGTCCGCGCCCGGCAAGCCGCGCCGCCAGCAGATCTGGGACGAGGAGAACCGCCTCGCCTGCGTCCACGACACGTCCAAGAACCAGGACCAGGCCCAGGACCCGTCCTCCTGCAACCAGCCCGGCAAGCCCCCGTCGGTCCGCTTCACCTACGACGACCAGGGCACCCGGATCGTCAAGGACGGCGCCCAGACCACCCTCTACCCGAACCAGTTCTACACGGCCCGCAACCAGACCGAGTTCAAGCACGTGTACGCGGGCGGCGTCCGCATCGCCACCAAGACCTCGAAGCCGGGCAACGCCTACGAGAAGGACCAGTTCTTCTTCCACGGCGACCACCTGGGGTCGGCGAACTTCGGCACGGACGGCTCCGGCCGGCTCGCCGAGCACCTGGACTACTTCCCGTCCGGCGAGACCTGGGTCGACGAACACCCCGGCGAGAAGGACCCGTACGGCTTCACCGGCAAGGAACTCGACCCCGAGACCGGCTACACCTACCACGGGGCCCGCTACTACGACCCGCGCGGCGGCATGTGGGAGTCCGCCGACCCCGCGCTGAGCGAGTTCCTGGACGGCGGGGCCGACGAGGGCGTCCACAAGCCGTCGAACCTGCAACTCTACGGCTACGGCTACCAGAACCCGCTCCGCTACACCGACGCCGACGGCCGCGAACCCGGCGAGCCGTTCAACCTGGGCCGGCACCTCCAGGAGAAGTACACGGTCCACCACGACCAGGCGATCGTGATGGCCGCGGCCCAGCTCACGGCGATGGGCTCGGCGAAGCCCGGCGGCAGCTGGCAGGTCAGCATGGACCTCCAGTCCGTCAAGGGCGGCGGCGACCCGCGGAACCGGGTGATCGCCACCGGCGGCAGGGCCGACCTGCTGCTCTGGACGGACAGCACGGTCTACGTCTGGGACATCAAGAACAAGGGCGGCCGGGCCGAGGACTCCGGCGCCGGAGACGTGCAGTGGTACGTCGCCGGCATCACGGCGCAGCTCAGGGCCCAGGGAGACATGCGCCGGGTCGTCGCCGGCTTCGACATCCTTCCGATGTCGGCGCCCTCCGCGACGCAGCCCAACACGGTGCTCCAGGTCGAGTCGTCGACGAAGCACCCCGGGAAGGGAGTCATCACCTACTCCGCCACCCAGCGTCAACCCCAGACGGTCCCCGTTCCGGCGACAGCCCCCGCACCGCAGCAACGCTCCCGCTGGCAGACGGCGGCGAGGTGGGCGGGCGGCGCCGCCCTCGTCATCGGCGCCGGCGCGCTCGTCGTCGCCACCCTCGCCGAGGACGTGGCGACCGGTGGCGCGGGAGTGGCCGACGACCCCGTCTCCTTCGGAGCGGCCGCCACCATGGCACGAACGGGCTGGGCCCTGGTCGCACCCTAGGGCGCGACCCGTTCCCGAGGAGCCGCCGCACCCGCCCGCCGAGGGCAGGTGCGGCGGCTCCGCCGTCCGCCGCGATGGAGCCGGGAGGTGAGAGCCCCCGACGCCGCGGCCCACGACACCATGAGTGGGCGACCCCGGCGGCAGCCCGACGGCCGCTACCGGGGCCCGGTGCCCGCTGTATGGCCGTCCGGTGAGTTCCCGAGGAGTGCGGCGAGTCCGCGGCGGGTGGCGGCGACGACGACGCGGTCGGCGGGGTTCAGGACGTGGCCGGGGTGGAGGTCCCAGAGGAGGGACCGGTGGTCGCCGTCGTGGCCCGTGTGGGCCAGGTCGGGGGTGCGGGATTCCGGCCGTGCGGTGTCGAGGGCGAGGACGCGCCAGGCGCCGGGGCGGAAGGCTTCGGCGACGGTGCGGCCTTCGAGCTCGGGGTGGCCGGCGACGAGGAGGGCGGCGAAGAGCAGGACCTTGCGTTCGACGGAGACGGCGCCGAGGATCTGGCGGCCCATCATGGCGCCGGCGAAGGCGGGCGCGGCGAGGTGTGTGACGCTGCGGCTGCGGGTGACGGCGTCGGGGTGGGCGGAACGCAGGGTGCGGTAGACGGCGGCGGCGAAGTCGTCGTCGTACAGCCGGAGCGCGACGCGGAGGTCGTTCCTGAGGCTGCGGGCGGCGAGGGTCGCCTCCAGGTTGGTGGTGTCCGAGCTGGTCAGGGCGAGCAGCGCGTCGGCCCGGTGGACGCGGGCCGCGTCGAGCACGCCGTCCTCGGTGACGTCGCCGAGGACCACGGGGACGCCGAGGTCGCGCGCGAGCGGGACGCCGCGGGCGTCGGGGTCCTGCTCCACGCAGACGACGGGGATGTCGAGCTCCCGCAGCCGGGCGAGGACGCGGGCGCCGACCTTGCCGAGGCCGAGGAGCACGATGTGCCCGGACAGACCGTGCGGCGGGCGGCGCAGCGCGCCGGTCGCGCGGAAGACGCCGAGTGCTTCCAGGCCGCCGGCGACGAGGAGGGGGAGCAGGGCGAGACCGACCAGGCCGGAGAGCAGCTGGAGGACCTGCCGGGTGGGGGACTCCTCGAGAGCGGGGTCGTTGATCGAGAAGAGGTCGAGCAGCGTCAGGTACGCGGCGTGGACGGGGTCGGCGTCGGTCAGCGCGGCCGTGGTGGCCGTGAGGGCGAGCACCGCGGCGGCGATGCCGGCGAGCGACCAGCGCAGGCGGGCGGAGAACACCTCCCCGAGCGGGGCGCCGCGCCGGGCGAGGCGGCGGGGCGGGAGCGCGGGCCCCGCGCGCCGGACGGCTTCGAGGACGACGGTGCCGCGGCCCGCTGAGCCCCGGACGGCCCGGTCGTCGGGCAGGAGCTCGGGACCCTGTGCGCCGCTCGCGTCCGAGCCCTCGCTGCCGACCGGGTCGTTGGTGGTGGACGAGAGCAGCGCCAGGGTGCACAGCCCCGGGTCGGGGACTTCGCCCCGGTCGGGTGCGGGGCGTTCGGCGGCGCGCAGCAGCAGCCCGTCGGCCTGCACGACCTTGTTGGTGTCGGCGATCGCCGTGGCCACGAGCGCCGGGGCGGCGGTGTCCGCGTCGGAGAGGACGGTCGTGGACGCGTCGAGGACGCTGCGGTCGCCGCCGGGCGCGGCCACGAGGGCGGCCTGGTCGAGGAGTTCCTCCAGGTGGTGGCCGAGCTTGCGGTTGTACATGCGGACGACCAGGCGCAGTCCCGGGTTGAGCCGCCGCGCGGTGAGCGCGGCCCGAAGGTTCGTCTCGTCGTCCTCGTACAGCAGGGCCAGTGCGGCGGCGCCGTCCACGTCGGCACGGAGAAGTGCCGCTGTGGTGGGGGACGGTGCCGTTTCCACGTGCAGGGGAGGGACGGCGGCCCCACTGACGGGGTCGGGCTCGGCCGTGCTCCGGCCGGCCGCCTGCTCCTCCGCCTCGTCGGCGGGGGTCACGAGGACCACCCGTCGGCGGTACACCTCGCGCAGCTCGACCGCGAGCCGGCGTGCCAGCCCGTCGTCACCGCAGACCACCATGTGCCCGACGGCGCCCGGCGGCGTCCGCCCCTGGCTCGGCACCCCGACCATGTCCCACCCCCCCGCCGGACCGGTCTGTCACTCGGTGATCTCGACCGGTGTGCCGGGAGCCGCGGGAGCCGCGGCTTCGGGTGCCGGCGTCTTCCGGGCGATGCCCTGGAGGAGCGAGGCGAGGTCCATGCCCGTCGCGGAGGAGAGCAGTTCCATGCCCTGGGTGACGTTGTCCGTGACGGTGCGGGTCAGCCGGCTCGCTCCGTCGGTGGAGATGACGGTCATCTTGTCGACGGCGGCGAGCGGTTCGGCGGCCTTGGCGACGACCTGGGGCAGGACCTCGACGAGCATCTGCAGGACGGCGGCGTCGCCGTACCCCGCGAAGGCGTCGGCCTTCTGCCGCATGGCCTCGGCCTCCGCCGCGCCCCTGGCGCCGATGGCGGCGGCCTCGGCCTCGCCCTCGATGCGTACGGCCTCGGCGAGCGCGGCGCGCTGGGCCTTCTCGCCCTCACCGGTGAGCCTGGCGCGCTCGGCGGCGGCCTCGGCCTCCTTCACCAGGGCGATGCGGCGGGCCTCGGCCTCCTGCTCGGCCTGGTAGCGGGCGGCGTCGGCGGGCTTGCGGACCTGGGTGTCGAGCTGGCGGTCTGTCAGAGCGGCCTGACGGGCCGCCACCTTCTCCTGCTCGGAGAGGATGTCCTGCTGACGCGCGGCTTCGGCGAGCGGTCCCGCGGCGTTGGCCTGGGCGGCGGCCTCGTCGGTCTGGGCCTTGATCTCGGCCTGCTTCAGGTAGAGGGTCCGCTGGGCGATCGCGATCTCCTCCTCGGCCTTCAGCCGGGCCTGTTCGGCGGCGCGCCGGGCGACGGCCTCGGCGATGTCGGCCTCCTGCTTGGCGCGGGCGGCCTCGGGCCGGCCCAGGTCCTCCAGGTAGGAGCCCTCGGTGGTGATGTCCTGGATCTGGAAGGCGTCGAGGACGAGGCCCTGCCCGGACAGGCTCGCCTCGGCCTCCTCGGCGACCTGCCCGGCGAAGGCGGCCCGGTCGCGGATGATGTCCTCGACCGACATCCGGCCGACGATCGACCGCAGTGCGCCGGACAGCACTTCCTGCGTGAAGCCGACGATGCCGTCCTGCTGCATCAGGAAGCGCTGGGCGGCGGCCCGGATGGAGTCCTCGGTGCCGCCGACCTTGACGATCGCGACGCCTTCCAGGTTCGCCTTCACACCGCGCAGGGTGACGGCGCCGCGTACGGCCACGGGAATGTGCCGGCTGGACAGGTCGAGGCTGAACTTCTGCTGCACGAACGGCACGACGAAGACCCCGCCGCCGACCACGACCTTCTGGCCGCTGTTGTCCGTGTACTCCCGCCCGGTGGCCGGGTCGGTGGTCTTCTTGCCGCGCCGGCCGGTGATGATGAACGCCTCGCTGGGCCCGGCGACCTTGTAGCGCGTGACGACGACGAGGCCGAGCAGGACGACCAGGACGACGATGCCCACCACGGAGGTGAGGACAGGGCTCATGACGAAACCCCCTTCGATCGGTACGAACGATGAAGAACAGCAGCCGACCCGCGGTCAGCGTTCGACGGGGCGGACGGTCACCGACGTCGGCGAGAGCACGGACTCGACCCACACCTCGGTGCCGCGTGCGACGGGCGCGTCGGCCTTCGCCGCGTACTTCACCGGCTGACCCGCGAGACGCAGCAGCACCTCGCCGTAACCGGCCGCCGGGATCGCCGTCACCACCGCACCCGATGTCCCCGTCAGGTCCTCGCCCCGCGGTGCGGGCGCGGCACCGTCGCGCATCAGCACCCGGCTGAACCGCCAGGTCACCCATCCCACGACGCCCCCCGCGACCACGCCCGCACCGGTGGCGACCCCCGCCCCCGCACCGGTGGTGCCGAGCACGAGCGCCCCCGTGAAACCGAGGGCCGACACGAACCCGGCGATCACCGGCAGCGACAGAAACCCGTCCAGCCCCCCGCCGAACCCGTCGAAGACCCCCTCCCACACCCCGTCGAAGACCAGGGCCAGGACCAGCAGCACCAGACCGCCGATGCCGAGACCGAGAAACCAGACCATGTCCCCGCTCCCTCGGCTGCCGGGCTCCCTCTGCCGTCCCGGCCATCGTGGCACCGAACCGCACATGCGTTCACTGCCGGACCTCGGCAGTCTTTACGCCCCCTTCATGCCGTGATCGTGAGGACGGCATGAAGGGGGCGCATGGTGAGGCAGGAACGGCTCGTGGGGCGCCCGCCATCGCCGGGCACACGGCGGACGACGGGGTCGGACGGGCAGGCGAGCGCGATCGCGGCGCCGAGCGTGGCCCACGACCACAGCGGGAGACCGCGCCGTCGAGGTCTTCACAGAACCGCCCTGACCAGTAGGATCGTGCGCCGGTGAGCCGGGGCCGGGGGGCTGGTCGGCCGGGGCGTGGCGCTCGTCGTCCTCTACGACTTCCTCGTCGGCCGTTCCCGGCGACGCCGACAGCGACCACCCGGGACGGGGAGATGACGGACGGAAACGTGGAGGAGTACGAGCGGCTGCTCGCCGATGTCGCGGCGAGCGGGCGGCGGCTGAACCGGGACGAGCTCGAACGTCGCAGGGAAGCGGGGGAGCGGGCCGCACGCGAGGGACTTCCTCTTCGCACCCTGATCGGCCGGCATCTGGCGGCGGTCCGCGCCGCCTGGCCCGAGCAGCCGCTGTCCCGGCGGACGGCCCTCGGCCTGCTCACCGTCGTCGAGCAGTCCGTCGACGCCTTCGCCGGCGGCTTCGAGCGCGCCCAGCGCCTGGCGGTGCGACAGGAGGAGGCCGACCGCCGGGAGTTCATCGACGATCTGCTGTACGGCCGCAGCGACATCGGGCGCATAGCCGAGAGGGCGGAACGCTTCGGTCTGCGCCTGTCGCAGGCGCACGCGGTCGCCGTCGCCCGCAGTCGTACAGCGAGGCCGACCCGGTTCCGCAGCAGGTCGAGCGGTCGCTGATCGGCAGGTTCGGCGACCGGCACATCCTGCTCACCACGAAGGGCGGCCGGATCGTGTGCGTCGCCCCCGGTGACCAGGCCGACGTCCTGACGTACTTCGCGAAGCAGGCGTTCGCCGCCACCGGCGGCGGCCAGGTGGCGATCGGCCGCCCCCAGCCCGGGCCGCGCGGTGTCGTCCACTCCTACGAGGAGGCCCTCGGCGCCCTCGACCTCGCCGACCGCCTCGAGCTCGACGCGCCCGTGCTGCACGCCTCCGACCTCCTCGTCTACCCGGTCCTCACCCGCGACCGGCAGGCCATGGAGGACCTCGTCCGCAGCGTCCTCGGGCCCCTGACGTCGGCGCGAGGCGGCGCGGAACCCCTGCTGGACACGCTGACCGCGTTCTTCGACTCCGGAGGCGTCACCACCCAGGCCGCCCGCCACCTCAATCTGTCGGTACGAGCCGTCAGCTACCGCCTCGACCGCATCCACCGCCTCACCGGCGCCGACCCCGCCGATCCGGTCAGCCGCTACACCCTCCAGACCGCCGTCATCGGCGCCCGCCTCCTCGGCTGGCCCGCGAAGGACCTCTGAACGGACCCCGCCAGGCGGCCGCCGGCAGGGGCGCGGTTCCGGCATCAAGGAGGCGTAAAGACTGCCGGGAACCGGCAACGCGCCCGCGGGCGGCCGAGCGCCAGAATGGCTCTGGCGGCGGCGCGCCCTGTGTGCCCGGTGCCGAGTTCCGGAGGAGACGAGGGCGGGGGAGGCGGGCGTGTCCGAGTTCTTCGACGCGGCCTTCGGCTTTCCCGCCATGGTGCTGAGCGCCGCGCTCGTCACAGTCGTCGGCTTCTGGGCGCTCGTGCTCTGCCGCGTGGTCGCGCATGATGCCTTCGACGCCGACCTGGACATGGCAGCCCTGGGCTGCGGCGGCCTCCCGGCCGCGGTCGCCGGATCGGCGTTCGTCACGGTCGGGTGGGTGCTCGACATTCCCGCCACGGTGCTGCTGGACAGAGCCGATCTGCCCGGCCTGTGGTTCCTGCTTCTCTCCGTCGTGCTGCTCGCGGGGGCTCTGACCCTGTCGTGGCGGCTGACGACATGGCTGGCCGGCCGGGTGAGGAAACGGTCAGCCGCCGGCCACCGGGCCCGGCGCCATGGCACCGCGCCCGGCCCGCCCTCCACGCGCCCCGCAGCCTGAGCGGCCGCGTTCCTTCTCCTTCGACCGACACGGGGTTCCCTCACGGATGCCATCACCGTGGGCATCGGCGTGCTCGCCGCCGTGGTCCTGCGAGCAGGACAGGGCGCTGATCGTCTCCAAGGTGCGCACGGTGGACGTCACCTTCACCGGACAGGCTCGCCCTGCCGGGACGGTCTGATCTGCCGGGACACCATCCGGGCCGACATCCGGATCTCGTTCTTCGTCCGTGTGAACAAGACGGCCGCGGACGTCATCAAGGTCGCCCAGGCGATCGGCACGGCACGGCCGAGCGACCAGGCGACGCGGCGAGGTCTGCGCGTCTTCCTGGGGACGGCCTCGGTGCCGGCCGCGGTGAGCTGGAGCATCGCCGGCCCGGCGCACCTGCACGTGGGCGATCCTCGCCGCGCTGCTCGTCGCGCGCGTGACATCCAGGACGTGGCGGGGACCTGGCCTGTCGGAAGTACGGCCGTGGCCGCAGGGTCGGTCAGCCCTCCACCATGCCCAGTTGCTTCAGCAGCCCGAGGTCGTCGAAGTTCCACCAGCTCTCCGCGATCTTGCCGCCCAGACAGCGGAAGGTCGCGTGGGCCGTTCCGGAGACCTCACGGTCAGTGGCCTCCATGCCCTGGTACGCGCCCACATGGCGCCCCTTGAACGACGCCCGTACGCAGACCATGTCGCCCTCGGCGACCATGCTCTCGACCGTCGCCACCGGATCGAAGGCCGCCATGATCTCCTGGTTCTCGGCCTTGGCCTGCTCGAGGCCCACGTCGTACGAGGACAGGGAGGGGTCGTGCTCGCGGTAATCGGACGTGCAGATCGCGTCCGCCGCGTCGACGTTCTTCCCGTTGATCACGTCCTCGAAGAAGCTCCGCACCACGATCTTGTTGAGCTGTTCGTCGCGCATCACGTCCAGGTCCGTGAAGGACGGCTCGCCGTCACAGAGCGCGACCATCTCCCGAAAGATCCGGTCGGTCTCGGGCAGGTTCGAGTTCTGCATAGCCTCCTCGTACGAGGGGAACTCCACGATCTCCACGACGTGGGTGGAATCGGCGCGGTCCCTTCCCACGATCGAGTGGGTGGCCGTCCGCTTGCCCTGGGTCGCTTCGACCCAGGCGTCCATCAGCCTGTTCAACTCATCGGCCCGGCTCGTCTTGCAGTCGATGACCTGTACGAACGTCATCACGTCTCCCGTCGTCCGAAGCGGCCCGGGACAATTCCAGCGTAGGCCCGGCGCGCGACCTGCGCCCAGCCGTTCCCCTGCCGTGAAGGCACCAGACCCGCCCGCTGCCGGGTGCGCCCGCCCCGGCCACGGTCGGACTCCGTGCTGCCATGGCCCGCACACCGAACGGTTACCTCGGCGCCTCCGGGGCCGTCATGATCATGACGGAGTCAGCGCAGGGAAGGTGACGGCATGACCGGATGGGATCCGAACGAAGTGCTGGCGGGAGCCTTCGAGGAGCAGCGTGAGCGCTTGGTGGCAGTGGCCCACCGGATGCTCGGGTCGCGGGTGGACGCCGAGGACGCGGTGCAGGAGGCGTGGATCCGGCTGGCGCGGCAGGACGCGGCCGCGATCGACAACCTGGCCGGCTGGCTGACCACCGTGGTCGGCCGGGTCTGCATCGATGTGCTGCGCTCGCGCAAGAACAGGCCCGAGCACTCGTACGACGACCGGCTGCCCGAGTTGGTGGTGACCGTGGACGGCGGGGCGGCGCCCGAGGACGACGCGATGCTCGCCGAATCGGTCGGGCTGGCGCTGCTGGTGGTACTCGACACCCTCACGCCCACCGAGCGGCTGGCGTTCGTGCTGCATGACATGTTCGCGGTGCCGTTCGCCGAGATCGGTGAGATCGTCGGCCGGTCCGCCGACGCGACCAAGATGCTCGCCAGCCGGGCCCGCCGGAAGGTGCGGGCTACCTCCCTGCCGGAGGAGGAGCCGCGGCGGCAGCGCGCGGTGGTCGACGCGTTTCTTGCCGCGGCGCGGAACGGGGACTTCGAAGGGCTCGTACTGCTGCTCGATCCGCAGGTGACCTGGCGCACGTACCACCCGCAGGGCGTGACGACCACGGTCGGGGCGGCCGAGGTGGCCGAACCGGTCCTGCGCGGCGCCCGGTCGATGACCTCGGTGCTTCCGGTCCTGGTCGACGGCAAGCCCGGGTTCGTGGCCTGGGGCGCGAAGGGCAGGGTGCTCGGCGTGGTGGCGTGCACCGTGGTCGACGGCAGGATCGCGGAGCTCCTGACGGTGAGCGACCGCAAGCGCCTCGACGCCATGGGGCTGCCGGAGCGGCCCGAGTAGCGCACGTCGAGCCGTCAGGCTCATGGGGTTGCGGGTTGTTACCTCTCGGCCGACCCCTTCGTCGTAGGGGTGCAAGCACCCGAAGACGAAGGAGTCCGAGATGGAAACCCGGATCAACCCCATGAGCAACGAGGTCGGGTCGAAGTGGGCCAGGCACATCATCTCGTCGAACAAGGTCATCACCGACTCGGGACTGCCGAAGGCGGTGCAGGAGCTGGTGAAGATCCGCGCGAGCCAGATCAACGGCTGCGGCGGCTGTCTCGACATGCACACCAAGGACGCCGCGGCCGCCGGTGAGAGCGCGGTGCGGATCCACCTGGTCGGGGCGTGGCGGGAGACGACCGTCTACACCGAGGCGGAGCGGGCGGCGCTGGAGCTCACCGAGCAGGGCACCCGTCTCGCCGACTCCAGCGGCGTCAGCGACGAGGCGTGGGCGAACGCGGCGAAGCACTACGACGAGGGTCAGCTGATGGCCCTGGTGGCACTGATCTGTGTGATCAACGCCTTCAACCGGCTGAACGTGATCACCCGGACGCCCGGCGGCGATTACCAGCCCGGACAGTTCGGCTGACGCGGACGCTCCCGCTCAGGTTCTCACGCTCCCGGGCGGACCCGTGACGACCCCGGGTCCGCCCCCCCCGGACATGTCGCCAAGGACAGGACTCATGAACACCGCACTGTGGATCGTCACCGGCCTGCTGACCGCCGTCTACCTCTTCTCCGGCTTCGGGAAGCTGTTCGTCCCGCGGGAGAAGATGGCCTCGATGTCCCACGCCGCTCGCTGGGTCCTCGACTTCAGAACCGGCACCCTCAAGGCCATCGGAGCACTCGAGATCCTCGGCGCCGTGGGCCTCGTCCTGCCCGCCGTGCTCGGCATCGCGCCGATACTCGTACCGCTGGCGGCCGGCGGCCTGGCGCTGATCATGACCGGCGCCACGATCGTGCGGATCCGCCGTGGGGAGACCAGAGCCGCGCTGGGGGACGTGGCGTACCTCGCCCTGGCCGCCTTCGTGGCGATCGGCCGCTTCGCACGGGAACCCTTCACCGGCTGACCGGCCGTTACGGGGCACCGATGGTCGCTTCCCGCGCTGATGCCGGGCGGCAGTCCCGGCGTGACGACGATCACGAGCGCACCTGACCGTCCAGCCCGGAAGTCGATCAGCACGATCTCCGGGCCCGTGACCGTGCTCTCGAAGTCTTCCTTGGTCGGCTCGACGGCGGGCGTGGGTTCCCCTCTCCTCCCGTATACCCGGTGGGGTATACGGGAGGTTCAGCGGGAGTAGGGGCGGGTTTGTTCCGCGCTCCCGTGATCCCTCAGCTCCTCAAATACCCAGGGGGGTATTTGACAGCCTCGGCGTGAGGCGCTTACCGTCGAACACGAAATACCCAGGGGGGTATCTGGAGGTGAATCTCGCTCATGGCTCGTGAAGTGGACCTGGATGCCTTCGCCGAGGCATGGAGTGCCGGTGCCGTGGTTCTCGACGTGCGGGAGCCGGAGGAGTATCGGGCGGCGCACGTGCCCGGTGCGCACCTCGCCCCGCTGTCGGCGCCGACCGTCGCACTGCCCCCTGTGCCCGAAGGGCAAGCGGTGTATGTGATCTGTGCGAGCGGTAACCGCAGTCAGTGGGCCGCGGACCGCCTTGCCGCCGCCGGGATGGATGCCGTTTCCGTCGCCGGCGGGACCCGGGGCTGGGCCGGCACGGGCCGCCCGGTCGTGACGGGGTCCGCCCCCGGGGCGGTCTGACCTTCCCCCGTTTCACGTGCCCGCCCCTCCGGGAGGCGGGCCACCTTTTGACCTCTCGGATACCCCCCAGGGTATCCGAGTCATCGCTTACGGAGGTTTCCGTGTTTTTCGCCCAGTACTACCTCGACTGCCTCTCGCAGGCGTCGTACATGATCGCCGACGAGACCACCGGCAAGGCGGTGGTCGTCGACCCCCGCCGGGACGTCTCGGAGTACCTGGCGGACGCCGAGGCCCGAGGCTTCACCGTGGTCGGCGTCATCAACACCCACTTCCACGCGGACTTCGTCGCCGGGCACCTCGAGATGGCGGCCGAGACCGGCGCCTGGATCGGCTACGGCCGCCGGGCCGAGACCGAGTACCCGATCCGCAAGCTTGCCGACGGCGAGACGATCAGCCTGGGCGACGTCACCCTGGAGATCATGGAGACCCCCGGGCACACCCCGGAATCGGTCAGCGTGCTGGTCTACGAGCACGGCATGGACACCGTCCCGTACGGCGTGCTGACCGGCGACGCGCTCTTCATCGGTGACGTGGGCCGCCCCGACCTGCTCGCCTCCGTCGGCGTCACCGCCGACGAACTCGGCGCCATGCTGTACGACAGCGTGCAGCACAAGCTGATGGGCCTGCCGGACGAGGTGCGGGTCTTCCCCGCGCACGGCGCCGGATCCGCCTGCGGCAAGAACCTCTCGACCGAGAAGCAGTCCACCATCGGCGAGCAGCGGGCCACCAACTACGCCTGCGCGCCCATGTCGCGGGAGGACTTCGTCGCGATCGTGACCGCCGGTCAGTCCGCGGCTCCCGGCTACTTCGTCTACGACGCGATCCTGAACCGCAGTGAGCGCCCGCTGTTCGATCCGGCCGTCGCGCCGAGGCCGCTGAGCGTCGAGGACCTCGCGGTCCTCCGGGCGTCCGGCGCCGTGGTCGTCGACGCCCGTGACCCGCAGGAGTTCGCCGCCGGACACCTGCGCGGTTCGGTGAACGTGCCGGCCGACGGCCGCTTCGCCGAGCAGTCCGGCACCGTCCTGCCCACCGACGCCGACCTGCTGGTCGTCGCCCCGCAGAACCGCGAGGAGGAGATCGTCACGCGCCTGGCCCGCATCGGCTTCGACCGCGTGGCCGGCTACCTGCGCTCCCCGGACGACGCCCTGACCGCCCTGGCCGACGAGGTCACCCCGGCCAGCCGCCTCACCGCCGCCCAGGTCCGCGCCGCCCTGGCGGGAGACAACCCGCCGGTCGTCATCGACGTCCGCACCTGCGGCGAGCGCGGAGACAACGGCTTCATCGAAGGCGCCCTGCACATCGCGCTCGGCGAGCTGCCGCACCGCCTGGACGAGATCCCGCGCGGCAGGCCGCTCGTTCTGCACTGCGCAGGCGGTCACCGCTCCTCCATCGCCGCGAGCCTGCTGCGTCACCGCGGCTTCGACGACGTCTCCGACATCCTCGGCGGCTACGCGGCCTGGGCCCTGACGGCTGTCCCCGTCGCCGTCTGATCCGCCGGACCGCATCCGCCGGCGCCCCCGCGACGGGGCCCTCGGCGCCCTGACGGGCACCGCCGGGGGTGCCTGCCCTCCCTACCCCCACCTGTACTCAGCCCCGTATTCCTGTCCGGGGTCGATCCACCACGACGGAGTTCTTCATGACCATCGACGTCTCCCGCGCCACCGGCCTCACCCCCACCGCCCTGCAGCACCTGGTCGACAGCGGACGCGCTCCCCGCGTTCTGGACGTGCGCACTCCCGGCGAGTTCCGGACGGTCCACATCCCCGGTTCCTACAACGTCCCGCTGGACACCCTGCGCGAGCACCGCGCCGAACTCCTCACCCACCTCGACGAGGGCGTGGTCCTCGTCTGCCGCTCCGGGGCACGCGCCGCCCAGGCCGAGCAGGCCCTCTCCGAGGCCGGCCTGCCCAACCTGCGTGTCCTGGACGGCGGCATGATGGCCTGGGAGGCCGCCGGGGCCCCGGTCAACCGGGGCGAGGCCCGCTGGGACATCGAGCGGCAGGTCCGCCTGGTCGCCGGATCGATCGTCCTGGCCACCGGCCTCGTCGGGGTCCTGGTGCCCGGTGTCCATCTGATCGGTACGGCGATCGGCGCCGGCCTGACGTACGCGGCGCTCAGCAATTCCTGCATGATGGGCGTCCTCCTCTCGAAGCTGCCCTACAACCGTGGTCCGCGCACCGACATCCGTACCGTGATCGCCTCCCTGCGGGATCGCTCGTGATCACCCTCGTCCTCGTGGCGTCCGTCCTCATCGGCGTCAGTCTCGGCGTCCTGGGCGGCGGTGGTTCCATCCTGACCGTGCCGATCCTGGTCTACCTGGCCGGTCAGGACACCAAGGAGGCCATCGCGACCTCCCTGTTCGTCGTCGGCGTGACCAGCCTGGTCGGGCTCGTCCCGCACGCCCGTGCCGGCCGGGTGCGCTGGCGCACCGGGCTGATCTTCGGCGCGGTCAGCATGGTCGGCGCCTACGGCGGCGGACGCCTCGCCGAGTACATCCCCGGCACCGCCCTGCTCATCGCCTTCGCGCTCATGATGCTCGCCACCGCCTTCGCCATGCTCCGCAGGTCCCGCAAGGCGAAGGCGGCCAAGCCTGCTCACGCCGAGCTGCCCGTCAAGCACGTGATCGCCGAGGGCCTCGTCGTCGGCGCTGTCACCGGCCTGGTCGGCTCCGGCGGCGGATTCCTCGTCGTACCCGCCCTCGCCCTGCTCGGCGGACTGCCCATGAGCGTCGCCGTCGGCACCTCACTCCTGGTCATCGCCATGAAGTCCTTCTCCGGACTCGCCGGCCACCTCGCCGACGTCCAGATCGACTGGAACCTCGCCCTGATGGTCACCGCCGCGGCCGTCGTCGGCAGCCTGATCGGCGGCCGCTTCGCCGGACGCGTCCCCCAGGACGCCCTGCGCACGGCGTTCGGCTGGTTCGTCGTGGTCATGGGCGTCTTCGTCCTCAGCCGGCAACTGCCCGCCGTGATCTGGGTCAGCCCGCTGACCTGGGTCGGCGTCGGTCTCGCGGTGACGACCACCGTGATCTGGGGCATAGTGCGGGCGCGCCGCCCGCGGGCCGCCATGGACGCACCCCAGGTAGGCTCCAGGGAATCGGCCGCGCACCTCTAGCGTTATACCCCAAGGGGTATTCTTGAGTCGATGGTCGGTGAGAAGGAGGAACCCGGTGAAGGTGGAAGAAGAGGCGGCGACCGCGGTCCTCAACCGGCTGCGGCGCGCTCAAGGGCAGCTCGCGGGCGTCATCGCCATGATCGAGGCCGGCCGCGACTGCAAGGACGTCGTCACGCAGCTCGCCGCCGTCTCCCGCGCCCTCGACCGGGCGGGCTTCAAGATCGTCGCGAGCGGGATGCGCCAGTGCCTGGCCGAAAGCGAGGAAGGTGCGCCCCCCATGAGCGAGCAGGAACTGGAGAAGCTCTTCCTCACGCTCGCGTGACACACGACGGCGGCCGGCGGACATCCGCCGGCCGCCGTCGTGTGTCACGCGAGCGCCGACCAGCAGAGCGAGGGCTGCTGCAGCGCCCCGGAGCCCGCGCTCACGCAGCTCGGCAGCACGAGCTGAGGACTGTGCCGCTCGCCGTACCTTTCGTCGTGCAATCGCAGTCCGGGCCGCACGCCCCGCCCGGGCGGGAGCGGACAGGGCCGGGCCGTGTGGTCGCCGGCCAGAGGGCCGGAGAAGGTTCGCCGCTCCGCGCCCCTGCCGTCGGGGTGCCGGATCCGGTCCGCGATCAGCACCGGCATCCGCGTTCGTACGGAGGCGCACACGCCTTCCTCACGGAGGTCGAGGAGCTCGCGGATCCCGTCGTCAGGCCCGGCGGTTTCACCGAGGAGATGAAGGCCAGTCGGTCCACCGCGTCCTCGCCGTACACCCGGTAGCCGGACCGCAACACAGTGGGCGCAGGCGGGCTGGGCATCGTCGGCCAGGCCGCCTCGCTGTGACCAGCTGGGCGGACGGCTGATCGCGGCTCTTGCGGCTGCGTGCCAGGGTGCCGGGCCGTGGCAGTTTCGGGCGGGTGTTCCCGGGCCGTTGATCGGACGTGGGGCCGGAGTCGCTCGCCGTCGCGGGCCCGGTCGCCGGTCAACGGGTGTCGGGGCGGTGTTCGGTGATCCAGCGGGCGGCGAGGAGGCCGGAGGCCGCGGTGAGGACGGCGGCGGCGATGACGGTGGCGTTCAGGCCGAGCCAGTCGGCCAGGATCCCGGCGACCAGAGCGCCGACGGCGTAGCCGATGTCGCGCCAGAACCGATAGGTGCCCAGGGCGTTGGCGCGCCATGCGGGGTGGGCGTGGTCGGATATGGAGGCGATGAGGGCCGGGTAGACCATGGCGGTGCCGAGGCCCAGGAAGACCGCGGAGAGGACTCCGGCGAGCAGGGGGCTGTCGAGCAGGGCGAGAGCGACGACGAACCCGACCGCCTGGACGAGCATGCCCGTGACGATCAGCGGTTTGCGGCCGATGCGGTCGGCGAGGTGGCCGGTGGGGATCTGGCCGATGCCCCACAGGATCGGGTAGAGGCCCTTGATGAGGCCGACGGCGGCCAGACCCAGGCCGTGGTCCGTGAAGAGCAGGGGGAAGACGCCCCAGGTGAGGCCGTCGTTGAGGTTGTTGACCAGGCCGGCCTGGCTGGCGCCGCGCAGGGAGCGGTTGTGCCAGGACGTACGGATGAACGTGGCCTTCAGGCCCGTGTCCTCGTCGCTGGGCAGCGGCTTGGAGTGCTGGGCGAGTTCGAGGGCGACGTGCGCGGCTGTGTCGCGGACGACCAGGGCGAGGGCCAGTCCGGCGACGACGAACACGACGCCGATCAACTCCGGGACCGGGCGCAGGCCGTAGGACGTCGCGAGGTATCCGGTGAGCAGGGCGGTGACGCCGACGGCGGTGTATCCGGCGGCCTCGTTCAGGCCGGTCGCGAGTCCGCGGCGGGACGGGCCGACCAGGTCGATCTTCATGTTGACGGTCATCGACCAGGTCAGGCCCTGGTTGAGGCCGAGCAGCACGTTGGCCGCGACGATCCAGCCCCATGACGGCGCCCAGGCGAGAACGAAGGGGACGGGTATGCCGATCAGCCAGCCGGTGACGAGGAGTTGCTTGCGGCGGAAGCGGGCGGTCAGCGCACCGGCGGCCAGGTTGGTGACGGCCTTGGTGACGCCGAAGGCGATGATGAAGGAGAAGACGGCCAGGTCGCTGGTGAGTCCGAAGGTCTCGGACCCGATGAGCGGAACGGTGGTGCGTTCGAGGCCGACGAGTCCGCCGACGCAGACGTTGACGATGACGAGCAGGGTGAACTGCAGCCGGTTCTCGCGCAGGCCGAGGCGGACGGGCCGCCCGTGTGCGTCGGTCGGTGACGTGGTCGAAGGGGGGGCGTTCACGCGGGCGTGCCCTCGGTTCCCTGGACGAGCTTCTGTTCGTGCGCGGCGGCGTAGTCGCTCGGTCCGCCGTCGAGGACGGCGATGCCGGTGCGGCCGGCGCGCTCCAGGAGACTCGCCGCGGTCATGGCCCGCTCACCGTGACCGCAGGCCACGACCGCGCCCGCGGGGGCGTCGGCGGCATGAGCGGGGAGCATGCCGAGTTCGATGCCGAGGGCGCCGGGGACGTGTCCGGCCGCGAACTCCGATTCCTGCCGCACGTCGACGTACGGGCGGTTCGCGGCCCTTTCGGCGGTGACGAACTCGGTGGTGGTCTGCGGGTTTCCGGCCGCCGTCCAGCTCGCCATGCCACCGGAGAGACGGCCTGCGAGCCGCTCGTACCCGATCTTGTACGACTGCCAGACGACCTCCGACAGGTCCTGGTCGTCGTTGGTGACGAACGCGAGCGGGGCGGTGTCGGGCAGGAGCCAGCCCAGCCAGGTCGCGAACTGGCCGCGCAGCGGGATCGACAGGGAGCCGGGGATGTGGCCGGCCGCGTAGTCGGCCGCCGGGCGGGCGTCGACGACATGGCCGCCGTCCGCGAGCAGGGTGCGTACCTGGTCGGCCGTCAGGCCGGGCAGTGCGGGTGAGGTGGCGAGGACGGCCGGGCCGCGCCGGTTGGCCTCGGAGAGGCGGTCGAAGTAGGCCGGGCACGAACCGAGGCTCGCGAGAAGCTGTCGTACGAAGGTGTCCTCGTCCGGGGCGGCGAGGAGCGGGTTGGTCTGCTTCTGGTCGCCGATGGTGCTGGTGCGTTCGGCCCCGGGTGGGGCGGAGCAGAACGAGCCGGCGCCGTGGGTCGGCCACACGGAGGTCGGGTCCGGCAGCTCGGTGAGGCGGCGAAGGGAGCGGTACTGGGCGCGGGCCAGCTCCTCGGCGCGGTCGGCGCCGAGCAGGTCGGTGCGTGCCGCGGAGTCGACGATCATCGAGCCGCCGGTGAAGACTCCCAGCTCCCGGCTGCCGTCGAGGAGGAGGAAGGAGAGGTGTTCGTCGGTGTGGCCCGGCGTGGCGAGGGCCCGCAGCGTGAGGCCGCCCAGGTCGACCTCGTCGCCGTCGCCGAGGCCCCGGTGCTCGAAGGCACGCTGCCCTGCCGCGGAGGCCAGGACGATCGCGTCGTCGTCGTGGGCGAGCTGGAGCGCGCCGGAGAGGAAGTCGGCGTGCAGGTGGGTGTCGGCGGCGAACGCGACGCGCAGTCCGCGCCGCGCGGCGGCCGCCTTCAGGGCCCGCAGGTCCCGGCTCGCGTCCACGGCGAGCGCGCGGCCGTCACCGAGGTCGACGAGGTAGGCGCTGTTGCCCAGGCCCTGGTCGACCAGCGGAATCAGATGATCATCGGCGAAGCCCATGGTTCTCTGTCCTTCCCTAGCTGACTGCCGGGCGGAGTGCGATGCCGCCGGACTTCATTTACAGTAATCCATAGATATTTGGAGGAAGCAATGCGGGAAGCCACCACCAGCGTCAGGAAGTCCGCCCTCTACGACGCCTTCGCGACCAGCGGCAAGGCGCTGGCCAGTGGAAAGCGCCTCGAACTGCTCGATCTACTGGCCCAGGGCGAGCGCACCGTCGACGCGCTCGCCAAGGCGTCCGGGCTGAACCTGACCACGGCCTCCGCCCATCTGCAGACGCTCAAGCAGGCCGGGTTCGTCGCCACCCGACGCGAGGGTGTCCGCATCCACTACCGGCTCGCCGGAGACGACGTCGCCCGGCTTCTCGTCCTCCTGCGGAAGGTGGCCGACCGCCACCAGGCCGCCGTCCCTGCAGCCCGGGACGCCTACCTGGGCGACGACGCGGCGGCCGAGGTCAGCCATGAGGAACTGCGCGCCCGCGTCGCCGCCGGGGGAGTGACGGTGCTCGACGTCCGGCCGGTGGAGGAGTACCGGGCCGGGCACATCCCCGGCGCGCTCAGCATCCCGGTCGCGGAGCTGACGGACCGCATCGGAGAACTGCCCGAGGGCGAGGAGATCATCGTCTACTGCCGGGGCGAGTACTGCGCCCTGGCCTACGACGCCGTACGGCTGCTGACCCTTCGTGGACGCCGGGCGATCCGGCTCCACGACGGCATCGTGGAGTGGCGCCTGGCCGACCTGCCTGTCGACACGGCGGACCTCACGTGAGCGCCGCGCCCGGAGGACCTGACGTGCTCCCCGCGATCGGCGGTATCCCGCCGCACCCGGCACTCGCCCGTGGGCCCGTCTCTCTCGACTGCGACGCCACCACGCCCGTGGACCCGCGGGTCGCCGAGGCGATGCTGCCGCACCTGCCCGACTTCCTTGCCAACCCCTCCAGCAGCCCCCTTCTCCGAGGCGCCGCGTCAAGCGCTCGCCGAGGCCCGCACCCAGGTCGCCGGCTCCTCGGCGCCAGGCCGGGTGAGATCGTGTTCACCGCCTCGGGCTCCGAGACCGACCTGCTCGCGCTGCGCGGCGCGGTCATGGCCTCCGGCCGGTGCGCCCGCACATGACCACCCAGGCGTCCGAGCACCCGGCGGTCCTGGAGGCCTGTCGCGCCCTGGAACGCCTGCACGGAGCGCGCGTGACCGTGCTGCCCGTCGACGGGCACGGCCTCGTCGACCCCGCAGCACTGGCCGATGCCCTCACCGACGACACGGTCCTGGTGTCGGTGAGGGCCGCGAGCAACGAGACCGGCGCCCTCCGACCGATCACCGAGCTCGTCGCCCTCGCGCACGAGCACGGGGCCCTGTTCCACTGCGACGCAGCCCAGGCCGTGGGCAGGATCCCGATCGGTGGCCCTCGGCGCCGCCGCCCGTATCGCGACCGAGGAGCTCAACGCCGGGGCCCCGGCTCGCGTCGCCGCCCTGCGCGACGACCTCCACGCGCGACTCGTCGCAGCCTTCCCCGGACGCGTGCACCTCGCGGGAGATGCGCCGGACGGTGGCGGCCAACGCGACCATCGCGTTCGTCTTCAACACGGTGATCGTGGCCGGCATGGTCGCGGCGCTGGACGGTGGGCAGGGCGTCTGACGGGTGCCGTCGGTCCTCGGGCGACGGTGGGGCGGTGGCCGGTTCGTCCGCGCGTGCGGGGTGAGCCGGCCACCGCCCTGCGTGCTCAGGGGGTGAGCACGAGGCGGATCGGGTCCCCGATCTTCTTCTCCAGGCGGGCGACTGCGTCCGCGGCTTCCGCCAGCGGGACGTGGGCGCTGACGGAGGGGCCGAGGTCGATCCGTCCGGCGGCGGCCAGTCCGACGAGCTGTTCCACGTGCTCCGGCTCGGAGCCGTAGTGTCCGCGGACCTGGTTGACGTTGAAGCAGAAGCCGATGCTGTCGGCGATCGCGACCGGCTCCGGGGTGAGTCCGGCGAGGACGAGCGAACCGAAGGGACCGAGGACCGACGCCGCCTGGGCGCGGGCGGCGCCCACGCCGGCGAAGTCGAACGCGACGTCGAGGCCACGCCCGGCCGTCGCCTCCCGCACCGCCTCCGCGAAGTCCGGGGCGAGGGGGTCGAGGGCGACGTCCGCGCCGAAGGTGAGGGCCCGCTCGCGGGCCGAGGGCAGCGGGTCGATCGCGATGATCGGTGCCGCGCCGACCATCCGGGCAAGCCGCACGGCGTGGGCGCCGAGGCCGCCCGCGCCCCAGATGCCGACCGACTGGGCGGGACGGACCGCGCCGGTGCCCACGATCGCGGCGTACGGGGTGGAGACCGCGTCGGGGATGATCGCGGCCTGGTCGAAGGGCAGGTCGTCCGGGATGGGGAGCAGAGTGCCCTCACGGGCGATCGCGTACTGCGCCCAGCCGCCGTCGTAGTCCAGGCCGCGGGTGAGGGGGCGGTGGCACAGCATGCGGCGCAGGCAGCCGCCGCAGTCGCCGCAGGCCTCGCCGGCCTGGAGGACCACGCGCTGTCCGGGCGTCCAGTCGCCCTTCACGTCCGGGCCGAGGGTGTGGACGACTCCGGCGACCTCGTGGCCGAGGGTGACGGCGCCCGCCTTCGTGACGGCGTCGGTGGGGAAGAAGGGGCTCAGGCTGCCGTCGATCAGATGGATGTCGGACAGGCAGACGCCGGCGGCCCGCACCTCCACGAGGACCTCGCCCGGGCCGGGGACCGGGACCGGGACCTCTTCGACGGCGAAGGTACGGGTGTCCAGGCGCAGTCGCCCGGCCAGCATGGTGTTCATGCGGAAACCTCGATGTGTTCGGTGGAGGAAGCGCGTGCGTTGCTCAGGCGCTCGACATGGTCGACTGACCATGTCGTTTAACCGTGTCTACTGACGGTGTCATCTGTCAAGCCGCTCCCGCCGGACGTTCGCGGCATGCCCAGAGTTCCGTCCTGCGACTGTGTCGTTCAGTACAGTCATCCGACATGTTCACCCGACAAAGTCGCGTGTATGTTGGCTGGTGACTGCTGGAGTGCAACGAAAGGCACGCTCATGACTCAGGTGTCCGTAGGCGCGGCGCGGGCGATCCCCGAGCGCCCCCCGCTGCCCCTCGTAGGCCACGCGTTCAACGTTCCGGCGGGCGCGGACTTCCTGGCCTACCTGCTGAAGGAGTTCAGGGAATTCGGGCCCGTGTACCGGCTGCGGCTCTTCGGGAGGGACACCGTCATGGTCGGCGGTCTGGACCTCGTGACCGAGCTGTCGGACGAGACCCGCTTCCGCAAGCACGTGCACGCCGACCTGGTCGAGGTCCGGGCCCTGGCCGGAGACGGTCTGTTCACCGCCTACAACCACGAGCCGAACTGGCGCAAGGCCCACGACATCCTGATGCCCGCGTTCTCACTCGGCTCGATGCGCAGCTACCACGCCCCCATGCTCCAGGTCGCCCGGTCGCTGATCGGCAAGTGGGACCGGCTGGCCGGGGTGCAGTCGGTGGACGTGCCCGACGAGATGACCCGGCTGACCTTCGACACGATCGGCCTGTGCGGCTTCGGCTACGACTTCGAGTCCTTCCGCCGCGACGACCTGCACCCGTTCGTCGAGGCGATGTCCCGGGCCCTCGTCTTCGCCCAGGAGAAGGGCGAGTCCATCCCGGGCTCCGAACTGTTCAAGAGGAAGAAGGTCGAGCAGTTCCGCGCGGACGTCGACCTGATGACGGAGCTCGTCGACGACGTGATCAGGGAGCGCCGTGCCTCCGGCGACACCAGCACGGACGACCTGATGGGGCTGATGCTGCACACGAAGGACCCCGTCACCGGCGAGCTCCTGGACGACGTCAACATCCGGCACCAGGTGATCACGTTCCTGATCGCCGGCCACGAGACCACGAGCAGCGCGCTCTCCTTCGCCCTGTACTACCTGACCAAGCATCCGGAGGTGCTCGCCCGGGCCCAGGCCGAGGTGGACGCCCTGTGGGGCGACACCGAGTCCCCGGATCCCCAGTACGGCGACATCGGCAAGCTCACCTACATCCGCCAGGTGCTCAACGAGAGCCTGCGGCTGTGGCCGACGGCGCCCGCGTACGCCGTCGAGCCGATCGAGGACACCGTCATCGGCGGCAAGTACCCCGTGCGCAAGGGCGAGTCGCTGATGGTGATCGCCTCGGCCCTGCACCGTGACGCGGCCTGGGGGGAGAACGTCGAGCTGTTCGATCCCGAGCGCTTCACTCCCGAGCGGGAGGCGGCCCGTTCGGTGCACGCCTTCAAGCCGTTCGGCAGCGGTGAGCGGGCCTGCATCGGGCGCCAGTTCGCGCTGCACGAGGCCACCCTGCTGCTCGGCCTGCTGGTGCACCGCTATCGCCTGATCGACCACACCGACTACCAGATGAAGATCAAGTCGACGCTGACCATCAAGCCCGACGGGTTCAGCCTGAGGCTCGCCCGCCGCACCAGTGACGAACGGCGCCTGCCCGCCGCCGCGGCGGTGGACACCGCCGTGGGCCACACCGCGGCCGTGACGCGCCGGGCGAGCGGGACCGCGCTGACGCTGCTCCACGGCTCCAACCTCGGCACCTGCGCCGGCATCGCCCGCGACCTCGGCACGGACGGCGAGGAGCACGGCTTCGCCACGGCCGTCTCCCCCCTCGACGCGTACAGGGAGAGGCTGGCCGGCTCCGAGGGCCCCGTCGTCATCGTCGCCGCCTCCTACAACGGCCGGCCGACGGACGACGCCGCCGAGTTCGTCGCCTCCCTGGAGAACCTCGCCCCCGGCTCGCTCACCGGGCTGCGGTACGCCGTCCTCGGTGTCGGCGACCGCAACTGGGCCGCCACCTACCAGCGGATCCCCACCCTGATCGACGAGCGTCTGACCGCCGCGGGCGCCGTCCCGCTCCTGGAGCGCGGCAGCGCCGACGCCTCCGGCGACTTCGGCGGAGTGGTCGACCAGTGGACGGAAGACCTGTGGAAGGCGCTCCTGGAGGAGTACGGCGAGGCGGTCGCCGGTGAAGCGGCCGCCCCCGCACTCGATGGGGAGGGAGAAGGGCTGTACGAGCTGGAGGACACCTCGGACTCGGTCCTCGGTGGCCTCGCCGAGCGCCACGGCGTCCAGGCGATGGAGGTCCTCGAAGCGTACGAACTCGTCGACACCGACCACGAGCTGGGCCGCTCCAAGCGGTTCCTGCGACTGCGGCTGCCCGAGGGCGTCACCTACCGCACCGCCGACCACCTCGCCGTCCTGCCCAGCAACCCCGAGGGCCTCGTCCAGCGCGTGGCCGACCGCTTCGGCCTCGACCTGGACCGCACCGTCCGGCTGCGCGCCCGCCGCCGGAGCCGGGGCGCCCTGCCCGTGGACCGGCCGCTGACCCTGCGCCGCCTGCTCACCGACTTCGTCGAGCTCCAGGACGCGGCCACCCGGGAGCAGGTCGCCGTGCTCGCCGAGCACACCGAATGCCCGCCCGAGAAGCAGCCGCTCACGGCGCTCGCCACCGCCGATCCCGAGACCTTCCGGGAGCAGGTGACCGTCGCGGGGCTCAGTGTCCTGGACCTTCTGGAGCGCTACCGCGCGTGCGAGCTGCCCTTCGAGCGCTTCCTGGAGCTGCTGCCGGTCCTGCGTCCCCGGCACTACTCGATCTCGTCGTCCGCCGCGGCCCGGCCCGGCGAGGCCGACCTGATGGTGTCGCTGCTCGCAGCGCCCCACCGGTCGGGCGAGGGCACCTTCCGGGGCATCGCCTCGCACTTCCTGCAGACCGTGAACGCGGGCGACGTGATCCAGGCCCGGATCCTGCCGTGCAGCGAGTCCTTCCGCCTCCCGGAGGACACCTCCGTACCGGTGATCCTGGTCAGCGCGGGCACCGGCCTCGCGCCCTTCCGCGGCGCGGTCCTGGACCGCCACCACACGGGCTCGACCGGCACCCTGCTCTGCTACTTCGGCTGCGACCACCCGGACGTGGACTTCCTGCACCGGGAGGAGTTCGAGGCGGCCGAGGCCGCCGGCGCCGTCAGCATGCGTCCCACCTTCATGCACGCGCCCGAGAACGGCGCCCGTTTCGTCCAGGAGCGCATCGCCCGCGAGAGCGAGGAGGTGTGGTCGGTCCTGGAAGCCGGTGGGCGCGTCTACATCTGCGGCGACGGCCGTCGCATGGCACCCGCCGTACGGGAGGCGTTCATGGCGATCTACCGCGAGCGGACCGGTGAGAGCGACGAGCGGGCCGAGGCGTGGCTCGCCGCGCTCGTGGGATCCGGACGCTACGTCGAGGACGTCTGGGCCGGCTGATTCTCGCAAGGAGGAAGAAACGGTTGTGGGCGCACCTGGAAAGGTGCGCCCACAGCCGTTCTCGCGTCGTGTCAGGCCATCGGTACGTCCGGAAGGTCGAGGTCCCCCTTGGCCAGCGCCACGGTCGCGCCCACGAGTGCCCTGAGCCCCGTCCGCTCGGTGGCCTCGTCCGGCAGGCACTGGAGGACCTGCATGGTGAGTCCGTCGAAGCCGGAGAGGAAGAACCGGGCCACCGTCTCCGGAGACTCGGCCAGTTCCTGCCCCGTCCTCTCGGCCGTCTCCGCGATCACCTGCGCGGTCACCTCTATGACCCGCCGGTAGTGGCTCTGCCGGGCCTCGTTGAGGCCGGGCACGCGCAGGGCGAACATGGTCAGTTCGCTGAGCAGCTGGTGGTGCGACGACGGCTCGCGCACGGTGCCCCACAGGGCACCCGCCAGGGCGCTGAAGGTCTCCTCGAAGCCAGCGTCCTCCGGCGCCGCCCGCCGCACCTGCGTCACCAGCTCGTCGGTGATCTGGTCCATGACGGCTCGGTACAGGTCCTCCTTCGTACCGAAGGTGTAGTGGACGGTGGCCTGCGCGACACCGAGCTCCGCGGCGATGGCGCGGGTACTCCCCGCGGCGACGCCCTCCCGGGTCATGAGGTCGATGGCCGCCTTGATCAGCTGAGGGCGGCGCTCCGCCGCGGAAACATGAGCCATACGCCCACTATATCGACTTAGTCGATCGATCAAGTCGGCCCGGATCAGGCGTCACGTCGCTTCGGCGGTCGACGCGCTGTCCGCGGGAAGGGCCTGCTCGGCCCAGATGACCTTGCCCTCGCGACCGTGTCGTGTCCCCCAGCGCTCCGCGCACTGGGCCACGAGGAGCAGGCCGCGGCCGCCTTCGTCGTAGATGCGGGCGCGGCGCAGATGCGGGGCGGTGCTGCTGGCGTCGGAGACCTCGCAGGTGAGCGTCGACTGGAGGATCAGTCGCAGCTGGATGGGGCTCTTGCCGTAGCGGATCGCGTTCGTGACCAGTTCGCTGACGACCAGCTCCGTGGTGAAGGAGAGTTCCTCCAACCCCCAGGCCGTCAGGACGTCGGAGGCGAAACGGCGGGCCCCGGACACGGCCGCCGGATCGGACGGGAGGTCCCTCGTGGCCACGTGGTCCGGGTCGAGGGCACGGGTCCGGGCGACGAGCAGGGCGACGTCGTCGGCGGGGCGGCCGGGCAGCAGTGCGGCCAGGAGCCGGTCGCAGATCTCCTCCAGCGAGTCCGGCGCCGAGGTGAGGACGTCGTGCAGAGTGGCGAGTCCTTGGTCCACGTCACGCGTGTGGCCGGCGATCAGCCCGTCGGTGTGCAGGACCAGCAGGCTGTCCTCCGGCAGCTCGAACTCCGCGGTTTCGAAGGGGAGTCCACCCAGGCCGAGAGGCGGTCCGATCGGTACCTCCGGCAGGGCCTCGCCGACCTTCGAGGGGGTGACGACGGTCGGCGGGACATGGCCGGCACTGGCCAGCGAGCACCTGCGCGACACGGGGTCGTAGACCGCGTACAGGCAGGTGGCGCTGGTCTCGCCCTCGTCCGGCGACTCCTCACGCTGCATGCGGATGACCACGTCGTCCAGATGGGTGAGGAGTTCGTCGGGCATGAGGTCGATGTCGGCGAAGGCGCGGACGGCCGTGCGGAGTCGGCCCATGGTGGCGGCGGCGTGCAGGCCGTGACCGACCACGTCGCCGACGACCAGCGCGACGCGGGCCCCGGACAGGGGAATGACGTCGTACCAGTCGCCGCCCACACCGGCGCGGGACCCGGCGGGCAGGTAGCGCGAGGCGGTTTCGACGGCCGGGTGTCTCACCGTGTTCCGCGGCAGCAGGGTCCGCTGGAGGGCGAGCGCGGTGGAACGCTCATGGGTGTACCGGCGGGCGTTGTCGATGGACACCGCCGCCCGGGAGACGATCTCCTGCGCCAGCAGGAGGTCGTCGTCGTCGAAGGGGGCCGAGGTGCGATGGCGTACGAACTGCACCAGGCCGAGGATCTCCCCGCGGGCGTGCAGAGGCACGAGGAGTACGGAGTGAAGCCCGAGGTCGCGCAGGACTCGGCCGTGGGACTCCGACGGCGCCACCCACGGGGGCATCTCGGTCCCCGCGATGTGGTGCAGGGCGGACCGCCCGGTGGTCAGTGCGCGAACCGGTTCGGAGCCGTCGGGGTAGGTGTGGGTCCCACCGACGCGGAGCGGGGACTCCGGACAGTCGTCGAGGACGGAGCGCTGGGCCACGCGGCGCTGCGTCAGGGCCTCCGGCGGACCGGTGCCGGTCTCGTCGAGTGCGGAGTCGAAGAGGTCGACGGTGACGAGGTCGGCGAAGTCCTCGGTGCAGACCTCCGTCAGCTCCTCCGCGGTGCGGAAGATGTCGAGCGTGGTCCCGATCCGCTTGCTCGCCCGGTCGGTGAGGGCGAGCCGACGCTGCAGCAGACGGTCGCGTTCCTCCTGGTAGGCGGCGACGACCTGTTCCGAGGAACGGTCCACGTAGTCGAAACCGATCGCGACCAGTCTCACCGTGGCGAGGTTGATCAGGTGCCAGTCGCCGGTGAGGCGGGGAGCTTCGGCCTGGAGCTGTTCGAGCAGGCTGAGATGGCCGAGGCGGTAGGCACGGAGGAGCCGGCTCACCGGGATCCCCCGCCGGGCGTAGCGGCGGGCGATGTCCAAGGCGGCCGGAGGAGCTTCCGGCACGCTCGCGCCGGGGCGGTCCTCCAGGAGATCCAGGAGGACGGTGACGTGCTGGGCCGTCTCCTCCAGGGTCAGGACCTCGATGTCCGCGTTCTCCCACAGCTCGGGGAACTCGCCGTTCAGGCGCTGGAGCAGCAGGCCGGCCAGCTTCTTCACCTGCGGTCTGAGGTGGCGGGCCAGCTGACCAAGGAACGCACCGGCGTCGGTTCCCATAGTGCGAATGTAAGGGAAGGCCATGACGTGCGCTCCTCGGACAGTTGCGGCAGCCTCCGGTCGGCTCGGTTCTCAGAGGCCGAGGTGGTCGCCCAGGTCGGCGTAGTCGACCTGCCACAGGCCGGGAGAGCCCGTGGGGTACTGGGAGCGGAAGCCGAGCATGCGCTGGACGCGCGGCGAGAGCGTCTTGGCGAGCTCCCTGTCGACCAGGAAGGGGTACGCCTCCTCACCGGTGAGGAAGCCCGCGTTGAACGCGAAGGCGAGGCCGCGCCGGTACTCGTCGCCGGTCCGGTTCGCTCCGCCGCCGTGCGCGGTCTTGCCGCTGAAGAGAAGGACGTCCCCGGCGTCCATGACGGCGGGGATCGTCTGCTCGGGGGTCCCGCGGTCCTCGAAGTCGCTCCAGTGGTTGCTTCCGGGGATGACGCGGGTGGCGCCGTTCTCCTCCGTGAAGTCGGTCAGGGCGACCAGGAAGTTGATGGTGACTTCCGGACCGCTGGGCCCCATGCCGATGAACGGGAACCAGTTCTCCAGGTCACGGTGGAGCATCTGCGCCTTGTTGCCGGGGCCGATCTCGATCACCTGGGCGGTGGTCATCCAGTACGTGCCCGACTCCCGGAGGAAGACCAGGTCGCTGATCTCGTGGACCAGGGGGTGGTCGATGACCTCGCTGCGGAACGTGGCGCTGTGCGTCACCAGGTTCGTGAGGCGCTTGGTGTTGCTGCCGTGGAACGCGGCCACGATCTCGTCCTCGTGGAGGGACCCCGGGGCGAGCGCCCGCAGCGGCTGCTCGATCTCGGCGTTGAAACGGACGATCTGCTCCTGCCTCAGGAAGCCCTTGATGATGACGCCGCCGTCACGCGTCACGATCTCGAGGATCTCCTCCGCCGGCGTGTCGTTCGCCACGGACGTCAGCGCCCGGGTCTTCTTCTGTGTCGTCATGCGTGTCCTCTTCCTCGATCCGAAGCGCGGTTGGTCGGCTGTGCGATCAGCTGCGGACGTTCCGTCGTCCGGGGACTCCCGCGCGGCGTCCTCGCGACGATCGGGCGGGTCCGGCGGTCAGGCGTTTCCGCGTCGTTCCTGTGGTGGTCGTCTCACTGTCGCCAGCCGGTACCGCAGGCGAGAACGACAGCGGGCACCTGCTTCGCCCGGGCCCGGTGCACGATGCACAGTCCGGTCGCGGGCACGGCGGAGCTATCCGCTCACGGCGTCCTTGCCGGAGTCGACGCGAGCGGCGGGGGCGTTACGGGCGGAAGCGGGTCCCGACGCCGTGTGCCGGGGGTGTGTGGTCCGCTCCCGGGGACGCGCGCTGCCGAGCCATCCGAGGAGGAAGGCCGCCGGTACGGAGATCAGGCCGGGGGTGTGGAGCGGGAACAGGTTGAAGTCCTGCTCCGGCAGCAGCGCGTATCTCGTCCCGGACACAGCGGGGGAGGCGAGGGTCAGAAGGGTGCACAGGGACAGCCCTCCGTAGACGAGCCACAGCAGCCCGTGGCGGTTGAAGCCGGTCCAGAGGAAGGAATAGACGACCGCGGGGAACACGCACGTGGCCGCGAGGCTCAGCGAGAACGCGAGGAGGAACTCGACGGGGTAGCGGTGTACGGCGGTGGTGAGGAGAAGACTCACGACGCAGAGCACGACGACGGAGAGCCGCAGGACCGCCGGCTCTCCGATCCCGATCCGGGCACTGCCCTTCCGCCCGAGCAGGTCGCGGGTCACGGAGACGGCGGCGGCGAAGGTCACGCTCGCCACGGCCGTGAGCACGGCGAGGAAGGCGACACAGGCCACGAGGGTGATGAGCACGACCCGGCCGGTGGAGTGGTGGGGAAGCACCTCCGACGCCAGGAGGATCGGGGCTCCCTGCCCCCGCACGTCGACCGCTCCGATCCGTCCGCTGCCCACCACCGCGGCCGCGGCGAAGCCGGTCGTGATCAGCAGCAGGTAGAAGAGGCCGGTCAGCCCGACGGCGACGCTCAGTGAGCGCCGGGCGGAGGGCACGTCCCGGCTGGCGCTGACGCGCAGGAGCAGGTGGGGCATCATCGCGGTTCCGAGGATGACGACGATGTGGTCACTGAGCGTGCCGAGCGGTCCGCCCCCGGCGGAGTGCTCCCACAGCCCGGGGCTGAGGTATCCGCCCGGTGACACGCTCTGGTCCATGGCGGCCGACAGCAGGGATCCGGGACTCCAGTCGAAGAAGCGGAGCGCCAGCAGGGTCACCGCGGCGAGCGTCACCAGGGCCACGGGCACTTTGGCGACCTGCACGAAACTGGTGCCGCGCAGATCGGCCACTCCTGCGAAGCACGTGACCAGGAATCCCATCAGCACCGTGCACACCACCTGGGCCGGCTCGCTCGGCATGCCGATCAGAAGGGCGGTGGTGATGCCGCCGGCCCGCAGTTGCACCATGAGCAGGGGCACGGCGATGCACAGGGTCACCACGGCGCCGGCGATCCGTACGCCCGGCCCCTCGGCGCGCAGGGAGAACAGCTCGCCCAGGGTGTAGCGGCGGGTCGCGCGAATCCTGGAGGCGAGGAGCAGGAAGACGCCGAGTGCGAGGGCGCTGTCGACGGCGGTCGAGACTCCGTCGTAGCCGAAGAGGGCGATGGCTCCCGGCAGCGAGACCAGGATGATGACCGTGATCTGTTCTCCCGCCATCGCGACGCCGTTGAAGACGGGCGGAAGGGACCGGCCGGCGACGTAGAGGCGTTCCGGGTCGTCGTCCTGCGTGGCGAGCGTGAAGACCCACAGCAGGCAGAGGCCGACGAAGACGAGGAAGGCGCTGATGACCGCGCCCCGCGCGGCGGTGCCGATGAGATCGGGCGAGCCGACGCTCAGGAGGTGCGTCGTCACCACGCGCCCCCGGCCGAACGGGAGTCGGCCGTCGTCGCCGAGGCCGGTTCGAAGGAGGACGCGGCCCGGTTCTCGTACCACCAGGTCCCGCCGACGAGGACGACCAGCTGGGTGAATGCCCACGTGATGGCGAGGGTGAGGCGGCCGTACACGGAGATCTCCCCGAGGGACGTGGAGCAGGAGAGCACGACACCGACGGCCAGCGGCAGCGCGTTGACGGTGACCAGCACCCGGGTGTCACGAGGGGAATGCTGGGAGGAATCGGAGGGCACGGGACCTCTCTCGGGAAGAACGAGGAAGACGGACTCGGCGCGAGGGGGCGCGGAACGGCCGCAGCCGTGGAGGACGGGTGAGGGAGCCGGGCAGCCGTGCTCCGTACCGGTCGGAAGCCATGCCGGTGACCGCCGGGATACGACGGTGGCGCGGCGTCCGCGGAGGAGGGCGCACCAGTGCCACGGCGAACGACGGCCTCGACGTGACGTCAGAGCGAGACGGCCCGGCCGCGGTGAGGCAGGTGAAGCGCCTCGCACCGCGGGCGTCGGGCGTCAGCGGTGGCTGGTCGCGGTCAGGCCGGCGTGGTGCCCGGCCCGCTCCAGGAGCCGGGGGACTCCTGTTTCGAGCGACGGTCCGAAGACCGTGTCGTGAGGACGCTCGCCCCGCTGCCAGCGGGTGTGGATGGCCTCGCAGAAGATCGCCGCCTTCCAGAGGGCGAGGGCCTGGTACCAGGGGAGCGGGGTGAGATCGAGGTCGGTGCGGCGCCGGTAGCGGTCTGCCAGTTGGCGCTGGGTGAGGTAGCCGGGTGAACGGGTCACCTTGGTGAGTTCGAGCGGGGTGGCAGGGCTGCCGGCCTCGGACCAGGTGGCGGTGAGGTACCCCAGGTCCGCGAGCGGGTCGCCGAGCGTGGCCATCTCCCAGTCGAGGATCGCGAGGACCTCGGCCGGCGCCTGGGGCGCGAACATGAGGTTGCCCATGCGGTAGTCGCCGTGCACCACCGACGCCGACTGGCTCGTCGGCAGGTTCTGGGCGAGCCAGTCCGCGATGCGCTCCACCGCGGGCAGGCTGCGGGTGGTGTTGACCTCCCAGAGACCGCGGAACCGCTCGACCTGTCGACGCAGATACCCCTCGGGGCGGCCCAGGGAGGCGAGTTCCCCATCGGTGACATCGATGCCGTGCAGGGCGACGAGGGTGTCGACGACCGCCTCGCTGGTCAGCCGGCGCTGTTCGGCGGGGGAGAGGTGGGGCGGGATCGTGTCGGTGACGATCGTGCCGTCGAGCCGGGACATCAGGTAGAACGGCACGCCCAGGACGTCCTCGTCCTCGCAGACGGCGAGGATCTCCGGCACCGGCACCCCGTGCCCGTGGAGGATCTTCTGGATGCGCGCCTCGCGCACCATGTCGTGCGTCGACTTCGGCAGCGGCGGGCGCGGGCCGCGGCGCAGGACGACGGACTCGCCGCCGCGTTCGATCAGGTAGGTGACGTTGGAGTGGCCGTCGCCGATGCGCTGCCACGCGAGCGGTCCGCTGCCGATGCCGTGGGCGTCGAGGAAGCCGGTGACCGCGTCGAGGACGAGGAGGGGAGGGCTGTCGAGATGACGGGCCCGCTCGCGGCTCGCGACGACCTCCACGCCGTCGGGGACGGTGTGCATCACGCGCCCCCGTCCCGGCCGACGACGGCGTCGCCCAGGTATCGCTCACCGGCCTGGACGGCGGTCCGCCGGCCGGCCGAGGCACGGCGTGCGATGGCCCACCGGTGGGTCTCGTTCGAGCCGTCGTAGATGCGGAACGGACGGACCTCGTTCAGATACTGGGCCAGCGGCAGTCCGTCGGAGACGCCGTCGCCGCCGCAGATCTGGACGGCACGGTCGATCACCCGGTGGATCGCCTCCGAGCAGTGGACCTTCGCGACCGAGGACATCGCCGAGCCCGCCTTCGGATCGCTGTGCAGCAGCGCCGCGGTCTTGGTGATGATCGCGTCGGAGGTCTCGATGTCGATGACGGACTCGGCGATCAGGTGCTGGGCCAGGCCGAGCGAGTCGATCGGACCGCCGAACAGCTCCCTCTTCGCGGCCCGGTCGAGGGCGATGTCGTGCGCCCGGCGTGCCAGTCCCAGCCAGCGCATGCAGTGCGTGAGCCGCGCGGGGCCGAGCCGTACCTGCGCGTAGCGGAAGCCGAGCCCGACCTCGCCGAGGACCGCGTCGTCGGGGACGAAGCAGTTCTCCAGGTACAGGTGCGGGTGGCCGCCGTCGATCGCGCGGTCGACGGTGTGGATCGGCTCGCCGACCCGGATGCCGGGGTCGGTCAGGTCGACGAGGAACATGGTGGCCCCCTCGGGGAAGCCGTCGCCGGCCGGGGTGCGCGCCATGACGATGCAGAACGCGGCACCCACGGCACCGCTGGTGAACCGCTTGTGGCCGTCGATGATCCAGCCGCCGTCGGTGCGTACGGCGGTGGTCCGCAGCGCCGCCGGGTCGGACCCGGCTCCGGGGTGGGGCTCGGTCATGCCGAAGCACGAGCGGACGTCGCCGGCCGCCAGAGGCGCGAGGTAGCGCTTCTTCTGCTCCTCGGTGGCGATGAGGTTCAGCATGTGCATGTTGCCCTCGTCGGGGGCCATGCAGTTGAGCACGCTGGGACCGATCGGCGAGTACCCGGCCTCCTGCAGGACCGGCGACCAGTGTTCGATGGGCAGGCCCTGCCCGCCGTACTCCTTCGGTACGAGCGGCGCGAAGACGCCGGCCTCCTTCGCCGCGGTCTGCAGCCGGTCGCGGGTGGCCCGGTCGAGACGTCCGCCCGGTACGGGCTCCGCGTCGACGACGACCTCACGGATGAACCGGCGGGTGCGCTCGCGCAGCTCCGCGAACTCCGGCGGAAGGTCAGGGGTGGTCATGGCAGTCCTTTGTGGGAGGGTCGAGGTCGTTACGCGGTGCCGCCGGCGACCGTGAGGCCGCCGTCGACGGTGAGGACGTGGCCGGTGACCCAGGAGGCGTCCTCCGAGGCCAGGTACGCCACGGCGGAGGCGATGTCGGAGGGCACGCCCAGGCGCCGCAGGGGGTAGTCGGCGGCCACCTCGGCTTCCCTGCCCTCGTACAGGGCTTCGGCGAACCGCGTCTTGACGACGGCGGGGGCCACGGCGTTGACGCGGACCTCCGGGCCGAGCTCGACGGCCAGGGTCCTGGTCAGGTGGGAGACGGCGGCCTTGCTGACTCCGTAGAGGCCGATGCCGGGTGACGGGGTGTCGCCGGTGACGGAGGAGAGGTTCACGACGGTGCCGCCGCGCTCGGTGAAACCGAGCTTCGGATGGGCCACGGCGTCCTGCACCCAGGCGAGGGGGGCCAGGACGTTGACCTCCAGCACCTTGCGGGCGACGTCGAGGTCCAGGCCGACGACGGGGCCGTAGGCCGGGTTGATGCCCGCGTTGTTCACGAGGACGTCGAGCCCGCCGAACTCGCGCGCGACGGTGTCGAAGACCTCGCGGCGGTGCTCGGGATCGTCCGCCCTGCCGGCGACGGTGACGACACTGCCCGGGGGAAGGGTGGCGGCGGCCTCTTCGAGGGGGCCGGCCTTGCGCGCGGTCAGGCACACGCGCGCTCCTTCGGCGACGAGGCGTTCGGCGACGGCGAGGCCGATGCCCCGGCTCGCTCCGGTGATGACGGCGGTGCGTCCGGAGAAACGATTCTGACTCATGGATCAGTCCTTCGAAGGGGATACCGCTCCGGCGTCGCGGAGCTCGGCGCGGCGGATCTTGCCGCTCTGCGTCTTGGGCAGGTCGGAGAGGAAACGGATCGCCCGCGGGCACTTGTAGGCCGCCAGCCGCTCACGCGTGAACGCGATCAGCTCGTCCGCCGTGGCGTTCAGACCCGCCTTGAGCGAGACGTAGGCGACGACGGTCTCGCCGCGGTAGGCGTCCGGCTGCCCGACGACCGCGGCCTCCAGGACCGACGGATGCTCGTACAGGGCGTCCTCGACCTCGCGCGGCCAGACCTTGTACCCGGACACGTTGATCTGGTCCTTGAGCCGGTCCACCAGGTAGACCCAGCCCTGCTCGTCGATGACGGCGACGTCGCCGGTACGCAGCCGGCCCTGCGGCATCGTCCGGCGGGTGGCCTCGGGCTTGTCCCAGTACCCGGGCACCACCTGCGGTCCGCTCAGCTCCAGCTCACCCTGCTGACCGGGGGGCACCGGATCGCCGTGCAGGTCGACGACGCGGGCGGTGAGACGCGGCAGCGGCTTGCCGATCGACAGGGTCCCGCTCGGCAGATGCACCGGTGCCCGCTCACCCGGCGGCACGGCGATGACGGCGGACGTCGTCTCGGTCATCCCGTAGCCGTTGTGGAGGTAGACGCCGAACCGCTCCCGGAACCGCTCGACGGTCGCCGGCGGGATCGGCGCGCCCCCGGAGTACAGGGCCTTCACCGACGCGAAGTGCTCCGGCCCGGCCTGCGGCAGCTGGAAGATCGCGTTGTACGCGGTGATGGAGCCGATCGTGTAGGTCACCCCGTACTCGGCGAAGGCCTCCAGGGCGACCTCGGGGTGGAACCGGCCCGCCAGGACGAGCGTGGTGTCGGTGAGCAGGGAGATCGTCGCGTTGACCACCGCCCCGGTGATGTGGAACAGCGGGGCCATGGCGAAGACGACGTCCCCGTCGCCCACGCCCATCCACGACGCGCAGGTCGTCACCACGCTCAGGACGTTGCCGTGGGTGTTCATGGCGCCCTTCGGCGGCCCCGTCGTTCCTGACGTGTAGGTCAGGAACGCGACATCGTCACGCGTCAGTTCCACGGGCGAGGGGCCGCGGCCCTCGAACTCGCGGATCAGGGCCCCCAGATCGCCGTCCGGCGCGGGTGCCAGGCGTTCCGTCGTCGCGAAGACCCGCGGATCGTTCCGCGACTGGTAGTCCAGGGCCGACGTGCTGATCAGCCACCGCACCGAGCTCCCCGCGAGCGTGCCGAGCGTCTCGTGGACGTCCTCGTCCGCGCAGACGACGCCGACCGCCCCGGAGTCCTCGATGATCCGGCGGAGTTCCCGGCCCCGGTACATCGGGTTGAGTCCCAGCGCCGTGGCCCCCAGCTTCCACAGCGCCAGCAGCACCAGCGCGTACTGCGGAACGTTCTGCAGGTACACCCCGACGCGGTCGCCCCGGCCGGTCCCGCGGGCCTCGAACGCGGCGGCCAGGGCGTCCGACGCCGCGTCCACCTCCCGGGCCGACAGGGCACCGTCGAAGAAGCGGAGCGCGGTGCCCTCCGGGTTCCTCGCCACACGTGCCTTCCAGGCGGCCACGAGCGAGCCGGGTGCCGTGTCCGGCCCCGTACCGGCCCCGCCGGGGAACGCGTCCCACCGGCGGCCCTCATCCACTGTCATCTGCCGTCCTTCCCACCCGTGTCCGTGCGCTCGGCGCGCCGGTCACGTGAGTTCGCGCTTGAGGATCTTTCCGGTGGACGTCATCGGCAGCGTCCGCACGACTTCGACGATGCGCGGGTACTTGTAGGCGGCCATCTGCTCCTTGCCCCAGGCGACCAGCTCGTCGGGGCGGGCCTCGGCGCCACGCTCGAGGATCACGAACGCCTTGATCTCCTCGCCGTGACTGTCGTGCGGCACGCCGACGACCGCGGCCAGGCTGATCGCCGGGTGCGTCATCAGGACCTCCTCGATCTCGCGCGGGTACACGTTGAAGCCACCGCGGATGATCAGGTCCTTCGCCCGGTCGACGATGTAGTAGAAGCCGTCCTTGTCCCTGCGGGCCAGGTCGCCGGTGCGGAACCAGCCGTCCCGGACGGCTTCGGCGGTGGCCTCGGGGCGGCCGTGGTAGCCCTTCATCACGTTGTGGCCCCTGACCGCGATCTCGCCGACGGCGCTGCCCGTGCCGTCGTCCTCGACCTCCGACCAGTCCGCGTCGACGAGCTTGACCTCGACGCCCCAGATCGGCACGCCGATCGACCCGGGGCGGGGCTCCCGCGCCGGATCGCTGAAGGTCACCACCGGCGAGGTCTCGGAGAGGCCGTAGCCCTCCAGGACCTGGACGCCCAGTCGCTCCCTGACCTGCTTGACGAGTTCCGCGGGGAGCGCGGCGCCGCCGGAGACGCCGACGCGCAGGTTCCGCGCGATCCTCTCGACGTCGACGTCCTCGGTGAGCGTCTGCAACAGGCCCCACCACATGGTGGGGACACCCGCGAAGACGGTGATGTCCTCCCGCTGCATCAGGGACACCGCCTGCCGGGCGTCGAACCGCGGCAGCAGCACCAGCGTGCTCGCCGTGGAGAAGCCGGCGTTCAACTGCACGGTCGCGCCGAAGGAGTGGAACAGCGGCAGCACGACCAGATGGGTGTCCAGCGCCGGCCGGTTCTCCAACAGCTGGTTGACCGCCAGGGCGTTGAGCGTCAGGTTGGCGTGGCTGAGTTCGGCGCCCTTCGCCTGCCCCGTCGTACCGCTCGTGTAGAGCAGCACGGCCGGGTCGTCCCCCGACGTCCCGATGCTGTCGAACGTCGCCGCGGTGCCCCGCAGCGCGGCGCCCAGGGTCTCGACGCCCTCGATCCGGCTCTCCGCCGCGGGATCGGCGGTGATGAGGAAGAAGTGCTCGCAGGCCGGGGTCTCGCTGAACCCGGCGTGCCCCTCCGCCCCCATCGGCAGGCCCTCGCCGCCCTCGAAGCAGAAGTACGCCTTCGCCTCCGAGTCGGAGAGGTGGTAGGCGACCTCCCGGCCCTTGAGCAGGACGTTGAGCGGGACGACGACGGCGCCGGCCTTGAGGATCCCGTAGTAGACGATCGGGAACCAGGGCACGTTCGGACAACTGAGCGCGACCTTGTCGCCGGGCCATATGCCGCGGTCGACCAGGAGGTTGGCGACCTGGTTGGCGGCGGCGTCGATCTGGGCGTAGGTGAGACGCGTCGTGCCGAGGACGACGGCGTCCCGGTCCGGGTGCGTGCGGGCGGAGTCCTCGAGCAGGACCGAGAGGTTCAGCATGGTGCCATTTCCGAAAGGTGGACCGGGCCAGGCCGCGGAGGAACAGAACACGCGGCCTGGCTCGGGGCGGGTGGGGGTGACGCGTGGCTCGATGCGGGTGTCACAACCTCCGCAGGAGCCGGTCGAGGGCCTCGGCCGTCGCCTCGACGTCGGCGGTGGTGTGCGCCGTGCTGAGGAAGACCTTGCCGGACGGCATGAAGAGGAAGCCCTGCCGCAGCATCCCTTCGAGGATCACCGCCCAGAGCCCGCTCGTTCCGTGCAGCCCCGTGGCGCCCCCGGCGGGGACGTACTGGAGGAGCGAGCCGACCCGGTTGAGGCTGCCGAAGTCGGGCGACGAACCGAGAACGGCGCCGACGAGGGCTTCGAACTCGGAGGAGATCCCTTCGAGTTGCGCGTGGACCTCGGGGTCGGCCAGGACGCGCATCGTCGCCGCGACGGCCGCCAGTGCGACCGGGTTGGCGTTGAAGGTTCCGGCGTGCACGACCCCGGACGTCACCTGGTCGATCAGATCGGACCGGCCGACGACGGCGCTCTGGGTGAAGCCGCCGGCCATCGCCTTCCCGAAGACGGACAGGTCGGGAAGGACTCCGTACTTCTCGGCCGCCCCGCCCCGGGCGATCCGGAACCCGGCGATCACCTCGTCGAAGACGAGGACGACACCGTGCCGGTCGCAGAGGGTCCGCAGCGTCGACAGGAACTGCGGCGAAGGCGCTTCGACGCCCGCGTTGCTCATCACCGGGTCGACGAGCACGGCCGCGATGTCGCGCTCGACGGCCTCGCCCAGCAGGCGCTCGGCCAGCTGTACGTCGTTGAAGCGCGCCACGACCAGGTCGTCGAGGACGCTGGCCGACTGTCCCGCCCCACCGGGGGTGGCGGGGCGATCGCAGTCGTCCTCGGACATCCCGGCGTACACGGTGTCGTGCCAGCCGTGGTAGCTCTTCGCGAACTTGAGGACGCGGCGCCGTCCGGTGGCGGCGCGCGCGAGGCGCAGCGCCACCTGCACCGCCTCGGTCCCCGTGTTGCTCCACAGCAGCCGCTCGCCGTGCGGCACGGCCTCGAGGACCGCTTCCGCCGCGAGGTACTCCAGCGGATGCCCGGTGCCGACGACCTGCATCCTCGTCGCGACCTCGGACACCGCCGACAGGACGCGCGGGTCACCGTGACCGAGGACGAGCGGCCCCCAGGCCATCACGTAGTCGACGTACCGGTCGCCGTCCAGGTCCCAGACGTGTGCGCCCCGCGCCTCGCGCACGAAGAGCGGATGGGGTGGCATCGCGGCGCGCAGGCCCGACCCCACACCCCCGCCGACGCTGCGGCGGGCTCGCTCGAAGGCCGAGCGGGATGATTCCAGGGCCATGAGATCGCCCCTGCCTTTCAGTACGTGATCACCGAGCGGATGCCGATGCCGCGCTTCATCTGGTCGAACGCCTCGTTGACGTCCTGCAGACCGATCACGCTCGTCACCAGGGAGTCGAGATCGATGCGGTCGTTCATGTAGTGGTCGATCAGCAGCGGGAAGTCGGAAGCGGGCTTGCTGGAGCCGTAGTTCGAGCCGATGAGCGAGAGCTCCTGATCGGACATGACGAAGGGGTCGATGGAGACCTTCAGGCCGTCCGCCACCTGCCCGGCGACCACCGCCGTGCCGCCCCGGGCCAGGACCTCGTAGGCCGCCTCGATGGTGCGGGGCAGCCCGATGGCCTCGATGGCGATCTCCACACCGCGTCCGTCGGTGAGCTGCCGCACCCGGTCCGCGAAGTCCTCGCGGCCGTTGTTGATCAGGTCGGTCGCACCGAAGATGCGCGCCTGCTCCAGCTTCTCGTCGGAGATGTCCGCGGCGATGATCCTCCGCGCGCCGGCGAGCCGGGCCCCCTGGATCGCGTTCAGGCCGACGCCGCCGCAGCCGAGGACCAGCACGGTGTCGCTCGGCCGCACGCCGGCGGTGTTGACGGCCGCGCCGACACCGGTCGTGACGGCGCACCCGACCAGAGCCGCCTGCGGGAACGGGGCGTCGTCCCGGACGGCGATCGCACCCGACTCGGGCACCAGGGCGTACTCGCCGAACGTTCCGAGGCCCGCGAAGCTGAGGACGTCGTCCCCGCCGGCGGACGTGATCCGGGACCGGCCGTCGAACGACAGGTGGTTCGCCGAGTGCTCGCTCACCATGTCGCAGAGGACGGGCCTGCCGCTGATGCAGTAGCGGCAGCGGCGACACGAGGGCGTCCAGGACAGCACGACGTGGTCGCCCTTCTTCAGCGTCGTGACGCCCTCGCCGACGCTCTCGACGATCCCGGCTCCCTCATGGCCGAGGATCATCGGCGTAGGAACCTGCCATTCGCCCAGGAGGACGTGGAGGTCGCTGTGGCACACCCCGCTCGCCTGAAGCCGCACGAGCACCTCGCCGGGCGGAGGCGTCGAGGGGAGCGTCACCCGCTCGATGGTCAGCGGTTCGTTCGGCGTCCTGAAGACGGCGGCGTCGAACTCGATCGTCATGAAAGTCTTCCTTCCGTGTGGGGGGCGGTCACGTCCGAGCGGTACGGATGAGCTTCTTGTTGGCGAACTCGTCGATGCCCGCCCGTCCCAGCTCGCGGCCGAAACCGGACAACTTGACGCCACCGAAGGGCAGTTCCGCGCCATCGAGGCCGACGCCGTTGATGAAGACCATGCCGGCCTCGATCCGGTCGGCGACCCGCAGCGCCTGCTCGGCGTCCGTCGTGAACACGTAGGAGCCCAGCCCGTACGGGGTGTCGTTCGCCAGCTCGACGGCCTCGTCCTCGGAACCGACCCGGTAGACGGTCGCGACCGGGCCGAAGAGCTCCTCGGTGGCCGACGGCGACGCCGGGGAGAGGCCCGTCAGCACGCCGGGCGGGAAGTACGCCCCCTCGCGCTGCCGTGCGGAGACGAAGGTCGCCCCCTCGGCGACGGCGCGCCCGACCTGCTCCTCGACGTACTCGGCGGCGGCGACCGAGGAGAGCGGCGCCAGTCCGTCGGTCAGCGCGAGCACCTTCTCGGTGAACCTGTCGAGGAAGGCGTCGTAGACGTCATCGGCGACGATGAAGCGCTTCCCGGCGTTGCACGCCTGCCCGGCGTTCTCGAACCGCGCCTCGACCGCCGCCTGGACCGTGGCGTCGAGGTCGTCGGTCGACAGCACGATGAACGGGTCCGAGCCGCCCAGTTCGAGCACCACCTTCTTGAGGCTGCGCCCGGCCTTCTCGGCGACCTCCGCGCCGGCCCGCTCCGAACCGGTGAAGGAGACGCCCTGCACGCGGGGGTCGGCGATGGCGCGGCCGATCTGCTCGCCGGTGGCGTGGACGTTGACGTAGCAGCCCTGGGGGAGGCCCGCGTCCGTGAACAGCTGCTGGAGGGCCGCGGACGACTCCGGACACTGCGACGCGTGCTTGAGCACGATGGTGTTGCCCAGCGCGAGGTTGGGCGCGGCGAACCGGGCCACCTGGTAGTACGGGTAGTTCCAGGGCATGATTCCAAGGAGCACGCCGACCGGCTGGCGGCGGACGAAGGCGGTGCCCTCTCCCTCCAGGAGCTCGATCGGTTCGTCGGTGAGGAACCTCTCCGCGTTCTCGGCGTAGTACCGGTAGATCGAGGCGCTGAACTCGACCTCCCCGACGGCCTCCTCCACCGGCTTGCCCATCTCCCGGTGGATGATCTCGGCGAGCTGCCGGCTGCGCTCGTCGTGGAGGGTGGCGACGGTGTGCAACAGCCGGGCGCGCTGTGCCACGGAGGTCTGCCTCGACCAGTGCGCGTAGGCCCCCGCCGCCGCGTCGAGCGCCGCGTCTACGGTCTCGTCCGTCGCGGTGGGGTACTCCTTGACCAGCTTGCCGGTGGCGGGGTCCACCACCGCGTACACGTGCCGCTTCGCCATGCTGACTCCTTCGTCGTGATTCGGGTTCATGCGGGGGCCCCGGCCGTGCGGGCCGGGTACGGGTCCAGAGCCGCGTCGCGGTCGTACAGCGCGCGGTAGGCGCGGAAGTAGACGAATCCCTGGGTGCCCCAGGTCGCCAGCGCGGCGGTGTAGAAGATCGTGCGGTTCGCGTCGTCGAACGGCAGGGGGAAGAAGTCGTACGTGATCGCGATGGTGGTCCCGGCGGCCGTGACCAGTCCGGTCCAGACCGCCGGCCACCGCGCGCCCGCGCTCCAGAGCCGTTTGACGAAGTAGCAGAGGAACGCGGCCGTGAGGAGGTTGACGACGACGTAGAACACGGAGACCCAGAACGCACCGCGGTCGGTGTCGAGATCCGCGCCGTGGAAGGGGCGGAGGAACAGGGCGGCCACGATCGCGACCCCGAACACGGCGACGTCGACGCCGCGGCTCGGCTTGTAGCGATGGGTGACCTTCATCAGGCCCAGGACCAGGATGAGCGTGATGCCGACCGACCTGGAGAACGCGTCGAAGAAGTACGCCAGGTCGTACAGGACGCTGTCGCTCTCGGCCCCGAGCAGCGACCAGAGCAGGAAGTTGGTGCCCGACGTGGCGACGACCATCCATTCGAGGCCCAGGAGGTAGTTGCCGTAGCGGCGGATGAACTTCCAGCCGTAGAAGTAACCGGCGAAGATCATCCACAGGTCGGCCAGCAGGAACAGCGTCTCCTTCATCGGGACGCCCCCTCTCGGACGTCGCGGGTCAGCAGGGTGAGGACGCTCTCGGCGGTGCGCTGGCCCGTCAGGACCGCGCCGTTCATGGTTCCGGCCCATTCGCCGGCGGTTTCGGAGCCCGCCCAGTGGACGCGCCCGTGGGGCTCGCTCAGCGCCTTGCCGAAGCTCGTGGTCGCGTAAGGGGCGACGGCGGGATTGGGGCCGCCCGGGGCGAAGGGCTCCGCTCCCCAGCAGTGGTCCACGTAGTCGATCGGGGTGAGCGCCTGCGGACCGTAGAGGTCGGCGAGCTGCCGGACCACCCGGTCGCGCCGGGTCCCGGGGCCGAAGCCGTCGAAGACGCGCGGATCGCAGAAGGCCATCAGGACGCCCGGTCCGCCGGGGGCGGGGGACACGTCGAAGGTGATGAACACGGTTCCGGTGTCGGTCACCGCCTCGCCGGAACAGCCGTCGGTCCGCCAGAACGGCCTCTCGTAGGCCACGAACGCCTTGCTCAGCACGCCCATGCGCCAGGTCCGCGTGAGCCCTTCGCCCCGTTCGGACAGGGCGGGCTCGAAGGTGATGGCGGCGCGGTGCGCCGGCGAGGCCGTGACGATCGCGTACCGGGCGCGGATCTCGCCTGAGTCGGTGCGGACGGTGACGCCGTCGTCGTCCTGTGCGATGCGGCGCACCGGTGTCTCCAGGCGCACGCGGTCGCCGAGCCGCTCCGCCACCCGCTTCGCGATCTCCTGGGTGGTCTCGACGATCCGGTCCTGCTGCTGGCCGCCCTCGACGTCCAGCATGTGGTCGAGTCCGCCCGCCGAGCGGATGTAGCGCAGTGCGTGCAGCAGGGAGACGTCTCCCGGGGTGCAGCCCCACTGCACCTTGCTGATGACGGTCATCAGCGCACGGGTGCCGGGCAGTGCGTTCTTCCGGTCGAGCCACTCGCCGAACGAGACGGCGTCGAGCCGGCCGGCCCCCGGCGTCTCCCACGCCGCGTCCACGTCGACGGTCGCGACCAGCTTGTTCACCGCCGCCTGCATGCGCGCCATGTCCACCAGGGCCGCGGGGGAGACCTTCGGAATGGTGCCGCTGTAGGTGCGGCGCCGGCCCGCCATCCACAGCACGTTGCGGCCCTGGGCGAACTGGTCGGTGGTGGTGCACCCCACCCGGCTCGCGAGGTCCCGGACGGCGGTGTGGCGCCGGGCCACCCACGTCGCCCCGAGGTCGACCTTCACGCCGGCCACCTCGCCGGAGAGCGAGCGGCCTCCGACCCGGTCGCGGCCTTCCACGACCAGGACGGACCGCCCCGTGCTCACCAGCCGCTCCGCCGCGCTCAGACCGGCGAAACCGGCACCGACGACCACGACGTCGACCGTGGTGCTCCCGGAGCGTGGCTCACGAGATCCGGACATGGCTGCCTCCTTCACCCACGCGGGTCGCGTGCTGCGCGATGTAGGTCGTGAGGGGGTCGACGAGGGACTCGGGGAGGTGATGGCCCATGCCGGGAATGACCACGTGCTGGGCCGAGCGGATCGCCTCGACCGTCGCGACGCCGCCGCTCGGGTTCACCAGGGGGTCCCGGTCGCCGTGGATGACCAGCGTCGGGGCGGTGATCCGGCTCAGCTGGGCCGTCCGGTCCCCGGAGCGCTGGATCGCCTGGATCTGGCGCGCCGTGCCGGCCGCCGGGTCGCCGCCGCTGCGGTCCCAGCCGCGCGCCGCGATGGCCGCCTCGGCCGCGTCGTCGATGGGATGTTCCGTTCCCGCGATGTGACGGGTGAGCCTCAGATGGGCACGGACCGCCGCGGTTCTGTTCCTCGCCGGCGGGGCGGCGAGGAGCCGGATCGTCGACAGCGCCGGCTGCCCGACCTTGCGCGCCCCGGTGGTGGAGTAGAGGGAGGCCAGCGACAGGACCCGCTCGGGCGCCGTGGCCGCGATCGTCTGCGCGATCATCCCGCCCATCGACCGCCCGACCAGGTGCACCCGCGCGATCCCGAGATGGTCGAGTACGCCGACGGCGTCCTGGGCCATGTCGGCCAGCGTGTACGCGTCGCCGCGCGGACGCGCGGCGATCTGACGCAAGAGCCCGGGAGGGGGCGAGGCGACGAACGTCGACTGGCCGGCGTCGCGGTTGTCGATCGCGACGACCCGGAAACCGCGGGCGACGAGGGAGCCGACGAACGAGTCGGACCAGAAGGTGAGGTCTTCGCCCAGTCCCGCGATGAGCAGCATCGCGGGGTCGTCCTCGTCGCCGTGGTCCCGGAAGCAGATCGTCATCCCGGACGGCAGGGTCGCGTACCGGTCGCCGCTCTCGACGGCGCTCGTCTCAGGCACGGGTGGCTCGCCTCCCGCCGGGCGCCGGCGCGGCCGCCCGGCGGGCGCCGAACCGGAGGTTCTCGTCGGCCACCGGGCCGCGCAGCGCCCTGGCGTCCTCGGGGTAGGACATCGCCATCCGCCAGGGCTTCTCGGGGCCCTGCTTGGGCAGGAGCTTCTCGCCGCGCTTGGCGTACCCGGCCTGGAGGTCCATGACGGGCCTGCGGTTCGTTCCCGGCGGTGCGACCGGAACCACCGTGTCGTATCCGCGGGCGTCCATGTGCCTGACCAGGTCGATGAAGTAGCGGCACATCAGGCTCACCTTGAGCGTCCAGGACGAGGTGGTGTAGCCGATCGCCATCGCCCAGTTCGGCATCCCGCTCAGCAGCATGCCGCGGTAACAGAGCGCGTCCGCGATGTCGATCTGGTGCCCGTCGACCACGATGGGCATGCCGTCGAAGAGCCGCAGGTTCAGCCCCGTCGCGGTGACGATGATGTCGGCTTCCAGCTCCTCACCCGACGCCAGCACGATGCCGCGCTTGCTGAACCGCGCCACGGCGTCGGTGACGACGGAGGCCCTTCCGTCCTTGATCGCGTCGAAGAAGTCGCCGTTCGGTGCCACGCACACCCGCTGGTCCCACGGGTCGTACGGCGGGTTGAAGTGCTTGTCGACGTCGAATCCCCTGGGAAGGCGCTTGACGTTCTCGCGCCGGATGAAGGCCCGTCCTGCCTTGGGGAAGGTCCGCAGCCCCTTCACGACGGCGTGTTCGGTCCAGATGTTCTTGAACCGCGTCACGGCGTACCCGCGTTCTTCCCCGAGCAGCTTCGTGAGCGCCAGGGCGACCTTGTCGACGCGGGGGAGCGCCATGACGTAGGTGGGGGTGCGCTGCAGCATCGTCACGTGCCGGGCGGCGCCCGCCCCGGTGGTCATGGCCGGCACCAGCGTGATCGCGGTCGCGCCGCTGCCGATGACGACGACCTTCTTGTCGCTGTAGTCGAGTCCCTCGGGCCAGTGCTGCGGATGGACGATCCGGCCCTCGAAGTCCTCCCGTCCCTGGAACTCCGGGGAGAACCCCTCGTCGTACCGGTAGTAGCCGGTGGCGGCGAAGACCCATCCCGCGTGGATCGTCCTGGTCCGGGTCGCTCCCGTGGCGGGGTCCGACGTCTGGACGGTGAGGGTCCACCGTGAGTCCGCCGTGGACCACTCCGCGCGGACGACCCGGTGGCCGAGCCTGAGGACGCGCTCCAGGCCGTTCTCCTCGACGGTCTCGTGGAGGTACTCCTTGATGAGGGGAGCGTCGGCGATCGCTGCTTCGTGGCGCCAGGGCTTGAACGCGTATCCGAACGTGTGGAGGTCGGAGTCCGAGCGGATGCCGGGATAGCGGAACAGGTCCCACGTGCCTCCGATGTCGTCGCGCGCTTCCAGTACGGCGAGCGACTTGTCGGGCAGTTCCCGGCTGAAATAGGTGGCCGCGCCGATCCCGGAGATCCCGGCTCCGATGATCACCACGTCGAACTCCTCGACGGCGTCCAACACCTCAGCTGTCATGGCGTTTCCTCGCTGTTCCTGTGGCGGTTACCTCACTGTCGCGAGCCGCGACCGCCTGCGAGAACGACAGCGGGCACCTCCTTCGCCGGGGCTCGGTGCACGATGCACAGGCGGACCGGGCCGCTGCGCCCGTACGGTGTCCGACGTTCGGGCGGGGGCCCCGGCCGCGCCTGCGGCCCGGCCCTTCCGGGAGCAGGGCGGCCGGATCCCGCCGCCCGGCGGACGGTCGTGCCGCAGCCATGACGGAAGCAGGACCGGCGCGGTAGAGGTTTACTCCCGGCGTTTAGTGGTACTAAACGTCTCGTCGTGGTCGTGCGCAGAGGACGTACCCGCTGTCGTCACGACCTCGCTGCGCGTCGCGCCCCCCCCGGTTGTGTCGAGCCGCAGGGGAATCGCCGCCGTCGCTCCCGTGATCGCGGCCGAGCGGAAGCGGCCGACGACCCGGAACCCGCACGGGGCCACGTCTTCTCGGGCGGCAGGAGCCGCCTCCCGCCGCTCCGGCCCAGCCACCGTGAGGAAGCCGCACCCGTTCGTGCGCGCAGGCGCACCGCTCCACGCACTCCTTCACCCACCCATGACGAGCCGGTACCGGCCCGTGAGCCGAAAGGTGATCGCGATGACCGACCTCTCCAAGACAGGGCACGCCGAAGCACCCGGCGGTGCAGCGGGATCGGGCAACCCGCTCCACCGCGGGCTCGGCGTGTCGCAGATCGTGTTCATGGTCGTCGCGGCGGCGGCACCGCTCGGCCTCGTGGCCGGCGGGGTGCCGCTCGCCTTCGCCGTGAGCGGCAGCCCGGGAATGCCGCTGTACTTCGCGCTGTCCACCGTGCTGCTGCTGGTCTTCGCGGTCGGCTTCACGCTGATGGCCGGACGGGTACGCGACGCGGGGGCCTTCTACGCCTACGTCCAGGCGGGGCTGGGCCGGATCCCCGGTCTCTCGGCGGCGACCCTCGCGCTCTTCTCCTACACGCTGCTTCTCGTCGGGGTGAACGCCTATGTTGGGGTCGCGACGAGCAACGTCATCGAGCGGTACGCCGACGTCGGCTCCCCGTGGTGGGCCTGGGCGCTCGTCTCGCTCGGCGTCATCGCCTTCCTCGGCTACCGCGACATCGAGTTGAGCGCCAAGGTGCTCGGTGCCGTGCTGGTGCTGGAGTCCCTGCTGCTCCTGGTCCTGGACCTCGGCATCGTGGGCCACGGCGGCGCCCACGGCCTGACGGCCGAGCCGGTGTCGCCCTCGATCGTGGGCACCGGCTCCCTGGGCCTCGGCGTCATGTTCGCCCTCTTCGGGTTCATCGGCTTCGAGGCGACGGCGGTGTTCCGCAACGAGGCGAAGGACCCCGACGTCACGGTCCCGCGGGCGACGTACGTCGCGATCCTGGTGATCGGAGCCTTCTACTCGTTCACCGTGTGGGCGATCGTGGTGGGTTCCGGCGTCGACGCCGTGGTCGGAGCCGCGCAGGCCGACCCCGAGGGCCTGGTCCTCACGCTGACGCGGAGCTACGTGGGGTCCGTCTGGGCCGACGCCATGCAACTCCTGCTGATCACCAGCCAGTTCGCTTGCGTACTGGCCTTTCACAACGTCGTGACGCGCTACCAGTTCGCGCTGGCCCGGGCCGGCGCGCTTCCGGCGTCGCTGAGCGTCGTCCACCCCCGGCACCGCGCGCCGTCGGCGTCCTCGGCCGTCGCCTCGGCGGTCGCGTTCGTCACCACGCTCGTCGTCGCCTCGCTCGGCCTCGACCCGATCGGGGACCTCTACGCCTGGTTCTCCGGTGCCGCCACCCTCGGCATCGTCCTGCTGATGGCGGCCACCAGCCTCGCCGTCATCGGCTTCTTCCGTCGCGCCGACGGGCGGCAGTCGGTGTGGCGGACGGTCGCGGCCCCGGCCGTCGCCTTCCTCGGCCTGGCCTGCGTGGTCTGCCTGATGGTCGCCAACTTCCCGCTCCTCGTCGGCACCACCACCGGTGCCTGGGTGATCGGCGGCCTCGTCGCCCTCTCGGCCGTGGCCGGCGCGGTGCAGGCCCTCGTCCTGCGCGCGCGCCGACCGGCTGTCTACGAGCGACTCTGAGCGACGTGCCGGTCAGCTCATGAGCGCAAGGGCGCGGCCGGTCTGTGCACCGTGCACCGCCCTCGGAGGAAGCCGGTGCCCGGTGTCGTTCTCACCACGGCCGTGGCCTGTGACGGTGGGGTACCAGGCAACCGCCACCGGCGAAGTCAGGTTTCGCCGAGCACCGTGTCGTGGGCGGGCCGACCGAGGCGCCCGAGGGAGTGACGTTGAAGATTCGGACTGTCGTGGTGGGGCTCGGCGCCACCGGCCGGGCCATCGCCTCCTCCCTGCTGCGACGCGCGGACGTGGAGATCGTGGGAGCGGCGGACCGGGACCCCCGCGTGGTCGGTCAGGACCTCGGAGTGCTCCTCGGCGGCGTCGCGAACGGTGTCGTCGTCGTGAGCGACCCGGCCGAGCTGCCCGCCGCCGACCTCGCGATCGTGGCGACCGTCTCGGATCTGCACAGGGCGGCCGACGTCCTGCTGCCGCTGCTGGAGCGTTCGTACAACGTCCTGAGCATCTGCGAAGAGCTGGCCCATCCATGGCGGAGCCACCCCGATCTGGCCCGGCGGCTCGACGACACGGCGAAGGCACACGGCGTGACCGTCCTGGGCAGCGGGGCGAACCCGGGCGTCCTGATGGACACCCTTCCCCTCCTCCTGACCGCACTGACCCAGCGTGTGGAGAGCGTGCGGATCCGCCGGCGGACCGACATGTCACGCTACGGCGCGATCCTGGCGAAGTTCGGCCTCGGTCTGACCCCGCGCGAGTTCGCGACGGCTCGCAGCCGTGGCGAGGTCGTCGGCCACCACGGCTTCGAGCAGGCCATCGGGGCGCTCGCGGCAGGGCTCGGATGGGATCTCGACTCGGTGGACGTGGGAGAGGTCGAACCCGCCGTCGTGACGACTTCGCCGCGCGTCGGGGACCACATGCGTATCGAACCGGGACAGATCGCGGCGGTCACGCACGCCGCCCGGGGCGTGCTCAAGGGCGACGTGGTGATCGATCTGGAGATCACGTTCGGGTTCTTCGAGCCGGCCGACGAGACGGCCGCGGGCGACGACTACCGGATCGTCGGAGAGGAGCAGGTCGTCGGCCTCCGTTCCTCCGTGGGCTTCGACTCCTTCCTCAGCACCGTCGCGGCGGCGGTCAACGCCTCCGCCGCGGTCGTCGAGGCGCGTCCCGGTCTCCTGTCGATGGGGGACCTGCCCGCGCGCTCGGTCGCGGCCAAGGGAGAGCGGCGAGCGGGCCGGGCCTCGCTCGGGGCCACGCATTCTCGGGACCGAGAGAGCACGACGTGGGGCGGACGCCCCACCTGGAAGGAGAGCGGGACAGCATGAGGACCGACAACACGAAGTACAGCAGCTTCACCGGCTGGATCGACCCGCCGGCCGACGTGCAGCCCGCGCTGGACGGCGACCTGACCTGCGACATCGCCGTCATCGGCGGCGGCATGGGTGGCATGGCGGCTGCGCTGCGCCTCGCGGAGCGCGACCAGGACGTCGTCCTGCTGGAGGCCGAGTTCTGCGGCTACGGCTCGGCCTCGCGCAACGGCGGGCAGATCGCCGGGGCGCCGGGCGGCGACCTGCGGATGCTCAGCCTCCAGTCCCCGAAGAAGATGCCGGTCATGGCCAGACTGGCGGAGCACGCGGGCCGCTACGTGGAAGACCTCATCAAGAGGCACGACATCGACTGCGACTACGTGGCGAACGGCCTGGTGTGGGGTGCGGTCTCACCCCTCATGATGCTCAGGGTGCGTACCCAGGCGGCCATCCTGCGCGCCTTCGGTGGGGGCGGGACCGTCGGCAGCAGAGAGGAGCTCGGCCTCCCCGCCGGCTTCGTGGGCGGGATGCGGGAATCCATCGGCGGGATGCTGAACCCGGGCAAGCTCGCCCGTGGTGTGCGCCGCGCACTGCTCGCCTCCTCGGCCAGGGTCTTCGAGCGGACGCGGGTGAGCGATGTCCGGCGCACGGGCGGCATCGTCGAGATCACGACACCGCACGGCACGGTGCGGGCCGACAAGGTGCTGCTCGCGACCAGCGTCTACGGCGGCGAGTGGGACATCACGCCCAAGAACCTCGCGACGCCGCTGTACGTCATCGAGATCGAGTCGGAACCCATCGCGCCGGAGCGGCTCGCCGCGCTGGACTGGACCAGCCGGTCCGGCATCATCACCCAGCACCAGTTGATGACCCACTACCGGCTCACCGAGCGCAACACCATCGTCTGCGGGGTCCGCACAGCGCAGCGAGGCCAGACCTACCCGCTCCCGGACCGGGTCCCGGACCCCGCTGTCGTGCGGGACATGGGGAAGGATCTGGCCAACCGGTTCCCGTCGCTGTCCGACGTGGCCATCGAGCGGGCCTGGGGCGGTTGGATCGGCATCAGCCCGGACTGGCTGTCGGTCGCCGGGCAGGTGGGTGACAACGTCTTCTACGCGATGGCCTGCAACGGCCACGGCCTCTGCCAGGTGCCGTACGTGACCCATCAGCTCGCCGACTACATCGTCGACGGCGAGATGCCGGAGGACCTCGCCGGCATCTGGTCGGACGCCCCGAAGTACTCGCCGTCGATGTCGCTGTTGCTGCAGCCGTTCGTCCTCCGGGCCGTCTGGGGGCTGGACCGGTTCAACGACTTCTTCAACGGCAGCAGGACACGGGCCCGGCGGGCGCTCCGTCGTGGCAGGCGCGGGGGTTCCTGAGGGCCGGGCGACGGCTGCTCCGTGACGACGCGGGGTGAGAGCGCCACCCGCTACGACGAGACCGCCGGGTCCTGCGAGACAGCCGCCGCCCCCGCACCACTCCTGACGCGGGCCCGGCATGCGACGACAGGATCTAGGCGGGCCCTCGCGCGGCGCGCGGCAGGGGAGGCGACAGGACCCAGAGGACCTCGCTCACCGTCGTACCCGGATTGTCGAACTGGTGAAGCGTCCGGCCGGAGAACGACGTGGACGCCCCTTCCGACAGCATCCGGGTCTCGCCCCCGACGATCAGACGGGTCGAACCGCTCAGCCCCATCGCGAAGATCGTGGCAGTGTCGAGCCGATAGGGGCCTCCGGTGCCCCCGCCCGGCTCGATCACGGAACGGAAGACCTGGAACGCCGTGGCGCCGGCGGGCGTGAGCAGGTACTCGGCCACGCCCTCACCGCCCATGCCGATCCGGCTTCCGCCGTCCACGACCTGCTCGTCGGGGTACGCGAACAGCTCCCCGACCCCGATCCGCAGCACCTCGCAGACGCGCAGCAACGTGGGGACGGACACGCTGGTGAGCCCACGCTCCAACTGGCTCAGAAAGCCCTTGGTGACCTCTGCCCGGTGCGCGACCTCCGTCAACGACAGGCCGCGGTCGAGCCTGATCCTCCGCAGCTGCGCGCCGGTGGACGCTTCGAGGGCGGCGGCGCCCCGTTCCGCTCCGTCTGCTGTCCCGCCGTCACCGATGGACATGGTGTGCTCACCGCCCGTCCCGAGGCCGAGGTCGTGTGCCCGTCAGGTGACAGGCCGACCCGGACGAGTCCTCTCCGTGGCACGAGGCTAAGGCATGCGTTCCAGGGGCGGCCGGTGCGCCCCTGCGGAGGGGGAGAGGGCGATGGTGCCGAACCCCTTGTGGTGCCGACGAGAGCGTGGTAAATCTGCCGCCGTTTAGTGGGAGTAAACAGCGGCGGAGGGCGACGCCTTCGCCGTCGGCCAGGCCGCCGACAAGCCCTTCACCGGGCTGGGACACGGCATGTCGGGAGCCTCGGCTCCCCGAGAGCAGAGGGACACTGAGAACATGGAAGAGCTGTGGCCCCCGCCCTCGCGTGAGGTCGCCGATGCGATCAGGTCCCTGTGCCAGCGCCTGCTGACGGAAACGGACGCCCTGATCGACGCCTTCGCAAGGCCCTCTCTCGTCGCCCAGAACGATCCCGCTCTCCTCGCGGACGCGTCGCTGGTCGAGGAGGACCGCGCGCTCAACCGCTCTGAGGTGGTCCAGTGGTTGACCGCGAACGTTCAGCAACCGGGGCGGAGGGTGGAGCCCTACGTCAGTCCGAGGACCACGGCGTACATCAACGACCTCGTCTCCCGGGGCATCGCGCCCGACTTCGCCGTCGCCTGGCGTGTGGCCCTGGGGATCGGCTGGCGGCGATGGCTGGAGGAATGCGTGGCGGACTGCGCGGACCCCGATCTCCTCGTGGGGGTCCTGGACGTGACGGCGCAGTCGCTGGTGCAGTACGCCCTCGACTCCGTCGCGGCCCTGCGGCAGGCCGGCCTCGCCGCGGCGATGGGGAACACGGACGCCGAGGGAATCGCGATGATCCAGCTGATCGCCAGTGGGGCACCGATGGCGGAGGACCTCGCCGAAGGACGCCTGCGCTACCGGATGGCGCGGTGGCACGTGGGCCTCGTCCTCTGGGTCGACGATCCCCAGCAGGCCGGTGCCTTGGACGAGGCGATCGCCGCCGTGCGCTCCTCCGCCGGAGGCCGGAGCGCCCTGGTGGCGCGCGCCAGCGCCACGTCGCGGTGGATCTGGCTTTCGGGGGAAACCGTCCCGGACCTGCACCACGCGGAGAAGGCCCTCGCGGCGACCGACGCGGTCCGCGCGGCGGTGGGAAGGCCGGGACGCGGACTCGAAGGATTCCGCTCCAGCCACCAGGACGCCCTCGCGGCGCAGGCGCTCGTGATCCGGCTGGGTTCCGGCCGGCGGTTCACCGCCTACGCCGACGTCGAGCTGATCGACGCGCTCACCAAGGACCGGCCCGGCGCGCGTCGGTTCGTCGTCAACACCCTCGGGCCGTTGGCCGAAGCCGACACGGCCCTGCGGCAGGCACTGCTCACCTACGTGCAGTGCGGCTTCAGCACCACCCGGGCGGCCGCCGACCTCTACGCGCACCGCAACACCGTCGAACGGCGCGTCTCACGGGCCAACGAGCTCTCGGCCGTCAAGGTGGAGGAGAACCCGACCCACGTGGCGGCGGCGCTCCTGGTACTGGACATCGCGCCTGACATCGTGACGATCGCTCCGGGCTGAGCTCACGAGGCACGGGGCCGCGGTCGTCATCTGCCGAGCGGGTCGCCAAGGGTCGGCCCCGGACCAGCCGACGGCCGCCTGCGACGCGTGAAAGCCGGGGCGGGGGCCGTATCACCTGGGCGGAGCGACGTTCCTCACAAGCATCGTCCGGCGTGTGCCGGTGTACAGTCGAGGACGCCCTTGACCTGCACAAAGCAGGCAGGGAGCCGTCTCGGAGGAGTCCACAGTGCTGCGCACTCTGTTCAAGTCCAAGATCTGACTATTTGGCGTCGCCGCAGGTCAGGGGCATCATGTGCCCCCCCTCAGGTCAGCAAACGGTCAGCATGCGTCCCCGACGTGTCCCCGCTTGCTGACCTTCGACCGACAGTGCGGCGCCTGAGCAGGTTCTTGGGCTGGAACGGATGGTGCGACACACGGCCCGACAGCTCGCCCGCGGCATGGGGTCCTTCTTCAAGGACTGCGACTGCGCCAAGCCCACCCGCTGCCCCCACCCGTACTCGATCCGCTTCCGCGACGCGCTCGGCAAACAGCGCGAGGAATCCGGATACGACACGCAGGACGACGCGATCGAACGCCTCACGCAGCTCTACGCGGAGAAGAAGACCACGGCACCGTCCGTGGCGGCAGCCCGCCGAGAACTGGGCCAGCTGACGGTCGAGGATTACGCGAAGCAGTGGAGGCCCCGGCAGCGCAGGATGACGGACTACTCCACGGGAGAGCACGTCGACAGCTCGATCAACGTGCACATCGTCCCGCGGCTGGGAGCGCGGAAACTGAACTCGGTCACCCCGATGGTGGTCGAGCGGTTCCTGGACGAGATGGAGAGCGACGGGGTCGGCCGGGGGAACCAGGTGAACATCTTCCGGGTCCTGAAGACGATCCTTCGGGACGCGTATGCCAAGGGGGCGATCGCAGACGACCCGGTGAAGGGTGTCCAGGAGCCGGAGTACGTGCGCGAGCAGGTGGCCATCCCGTCCCTCGCCTACGTGACGAAGGCACTGGCCGTCGCCGACGAGGACTTGGCGCTGGAGATCGTCATGATGGCGGGATGCGGCCTGCGAAACGGCGAGGCGCGGGCGGTGAACGTCCACAATGTCGTGGCGCAGGACGTGTACCGGGTACGGGAGCAGATCCACTCGAACACGCTGAGGCCGGCGAAGCTGAAGCACCGCAAGGCGGGGGAGTTCCGGGAGGTTCCGCTACCGCGGTTGGTACGGGAGGCGATTGAGCGGTACGAGGAGAAGCACGGCACCGTGAAGGGCGGCTATCTGCTGCGTGGGCCGGGTGGCTACTTCACCGAGGGCATGGAGCGACGCCGGGTGAGGAAGCTCTTCGCAGACCTTCCGCCAGAGGAGGGCGTCGGGATGTACGGCTTCCGGCACTACTTCGCATCGAACGCACTCGGGAACGGCATCCCCATCACCGACGTCGCGGAGTGGATGGGCCACAAGTCCATCGAAGAGACGTACCGCACCTACCGGCACCTGATGCCGGGCAGCATCACCAAAGCCGCCCGGATCCTGGACGCAGGCCTCTGGGAAGCCGCCTGATTTTCCCGTTTTCAGGGAACAGCAGGTTCTTCGAGTGCTGGTGGTACAGCACCTACACCTATGCTGACCAGGTAAAATGGTTGTTCGCGGAACCCTGTGACCGAGTCTGATCCGGAAATGCTCCGGATCTTGGTGTGAAGGTGCCGGATCGGGTCATGCTTCGGCGGTGGTGGAAGAGAATGAGCGTGAGCGTGATCGGGACCGGACGGGTGAGGTGGCAGGCTGGGGCTGGCGAGGGCCAGGACCGGTGCAGCCCCGCGCGGGCGGGGCTGCACCGGTCCTGGCGGACTGGCGCTTGATGGCGGCCGCAGGAGAGTTCAGCCTCCCGTGTTCAGATCGACTGGTTCACCTCGTCGGCCCGGCCGACGAGGTGAACCAGCGCACCGACCTCGTCCTAGCACGGCGAGGTCTCCTCGGTACCCGGGTCCGTTAGGGAAGTCTCGCTTGGCTCGCCGGGCAGGCGGCGCTATTTGGCGAGCAGGACCATGCTGTCAGTAGGCTTTCGCTGCTATACCATCCCTCAGGGCCGACTCTGCCCCTAGGCCGTGTATCGGAAGTCGATCTTCGGCTGTCCTGTTCTGCAGGAAATTCTCGTTTCCTCTCTGTGCTGCCATGCGCGACGATCTCTACCGGGGCTTAACGAGGGAGGTGGTCATGATCAACCGGCGACCGAGGCTGGTTCTCCTGTGTGGGCTGCCCGGTGCTGGAAAGACCACGGTGGCCAAGAAGCTGGAACGCGAGCTGTCCGCTGTCCGGCTTTGCCCGGACGAGTGGCTCATGTGCCTGGGCCTCGATGTCTTCGACAGTGAGGCTCGTGAGCGGGTCAAGCGATGTTTGTGGCAGCACGCCCAGGCGCTGTTGGCCTCCGGTGCCGTCGTGATTCTGGAGAACGGTTTCTGGGAGCGGGCGGAGCGTGACGAGAAGCGGCTCATGGCCCGCTCGATGGGTACTGCCGTCGAACTGCGCTACCTCCGGGTGCCGCTCGAAGAGCTGGAAAGGCGTATCGCTCTGCGGAACCATGCACCTGGCGCGGTCGTGCTGACGGCCGAACTTCTCAGGAACTGCCAGGGGCAGTTCGAGGAGCCGACGCAGGCCGAACTCGACCTGTTTGACGCGCCCCTGCTCTAGCCCTGTCGCGCCCGTGCTGGTTGCAACCATTCGTTGATGGCTGCAACCAGCACGGTCGTTTCGTAGCGGACGGCGAGTTTGTCATACCGGGTGGCGACGGCCCGGTGTCTCTTGAGGTGGTTGATCCCGCACTCGACCGCGTGTCGCTTGCGGTAGTCGTCCGGGTCGAAGTGCGGCGGCCGGCCGCCGCGAGAGCCGAGCTTCTGGCGGTTACGCGCCTGGTCGGCCTTGTCGGGGATGGTGCAGCGAATCCCGCGTCGACGCAGGTAGGCACGGTTCTTACGGGAGGCGTACGCCTTGTCCGCGCGCACTCGATCGGGACGGACGCGTGGCCCGCCTGGCCCGATGCGGGGCACTCGAACCTTTTCCAGGACGACTTCGAACTGCGGCGAGTCCCCTCGCTGCCCGGCTGTCACCACGATCGACATGGGCTTCTGGCCCTGCTCGACGGCCAGGTGCAGCTTGGTGGTGAACCCGCCGCGCGAGCGTCCCAGCCCGTGATCACCGGGCTCGGTGAACACACCTCCCGGTGGTTCCTTCTGCAGGTCACCCTGCTTGCGGGCCCCGGCCGCATGCTGATGGGCTCGGCACACCGTGGAGTCCACGCTCAGATCCCAAACGATCGAACCCTTCGCGTCAGCCAGGGACTGGAGCCGAGTGAGGATCTTCTGCCAGGTGCCGTTCCGCTGCCACCGGCGGAACAGGTCATAGACCCGACCCACGGCCCGTACTCGACGGGCACGTCCCGCCACGGCACACCGGTCCGGACCCGGAACCGTATGCCATCGATCAGCTGACGCCGAGGCCAGACGGGCGGTCGCCCCGCCCTGGCCCCCTTCGGCAACAACGGCTCCAGCACCGCCCACTGCTCGTCCGTGAGATCTCCCCGCCCCATGACCCGTGATCATTCACAGGCCAAGATCCACTTTCGATACACGGCCTAAGCTGGTCCGGCGTGGCAGCCGAGCGGATGGAACAATGTTTCACCCGCCTCAAGCGGTAGCGTGGCGCGGACACCGCTACGTCGTAACCGTCAGTCCTACGACGTAGCCTTCATTCTCGTCTCACCTTTGCTGCGGTGTGAGAAATGACGGCATAGCCCTGGCCCTCACCAGGCACGGCCGTCCGGAGGTAGATCATCCGTATCCCGCTGCATAAGGCGCAGGGCGGAGGCTGCGAGGTCGCGATAGAACTGCTCCTCGACGCTACCCCCAGCAGAGCTGTCGGCCAGCTCCGTGGCCTTCGCGTGCTGCTCGACATCCTCGGGGTAGGGCTGTCCAGGCGTTCCGGAACGCATTCCGGTGATGGCGGCTGCGTGCAAGGCGCCTCTCACTCTCTCCAGGCTGGCGTCTCCGTGTCGGTCCGCAGCCCGCAGACAGCGGCGTACGAAGTCAATGTCCCAGACAATCGTCCTGTCAGCCTTAGACAGTATGTCCGCAGCGATCGTGACCTTCACCAGGTCACCGTCGTGGAAGTACTCCTCGATTACCTCGGTGACCTGGGCGTCGTAAGGCCCGGCGACAAGCTCAAAGAGGTCAGCTCCCAGGCAGCGTCGGTACGTTGAGTCCGGATCGGCTGCGATCCAGTCGCGGACCTGTCGCAGTAGGGCCGGGAAGTCGTCGTGCCCGCGAAACGGCGGTGTGTCATTCCACTGAAAGGGCAGGGGGGAGTAGCCCCGGCCCTGGCATGGCGAGGAATCGATTCTGGCTTCGAGTAGTTCGATGACGGTGAGAGGCTCAGTGTTGACGAGCTCTGCAAGGAAGCGACCGACTTCGTGGCTGTCGATGGACGATGCCGTGGCGAGCGCTGTGAGAAAGGCCTTCTGCTGGTCCTGAGAGAGATCGGACCAGGACAGCGCGCTGAACGGAGGGCCCGAGATGGCCATAGCGAACGCGTCGAGGTCCGCTGTCTCGACTACGGGTGAAGCGGTGAGCAGTTCGATGGCCAGGTCCTTGTGCTGCGTAGCGATGAGGTGCACGGCGCCAACGGTCGCCCTGCGCACAACTGTGTCTTCGTGGGCGGCGAGTGCCCGGAGCAGCTCACCCTCGCCACCCAGCAGTTCGTCGCGACCACGCTGGACACCAAAGGCCAGTGCCACCGACCGTGTTAGTCCCGTGTTCTTTGAGCCCATGAGTGTGCGGCCCCAGTGGACCGCGCGGTCGCCGGCGGCGCGCCCCATCGCAGCCAGAGCAACTTCCACAAGCGATGCCGGCACATGATCGGGCGCAGCCATGGCCTGCTCACAGATAGCTTCACCGACGGCCGGACGATTGATGACGAGTATCCAGATGAACCGTCGGGACTTGCCCGTGTCCGGACCGAATACCACTTCGTTCTCGCTCAGCAAGACATTGACACGAGTGGCGATCTGATCGTCTGTCCAGTCGGACAGTGTGGCCATCACATCTTGGAACAGCGAGTCTTGCGCCGCGTGCCAGTCTGATCGGTTTGGATGGACAGTTGGGTCGGCCGGTCCGCCATGCAACGCCCGCGCGAGCTCGTTGTCCGGTGAGGTAGGGATCGAGCTCAGGAGGTCCTGGGCATGCTGGCGCAGATCGTCGGGCCCATATCTCGCGAGCCAATGGACCTCTGTGCGCACGGTGACCAGAATTGATGGTGGCAGGGTGCGCTGGAGGATGAACTGATGTAGACGTTCGATGGTGCTGCCGAGGTGTGGGAACCACGGCTGACGCATCGCGTCGGTGACCGACAGGTTGAAGGTGCCATGTGGCAGGCGGAAGGCCTTGCCGATCAGGGAGCTGGCTGCCGAGGCGCGTACGAGCTGCGGGTGCCCCAATTCTTCGAACGCCAGGTCGAGCACGAGGCCGCGCAGGTTCAGGACCCCGCTGGTTGGGGCCAGTACGTAGGGACGGAAGGTCAGAGACCAGGTAGCTGGTGTCCACAATTCGTCATAACCCTCGGTCTCCAGCAGAGGGCTCAGCACGCTCAACGGCTGATGAATAGTGGCGGTATCGGGTGAGCGGGCGAGCCACCGTTCGACCTGGCTGACGAGGGCATGTTGGTACTTGGTGGGGCCCCAGCGGGTATAGCCGGCCAGTTTCTCCAGAATGCGCAAAGGATGCGAGGGGTACTGGTTGAGGGGACGCTGGTCGTCGCATCCTAGGCGCCAAAGAAGCGTGGCTGCTTGTGGCAGGGACTCCAGCGAGCGCGCGGCGGCTTGGAGGACGTCGGCGAGGGCGTGATGTACGGCTGTGTTGGTCCAGGTGTGCATCATCCCGAAGCCGACGTCCCCGGTGACGGAGTCGCTAGGATTCTCCACCGCCCAATTAGCCAGGTCGATAGTCCGCTGGGGCTGATAGAAGGCAACCTCCTTCACCATCTCCAGCAAGCTCACTCGACCGCGTGCGTCTGCAGAATGGAACGCCGCAGTGATGCCCTGCCACAGCGGTTCGATCAGCACGCCGGCGCCGGCGCCCTGTCCTTGTTGCCAGTCCACGCGACCGGTGTTCACCACTAGGTTGGCCAAGGCGCTGCCCTCAGCGGCTTCCATGGCTTTGGCGAGGTAGCCTGTGGGCAGCCCTGTGCTGCGATGGAGGGCTGCCTTGACTAGCAAGGCGTCCCCCAACAGGTCGGGGACCAGACGTATGGTGGTGCCATGCCGGAGGATCACCCCCGCCTCTTCTAATGCCTCCAAGTGCGGAGCTGAGACGTCGTACGGCAACCCGGTCAGCGCCTCCAGCGAACCTTGGACTTCTGGTTCCGCGAGGCGGACCGGCTGGAACGCGGCGAGAGCGGACAGCAGCTCTCGTGGCACCTGTCCGGCTGACGGAGCGGTCGTCAGCGCTTCGGCGAGCCGGTCGGTAAGTTCTCGGTGGAGTTGTTCGTCGCCTTCGAACCTTCGGGGATCCAGCTCTCCATTGTTGATCAGCGCCGCGCCCGTGACGATCAACAGTGGACAATCCCGTGCCGATGTAGCAAGTCGGGGCGCGTGGAGTCGTACCTCTTCTTTCAGGATCTCGCCAGCTAGGGAGACGGCGTCTTCGAACTCCAGGTCACCGATCTCAACCTGAGTGGTGTCGCTCATGTGGGTCCCTGCACAGGACAGAGCCCGCCGGGCGTGGGCTAGGCCGTAAGGGCGGAGACACAGCAGCACATTGGCCGATGGGTTGGCGCTCCGAACGCCGGAGACGATCTTCTCCAAGGGGAGGGTGTCGTTGTGCGCGTCGTCGATGACGACCAGCAGACTGCCTTCGTTCGGCAGGTCCCCGAACATCCCGGAGCTGATGTCGGAGTTGGCACCGAGCACCCGTACTTCGACGGCGGGCTCAGCTTCGCTCAGCGTCTGGCACAGAGCCGTCACGATCTTGGTCTTCCCGACCCCGCCCCGGCCAACGAGAAGCGCGATGGCTCCGTGCGCACTCCTGGCAAACGGCACGAGGCGGTCCATCGTCTCCGTGCGTCCGACGAGCCGCCAGCGGTGGCTGTACACCGAGCCTTTGTTCGCCTCGCGGAGGTAGTCGTCGGGTTTCATCCACGGGCTTGGCCCCGCGTTCCCATTCTGCTGGAGCACGACCTGGGTGCCGACCACATCGCCTAGAAAGACAGAACCGCGGAAGTCGATGTGATCCCCTTGATACCAGGCCCCCACACTGCCCGGAGTATGCCGCTGCATGGCCTCCGCCACGGTTCGCGCGATGCCGAGGTCGGTGGAAAGCAGGTCCACCACACGTCCGACCCAGGCCCGGGTTTCCTCCCGCCGTGCGGGGTGTGCTGCTGCCTCAACCAGCGCACTTGGGTTGGCGTTCTGATCCTGTGTCAGCGCCCGTGCCAGTTCGTCGACCAGTTGACGTCCGGCTTCCCCGGCGGCCCCTTCGGACAGAGCCGCCAGCAATGCCGGCGGCAACGTCTCGTTCATCTACCGCTTCTCTCTCCTGCGCAACCGTCCACTTGGAGTGGTAGGTCAACGGTAGAGGTTCACATCGCGCGGCGTGATGCCTTGGCGTACAACACGATCTGAATGCCGAGGCCTATCACCGCCACTGCCTCAAGCGCTGATAGGGCGATGAGCAGAACGCCGCTCGGCTGGTCGGTCCAGAACACGAGCAGCCCTGCCAGCGGCAGCACACAGAACGCTGTCAGGTCCACCAGGCACTGGAACGCCTTCCGGGAACGACGGCGCGCATCGCCTCGATGGGCTTCCTCCCATCCGAAGGCGGCAAATTCACCGTTGGACCCCGATAGTTGCGTCAGACGAGGGCCCAGCTCCTTGCGTACGTAGCGTCCGATCGCCGAGATCTTTTCGTCGTTGACCAGGTACGTCCATCCCAGAACGATGCAGACAGGCGGCAGTGCAAGCAGCATGGACGTCTGCTTGGCCTGTGCCACCGCCGCAATGATCGCGGCGGACACGGCGAGCGTCACGTAGAGCAGGTTGTCGCGAAACCCGATACGCGTCTTCTGTTCGTCCTTGACGCTCTGGTACTCAACTAGCAGCAGCTGCCCAACACTGATGCCCCCTGCCGGTTCCGACACAGCCCCACCCCTCCTGCCCAACGCCACGTGTCTGGCACTGATGCGGCAATATCATAGGTCCATGCTTGATACCCAGCCCACAGCCGTGATCCTCACCGCGCTTCCTGTGGAGTACGAGGCCGTTCGAGAACATTTGAGGGACGCCAAGGAGCTCGTACACGGCGACGGGACCCGGGTCGAGCAGGGCCGATTCGAGGGAGCGCCCTGGAGCGTGGCGATCGCTGAGCTGGGCGTGGGAGCCCTCAACGCCGCCGCGCTCACCACACAGGTTGTCGGCTGGCTTCGCCCGCAGGTGCTCCTGTTCATCGGGGTCGCGGGCGGCCTCAAAGATGACGTTGCGATCGGTGACGTTGTGGTCGGGACGAAGGTGTACGCCGTTCACGGTGGCAAGCAGACCCCACAAGGATTCCTCGCCCGGCCCGAAGCGTGGAATGGTTCGCACCGGTTGCTGCAAACGGCCCGTGCGGCGCTGCGGGATCTGGAGGGCGTCCGCTGCCATTTCAAGCCGATCGCATGTGGTGATGTTGTCCTAGCTGACGACAAGTCCGAGTTCGCCGAGTACATCCGAGTGAACTACAACGATGCTTACGCCATCGAGATGGAAGGGTCCGGCGCCGCCCACGCTGCCCATCTCAACGGCCAGGACTCCCTCGTCATCCGGGGGATCAGTGACCGAGCCAACTCTGACAAGCACGAGGCGGACGCTTCGGGATCCCAGCAGCGGGCCGCTGACCAGGCGGCCGCGGTGGCGATGGCCATCCTGCGCCGACAGCAGCCCCGCGGAAGCAGTTCCAACCCTGAGGGGGGACCATCTAGAGGCCGTGCTACCGAAGCCACCTACGGTGGTGACCATATTGACTTCCGAGGCAGCACATTCCTCGGGCCTGTCACGGGTAAGGCGACGGGGCAGCGCTCCGGCGAGGAGCAGGGCTAGGGCGTTTCTCTCGGATCATCTTGCCGACCAGATGAAGATGGCGGCGATGTGGGGTCCGGCGATGTAGATGGTGGCGGTCTTGTCGTAGCGGGTGGGGAGGCCGCGCCACTGCTTGAGCTTGTTGATGCACCGCTCGACGGTGTTGCGCTGTTTGTAGGCGTCGCGGTCGAAGGCCGGTGGGCGGCCGCCCCGGCTGCCGCGGCGTTTGCAGTTCGCGGCCTGGTCGGAGGGCTGTGGGATCACCGCCAGAATCCCGGCCCGACGCAGAGGGGTTCGGATTGCGCGGGACGAGTAGGCCTTGTCGGCCAGGACCACATCCGGGGTGGTCCTGGGTCGGCGGATCGGCCGCGGCACCCGTAAACGGACCATGACCTCGGGAAACGCGGGCGCGTCACCGGCCTGTCCTGGGGTTCGGACGAACGCCAGTGGCCGGCATAGGCTGTGCGCGGCGAGGTGGAACCTGGTGGTCAGTCCACCGAGGGATCGGCCGAGGGCATGGTCGTCCGGCTAGCCGGTAGGGGCCCCTTTTGAAGGGCCCCGGCGGCGTGCTGATGAGCCCGGACGATCGTGGAGTCGACCGAGACGATCCAGTTGAGGTCGCCTTCGGCGTCGGCCTGGGCGAGCAAGGCGGTGAACACGTGTCCTCTTGCAGTGCGGCAGGTTTCTCCAGACACCGGTGACTCGTATGCCTGGCGGGGAGCGGGCACCCTCAGGGGGACGCTGCGGTACGTGCCAATCAGTCGGTGTGGTCTTTGGAACATGTCCCGCACCTGGTTCGGCCTCGCCTGATGCCAGTCAAGGTCACCGTGACTTTGGTCCCGCACGCACAGCGGCAGCGCCACCGGTCGGTGGTTTTGCCAGGGTAGGTCTCCAGGGGATCGAACCCGGCCTGGCGGACCTCGGCAGCAGCCTTTGCCGGATCAGTTCGGCCGCCGGTCCGAGGGCACTTCTTACATCCCGTCGTTCCTGACCGGACGAAGGACAGACGCGTCATGACCTCGTTCCCGCAGGAGCAGCGGCAGTGCCATGGGTCCGTGGTCCGGCCGGGATAGGGTTCCAACGGTTCGAAACCAGCCGCGTGCATCTCGGTCTCGGCTTGCTCGGCGTTCGATGACTTGGAGGAGCAGAAGCGGCAGCGGGTTCCTCCGTTGCGGACGTTGGAGTAGGTGGGGGTGCTCTCGCGACCGCAGGCGGTGCAGCGGCGGCGCCAAGGAGTCTGACTGGTGGAGTAGGGCTCCAGCGGTTCGAACCCTGCCGCCCGCATCACCCCCTCCGCCTTGGGGGCGGTCGCCGCCGTGGCGCGCTTGGCCTGCGCCGCTCTGGTGCGGCAGATGCGGCAGCCCTGGCCTCCGTTGCGTACGGCGTTGAAGGTGGGCCGGCCCTCGTGCCCGCACGTGGTGCACCGTGAGGGCCAGGTCGCGTTCGTACGGCCCGGGTAGGGCACGAGCGGCTCGTACCCGCGGGCGCGCATCTCCTCGGCAGCAGCTTCCGCGTCGAACAGGAAGGCGGCCCGAGGCCGGGCGCCGGCCCGGGGAGCGTAGTCGTCCGGTGCGCGGCGGGTCTCCTCCTCGACCATGGCCCACACCTCATCCGCGGTGACGCGGTCGGTGGAGCAGGTCTCGCTCCAACCGTTCGGCATGACGTCCTTGGTGAGGAACGGACACAACTTGGCGCCGCGCAGACGGTCCAACACGCCCTGCTCGACGTCGTAGGCGGCGCCGGTCGTGAAGTCACTGGCTCGGTACAGCTCCCACCCCTGGAGCTCATGCTGCAGGAGCCGGGAGGTGTAGCCGGTGCAGGCGCCGATGCCGACCTTGACCGCGTTCCACTCCCGGTGGGTGATGACGTAGAGCAGCGGGCTGCTGCCCGCCGTACCGATCCGGCCGAGGCCACCGCGCTGATGCGGGCGCACGGCTTCGAGCCGATGGAGCCGTATCCCGGTGCTTCGGTGGGCTGGAGCCTGCGACGGCGATTCTGCGACATGCAGGCCTCATTCGCCCAGCCGTCATCTATCTTCTCGGCGCCGCCTCCGGCGCGTTTGTCGATGCCCTGAACGCGGCGCGCGGCGATGCGGTGCCCCACCACTCTGCTGGTTCTCCTCTTTACCAAGCGTCAGATCGCCATGGATCCTGATCTGGTGGAGCCGCAGAGCTCTCGCATCGACGGTGCCATCGCCCACGTCGAGCCGCAGGCCAAGGATGAGTACAGCAAAGAGGCAGCCGACTGGCTCTACGCCATTCGTGCCGTGCACGTTCGGGACGGTCCTTTGGTTGCGTAGATCGGATGACGAGCACCGTCTGGCACAGGCGTTGCGCTCGACAGGGTCGAGCCGTGGCCGCGCATTGGACCGCGTGCGGGTTTCACGGGAGCGGGCCATGTTTTCCTTGTTTGTGCCTCATTGAGGCAGCCCTCTCCACGCGATGCTGGCTCGCCGACAGTGCAGTGACCGGTAGCTGGGCTCACGAGACCGAGGCAGCTGGCCTTCTCGGAGACCTGTATCCCGAAAGTGGCGAAGCCTCGCGGGCCGCCTCGTACTACTAGTGGGCGGGCAAGCCGAAGAAGATCGTCCATCTTGCCAAGGCGGCAGGCGACCGTCCGCTGTTGGTGAGTTCCCTGCGCGAGGTGCCATGGTGGGTGCTCCATGCCGGCGCTGCCGGCAGCGCCGCGCCGTTCCTCCCTCATCCTCTCTGGCCACCCCGGGTCTTGTTCCGTCCGCGCCGACCGCCGCCGCGGAGCGGGTGCGGGAGCAGGTCGCGGAGACGAACCGGTACCGCCGGGGCGCGAACCTCCCCGTGGTCGCCGGGCTGCCCGCCCTGCTGGGCGACCTCAACACCACGATCCTCGGTTCGGGCCAGGCCAAACTGCCCTCCATCGGTTGCCATCGCCGGGCCATCAGCTACGAGCTCGCCGGCGGCTTCGCGGCGTTCGCAGTGGAACGGAGCCGCCTGCTTTACGCATAGCCATGTGTGGGCGATCACCGTCGTGGAATGATCGCTGCGTCGGTCTGACGAAGAGGGTGGGCGATGACAGACACCGGTGAGCAGTATGAGGCGTCGGCTTCGGCGCTCGGGTACCTCTTCCAGTTCGTCAAGGCTCTGCATATCTGCTGCGCTACCGCCATCCCGCTGCCCGGTTACTGCCAGTGGAGGGTGTGAAGCCGCGGCGGCGATCGTGACCGGAGATATGCGGTTTGCGGCGGCCTTGCTCACTCAGGCGCTCGGGAGCTGTCGCGAGCGCCGTCATGAGATCCGTGCTGATTACAGGATGTACTCCTCCATCAATCCGGCTAGGTGGGCGATGGCTGGCCAGGTGGTGGCGATCGTCGTGTGGGCGTGAAGACGTCGTTGGGCCTGGGTGTACATGGCCCAGTCGGCGGGGTTGTCTCCGGCTTGGAGGAACGCGGGGACGATCTCCAGGGAAGTCGGGTTGGAGCAGGTCTTGGTTCGGTTGCCCGGTTCGGCCGGGTCGAGCTTGGTGACGCCGAGCGCGGTCTGGTTCTGGGCCGAGCGGGGGTTGATACCCCAAAACGCGCGTTCCCCGATCTGGACGACCCCGGAGAACCGCCCGTACTTCGTCACGGGAATCAGCTCTTCCGATTCTTCGCCGGCCCTGACCATTTCCTCGGTGACTCCGAAGGACCGGGGGACCGCGTCGCGGTCGCTTCGTTCCCGGAGCCGGATGATGCGCAGGCCGGGCTGGTCGCCGGGCTTTCGGATCGCCGGAGTCACAGCGGGGTCGGTCATGTCGACACCTGGCAGGACTAGCTGGTCGAAGGCGATCCGGCCGTCCTGCAGCCATGGCCAGATCTCCCGATCGCTCATCCGTGCGCGGCGTACGAGCAGGAGCCGGTCGGCGGTGGAGTCGAGGGCCAGGGCGCCGGTGATGAACTCGGCGAGGGCCGCGCGCGAGGTGCGGGTGGCTAGGCGTCCGCGGCCGGCGGTCAGCGCCTCGGGAAGTGTGGTCAGCGGCATGGGGTGCTCACTTGGGCTGCCGGGTGTGGGCATGAGCTGTGCGGTGGGCCCTTCGTGCGTGTGCTGCCGGATGAGGATGGGCACGATCATCCGTTCGCCCGCGGGGGCGAGCCAGACCGTGGTCAGTTCGAAGGGGCCGCTGATGCCCTGGGGTACGGCGATCTTGGGCAGGTGGCCAGCCTGGCGGAGGGCGTCGTTGAGGGCGGCGGCAGCGCGTTCGATGTCGGCCGTGGCGAAGTCGGTGTCGGCGAAGCGTTTGGCGAGGGCGGCTTTGCTGGGGTTGGGGTTGGCAGGGGTGATAGGGCGAAGGCACTGAACGTTTCGGCGAAGAGCCGGAAGGGTCTTCTTGAAGAGCTTCTTTGGATCGCGTTGGCGCGTGCGCGAGAAGTAGGCGGGCCCTTCCATCTCCACGATACAGGCGATGGGTGCGGCGAGGCGGGGGAAGGATTCGACGATCCTCCCGGCGCGCTCGGCCTCACTCCTTTCGTACTCGGCTCGGCGTGCGGCCTTGTCGGGGTTGGTGGAGCGGGGCAGGCCGGCGGTCAGGTCCTGCGGGTTGCAGCGGTTGAGCGTGAGGTTGAGCGGCCCGGTGAAGCCGGCCGAAGTCGCTGTGGACCGGAAGGGGGTCAGGCCGAGCTTTGCGGCGGCAGCGACCTGCAGGCCCTGCCAGGTCCGGTCGGAGGACGCCCATACCTCGATCTCGTAGGTAGGGGCGTTGGGCAGCTCCAGGGGCAGGAGCGACTTGGCGCGGGTCCGGGCCTTGGGCGTGGGCGCGAGCGGAGCCAGACCCTTCTCCGCCAGCTGGCGGGCGACCTGGGCGAGGACCTCCATGTGGTCGCGGGGCTGATAGCCGTGGCCGACGGGGTGATCGTGGACCGAGCGCGCCGGCGGTGTGCCGTCCTTTTCGGGGAAGCGGTAGGTCATGCCGGTGCTGTGGACGAGGTGGGCGGCGAAGGGCTGGGCTGCCGCGTCGCCGGGGGCGGTGCGCAGTTGGTCGAGGCTGGGTGGCTGGTGGTGGGTGAGGTGGGCGAGGATCTCGGCGACGCCCGGCTCCCAGGTCCAGGTGCTGCTCTCTCCGCGCCGGCGGATGGTGACTCCGCTCTGTAGGAGCATGGGTCGCTCGCGGCGGTGGACGAATCCTTGCTTGGCGGAGAGGAGCACCTTGGCGGTCGGGTCGCTGAATCCGCGGCGGGGGATGTACTCGACTGGGCGCGTCGCGAGGCGGGTCATGTTCAGGTCGACGTGGAGGTGGACTTCGGGGACACCGGGCACTGTCTCGAGGTGGAAGGTCAGGACGTCCACGCTGGCTCCGGCCGAGCCGTCTTCGTCGGTGAGGGTCTCGGGTGCGCCGAGGTGCAGGGCACGGCGGCCGTCTGCTCGGGTGGGTCCGAGTCGCAGGTCGCGGTGGTGTCCCAGGAGATGGAGCCCGCTGCTGGTGAGGTGTTCGGCGACGAGGCTGGGCAGGAGGTTGAAGACGTGGTTCGGGGGGTTGGCGGTGCCGTTGGCATGAAGGTCGTGGCGGGTGAGGTCGAGGTCTTCGGGGATCCACTCCAGTTGGCCGGCGCCTTCGAGTTGGCTGTACCAGTCGGTGTCGGGCATGTGGGGTGCCACACGGGCCGAGGCCCATGCCGACAGAGCGATCAGCAGGAGGTCCGGGTCGACCTCGGTCCGGGACCGGAGCCATGCGGGATCGCGGGGATTCGTCTGTACGGAGGTGATTTCGGGGTCGATGAGGGTGAGCAGGTCCCTCAGAGAGCGCGTGGGCAGGTAGTCGGGCCCGCTGCGGGGACGACGGCCGGGCCGGGTATCCCACGCCTTCTCCAGGAGGTCGAGCATTCCCGGCGGGCAGGTCGTGCGGTAGCCGGTGACGGGCCAGGTGGCTTCCGGCGTGAAGGTGAGCACGGTGGCTTGGGTGCTGCGGTAGGCGGGCATCAGCGGTGACCCCAGTCGATGTTGTCGAGAAGATGGGAAGCCAGGCCCCAACAGGCCTTCGCGAGTTCGTGGTCGAGCCGCTCGGCGACTGTGGCCGCGGGACCCGGGTCGGAGAGCCAGCCGTGCAGGAGCTGCTGCGCGGCGACGATCACGCTGGTACGGGGGGTGTCCGGGGCGGAGTCGTCGAGGTTTGCGGTACGGGGGGCGAAGGCCGCGTCGCAGAGGTAGACCAGCACAGGCTCGTTGCCGCGGATGCCACGGCCGAGGGTCTGGTGGAGGGGAACGAGGAAGTTGCCGACGAACGCGGCGTGCTCGACCGGGTCGGTGAGCCGCGTGAACAGGACGGGCTCGCCTACCCGTCGCTGCCAACGGCGACGCTCGCTGCCGCGGAGCTTGCGCGCGAGGTCGACTGGATCGACGTGGTCAAGAGTGACGTCGACAGGATTTCGAAGACGGCGCATCGCCTCACGGCTGAGGAGCGAGAGCGGGAAGGTGGCGTCGTCGGCGGGCGGGTGGATCCGAGCCAGGTAGAACACGGCGCCGAGGGCCGCGACGCGGCGGGCGTTGAGGATGTTGTGGCCGCGTTGAACGGCGCCTTCGGCTGCCACGAGGATGTCGGCACCGGAGGCGGCGAAGGTGGCAAGGCGCCGCCGGGGGATGCTGTGGCGGGTGGGCGGATCGTCGTCGCGGATGACATGGAGGGCCGTGTACGGGGTCTTCTGGTTGATGTAATCGGCGACGGTTTGAGCGTCCCGGGTGCTCTGCACGGTGAACAGGACCTGCTGGCGGTCATCGGCAAGACGCTGACGGGCCTGCTGGAGCAGCGACTCCCGCGCACCGGGGGCGGGATTGCAGATCCAGTCAGCGGACGTACACAGGGCGTGCGCGTGGAGGGTGGGGTCACCTCCGGTGCCCGAGGTGAAGACCGGGCGGCCGTCGCGGTAGCGCGGCGGCCGGAAGAGCATCTTGCTTTCCAGCAGAGCCGCCCTGGCCTTCTCAGGTTCGCGCAGGACCAGGTTCGGAGTGACGTCGAGGTGGAAGCGGGGGGAGGCGGGCATCCAGCTGGTGGCGGAGGCGAGGACGACGTTGGGCCCCTGGATTCCTTCGGCCTCCAGGAGGTCATGGAGGTGATACAGCAGCCACCGGCCCACACCGCGCAGCCACAGGATGCTGAAGGACCCGCTGTCGCCAGCGGGGTTGGGCTGCCACTGGAGAGCCATCAGGTTGCCCGCGGCCTGCTCTGGGACGAAGGACATCAGGTCGCGGGGCGGCTGGCGGCTCCAGAAGTCGTCGCCGTCTCCGATCTGTGCCGGGCTGATGGCTGGCAGGCGCTGGGCGACCTCGAAGAACGATGTCGTGATGCGCGCGGCCCACAAGCCGCCCTGCAACAGCTGCGCGAGCTCCGCCGGCGTGCCCCGGGCCGTAATGCCGTCGAGTACCGGTTGATGGGCCTCGATCCACGCCTCGGCGGCCTCCTGCGCCGACATGAGCGTGTCGTGGGACGCTGTCATTGCCTCGATCAGCGCCGCCCAGTTCTCTGCGGGCGCCTGGAAGGGGGCGGTGACCAGCGGCTCGAAGTGCTCTTCGAAGTACCGGTCGGCGGCTTCCTCCAGTTCCGCCTTGCGGGCGAAGTCGTTCCGCTCGCCGAGGCCGTGGAGGCTTCGGGCCAGGCGCCGCAGGAGGCTGTACCCGGTGAACGGTCCCTCGGTGATGAGGGCGCTCAGGTGGTCGGCACCCGGGTCGATCATCAGCCGGTGGAGCTCCGTCAACGCCTGGTCGTGGCGGCGGAAGTGCTTGTCGCCCGCCGTCACCTCGGGGTCCCGGAGGTCAAGGAACCACGAGTGCTCCAAGCGCTGTCCGATCCGGTCCCCCACGCGATGGCTCCAGCCCCTGCCAGGTTGGGAGAGAATCTCGTGCAGCAAGAACCGGTCGTCGAACTGCTGCTGGACGGTGTCGGCCTCGTCCATCAGGAGAACGGTCAGGTGATGCTGGGCCGCTTCGGCGACGCGAACCTCGATCTGGGACTGCGGCATCATCGTGGAAGCCAGGCCGGCCGCAGTGGTCACCCACACCTGGGCGTCGGCCACATTGCGAGTCGCTGCGTGGGCAGGGCATCGCGAAAGGATCGGGCAGTCCCGGCGCCCGCGCTGGCCGTCCACGGAGAGCTTGCCTCTGCACGGCCGCTCCTCCCTCGGGAGCGGAACCCGGTCGCTCCTGCTGGTCAGGCGCAGCTCCTCCACGTAGCACTGGTCGTCGGCGAACGCCGCCGCGGCGTCGGCACCGGTGGGGAAGGTGGTAGCGCCGTCGTGCAGGAGCGAGCGCCAATAGCGGTCCTTGTGGACTCCCTCCCGGGTCCGACCGAAGATGGGGACGGCGTTGATGCCGAGTGCCTGCAGGAAACTGACCTTGGTGTACATGTCGCTACCGGAGGCGAGCACGAGACCCACCTTGCCGCTGCGCTGGGCAACGATGTAGGCGATCATGTCCAGCAACGTGGATTTTCCGCTGTTCATCAGGCCCACCACGTGCCACAGACCGTCGATGACCATCTCCTGTGGCCGCTCCAGGAGGCGCCCTCCCACATGGTCGGCCAGCAGGGCCTCCATCTGCTCCAGCCGCTTGACGAAGTTCCGGTTCTCGATCTCCGGGTGAGCGATCAGGAGCTCGTCCATCTCGGCGGCAGCCCGCTGGAAATCCTCGATGGTGAGAGGAATCGGCTCCCGTGTTCGGAGGGTCGTCGCCAGCAGCTCGGGCGGGGCCGGCGCGGGGACGAAAGTCTCGGGGATACGGACCTTTTCCCAGCTGCCGTCAGTTCGCTCGAAAGAGCACGTCGAACCAGGCGGCGCCGGCCGATAGCCGCTCCCCGCCTTGTAAGGGGCGACTTTCTGAAGCCTCTGCCGGTAGACGTCATGGCGTGCCGCAGCGTACGGGGAGCGGCGCCGGGTGAACACCGTCGACAGTTCAGCCTTGTGCCCCGCCATGTCACCTGGCTCGAACCCCCGTACCTGGGCAGGGAGCTTCACGTAGTGATCGAGCTTCTCCCGCATCGTCCCGGTCTTGGCAACCGGGCCCATCAGTTCACGCAGGGTCCGGATCTGCGGGTCGAGCGCCGAGTCCAGCCGCATGTATCCAGCGAGCACGGGCCACAGAGCGCCGATGCCCCGCCCCGGCATGTGATCGACCAGGAACGACAGCCCCAGCTCGAGGGCACACAGTTCCCATGGCTTGAGCTGGCCGAGCATCGGCCGCACGCACTCGTCGTCCAGCTCCTTCACCAGCGAGGTGCTCCAGGAGCGGGTGTCCCTCATCGGGCACCTCCCGCCCTGCTTGCGCGGACGGCGGCTTGCCGCAAGAACGCCTTCTCATCAAGGACCTCGACTCCGGCGGCCCGGCCTTGCAGCTCGCGCTCCAGATCCGCGAGGTAGCCAGGTGTCTGGAGGCGGTGCGTGGGGACGACGATGATGCGCCGACGCGCCGGCACGCGGGGATCGCTGCGGAACCCCCGGGCGAGGAGAGTGGGGCTCGCGCAGTCCTTCGCGTCGATCGCCCAGCATTCCCGTTCCCCGCCGGCGTCCACCGGTTCGAAGATCAACGCCGCGTCCCAGGCATCCAGACACGGCCACGGCTCAGTCCGAACCCGATCCGACGGCAGTTCGGCGAGCCGGTCCAGCAGCCGCCCTTCGAGTAGTCCAGGGTCGTGGAAGAACTGGCGGGTCGCCCTGTGCTGGGTCCAGTACCCGGCCAGACAGGCCACCTCGAACCGCTCGGGCCTCCCGCCGCACCCCGGAGTCCCGCAGCCGCTCGCCCCGTCGTCGACCGGGTTGTGACACTCCCGACAGCGACCCAGCCGGACCTTCCCCGGACTCTCGACCGGATGGAGGACGTACGCGGTACGCACGAACTTCGCGAGGTACGAGTCGCTGTCGGCGTCCGCCTTCGGCAACTCTCGGGCCAACGCCTGGATGTCGCGGTCGCTGAGCACGGGACGATCGATCAGCAAGCGCCGCAGTCGGCAGTAGATACGCTGGACAGCCTCCTCGCCATCACCATTCATCCGAGCGCACGACATCAGTGCCGCGAAGGCCTGGTTTTGAACCAACTCCGCCTCGACGTCGGCGTGACGGACCAGATCGGCTGCCTGCTCGGCGAACTCCGACAGCTCATCCCCGTCCAGCAGGATGGCTTCTAGATCACCGTCGGCGAGGGAGAGCGGAACGGGCCAGGACCCCAGCGGGCGACGGCACCACTCGAACAGCTCGAGGTCGTTGCCCGGCCAGTCCGACCCCAGCGCCTGCGCCTTCCACCACAACCGCCCCCGTGCGTCACGCCAGGCGCGCGGCAACGGACCATACACTTCAGCAGCCCTGAAGTGCCCGCCATCCGCCGACTGCCGATCGAGCCGGATTCTCGCCAAGGCGGCACACAACAACTCCACCGTCATGTAGTCGTCTGCTGCACCCTGGGGATCCCGGTCCCTGCCGGGCGCGGCATCCCGTGACTCCGCTACCGCATTCGCTGGTGGACAGCCGTCCGGCGACTCCGATCCGACGGACTGAGGGTGTGCACGGTCAGCGGGCCTGGCGGCTTCCTGAGTAATGCTCATAGCTGATCGATATACACCACGTCACCGACAATGCACTATCCGTTACGAATGAATGTTCTTGTTTGAAACTGTCATTCGATATTGGGGGGTCGCAGGCTGGCGTCGCCCTTGCAGTACCGGACGGGACGTCCGAGGACCTGCACCTCGCCCTCGCGGCGGAGTCCGTGGGGCAGCAGGTCGACATCGCACTCGGGCCGTGACCACGGCGGTCCTCGCCGTCACCCCTGGCCCATGCAGCCTGGTGATCGCGGTGTCGATCGCGGCCGGCATGGTCCGCGGCAACCTCACCCTCCTCCAGGCCACCGCCATCACCGACCGCTGGGGCACACAGCACTACGGTCGGCTCTCCGCCCTCCTCAGCGCCCCCGCCATGACAGCCTCCGCTCTCGCGCCCTTCGCTGCAGCCACTCTCGCCTCAATCCTGGGCGGCTACCCGGAGTTGTTCGGAGTGCTTGCCGGCCTCGCGGCGGCGTCCGCAATCGTGGCCACGGCGACATCCGTACGAGGAAGGGAATGATTCCGATCGTCGAGGCCGACGGTCTCGGCACAGTGTCGCCGCCTTGCTCGCGAGTTCTACGCTGTCGAGGCTCTCGAGCGTGGCAGGCAGCGAGCCGACTTCTGGAGCGGTCGACCGTCGACTGGCTGATGGTCAAAGGGGCCGTGTTCCGTATACCGGGTCGAGGACAGTCCCCGACAGGTCGGCTGTGCATGGGCGCACGACGTCAGTGGGCACGGAGGGACCTTCTGCATGCCTGATGGCGCATCAGATAAGTCAGCATTCGGTCAGCATGAGTCCCCGCGCGTTCCGTGGCGATCGTCCCAACAGGCGTTGGTGCTAAGGGAAACACCAGGCAGGAAGCCGTCTAGCCCGACGGGAGCGATGTTCCTCACAAGCATCGTCCGGCGTGTGCCGGTGTACAGTCGAGGACGCCCTTGACCTGCAGAAAGCAGGCAGGGAGCCGTCTCGGAGGAGTCCCAAGTGCTGCGCACTCTGTTCAAGTCCAAGATCCACCGTGCCACCGTCACCCAGGCCGACCTGCACTACGTCGGTTCCGTGACCGTGGACGCCGACCTGCTCGACGCCGCCGACCTGCTGCCCGGTGAGCTGGTGCACATCGTCGACATCACCAACGGTGCCCGGCTGGAGACCTACGTCATCGAGGGGGAGCGGGGTTCCGGGGTCGTCGGGATCAACGGGGCCGCGGCTCACCTGGTGCATCCCGGGGACCTGGTGATCCTCATCAGTTACGCGCAGATGGACGACGCCGAGGCACGGGCGTACGTGCCCCGTGTCGTGCACGTCGACGGGGCGAACCGCATTGTGGAGCTGGGTGCCGACGCCTCGGCGCCCGTGCCCGGCAGTGACACCGTGCGTCCGCCGCACGCGGTGCCGGCCCGGGTCTGAGTCCGGGGGCGCTCCGCGTCCACGCGGACCACGCCCGCGGCCGCGCGCGTGACCCGTACGGAGGCGCGCGCGGGTCGGGACGGCGTCGCCGGTGCCACCCTGGAGGTGAGGGGGGCCGTCGACCGGGAGGTACGTCATGACCCATCCGTATCCCGACCCGCTGCCGCCCTCGCCGATCCCGCCGCCGGAGCCGGCGCCCCCGCCGGTGCCGCCGCCCAACCCGGTGCCCGTCCCGCCCGACCCGGCTCCGCCCGCGCCGCCGCAGCCCGGCGGGCCCGTACCGCCCCCGGAACCCCAGCCGCAACCGGGCCCCGCCGGGCTCGGCCGGTCCGGCGCGGCTCCGCCCGGGGCGTCAACGCCCCGGTGACGTACGGGACTCCACTGTCCCGGCGGACTTCCGCGACCGGCTTGTCACACAGCGTGCGACCCCCGTAACTTGGACCGCTGTCGCTGTGTTCTAGGGGGGCCCATGGCCGTACGCGGACGTCACCGCCGCCACCAGCCGAGCCGGATCAACCGCGCCTCGCTCACCGCCACCGTCGGAGGGGCCGGCATCGCGCTGCCGCTCATCGGAGCCGGCGCCGCCGAGGCGGCCTCGCTCGACGTCTGGGAGAAGGTCGCCTCCTGCGAGTCCTCCTCCAACTGGCGCATCAACACCGGCAACGGCTACTTCGGCGGACTCCAGTTCAGCCAGTCCACCTGGGAGGCGTACGGCGGCCGCGAGTTCGCGCCCCGCGCCGACCTGGCCTCCAAGGACCAGCAGATCGCCGTCGCCGAGCGGGTCCTCAAGGGCCAGGGGCCCGGCGCCTGGCCCGCCTGCGGCAGCCGCGCCGGACTCGCCCGCGGCGGGCCCGCGCCGGACGCCGGCGGCGGCGGGGGCCGCGGGAACGACGTACGGACCGCGTCGCTGCCCGCGCAGCGCGCCTTACCGCAGGCCACGCCCGAGAAGCCCGGTCCGACGACCGTCCCCACCGTCCGCGAGATGTACACCGTCACCCCCGGCGACTCGCTCTCCGAGATCGCCCGCGACGAACGGGTCCGCGGTGGCTGGCAGCGCCTGTACGAGATCAACCGCAAGGTCGTCGGGGACGACCCCGACCTCATCCACCCCGGCCAGCGCCTCACCCTGAGGATCGCCGCCCCGGCCCGTCCACCGGCCGCGCCGAGCGCCCGCCCGACGGCCCCGCGGCTCCCCACCGCCAAGCCCGTCACGCCCCCGAGGCTCCCGGCCCCCGCCACGCCCGCGCCGAAGCCGCCCGCCACGTCCGCGCCCGCCGCGAAGCCGCCGGCCGTCAAGCCCGCCGCCGACCGGCACACCGCGAAACCGCAGCCGAAGCCCCCGGCGAAGACGGCCCAGGCACCGGCGGCCAAGCCGGCCGCGAAGCCGCAGACCAAGCCCCGCCCGAAGCCGGAGAACAAGCCGCAGCCGAAGCCCGAGAGCAAGCCGAAGACCCAGTCCCAGCCCCAGTCGAAACCGAAGCCGAAGCCGCGGAGCGAGCCCCGCGAGGACCGCTACTCCGCGCCCGTCTCCGCCGACATCGGCACCCGGTACGGCAAGCCCGGCTCGTCCTGGTCCAGCGGGTACCACACCGGCGTCGACTTCCCCGTGCCCACCGGGACCACCGTCAGGGCCGTCTCCGACGGCCGGATCGTCACCGCGGGCTGGGGCGGCGCGTACGGCTACCAGATCGTCGTCCGCCACGACGACGGCCGCTACAGCCAGTACGCCCACCTCTCCGCCGTCTCCGTCCGCGAGGGACAGCGGGTCACCGGCGGTCAGCGCATCGGGCGCTCAGGGTCGACCGGCAACAGCTCGGGACCGCACCTGCACTTCGAGGTGCGGACGGGTCCCGGGTACGGCTCCGACATCGACCCCCTCGCCTACCTCAGGGCCCGCGGGGTCTCCATCTGACGCAGCGGACGCGTCGGACGCGTCTGACGCGGAGGGCCCGTCCCCGCCGGGGCGGGCCAGCCGGTCCAGGGTCAGCTCGACCAGACCGCCCGCCGCGACCGCGCCGCACACCAGGGCCGCCACCGTGCCCGCCGCCCCGTACCGGAAGCCCTCGCCGAAGAGCGTGAGACCCACCGTGGCCGCCACCACCGGGTTCACCACGGTCACCGTGGCGAGAGGGGCGGCGAGCCCGGCGCCCCGGTAGGACGCCTGGGACAGCAGCAGCCCGGTGACGGCGAGCGCCGACAGGACCAGCGCGGAGCCCCACTCGGCGAGCGGGGCGTCCGCCGACCACTCCTCCGCGACCGCCTTGGTGAAGACCGACGCCACCCCGAAGGCCACGCCCGCGGCCGCCGCCAGCGCGACCCCGCGCAGCGCGGAGCGGCCGGCGAGCCGCGCCAGCACGAACAGCGCCGCCACCCCGGCGAAGGTGGCCCCGGCCAGCAGCCAGCGCTCCGGGCCGTCCGGCGTGCGCCCCTCGCCGCCGTCCGTCACGCTCAGCAGACCGGCCAGACCGGCCGTCGCCATCAGCGCCCCGTGCCAGGCCCGCCGCCCCGCCCGCCGCCGGACGAACAGGGCGGCCATCGGCAGCGCGAACACGATGGTGAGGGCACCGAGCGGCTGCACCACGCTGAGCGGGCCGTAGGCGAGGGCCACGACGTGCAGCGCCGCGCCGAGCCCGTTGAGCAGCACGGCGCCCCACCAGACCGGGTTGCGCAGCGGCGCGTACGTCAGCTCGGGGGCGTCCGCCGCGACCCGTTCCTGGACGATCGCCGCACCGGCGTACGCGACCGCGGAGACCAGTGACAGGACGACGGACAGCAGTAAGGGACTCATACCTTCCACGATCGCCCCCGCGGACCGTTCCCGTCGTCAGACCAGGGAACGCCTTCTCGGTACCGCCGACGCAGTACGCGGCGGGCCCGTACACCGGAAGGTGTACGTCATCGCAGGTCACCGTGGCCGAAAGCGGCTCAGGCCGGGACCGGGAAGCGGTACCGGCCGCGTCCCGCCGTGCCCGCGGGATCCACATCCCGAGCCAGTCGCCGCGCCGACCGGTCCACTTTGGACCCGAAGATCCGGAAGGCGTGGAAGGTCCGGTCAGGGGGCGGGGCGGACCGGGATACGGTGGCGCCGCGCCGCCGGAGCCGTACCGGCGGAACCACCACGGGGGAGCGATGGAACCGGACGCCAGCACGCCCGCCCTCGGCGGCTTCTTCGCCCTCCGGACCGCCCCGCCGTCCGCCGGCGGCGACCACCGCCCGCTCGCCCGGCTCTACGCGGGCGACGAGGAACCCGCCGGCGACGCACCCCTGCACGCGCGCGTGGACCGGGTCGCCGCCGCGCTCGGCGCGCCCGAGCGGCGCGTCGGCGCCTCCGTCGCCCAGCTCGGGCTCGTCGCCCGCCTCTGGTCCACGGCGCTCGGGCCGGCCGCCCTGCACGGCCGCTTCCCCGCCCTCGACCCGGCGGAGCTGTACTGGGACCCGGCCCTCGGCGCCCCGGACGACCTGTGGTGGTCCGGCGCCGACACCCGCCCCGGCACCGTGGCCGCGCTCCGCGAGGCCGTCCAGGAGACCCATCTCGTCCCGCTGCACGCCGCCTTCGCCCGCGACGGGCGGATCTCTCCGCGGCTGCTCTGGGGCAACGCCGGGTCGGCGCTCGCCGGCGCCCTGCGCGAGCTCGTCCGCTGGTCCCGCGCCCACGGCCGCCCCGGGGTGGCCGACCGGGCCGCCGCCCTCGTCCAGGGCCTCCTCGACCACCCGGACCTCGCCCGGACCGTCCGCGGCCCGGCGCTGCGCCGCACCACCTGCTGCCTCTACTACCGCTCGTCCTCCGGCGGCCTGTGCGGCGACTGTGTGTTCGACCACGCCCCGGGAACGGGTTTGGAGCGGCGGCCCCCCGCTCCGTAAAGTTGACACTTCAAACCCCCCGGCGGCACCCCGCCCGCGAGCGATCGAGGAACGACCACGGCCATGACGGTGACTGAAGAACCCCAGGAGTACGGCCCGGGCATCGACCCCGAGCGCCTGGCCGTCTGCCTGAGCGTCCTCGACGAGCTGGAGAAGATCGAGGTCGACCACCCCGACGCGATCGCCGTCCGCCGCGCCACCGCCGGCATCTACCGCACGGTCAAGCAGCGTCGCCGCCAGGAGCGCCGGGCCGCCAAGACCGCGCACGACCGCGCGGTCACCGAGGCCACCGCGACCGGCTCCGCCCAGCGCATCGACGACGAGACCGAGGGCATCCTGCCCTCCTCGGTCACCGAGGCCGGGAAGATCGCGGGCATACTCCAGCGCCCCCGGTCCTGCTACACCTGCAAGACCCGGTACGTCGAGGTCGACTACTTCTACCACCAGCTCTGCCAGGACTGCGCGGCCCTGAACCGGTCCAAGCGGGACATCCGCGCCGACCTCACCGGCAAGCGCGCCCTGCTCACCGGCGGCCGGGCCAAGATCGGCATGTACATCGCGCTGCGGCTGCTCCGCGACGGCGCGCACACCACGATCACCACCCGCTTCCCCAAGGACGCCATCCGCCGGTTCAAGGCGATGGAGGACTCGGCGGAGTGGATCCACCGCCTGGAGGTCGTCGGCATCGACCTGCGCGACCCGGCCCAGGCCGTGGCCCTCGCCGAGCAGGTCGCCGCCGCCGGTCCGCTGGACATCCTGATCAACAACGCCACGCAGACCGTGCGCCGGCTGCCCTCCGCGTACGCGGCCCTGGTCGACGGCGAGACCGCGCCGCTCCCGGCCGGCGAGCTGCCCGCCCACCACGTCATCGGCGCCTTCAACTCCGGCGCGGTCGACGGCCTCGCCGCGCTGCCCGTGGGGACCAGCGGCCTCGACGCCCAGAAGGTCGCCGACCTCGCGCTCGTCGCGGGCAACGCCGGCCTGGAGCAGTACCGGGCGGGCACCGCGATCGACGCGGGCGGCCTGCTGCCGGACGTGGTGGAGTCCAACACCTGGGTGCAGACCATCGACCAGATCTCCCCGGTGGAGCTCCTGGAGACCCAGCTCTGCAACTACACCTCGCCGTTCATCCTGATCAGCGCCCTGCGCCCGTCGATGGCCGAGGCCGCCGCCAAGGCCGCGAGCGGGCGCGCGTACGTCGTGAACGTCTCCGCCATGGAGGGCGTCTTCTCCCGCGGCTACAAGGGCGCCGGGCACCCGAACACCAACGCCGCCAAGGCGGCCATGAACATGGTGACGCGGACCAGCGCCCAGGAGATGTTCGAGACCGACAAGATCCTGATGACCTCGGTCGACACCGGCTGGATCACCGACGAGCGCCCGCACTTCGAGAAGCTGCGGCTCGCCGAGGCGGGCTTCCACGCCCCGCTGGACCTGGTCGACGGCGCCGCCCGCGTCTACGACCCGGTCGTGCGCGGCGAGGCCGGCGAGGACCTGTACGGCGTCTTCATGAAGGACTACTTCCCCGGCAAGTGGTAGCCCCGCTTCCGCGGGCTCGCCCCCCGGCTCGTCCCCGAAAGAGCGCCCTTTCCCGTCGGAAAGGGCGCTCTTTCGGCCTTCGTCACTCGAACGCGTCACACTTTGGAGCCCGGTAGAGCGCAAGTGCGCTCATTTGGTTACTCTGATGCCCACGGTCGGCCACCGGAGCGACACCCGCTCCACAGCCGGCCAGGGGACTGGCCACCCACCTCGGCCGCGGCCCCGCCCGAACACCGGCGCCACCGCGACCGAACGGCCCTACGTTCCCCCTCTGACGCGACACAAAGGAGTGCGCGGTGACACCCGAACTGACGAAGCAGGAATCCGGACCGTCGGAACCCTCCGAACGGCAGCGGCGCAACGGCGAGCTGGGCAGCCTCGAAGTGTGGGCCCGCTCGGCCCCGATCCGCCTCGCGGGCTACGAGGACGACCTCGCCGAGCCCCACATCCTGCCGGGCATCGACTGATCGCCGCCCGACGCGAGGCGTCGTCCGCCGGCTGCCCCGTCGCGGCCCGTACGGCCCCGGTGCCCCCGGTCCCTCCCGGACCGGGGGCACCGCCGTGTCCGGCTCAGCCCCGCAGCCGGACCGGCGGCAGGTACTCGCGCAGCAGCCGCCGCTGCCACCAGGCCCCGGTCGTGCGCAGCTCGCGCCAGGTGGAGAAGCGGTAGCGGTAGAGCCGGGCGCGGACGTGGACCGGCGGAGCGTCCGGGAACGGATTGCGCCCGAGCAGCCGCAGGGTGTCCCGGTCCCCGGCGAGCAGCCGCTCCACGAAGGGCCCGAACCACTCGCGCGCGTAGCCGGGGGAGAGCGCCGCGAACCACATCAGCCAGTCGAGACGCAGGTGGTACGGGGCGAACTGGCGGGGGATGCGGCGGGGGTCGCCGGGCTTGCCCTTGAAGGCGTACGCGCGCCACTCCGTGTCCGGGCCGGGCTCCGGGTCGCTGGTCCCCTCGACGACGATCTCGTCGCGGACGCGGCCGACCGTGCCGAAGGCGCCGTAGGTGTTGACCAGGTGGAACGGGTCGTAGGAGCGGTTCATCGACTGGTGGCGGGAGAGCAGGTTGCGCACGGGGCGGTCGCTGCGGACGAGGACCAGGGCGGTGACGGCGAGGACCAGGGCCACGTACCAGAGCGGCGGGTCGGGGCGGGGGTGGTCGCCGGTGAGGGAGGAGAGGTCGAGGGCGGCGGCCGCGAGGACGATCGTGAGCCAGTTGAGCCAGGCGAAGTTGCCGGAGAGCACCAGCCACAGCTGGGTGACGATCATCAGGGCGGCCGCTACCGTGGCCACCGGCTGCGGGGCGAAGAGCAGGAACGGCACGCCGAGCTGGACGACGTGGTTGGCGGCCGCCTCGACGCGGTGCAGGGGGCGGGGGAGCCGGTGGAAGAACCAGCTCAGCGGGCCCGGCATCGGCTGGGTCTCGTGGTGGTGGCAGAGGCAGGTGAGCTTCCGCCAGCACGCGTCGCCGCGGATCTTGATGAGTCCGGCGCCGAACTCGACGCGGAAGAGCAGCCAGCGGAGCAGCAGCAGGACCAGGAGGGGCGGGGCGACGTCGTCGTTGCCGAGGAAGACCGCGAGGAAGCCGGTCTCCAGGAGCAGCGACTCCCAGCCGAAGGCGTACCAGGTCTGGCCCACGTTCACGATCGACAGGTAGAGGCCCCACAGCAGCAGCCACAGCAGCATGGAGACGGCGAGCGGCACCGCGTCGCCGGCCCCGGCGGCCAGCGCCGCGGCCCCGGCGAAGCCGGTCCAGGCGACCGCCGCGAAGAGTCGGTCCGAGTAGCGCCAGTGGAAGAGCGAGGGCGAGCGGAGCGGGGTGGTGCGGCGCAGGAACTCCGGTACGGGGAGCATGCCGCGCTCGCCGATGAGTGCCCGGAACTGGAGGGCGGCCGACAGGAAGGCCACGCAGTACAGCACGGCCAGGCCGCGCTGGAAGACGGTCCGGCCCAGCCACAGCTCGGGCGCGGTGAACCACTCCATCGTCTCCAGTATCGGCCCGGCGGGGCCGGTCCGGCGTCCTACCCGGCGGCGATCCGGGCGAGGACGCGGCCGAGCCGGCGGGCGTAGGCGAGCTGGAGGCGGGGGACGACGGGGTCGGCGAGCCGGGTGTACCAGGCGGCGGGGCGGCTGAAGGCGGTGACGGTGAAGCGGACCGTGCCGTCGGGCTCCAGCTCCACCAGGAAGGACTCCTCGCCGCACTCGGGGTGGCCGGTGAGCGTGCCGTACGCGAAGCCGGCCCGGTGCTCCTCCTCGGGGACCCAGATCACCCGGCAGGGGACGCCGAAGGCGAGCGGGCCGATGCCGAGGGCCACCTCCAGGGTGACGCCCGGGGCGGCGCGGCCGGCCGAGGAGCGGACCCGGGCGCCGGTGGCCCGGTGCATCCGCCAGGTGGTGACGGCCTCGGCGGCGGCCCGGAAGGCGGCGGGGCCGTGGCCGACGGGCGTGCTGTGGCGCAGGTGGTGGTAGCCGGCGGGGAGGGCGCCGGGGGTGCGGGTGGCGCCGACCTCGCGGTAGGTGAGGGTGCGGCGCGGGGGCAGGTCACCGAGGACGCGGGTCATGCCGGGAGCTCCGTTCGCGGGAGGGGGGTGGGGCGGGGGTGGCCGGCGGCCTGGAGCCGGCGGTGGGCGAGCAGGGAGCAGACGGCGAAGCCGAGGGCGTTGCCGAGTCCGTGGGTGGCGGCCATCCAGGTCAGGGTGGGGTGGGGGAGTCCGGTCGCCTCGCCCAGCGCCCACCAGAGCGCGAGCGCCATGGTGGCGGCCAGGACCAGGGCGGAGACCGCGAGCAGGGCCCGGGTGGCGGGGTCGGCGGCGAGTCCGCGCCGCTCGCGCAGGGTGAGGACCGCGACGGCGGCCATGCCGGCGGTGAGGACGACCGCGCCGGCCAGTTCCGCCCAGTCGTCGACGAAGTAGCCGATCAGGACCAGCAGGGTGCCGGCGGGCACGCTGAGCGCGGCGGTCCGGGCCAGGGCGCCCTCGTCGGGCGTACGGGACAGCAGCCCGGCGACCAGGGCGGCGGCGAAGCCCGCGAAGTGGAAGTGCGGCACGGTCAGCGCGAGGAGGTCGAGCTCGAAGCCGAAGAGCGGGTACGCGGCCCGCTCGGCGACGAGCGCCAGTCCGGCGACGGACGGGGAGACGAGGGCCGTGAGGACGGCGATCTCGCCCGGGGGGAGCGACAGGAGGGCCCGCCAGGTCGCGGGCCGGGGGAGGGTCAGGGCGGTCCGGGCCGGGGCCTGGAGCGCGAGGGCCAGAGTGGCGAGCGCGTAGCAGGCCGCGAGCGCCGTGGCGGTGCCCGAGCGGGGCAGCCAGAGGGAGACCGCCCCGGGCAGGGCCAGCAGCGGCCAGGCCCGGCGCAGGAGGTCCCAGCCGGGCGGCCGGGGTCCCTCGACGAGACCGAGCCCGGTCGGCACCACCCAGAGCATCCCGAGCGTCACGACCGGGACCACGAAGGCCGACAGTGCGGACACGACGTACCACTCCCCCCGACTTGAACACGTTCAACGGTGACGCGACCGAGCCTAGGTCCTCCCTTGAACGTGTTCAAGTCCGAGGGTTCCGGGCCTGTCGCCGCCCGGTCGGCCGCTCTCCGCTTGCACCCCGTCACCGGCTGCGACAGAACAGGAGGAACCCACCCGAGCCGACCGGGAGAAGCAACGTGCGCCCCACGCAGCGCCGGACGCGGAGCAACCCCGCCGCCGTCCGCCCCGCCACCGGAGCCGCCCGCCACCAGGGCCGCCCCGCCCTCGCCGCGACGCTCGGCGCCGCCGCCCTCCTCCTCGCCGGCTGCTCCTCCGCCGACACCGGCGGCGCCGCCGGACGGGCCGCCCTCGGCGCCGCCCACGAGGTGCACCTCCAGCCGGTCGCCGCCCAGGGCCCCGACCCCTTCACCGCCTCCACCGCCCGCGGCGCCGGACTGCGCGCCCTCCAGGAACCCGACCCCGCGGCCCAGCCCGTCAGCGCCCCCGGCATCCGCGAGGTCACCGGCTCCACCCCCGGCCTCTACGGCGGCACCCGCGCCGAGGCCAGCTGCGACATCGAACAGCAGGTCGCCTACCTCGCCGCCGAACCCGCCAAGCTCACGGCCTTCGCCGAGGCCGCCGGCATCCCCGAGGGCGGCGTCGCCGACTGGCTGCGCGACCTCACGCCCGTGCTGCTGCGCGCCGACACCCGCGTCACCAACCACGGCTTCCGGGACGGCCGCGCCGCCCCCTTCCAGTCCGTCCTCCAGGCCGGCACCGCCGTCCTCGTCGACCCCTACGGCGCCCCCCGCGTCCGCTGCGCCTGCGGCAACCCGCTCCGCACGCCCGTCAGCGTCTCCGGGGCCGTCCACCACGGCGACCCCTGGACCGGCTTCGACCCCGACCGCGTGATCATCGTCAAGCCCACCACCGCCGTCGTCACCAGCCTGGTCATCGTGAACGTCGCCGACGACAGCTGGATCGAGCGCAAGGCCGGCAGCGACGGCGACGAGGACCGCAAGCCGGACACCGTCCCCGACTGCGACCCCGACACCTGCGCCCTCAGCGACCCCGTCACCCCGGACCCCGACGCGCCCGGGAGCGTCACCCCCGAGACCCCGACGGAGCGCCCCGCCGAACCCGCCACCCCCACCGCCCCCG
>NZ_JOGX01000006.1 GCF_000719555.1 Streptomyces sp. NRRL F-5727
CCGCCGCCCCCACCGGCCCGTCCGGGACCGCCCCGCCCGCGAAGGTGCCCGTCGCCGTCGGGCACGGCGGCGCCGTCGCCAGCGTCGACGCCGACGCGAGCGCCGCCGGAATCGAGGTCCTGCGCGGGGGCGGCAACGCGGTCGACGCGGCCGTCGCCGTCGCCGCCGCCCTCGGCGTCACCGAGCCCTTCTCGGCGGGCATCGGCGGAGGCGGCTACCTCGTCCACTACGACGCCGGGAGCCGTACGGTCTCCACCGTCGACGGCCGCGAGACCGCCCCGGTCTCCGCCGGCGCCGACCTCCTCACCGAGCACGGCGCGCCGCTCCCCTTCGAGGAGGCGATGACCAGCGGCCGCGCCGTCGGCACCCCCGGCACTCCCGCCACGTGGGCGACCGCCCTCGACGCCTGGGGCACCCGGCCGCTCCGCGAACTCCTCGCCCCCGCCGAGCGGCTGGCCCGCGACGGCTTCACCGTCGACGCGACCTACCGCGCCCAGACCGCCGCCAACGAGGCCCGCTTCCGCGACTTCCCGGCCTCCGCCGCCCTCTTCCTGCCCGGCGGCCGGCTCCCCGAGGTCGGCACGGTGGTGAAGAACCCCGACCTGGCCCGTACTTACGCCCTCCTCGCCGAGCGGGGCGTCGGCGCGCTCTACCGCGGCGCGCTCGCCCGCGAGATCGTCCGCACCGTCCGCACCCCGCCGGTCCGCGCGGGCGCGGGCCGTGTCGTCCGCCCCGGGGACCTGACGGAGCGGGACCTCGCCGCGTACCGGACGGTCCGGCGCGCGCCCACCGAGACCGTCTACCGGGGCCTCCGGGTCCTCGGCATGCCCCCGTCGTCGTCCGGCGGCACGACCGTCGGGGAGGCCCTCAACATCCTGGAGAGCACGGACCTTGCCGCCGCCACGGAGCAGCGGTACCTCCACCGCTTCATCGAGGCGAGCCGGATCGCCTTCGCCGACCGGGGCCGCTGGGTCGGGGACCCCGCCTTCGCGCCGGTGCCCGTCCGGGGCCTGCTCTCCCAGCGGTACGCCGACTCCCGCGCCTGTCTGATCCGGGACGACGCCGTCCTCCGCAGCCCCCTCGCCGCCGGCGACCCCCGGAACCCGGTGCCGTGCGCCACCGGCGGGGCCGTGGTGCCGGCGACGTACGAGGGCGACAGCACCACCCATCTGACCGTCGCGGACCGGTGGGGGAACGTCGTCGCCTACACGCTCACCATCGAGTTCACGGGCGGCAGCGGCATCACCGTCCCCGGCCGCGGCTTCCTGCTCAACAACGAACTGACCGACTTCTCCTTCACGCCGGCCCACCCCGCCGTGCCCGACCCCAACCTGCCCGGCCCCGGCAAACGCCCCCGCTCCTCGATCTCGCCGACGATCGTGCTCGACCGGCGCGGCCGTCCGGTGGTGGCCCTCGGCTCGCCGGGCGGCGCCACCATCGTCACCACCGTCCTCCAGACCCTCACCGGCTTCCTCGACCGGGGCCTGCCGCTGGTCGACGCCATCGCCGCGCCCCGGGCCAGCCAGCGCGACCGGGCCGCGACCGAGCTCGAACCGGCCCTCTGGGACGGTCCCCTGAGGCCCGCGCTCGAAGCCCTCGGACACACCTTCCTGCGGAACCCGGAGATCGGCGCCGCCACCGGCGTCCAGCGCCTCCCCGGCGGGCGCTGGCTCGCCGCCGCGGAGACCGTCCGCCGGGGCGGCGGCTCCGCGATGGTCGTCCGGCCGGACCGGTGAGGGCCCGTCGGGTGGCCCGGCGTCAGGGCCGGTCCGCGCCGTCCAGTCCCATCCGCCGCGCCAGCGCGGCGACGCCCCGGACCGCCAGGCCGTCGCAGATCTGCCCCGGGGTGACGTGGTTGCTGCGGTGGTCGTCGCGCACCTCGTACAGCAGCGCGTAGACGAGCCGATCCTCGCGCTCGGTGGCCGGGGCCGGCAGCGGGGTGTCCCGCCACAGCTCGGCGACCGCGTCCGGGCACACCGGGACGGGCAGCCCGCAGGCGAGCGAGCCGGTCGACTGCGCCAGGCGGATCGCCCCCAGGGCGACCGACCGCTCCGACAGATCCCGCCGGAACGCGAGCCGCCCGGCCCGCTCGGGGGCGAAGGCCCGGGCCGCCTCGGTGACCTGACGGACCGTGGGCCCGTCCGTCCAGACCAGCGTCGGCACGTCCCCGGCGGTCGCGGACAGCTCCGCCCCGAGCCGCCCGCCCACGGCGGCCGCCAGCACGTCGAGCGATCCCGTCCCCACGGTGCGATCCTCTGTCATGCGGCGAGTCTAGGAGCCGCCTCCGGCACCGCCCCGTCCCGCTCTACAGGGCCGTCAGGACGCGGGGGCCCGCGTCGGTGACGGCGACCGTGTGTTCGGCGTGGGCGGCGCGGGAGCCGTCGAGGGTACGGATCGTCCAGCCGTCCCGCGCCGTGTAGTGGCCGTCGCCGCCGCCCCCGACCAGCATCGGCTCGATCGCCAGGACCATGCCGGGCCGCAGCCGCATCCCGCGCCCGGGGCGCCCCTCGTTGGGCACGCCCGGGTCCTCGTGCATGGCGCGGCCGATGCCGTGCCCGCCGAAGCCGTCCGGGATGCCGTACCCGGCCTTCCGGCACACCGTGCCCACGGCGTGCGCGATGTCCCCGATCCGGTTGCCGACGACCGCCGCCTCGATGCCCGCCGCCAGGGCCTCCTCGGCCGCCCCGATCAGCCGGGTGTCCTCGGGGCGGGCGCGGCCGACGGTGAAGCTGACCGCCGCGTCCCCGGCCCAGCCGTGGAGCAGCGCCCCGCAGTCCACGGAGACCAGGTCGCCGTCCCGGAGGACGGTCCCGTCCGGGATGCCGTGCACGATCGCGTCGTTGACCGACACACAGGTGACGCCGGGGAAGGGCACCGGCGCCCAGTCCGGGTGGTAGCCCAGGAAGGGCGAGCCGGCGCCCGCCCCGTCCAGCACCTCCCGCGCCGCCCGGTCCAGGGCGACGGCGGGCACGCCGGGCGCCGCCAGCTCCCGCGCCGCGGCCAGGGCGCGGGCCACGATCCGGCCCGCCTCGCGCATGGCCGCCAGGTTCTCTTCGGTCTTGATCTCCACCATGCCCATTACTATACCGGTATAAGAATCGGGTCGAGCCGGTAGAGTGGGGCCCATGGTGCGCACCCCCCTGACCCCGGAAGAGCGCGAGCGCGGCGAGCGGCTCGGGCGGCTGCTGCGCGACGCCCGCGGCGGCCGGTCGATGGTCGAGGTCGCCGCGGCGGCCGGCCTCTCGGCCGAGACCCTCCGCAAGATCGAGACCGGCCGCGCCCCCACCCCGGCCTTCTTCACCGTCGCGGCCCTCGCCGGCGTCCTCGACCTGTCGCTGGACGAGCTGCTCGTCCGCTGCGCGCCGCTGCCCGCCTGAGCCGGACGGCGACCGCCCCGCCCCCGCCTCCGAATGGCCCCGGCCGGGCCGGGGGAGGAGGCTGGAGGTGAGTGCGTCCGGGTGGAACGAGGGCGTACCGCACGGGAAGCCTCCGCCCGGCCGGGAAAGGGGCCCTGCCATGCGCATGCTTCTGAAGGTCGAGATGAACACCGAGTCCTCGAACGAGCTCATCCGGCAGGGCACCGCCGAGGGCGTCATCAAGGAGGCGCTCGGGCGGATCCGCCCGGAGGCCGCCTACTTCACCGTCGAGAACGGCTGCCGCACCGGCTACTTCTTCTTCGACCTGAACGAGACCTCCGACCTGCCGTCGATCTCGGAGCCGTTCTTCATGCGGCTCGGCGCCAAGGTCCACTACTCGCCGGTGATGAACCAGGAGGAGCTGGCCGAGGGCCTGGGCCGGATCTCCGGCCGCGGCTGAGCCGGCCCCCTCCCTTCGCGTCAGGCCGAGACCGCCAGCTGCACCCGGCTGTGCCGGGGCTCCTCGATCTCGTCCAGCAGCGCGAGCGCCAGATCGGCGTGCGCGATCCGGCCGGGGCCGTCCACGACCGAGCCGACCGCCGTCCGGTAGCCGCCGGTGGGCCCGGCCTCCGCGTTCAGGTCCAGCGGCGGCACCACCATCAGCCAGTCCAGCTCCGGGCCGGCCGTCGCCGCCAGCAGCTCGAACTCCACCACGTGACCCTGCGCGAAGGCCCGCCACTTCCCGGGGAAGCCCGGCGCGTCCATCAGCCGCACGCCCGCCGCGTCCGCCAGGGTGGTGGCGATCCCGAGGGTCAGCAGCCGGCCCACCCCGGCCTCCGTGAGCCCCGCGACCAGCGCCTTCGTCGTCGCCGCGAAGTACTCCTCCGACGGTACGTCGAGGCGGACGGAGGCGTGCACCGCCGCGTCGTGCCCGGCGGCGAGCGCCGCCACCGCCCCCGGGTCCGTCGCGTCGCCCCGTACCACCGTCACACCCGCCCGCCCCAGGTCCGGGTGGCGCGCCGGATCCCGTACCACCGCCGTCACCCGGTGGCCCCGGGCCACCGCCTCCGCCACGGCCGCGCGGCCGACCCGCCCGCCGGCGCCGAAGACCACGATCCGCCGGCCGCCGCCGCTCTCGGTCCCGTTCCCGTTCGCGTTCGCGTTCTCGTTCTTGTTCTCGTCCATGGCCGGGACCGTAGGACGGAGGCACCCGGTTACTTCAACGGTACCGGCGCGGCTACCGTCGGACCCATGAGCGAACTGCCCCCGATCGTCGCCCGGTTCGACGGCCCGGCGTGCGCCGACGGCGCCGTCCAGCCGTTCCGCGTCGGCGACAAGTGGACCGGAGTCGTGCTGCGCTGCCTGGAGGACGGCGCCGCCCGCCGCTTCGGCGAACTCCGCGCCGTGCTCCCCTGGATCACCCCCAAGGTCCTCACCGAGACCCTGCGTTCGATGGAGCGCAGCGGCTTCCTCGCCCGGAGCGCGTACGACGAGAACCCGCCGCGCGTCGAGTACGCCCTCACCCCGCTCGGCCGCTCCCTCCTCGGCCCGCTCGACACGGCCTGCGCCTGGGCCCGCGCCCACGGCACCGAGATCCGCGACGCCCGCGCGGCGCACGCGGGGGACCGCCCGCCGGCGTAGGGCCGGTCCGGCTCCCGGGCCGACAGCGGGTACGGTGCCACGCGCGCGACCCCACCCGGCATAGGCTCGGCGGTCATGACGACCGACGGACGAATCCCCGAAGAGCTGCGGCGCGCCCGCTACCTCAGCCTCACCACCTTCCGGAAGAACGGCAGCGGGGTCGCCACCCCCGTCTGGTACGCCGCCGAGGGCGGGAAGCTGTACGTGTGGACCCGCACCGACTCCTGGAAGGTCAAGCGGCTCCGCAACGACCCCAGGGTCGAGGTGGCCGTCTGCGACGTGCGCGGCAACGTCCCCGACGGCGCCGTCCGCACCCCCGGCACCGCCCGGCTCGTCACCGGCGAGGAGCTGCGGCACGTCCGCGGGCTGCTCTCCCGCAAGTACACCTACCAGTTCTGGCTCGTCGACTGGCCGGCCATGATCGCCCGCCTCGGCAAGCGCCCCCACACCGGGATCGTCGTCACGCTGTGACCGGCGGGTACGCCACCGATGTGGTCTCCGGGGCACGGAAAGGAAAACGGTCCGTAGCCGTCCCGTAACACGACTGCGGTGCAATGCCCTGCGGCGGACCGGAAGGTCCCCCTCTACCGCAGGGCAGGTGCGCGCATGACGGTCACTCACACTCCGTCGGAGATGGCGGAGTTCACCCGATGGCTGGGCGGGCTCACGGCCCGCGCCGAGCAGGCCGGCGGCTGGTGGGCCGTCTTCGCCGAACGGGACCCGGACGGGCTGGGCGCCTGCCTCGACGGCGCAGAACTGCCGCCCTGGGACGTCGTCGAGTCCCTCCTCCAGGACGTCGGCGAGGCGCCGGAGCACGGGCGGGAGCTGTACGCCGCGGCCGCCGCCGCCCACGACCGCAGACCCGGCGGCGCCGAGGCGCTGACCACCCGCCGCGAGCTGATGGAACGCGAACGCCGGCACGCCGAGACCCGCGTCCGGGAGCTGGGCGAGTGGATCCGCACCGCGGGCCCCGAGGAGGCCGCCCGGCTCGCGCACGACCTCGCCTGGACCCGCGACGACCACGCCCGCGCCACCGCCCGGATCGTCGACCTCACCGACCGCCTCGACCGGCTCCACGCCGCCCCGCCGCCGGCCGCCGCGGCCGCCCCCGCGCCGGCGCGGGCCCGGCCCCGTGGCGCCCGGTACGCCTGGACGGACGCCGACGCCACCGAAGGGCCCGCGCCCGCCGTCGTACCCGGCCTGCCCGCCGGCGGTGCGGAGCCGCGCGGTGCCCGGTTCCGGACCCGGGGCGCCTCGCGTCCCGCCGGCGGGTCCCGGGGCGGTGGCCTGGCCGCGCCCGCGGCCGGCGGTGCCGCCGCGCCCCCGGACGAGGCCGCGGAAGCCGCCCGTGCCGCCGCCAACGCCGTCTACGCCCTCCAGCGGCTGCGCGCCCAGGGCCGGACCGGCCAGGCGCACGAACTGCTCTGCGAGGCGCTCGGCGGGCCGCCCGGCCGGCTGCCCGCGCTCGCCGGGGAGCTCCACCGCGCCGGGTTCGGCGCCGACTGGGACACCCTGCTCTGGGAGGCCGCCTCGCTGCCGCCCGCCCGGCTCGCCGCCGTCGCCGGGGCGCTCGCCGACGCCGGCCGCGCCGACGACTGCGAACAACTGCTGCGGCAGGGGGTCGCCCGGCCCGTCGAGGAGCTGGCCGGAGCCGTCGCCGCCCTGGTCGCCGAGGGCCACGACCGCGAGGCGCACGCGCTGCTCACCGCCTTCATCCGGGTCCGCACCCCCGAGGAGGCGGCCCGGCTCGCGGCCGTGGACCCCGCGCTGCTCCTGCCCCGGCTGGGCGCGGCCGCCCGCGGCCTGTCGCCCGCCGTCGACCGCGCCCTGCGGCACGCGCTGCGGGTCGCCGGCGTCTTCGGCGCCTGAGCCGGGGCGAGGGTTCCGGCAGCGGAACCGTACGAGCGGGGAGCAGTCGGCACGTGTCGGTACGTGCCCGGTGTGGACCACTCCGGTATGAAACATGATCGACTGTGCTGCTTCCGGGCGGCAGTCTTGCTCCGCGGTGTGACGGGGCTTACGTTCTCCTCCTACGCATCGTGTCTACGGGCGTAGAGGCTCTCTGACGCCGTGCCGAAGGAGCAGCTCATGACCGTCGTACGCGCCGCCCTCGTCCAGGCGACCTGGACCGGCGACACCGAGTCCATGATCGCCAAGCATGAGGAGCACGCCCGCGAGGCGGCCCGCCAGGGCGCCCAGGTGATCGGGTTCCAGGAGGTGTTCAACGCCCCCTACTTCTGCCAGGTCCAGGAGCCCGAGCACTACCGCTGGGCCGAGCCCGTGCCGGACGGCCCCACCGTCACGCGGATGCGGGAGCTCGCCCGCGAGACCGGCATGGTGATCGTCGTCCCGGTCTTCGAGGTGGAGTCCGAGGGCTTCTACTACAACACCGCGGCCGTCATCGACGCCGACGGCAGCTACCTCGGCAAGTACCGCAAGCACCACATCCCGCAGGTCAAGGGGTTCTGGGAGAAGTACTACTTCCGCCCGGGGAACGCCGGCTGGCCGGTCTTCGACACCGCCGTCGGCAAGGTCGGCGTCTACATCTGCTACGACCGCCACTTCCCCGAGGGCTGGCGCCAACTCGGCCTCAACGGCGCCCAGTTGGTCTACAACCCGTCGGCCACCCACCGCGGCCTCTCCTCCTACCTGTGGCAGCTGGAACAGCCCGCCGCCGCCGTCGCCAACGAGTACTTCGTCGCCGCCATCAACCGCGTCGGCGTCGAGGAGTACGGCGACAACGACTTCTACGGCACCAGCTACTTCGTCGACCCGCGCGGCCGGTTCGTCGGCGACGTCGCCTCCGACAAGGAGGAGGAGCTCGTCGTCCGCGACCTGGACTTCGGACTCATCGAGGAGGTCCGGCAGCAGTGGGCCTTCTACCGGGACCGCCGACCCGACGCGTACGACGGGCTGGTCCAGCCGTGAACAGCCTGTACGCCCGCCACCGTGCCGTCCTCCCCGACTGGCTGGCGCTCTACTACGACCGGCCGATCGAGATCACCCACGGCGAGGGCCGGCACGTCTGGGACGCCGACGGCCGCCGCTACCTGGACTTCTTCGGCGGCATCCTCACCACCATGACCGCCCACGCCCTCCCCGAGGTCACCAAGGCGGTCGCCGAGCAGGCCGGCCGGATCGTCCACTCCTCCACGCTCTACCTCAACCGGCCGATGGTGGAGCTCGCCGAGCGGATCGCCACCCTCTCCGGCATCCCCGACGCCCGCGTCTTCTTCACCACCTCCGGCACCGAGGCCAACGACGCGGCCCTGCTGCTCGCCACCACGTACCGCCGCTCGAACCAGATCCTGGCGATGCGCAACAGCTACCACGGCCGCTCCTTCTCCACCGTCGGCGTCACCGGCAACCGCGCCTGGTCGCCCACCGGCCTCTCGCCGCTCCAGACCCTGTACGTGCACGGCGCGGTCCGCACCCGGGGCCCCTTCGCCGGGCTCACCGACGAGCGGTTCACCGAGGCCGCCGTCGCCGACCTGGAGGACCTGCTCGGCCAGACCCGCTCGGGGGTGGCCGCCCTGATCGCCGAACCCGTCCAGGGCGTCGGCGGCTTCACCTCCCCGCCCGACGGCCTCTACGCCGCCTTCCGCCGCGTCCTCGACCGGCACGGCATCCTCTGGATCTCCGACGAGGTGCAGACCGGCTGGGGTCGCACCGGCGACCACTTCTGGGGCTGGCAGGCGCACGCCCAGGCCGGACCGCCCGACCTGCTCACCTTCGCCAAGGGCATCGGCAACGGCATGGCGATCGGCGGCGTGGTCGCCCGCGCCGAGATCATGAACTGTCTCGACGCCAACTCCATCTCCACCTTCGGCGGTTCACCCGTCACGATGGCCGCCGGCCTCGCCAACCTCGGCTACCTCCTCGACCACGACCTGCAGGGCAACGCCCGCCGGGTCGGCGGCCTGCTCATCGAGCGGATCCGGGCCGCCGCCGCGGGCGTCGACACGGTCCGCGAGGTCCGCGGCCGCGGTCTCATGATCGGCATCGAGCTCGCCGACCCGGTCAGCGGACACGCGGCGCCCGAAGCCGCCTCCGCCGTCCTGGAGGCGGCCCGAGAGGGCGGCCTCCTCATCGGCAAGGGCGGCGGCCACGACACCAGCGCCCTGCGCGTCGCGCCCCCGCTCTCCCTCACCGTCGCCGAGGCCGAGGAGGGCGCGGCGATCCTCGAACAGGCCCTCCGATCCCTCTAGTTCGCAGGGGAGAAGTCCCGTGAGCACCCGAACCCTCATCCGGGGCGGCCTGGTCGTCACCGCCTCCGACGAACTCCACGCCGACGTCCTCATCGAGGACGGCCGCATCGCCGCGCTCGCCGCCCACGGCTCCGACGCGGCGGCCGGCTGGACCGCCGACCGCGTCCTGGACGCCACCGACCGCTACGTCATCCCGGGCGGCGTCGACGCCCACACCCACATGGAACTGCCCTTCGGCGGCACCTTCGCCTCCGACACCTTCGAGACCGGCACCCGCGCCGCCGCCTGGGGCGGCACCACCACCCTCGTCGACTTCGCCGTCCAGTCCGTCGGCCGCCCCCTCCGCGAGGGCCTGGACGCCTGGTACGCCAAGGCCGACGGCAACTGCGCGATCGACTACGCCTTCCACATGATCATGTCGGACGTCACGCCGGCCACCCTGCGGGAGATGCCCCTCCTCATCCAGGAGGGCATCACCTCCTTCAAGCTCTTCATGGCCTACCCGGGCGTCTTCTACTCGGACGACGGACAGATCCTGCGGGCCATGCAGGTGGCCGCAGGGACCGGCGGGCTGATCATGATGCACGCGGAGAACGGCATCGCGATCGACGTCCTGGTCGAGCAGGCCCTGGCCCGGGGCGAGACCGACCCCCGCTACCACGGGGAGGTCCGCAAGGCGCTCCTGGAGGCGGAGGCCACCCACCGGGCGATCCAGCTGTCCCGGGTCGCCGGCGCGCCGCTGTACGTGGTGCACGTGTCGGCGCAGGAGGCGGTGGCGGAGCTGGCGGCGGCGCGGGACATGGGGCTTCCGGTCTTCGGCGAGACCTGCCCGCAGTACCTCTTCCTGTCCACGGACAACCTGGCGGAGCCGGACTTCGAGGGCGCCAAGTACGTGTGCAGCACGCCGCTGCGCCCGAAGGAACACCAGGCGGCGCTGTGGCGCGGGCTGCGGACGAACGACCTCCAGGTGGTCTCCACCGACCACTGCCCGTTCTGCTTCGTGGGCCAGAAGGAGCTGGGCCGGGGCGACTTCTCGAAGATCCCCAACGGCCTGCCGGGGGTGGAGAACCGCATGGACCTCCTCCACCAGGCGGTGGTCGACGGGCACATCTCGCGCCGCCGCTGGATCGAGATCGCCTGCGCGACCCCGGCGAGGATGTTCGGCCTCTACCCGCAGAAGGGCACGATCGCGCCCGGCGCGGACGCGGACGTCGTCATCTACGACCCGCACACCACCCAGACCCTGTCGGCGGAGACCCACCACATGAACGTCGACTACTCGGCGTACGAGGGGAAGACGGTGACCGGCCAGGTCGAGACCGTCCTCTCGCGCGGCGAGCCCGTCATCGACCAGCGCAAGTACGTCGGCCACGCCGGCCACGGCGCCTTCATCCCCCGCTCCACCTGCCAGTACCTGAACTAGGAGGCCGCCCCGTGGACTTCGGACTCGTCCTGCAGACCGACCCGCCCGCGTCGCAGGTCGTCGGCCTGATGCGCCGGGCGGAACGCAACGGCTTCCGCTACGGCTGGACCTTCGACTCCGCCGTGCTGTGGCAGGAACCCTTCGTCATCTACAGCCAGATCCTCGAACACACCACCAAGCTCCACGTCGGACCCATGGTGACGAATCCGGGGACGCGGACGTGGGAGGTGACGGCCTCCACCTTCGCCACCCTCAACGACATGTACGGCAACCGCACCGTCTGCGGCATCGGCCGCGGCGACTCGGCCATGCGCGTCGCCGGCCGCAGGCCCAACACCCTCGCGCGCCTGGGCGAGGCCATCGAGGTCATCCGCGACCTGGCCGAAGGCCGCGAGGCGGAGGTCGACGGCAACCCGATCCGCATCCCCTGGATCAAGAACGGCAAGCTGCCCGTCTGGATGGCCGCGTACGGGCCCAAGGCGCTCGCGCTGGCCGGGCAGAAGGCCGACGGCTTCATCCTCCAGCTCGCCGACCCCTTCCTCACCGAGTGGATGGTCAAGGCCGTCCGGCAGGCGGCCACCGACGCCGGCCGTGACCCCGACGCCCTCACCGTCTGCGTCGCCGCCCCGGCCTACGTCGGCGACGACCTGGCCCACGCCCGCGACCAGTGCCGCTGGTTCGGCGGCATGGTCGGCAACCACGTCGCCGACCTGGTCGCCAAGTACGGCGAGCACTCCTCGATGGTCCCCGAGGAGCTCACGGCCTACATCAAGGACCGCCAGGGGTACGACTACTCCCACCACGGCCGCGCCGACAACCCCGACACCGCGTTCGTCCCCGACGAGATCGTCGACCGCTTCTGCCTCCTCGGCCCCGCCGAGGCCCACATCGACAAGCTCCGCCGGCTCAAGGACCTCGGCGTCGACCAGTTCGCCGTCTACGCCATGCACGACGACCGCGAGGGCACCATCGACGCCTACGGCGCCGAGATCATTCCCGCGCTTCGGCCAGCAGTCCGGCCAGGTGGCTGAGGAGCGAGCGCCGCTGCGCCGGGTCCCTGAAGTAGAAGTGACCGCCGGGCAGCATCGTCAGTGAGAACGGGCCGGGCGTGAACTCCTTCCAGCGGGCCAGGACCTCCTCCGGGAGGTCCTGGCGTCCGCCGACCGCGTGGAGCGGGCCGCTCCAGGACGGGCCGGGCAGCGGTACGTACGTCTCCGACAGGGTGATGTCGGCGCGCATGGACCGCATGATCAGGTCGCGGAGGGCGGCGTCCTCGCCGAGGTCCGGAGGCAGTCCGCCGCCGAACCGGCCGTCGACGGCGGCGAGGAGTTCCGCGTCCGGGAGCGCGCGCAGCCCGTTGTCCCGGGGGTGTCCGGGCGGGGTGCAGGCCGACGTCATGACGAACCGCGGCTGAGGAAGGCCGAGTTCGGCCAGGCGGCGGGCCGTCTCGTACGCCGTGAGCCCTCCCATGCTGTGGCCGAAGAAGGCGAACGGCGGCTCGAAGACCGCGCTGTCCAGCAGCCGGTCCAGCACGTCCGGCAGGGACGTCAGCGGTTCGTCCATCAGCCGGGATCCGCGTCCGGGCAGCTGGACGCCGAGCACCTCGACGTCCGGCAGGTCGTCGGCCCAGCGCACGTACTCGCCCGGCGAACCGCCGCTGTGCGGGAAGCAGTAGAGCCGTACCGGCGCCCCCGGGCGCCGGTGCCGGCACACCAGCCAGGGGGTGGGGCGCGCGCCCGGCCTCTTCGTCTCGCTCATCGTTCCGTCCCTTCGTGTTCCGTGCCCGTGAGGCGGACCCGGGTGCCCAGGCCCTCCGCCGCGGCACGCTCGTACACGCTGCGGGCGGCGACGACGTCCTGGACCGCGAGCCCGAGCGACTCGAAGACCGTGATCTCCTCCGTCGCGGTGCGCCCGGCGCACCGGCCGAGGAGCACCTCGCCGATCTCGCCGCGCACGTGTTCCGCGCCGAAGCGGCCTTCTCCCATGGGGAACAGCAGATCTCCCGCCTCGACGAGCGCGGACTGCCGGCTGTCCGTCAGCACCGTAGCCGCGGCGACGAGTTCGGAGGTCAGTTCGCGCCGGCCGGAGAACACCGCGCCGACGGCGTTGACGTGCGCTCCGGGCCGTACGTCCAGCGCGTCCAGGACCGGCTCCGCGCTGGAGGTGACCGTGCAGATCACGTCGGCCCCGGCGACCGCCTCGGGCACCGAGGACACCGCGCGGACCGGCAGCCGGCCCGCGAACTCGGCGGCCAGCGCCCGGGCGTGCGCGCCGGTGCGGCCCCACACCCGGATCTCCCGGGGCGGCCGCACCAGGGACACCGCCTCGATGTGCGAGCGCGCCTGGGCGCCCGTGCCGAGCACGGCGATCACCTCCGCGTCCGGCAGGGCGAGCAGGTCGGTGGCCACCGCCGAGGCGGCCGCCGTACGGATCTCGGTGATCACCGTGGCGTCGACCATGGCCAGGGGCTCGCACGTGTCGGGGTCGAGGAGCAGCACGACCCCGACGTGCGGATCGAGTCCCCGGGCGATGTTCCCCGGCTGTACGGCGATCACCTTCAGCCCGAACGCGCCCGGGCCGGGGCCGGGCCCCAGCGGAACGTGGGCGGGCATCGTCGCGAGGACCTCGCCCTCGGCGTCGCCCGGCGTGAGCGTGCGCTGCGGCTGGCGGACCCGGCCGGAACTGAACTGGGTGAAGGCGCGGCGCATGTCCTCGACGGCCCGGGCCATCGGATAGAGCCCGCGGACGGTGGTGGCGTCGACGGTGAGCACAGCTGACTCCTGACGTGGCCCGGCCCTCAGAGGGGCAGCGACTGGCCGATGATCTCTTTCATGATCTCCGTGGTGCCGCCGTAGATCGTCTGGACCCTGGCCTGTGTGTAGGCCCGGCCGACGAGCGACTCGGAGCTGAAGCCGTAGCCCCCGTGCAGTTGCAGACAGCGCCCGATGACGTCGTTGCACAGCTCGGAGTTCCACCACTTGGCCATGGACGCCTCGTCCACCTCCAGTTCGCCGCGGCCGTGCTCCAGCACACAGCGGTCGGTGAAGGCCCGAGCCACGCGCAACGCGGTGGCCATCTCGGCGAGTTGGAAGCGGTTGTGCTGGAACTGCCCGATGGGTCGGCCGAACGCCTCCCGGTCCCCGCAGTACCTCAGGGTCTCCTCGAAGACCCGTTCGGCCAGCGCCAGCGAGGTGACGGCGATGGACAGGCGCTCCCGGGGAAGGTTCTGCATCAGGTAGAGGAAGCCCAGGCCGCGGCGGCCGAGGATGTCCGACGCCTCGACGCGGACCCCGTCGAAGGACAGCTCGACGGTGTCGAGCGAATGGATCCCGATCTTGTCCATGGGGCGGCCGACGGCGAGTCCGGGGGCCGGCGGCCGGAGCACGACGAGCGTCGCGGCGGGCCGCCCGTCCGGCTTCCGTACGGCCGGATCGAGCGCCGCGACGATGACCAGACCGGCCAGCAGGCCGTGTGTGACGAAGCTCTTCCGGCCCGAGAGGCGGAAGGAGCCGTCCGCCGCCTCCGTCAGGGTCGTACGGATCGCGGCGACGTCACTGCCCGCCTCCGGTTCGCTGATGGCGACGGTCGCGATCAGCTCTCCCGAGCAGAAGCCGGGGAGCCAGCGCGCCTTCTGCGCGTCCGTGGCGAGCTGTGCGAAGTACCCGCCCGCCACCTCGCTGTGCAGGTTGAACGCCGGGCTGAGCGTGCCGGCCCGGGCCAGCTCCTCGGTGCGGACCACGTGGTAGAGGTAGTCGTCGACCCCGCCGCCGCCGTGCTCGGCGTCCATGTCCGGGGCGAGCAGCCCCTGCCGGCCGGCGGCCAGCCAGGCGGACCGGTCGACGACCCCGGCCTCCTCCCAGGCCGCCAGGTGCGGAGTGATCTCCCGCGCGACGAACTCCCGGACCGTCCGGCGGAACGCCTCGTGGTCCGGGCCGAAGATGTCACGCCGCACCGCCGTCCCCTCCCTCACCGGTGACCCGGCAGACGGGCAGCAGCGTGCGCAGCCGCTGGATCATCACATGGCAGTAGCCGGCGTTCTGCTCCATCGTGCGCCGGCGCGGGACCGGCATCTTGCCGTACGCCGGGTGCTCGAAGTGCAGCCCCTCGGCCGGGCCCGCCCCGGCCGGCAGCAGCCCGAGCTCCGCCGGCAGCTCCCGGCCCGCCTCCGGCAGGGCGATCGTCAGCGAGGTGTCGGTGACCTCCACCACCCGCGCCTCGCTGAGCGGGACACCGGGTGCCCGCACCGCCTCGCGGTAGATGTACGGCCGCGCGACCAGGTCCAGGTCGAGGGCGAGCCGCGCCTTCGGGTCCGACCACCAAGGCTGGCTCCGGGCGAAGTCGACCAGCAGCCGGTCGAACTCCTCCCGGTGCGAGTGCAGCACCAGATGGGCCGCCTTGCCGATGTTCAGCAGGTCGTAGTGGTCGTCCGTCGACACCGATTCGGCCACGAACCGGCTCAGCCCGTTCTCCGAGCGCTGCCAGTGCTCGGTCGCCGCCGAGAAGAAGTCCTCGTACGACTGGGTGCCCGACCGGTCGAGATGGCGTGCCAGCCAGTAGGCGCCCCGGGCGTTGTAGAGGCTCTGCACCAGGTAGTAGAACCAGGTCCCCGCCGCGCACTCCTCGCGGGTCACCCACTTGGTGGCCACCACCACGTCCGCCTCGGCGACCGGGTCGGGGGCCCGCTCCGTCTCGATGCCGAGGATCTCCCGCTGGTCGTACAGCGCCGTGTTGTGCAGCAGGAGCTGGGGGTAGACCGTGAGGGTGTCGGCCTCCAGCCGGCACAGCCGGGCCACGCCCTCCCTGAAGGTCTCCAGGGTCTCGCCGGGCAGCGGCCAGATCAGCTCGATGAAGGAGCTGATGCCCTTCGCGTTCAGCTTCGCCTGGAGGTCGGTGTACGTGGACTCGCGGATGTTCTTCCGGTCGATGAGCTCCAGCGCCTCGGAGTTCACCGTCTGCAGCGAGATCGGCTGACTGGTCACCAGACCGCCGCCGACCAGGATCTCGGTGATCTCCGCGACCCGCTCGGGGCGGTTCTTCGCCGCCGCGATCACCAGCGACGTGGGGAAGCCGAACTCCTCCTTGCAGCGCACGATGTGGCGGCTCAGCTCCACGTCCCGCGGCGAGAGCCCCCAGTTGGCGTCCGCGATGAAGACGCTCGACACCCCGTGCTCGGCGATCCACCGGATGTCGCCGAGGACCCGCTCCTCCTCGAACTTGTTCACCTTGGAGTTGGTGGCCGCGCCCCAGAAGCAGAAGCCGCAGTGGAAGGGGCACCCGCGGTTGGTCTCCAGGACGGTGAAGGTGTACTCGCCGCCGTCGAAGAGGCCGGTCGTGAACGGCGACGGCACGTCGTCCAGGGTCTTCATCCGGGGCGGCTTGTCGTTGGTGACGAGCTCCCCGTCCGGAGCGCGGTAGCTCACCCCGGACACCTCGGCGAGATCCGGTTCCGGGAGCAGGATCTGGCGGAGGAACTCGTAGAACGGCTGCTCGCCCTCGCCGTTGCAGACGACGACGCGGCGCGCCCCGGCCGGGATGTACTGCTCGCCGTGGTTGATGACCTGGGCGCCGCCCAGGATGAACCAGGCGTCCGGGCGGTGCTCCAGGAGTCCGGCGAGCAGCCGGCGCACCAGGCCGGCGTTCCAGATGTAGCAGCTGAACGCGTACACGTCGCTGTCGGACGCCAGCAGGTCGGCGAGGAGCGCGTCCGGGTCCTCGGACAGCCCGCGCGCGAAGAAGGAGAAGTCGCACGCCTCGGCGACGGCACGGTCCTGGGCCGCGTACGCCTGGAGGTATCCGGAGACGAGGGGGACCGTGTTCTCGTAGACCGACAGCTCGACGAACGTCACCTTGGCTGTACGGGTGGCGGTGTTCACCGGGGGGAATCCTCCGCGGAAGCAGGTGTGCCCTGTGCGCCAGGCCGTGCCGGGGAGAGGGCACGGGCCAGGTCGGACAGGACGGGGTGGGTGTACACGTCCTCGGCGTCGATCTTCAGGCCCTCACGGCGGGCCTTGCCGACGAGCCGGATGAGCCGCAGCGAGTCGCCGCCGATCTCGAAGAAGTCGTCGTCGGGGGCGACCGACGGCACGCCGAGCACCTCGGCCCAGAGCGTGGCGAGCAGCGACAGCGGACCGGCCTCGGGCCGCTCGGCCCGCTCGGCGCCGGTGCTCACCGGCCGTGCGGCGAGCGCCGCGCGGTCCACCTTGCCCCGGGAGGTCAGCGGGAACGCGGCCACGGGGGTGACCAGGGCCGGTACCAGGTAGTCGGGCAGCCGGTCCGCCAGCCGGGCGCGGATCTCCCGCGGGTCCGCGGCGGCGTCGCGCAGGACGGCGTACGCGATCAGCCGGGGCTCCGACCCGGTCGTGGCGACCACCACGGCCGAGTCGACCGCCTCGTCGGCGCGCAGCGCCGCCTCGACCTCGGCGGGTTCGACGCGGAAGCCGCGGATCTGCACCTGGTCGTCCTCGCGGCCCAGGTAGTGGAGCCGGCCGTCGGGGTCGCGGACGACCCGGTCGCCGGTGTCGTACAGGCGCCCGCCGGGAGCCGCGGCCCAGGGGTCGGGCGTGAAGCGGGAGGCGTCCTCGTCGTCCAGACAGCCGAGGGCCACCCCCACGCCGCCGAGATGGAGCCGTCCGGGCTCGCCGTCGGCGACGGGTGCTCCCGCGGCGTCCAGGACGTGCGCGGTGACCCCCGGGAGCGGCCTGCCGATGGACGGCGGACCGGGGTGCGGCTCCGGTTCGACGAGGCCGACGGTGGCGACGACGGTGTTCTCCGTCGGGCCGTAGTTGTTGTGCACCCGGAAGGGCAGCGAGGCCGGCGGCCGGCGGGTCAGCCGGTCGCCGCCGACCAGGAGGTCCCGCAGCGCGCAGCCCTCCTCCGCACGGGGCCACTCCAGGGCGAGGAGCTGTTCCGCCAGGGCGGTGGGGGCGAACGCGACGGTGATCCCCTCGGCGCGGAACCAGTCCCGCAGGCGTTCGGGATCGGTGATCGCCTCGGACGGCACGATGTGCAGGGAGGCGCCGGCCGCCAGCGCCGTCCAGGTCTCCAGGACGAACGCGTCGAACGTGGGCCGGGCGAGCTGGGTCGTCCGGTCGCCGGGCCCGACCCGGTAGCGCTCCCGGTACCAGTCGACGAGGTTGCGCAGACCGCGGTGGCCGATCAGCACGCCCTTGGGGCGGCCGGACGATCCCGAGGTGAAGTTCACATAGGCGAGCGAGTCGTCCTCGTCCGCGGGGGAGTCGGGGCCGTCCGGCGTCCCCACGGCGGCGGGCGGGGCGGCGTCGGAGCCGACGACGTCACGGAACGCCTCGACGTCCACGGGGTCGTACGTCTCCAGGCCCAGCCGCCGCACGTGCTCCGGCCGGCTCACCAGGGCCGTCGCCGAGCTCCGCGCCAGCAGCTCCCGTACCCGCCCGGGCGGCTGGTCCGGGTCGAGGAGCAGATACGCGGCACCCGCCGCGAGCACCCCGGCGCAGGCCGTCACGGTGTCGGCGGAGCGCTCCAGGCAGACCGCGACGACGTCCCCCCGCGCCACCCGGGCGGAGCGCAGTCGGTCCGCGAGCGCGGCCGACCGGGCCCACAGGTCGGCGTAGCTCACGGCGCCGGTCGCGTCCTGGACCGCCACGTGCCCGGGGCGCCGGGTCGCGTGCTCGGCCAGCATCCGGACCAGGGGCGGAAGTCCGAGGGGTGGAGTGGCTGCTTCCGGGACCGCTTCGAGCACTCCACTGCCTCCTGACAGCTGCGCGGGCCGACGCCCGCTGTGATGGGTGGGGTGAGGGGGCGCGGCTCCGGCCTCGTGGGCGTCGGAGCGCCGCACCGTCAAGTCTGGTGACGGGGCGTCGGCGGTGCCATGGGACTCAGGTCCCTGCCGCCCCGCCGCCGGGGGGAGTCGGGCGCGCGCGGTCGCCCCGGCCGGGACCTTGGTCCCGGCCGGCCAGGGCGCGGCGCGCCCCGTACACGCAGGCTCCGAGCGCGAGCCACACCAGACCGGCGGTGGCCCCGCGCGGCCCGGTCGCCGCCAGCATGCCGACGACGGCGAGGAAGGCGAGCGGCAGCAGCACCCGGGGCGCGGGGGTGCGGAACGCGGGCGCGGGGGCCGTCGGATCGCGTCTCAGCCGCACCAGCGCGAGGAGCGGCGGCAGGAAGTGCAGGACGTACAGGAATCCGCCGGCCGTCGCCGCCAGCGAGACGCTGCCGGTGAGGGCGACGGCGGCGAGCAGCGCGCCGTCGACGGCGACCGCCGCGCGCGGTGCGCCGGAGCGCGGCCCGACGGCCGCGAGGCGGCGGGGCAGCAGCCCGTCCCGCGCCATGGCGAACAGGGCCCTGGAGGTCACCATGAGGAGGGCGTTGCCGGCCGCCGCGAGGGTGAGCAGGGCGCAGCCGAGCATCGTCCACCGGGCCGGCTCGCCGCCGAAGCCGCGGGCCACGTCCGCCAGCGGTGAGGCCGAGGACCCGAGCACCCGGGTCGGGGTGGTGCCGAAGGCGACCAGGGCGACCAGGAGGTACAGCGCGAGCACGACGGCGAGGGTCAGCAGGATCGCCAGCGGCAGATTGCGCTCCGGGCGCCGGATCTCCTCGCCCGCCGCGGCCACCATGTCGAAGCCGCCGAAGGCCAGGAAGACCACCGGGGTGGCCAGCAGGATCCCGGACACGCCCTGGGGGGCGAACGGCGTGAGGGTCGCGGTGCCGACCTCGCCGAGTCCCCACAGGGCGAAGGCCGTGAAGCCGCCGACCGCCACGAGCAGCACCCCTGTCTGGGCCCATCCGGCGAGGCGGGCGCCGAGCAGGTTGATCCCCGTGCACAGCGCCACCAGGCCGACCGCGCCGAGGGGCGCGGGCAGTCCCGTGGCGGCGTGCAGGTATTCGCCGAAGCCGATGGTGATGTAGCCCGAGGCGATCAGATAGCCGCCCCAGTAGATCCAGCCCATGGCGAATCCCCAGCGTTCGCCGAGGACTTCGCGCGCGAAGGCGTAGCCGCCGCCGGCCACGGGCAGCCGGCAGGCCAGTTCGGCGTACGGGAGGGCGATCAGCACGGAGACGGCGGCCGCCAGGACGAAGGCGACGAGCGCGGCGGGGCCCGCGGTGTCCGCGGCGACCTTGACCAGGGTGAAGATGCCGCCGCCGACGGTGCCCCCGATGCCGATCGCGAGGGCCTCCCGCAGTCCCAGTGTGCGCCGCAGCCGTGTCACGGGAGCCTCAGCCGGTGTGCGGTCCACGCCCCGGGCCCGGGCCGTCGGCGAGCCTCTTCTCCAGCTCCGCGCACAGGTCGCCGAGCACGGGACGGGTGAGGACGAGCGTCAGGGTCAGCGGCAGCCCGTGGTCCTCGGCGCGCATCACCGCCTTCACCGCGAGCAGGGAGTCTCCGCCGAGCTGGAAGAAGTCGTCGTCGCGCGAGACCTGCGCCACGCCGAGCAGCTCGCTCCAGACCTCGGCCATGGCGGACTCGACCCACGAGGCGGGCTCGTTGTGCTCCCCGTCCGGCGTGGCCGGCGCGTGGCCGAGGCGGACCAGGGCCTCCCGGTCCACCTTGCCGTGCAGCCCCCGGGGCAGGACGTCGTGCTCGACGTAGCCGCCGGGCCGCATGTACTCCGGGAGGAGCCGGGCGAGGTGCGCGGCCAGGGAGGCGCGCCGGCCGGGCTCGCCGAGCGGGCCGGCCGGGACGAGGTGGGCGACCAGACGCTCGGCGCCGGAGTCCTCCCGGACCAGGACCACGCAGGCGTCCCGTACGTCCGGATGGCTGTTGACGGCCGCTTCCACCTCGCCCAGTTCCACCCGGTGGCCGCGGACCTTCACCTGGTCGTCGAAGCGCCCCAGGTACTCGATGAGGCCGTCGGCGCGCATGCGGCCGCGGTCCCCGGTCGCGTACATCCGGGCGCCGGGCTCGTCCGCGTACGGGTCGGGCAGGAAGCGCAGGCTCGTCGCGCCGGGGCGGCCCAGATAGCCGCGGGTGACGGCCACGCCTCCCGTGTGGATCTGGCCTTCGCCGCCCGGGCCGACCTCGCGGCCGTGTTCGTCGAGCAGCCGCAGCGTGACGCCGTCGAGCGGAGTGCCGAGCGGCGGGTTGGTCTCGTCGTCGGGGATGGGGCCCATGGCGTGGGCGCTGACGCAGGTCGTGGCCTCCGAGGGGCCGTACCCGTTGATGAGCAGGTGGTCCGCGCCGCGTGCGGCGTGCCGGGCGGTGAAGGCGCGGGCCCGGTCCATGGACATGACGCTGCCCCCGACGATCAGGCGGCGCACGCTGTCGAAGGCGTCGGGGCGGGCGTCCCACAGCACGTGGAAGAGCGTGGTCGTGATCAGCGCGGTGGTGATCCGCTCCCGGACCAGCAGGTCGGGCAGCTCCTCGATGGCCTGGTACGAGGGGGCGGCGACGACCAGCCGCCCGCCGGAGGCGAGGGCTCCCCAGATCTCGAAGGCGGCCACGTCGAAGGCGAGCGGGGCGAGTTGGAGGAAGGACTCGCCGGGGCCGAAGTCGACGTAGGTCTGCCGCGGGTCGACGAGGTTGACGGCGCCGCGGTGCGTCACGCCCACGCCCTTGGGGGTGCCGGTGCTGCCCGAGGTGTAGACGACGTACGCCAGGTTGTCGGGGTGCGGGCGCGGCGCCGCGGACGCGGCGGACGGCCCGGCGGGCTCGGCGGGCTCGTCCTCGACGAGCAGGGTGCGTACCGGGTCGGTGAAAGGGGTGTCCGGTCCGTCGGCGCTGCTCAGCACGAGTCGCACCGCGCACTGCCCGGCCATCAGCGTCAGCCGGGCCTCGGGGTAGTCCAGCGGCAGCGGCAGATACGCGGCCCCCGCCTCCACCACGGCCAGCATCGAGACCACGGCCTCGATGCCCCGGTCCAGGTGGACTCCGATGATCTGCTCGGGGCCCGCGCCGAGCGAGCGCAGCCACGCGGCGCGCCGCTCCACCCGCCGGCGCAGCTCGGCGTAGGTGAGGGTCCGGTCCCCGCAGGTGACCGACGGCGCGTCGGGGTGGGCCGCGGCCACCGCCGCGAACCGCTCGTGCAGCAGCGGGCTGTCTGTCGTCATGGGGCTCTCACTCCGCGTCGTCGGCGTGCTTCGGGGGCCGGGGGCGCGGGCCGACGCGCGGCACGAACCGTACCGGCAGGCTGCTCAGCCCCTGCATGAAGGTCGAGTAGACCGGGACGGCCCTCCCGGTGATCTCCCAGCCGTCGGCGTGGGTGACGAGCGCCGTCAGGAGGGCGGTCATCTCGATCCGGACCAGCCGGGCCCCCGGGCAGGTGTGCGGTCCACGCAGGAAGGCGAGGTGACGGTTGGGCGTGCGGCCCAGGTCGAGCCGCCGCGGCTCGTCGAACGTCGTCTCGTCGTCGTTGGCGGCGCTGATCCAGGCCGTGACGATGTCGCCCTCGGCGATCCGTACGCCGCCCAGCTCCGTGTCGCGCACCGCCGTGCGGCCCACGTGCATCGGCGCCGTCGTCCAGCGCAGCAGCTCCTCGACGGCCGTGTCGAGGGCGACCTCGCCCCGGACGAGCCGGCGCCACTGGTCGGGGTGGTCGGCGAGCGCCTGGACGGTGCCGCTCATGGTGTAGCGGGTGGTCTCCTCGCCGCCGAGGAGCAGGCTGTAGCAGTTGTAGAGCAGTTCGTCCTCGGTGAGCCCGATCTCGCTCTCGGTCATCCGGACCAGCAGGCCGAGGAGGTCGTCGCCGGGCTCCCCGCGCAGGGAGCGGACCAGCCGCGCGAAGTACAGCAGGATCTCCTGGCGGGCCAGCCGGGTGGAGACGTCGTCGGTGACCGGGGTCTCCGAGGCGAGGGTGTGGCTGGCGTCCGCGTACAGCGCCTCCCGGTCCCCCTCCGGCACGCCCAGCATGTCGCAGACCGCGGCCATCGGTATCGGCCGGGCGACCTCCCGGGCGAAGTCGGCCTCGCCGCGGGCCACGGCCGCGCGGACCAGGCCGTCGATCCGCGCGACGATCCGTTCCCGGTACGGCGCGAGCGCCTGCGCGGTGAACGCCCGCATCAGCTCGCGGTGGACGCTCCGGTGCCGGGGGCCGTCCGAGACGGCGAGCATGCCGCCGCCCGCCGGGTCGCCGCCCGCGAGCAGCGTGCCCAGCGTGTTGCCCCGGACCGAGGTGAAGCGTTCGGCGGAGACGCAGACCTCCTCGACCAGCTGGTGGGGGGTCACGACCCAGAAGCCCCGGCCGTCCGGCGTGGCGTGGTGCGCGACGGGCCGGTGGCGCCGCAGGTGCCGCCAGAGCGGCCGCAGGTCCCGTTCCGCGTGCACCACCGGGTCGGTGAGGTCGGTGTCGGCGAGCTTCGGTACGGCGGTCCGCGTCACCGCCCCTCCCGGGCGGCGGCGTCGTCCGCCATGGCGCGGCGCAGCGACAGCGGACGCATGTCCGTCCACAGGGCGTCGACCCGGGCCGCGCACTCCTCAGCGGTGCCGGCGGGACCGACCGCGCGCCATCCGCGGGAGGCCGGCCAGGTGACCGGGACGGTCGCGTACTGCAGTTCGTCGTTGACCATGACCACGTACTGCTCCCCCTGGGCCACGCGGTCCCCCTCCTGGTCGGCTTGCGCGGAACGGGTCCCAGTGTGGTGACCCGGCACGTCAGCCGGCCATGGGACGGGAGTCCCAGTCGGCGGCTCTCGGCTCCAGGGCGAGGACGTTCCCGCCCGGCCCGCTGGGACCCTGGTCCTGCCCGCCCGGCCGGTCCTGTCCGCCCTGCCGGTCCTCCACCGACAGCAGGCCCCGGCGCAGCCCGATGACCAGGGCCTCGGTGCGGTCGGACGCCTGGAGCTTGGCGAACAGCGAGGTGATGTGGTTCTTCACCGTCTTCTCGGAGATGCGCAGCAGCGTGGCGATCTGACGGTTCGTCCGGGCGCTGCCGATCAGCCGCAGGATGTCGTACTCGCGGCTGGTCAGGTTGTCCGCGCGGGGATCCGGGGCCGGGCGCTCGTCCGCCGTGGCGCGGGCGACGAGGGCCGAGGTGGCCCGGCTCAGCCGGCCCGCGTGGAGGACGGATCGCCGGGCCTCCTCGCTGACCGTGCGGCTGTGCTCCTTCAGCACGTCGAGCAGGAGCAGCGGGATCCGGCCGTCGGTGGGGGCGCACAGCCACACCATCGCCGCGCGCGCCAGCTCCCTCCGCTCGTGCGCCACGTCCGGGGCGTTGGCGAGGCCGGCGACGAGCGCGGCCAGACCGGGCCGGTCGAGACCGGCGAGATGGAGCCATTCGTCGAAGTTCCGGGTGATTGCGCCGCCTGATTTGTTTGCCACCAAGAGCGGCCCCCCAAAGTCATATCCGTATGTCACCGACGGAGTGATCGCCGGAGATCAAAACACACGGGGGAGGGGATTCGGCCGACTTCACCTGACAGATTTCACATGGCGAGACCGGCGATCCGATAGTTTGTCAGGTCGGCTAATGCGGTGGACACACGCGCACCTCAACCACCCTCTTCTGTAGTCGAGTTGAGGCAAAGACGACACTTCACGGCGCTAATCTCGCCATCCGAGATCGCGTTAGGCAACACTTGATCATTCTCGTGCGGCATGGTTGCCTGCCTGCGCAAGCCTCACAGGAGACACCTGATGAGGACGTTGATTTTCCGCTTGTTACGGGGGAGCCCATGAGGCCCGCGAAGAATCAGTCGGAACGCGTCCGGCACCTACACACACTCGGTCCCCACGGCACCAACCTGGAAGCCGCGTCCCACGAATGGCTCCGTCGGGAAGGCATCGAGGGGACGGTGGAGCTGCACGCGTCGATCGAGTCCGCGCTCGACGCCGTTCCGGACGACGGAGAGCACGCGCTGGTCGCCTGCGCGGTCTACCCCGCGCTGCACACGCTGGTCTTCGGCAACCTGCACCGCCTGCACATGATCGACAGCTTCGTCATGCCGACGCACAACATGGTGCTCGCCACCAGCGGCACGGCCCGGCCGGCGACCGTCGCCTCCCACCCGGCCCCGAAGGGACTCATCCCCGCCGGCGCGGAGGTGCGGGAGGTGCTGAGCAACTCCCAGGCGGCCATCGACTGCGCCGAGGGGCGCGTCGAGGGCTGCATCACCACCATCGTGGCGGCCGAGAACCACGGACTGCGCGTGGTACGGGACTTCGGCGCCGTGCCCATGGTGTTCACCGTCCACCAGGTGCTGGCGGTCGACGCCGAGAGCGAGCGGCCCGTCCCGGTGGGAGCCGCGCTGTGACCCTCGCGACCGCTCCGGTCCCGGCCGGCCTGCTGGCCGACGCCGACGAACTGACCGGCTCCCTCATCCCGATGGTCGACCGCTTCCGGGAACGGCAGGCGGACGACGGAACCGTCCCCGACGCCACCGAGGCGGACCGCGCGCTGCTCGGCCGCATCCGCGACGAGGCGTGCGCCTGGTACGGACGGCGCGGCGGCGACGAGCAGGCGAGCGCCCTTGCGGCCGACGTCGACGACTGGCTCGCGGCCGGCCTGGACACCCGGCCCCACTTCGCCCGCTCGCGGGACGCCCTGCGCGTCCCCGAGGACGGCGAGGCCGTCTTCTTCCTCGCGCCGCTGCAGAGCACCAACAGCGCACCGCCCGTCGGCAAGCGGCTGGACTGCTTCTTCGCGCTGCGCAAGGAGCCCGCCGCCCTGCCCGAGCTGGCCGTGTCGTACCCGCACCCCAAGAACAACTGCCAATCCCTGGTGCTGATCACCGGCAGCGCGGGCTTCCGGCAGGGCAACTGCCTGGTGTTCTTCCCGGAGAACGTGGCCGCTCACGACAAGATCACCGAGCAGCCGTACGCCATGTTCTTCTACAACAAGATGCGGAAGATCCACGAGACGTACGCGCTCACCGGAGCGGAGGCCGTCCTGACGCCGGACTCCCTGCCCCGGGCGTCCACGGGTCTGGACGCGGACGTGTGCTTCGAGGCACGCGCCATCTGGGGCTATCTGCACGACTCGATGCACTACCAGGGGCTCTGGCCGTTCGACGAGCACATCTCGCTGAAGATGAACTGGTTCGTCGGCCTGCTGGAGGAGATCAAGGTCGACGCCAAGACCGTCCTCGCCTGCCAGGACGGCGACGTCGTCCCGTTCGCCGCCGAGCAGACCGACATGATCCTGCTGGAGCGGATCTTCCGCTACCCGCAGGCGGACGACGCCACCCGCAACTTCGACTCGGGCACCGGGGTCTTCCTCTACTCCTGGCTGCGCGAGCACGGCGCCCTGGCCGGCTCACCGGCCGACGGCGCCCTCCTCCGCTTCGACCGGGCCAAGGCCCTCGACGCGCTGCGGGAGTTCGTCACCACGGTCGAGAAGCTGGAGGCGGAGGTCACGACCGACGACGAGTACCGCACGGCGGCCAGGGAGCTGGTACGCCGGTACCTGCCGGCCCCCGAGCCCGCGCCCGCCGGCGCGCCGCGGCAGCGGTACGCCTTCACCGAGGACCAGCGGGTGCTGCTGCGGGCCAAGCAGGGCCTGGACCGGATGCCCGCGCTGGAGTTCGAGCGCGCGGAATGGTGACGGAAGCGTCCCCGCGCACCCGCCGGGGCGGGCCCCTCGTGGTGCCCGCCCTGTCGGTGCTGATGATCGTCCTGCTGGCGGCCGGCTGGCTGCTGGCCGGCCACCTGGTCGACGGCGCCCCGCCGCTGCTCGTGGCGGCGGGGCGGACGGCGGCCAGCTTCGCGGCCATCACCGTCGTCGCCCTGCTGCACCCGCGGCTGCGGTCCGAGGCCCGGACCGCGACCGCCCGCGGCGGGAGCGTCGCGCTGCTGGCCTTCCTCGGCTTCTTCGCGTACTACTCCGGGACCCTGCTCGGCACCGGCTTCATCGGAGCCTCCCGGGTCGGCCTGATCGTCTCCCTGCTGCCCTGCCTCACCTTCGTGATCGGCGCCGTCGCGTTCCGCGAGCCGTCCACGCGGCGCAAGGTCCTGGGCACGGTGCTCGCCGTGGTCGCGGCCGTCGGATACGCCCTGGCCGACGCCTCCGCCGGCGACGGCGGGGGCTCCGGGACCGGCGGAGGCGCCCTGGTGAGCGGGGGACTGCTGGCACTCGGCGGCACCTTCACCTACGCGGTGTACGGCTACGTCTACCGGCGGCGCATGGCGGACCTGTCACCGGTCGCGTCCCTGCCCGCCATCACCGGCGCGGGCACGGTCATGCTGGGTCTCGCGGTCGCCCTGTTCGTCCCGCTCGGCGGAGTCTCCGCGGCCGACTGGGGCGGCATCGCCGCCCTCGGCGTGCTCCTCACCGCCCCCGTCTTCCTCGTCTCGCACGAACTCATCCGGCGCAAGGGGCCGTTGTTCACCTCCGCCGTCGCGCTCGCCGTACCGTTCCTGGTGCGACTGGGCGAGTGGGCCCTGGGCCGGGAGACCGCGCCGGGACCCCTCGTGCTCCTGCTGCTCCTGCTGTGCGCGGGCGGCGTGTGGCTCACCATCGGCGGCGCCCCCGCGACCGGGCGCGCCCCGACCGGGGCGGCGGCGGACGAGGAGTCCACCGGGGAAACGGCCGGGACGCGCGCCCGGCAGGAAACATCGTGACGGCAAAGGACCTTGAGATGACGACGGACAGCCCCCACCCCACCCTGGTGCTGGTCTACCAGCGCGCCTCCCTCCCCTGGATCTTCGAGGGCGCGCAGCGGGCCGGCATCGACCTCGTGCTGGTTCCCCGGCCCGACGAGACCGTGTCAGAGGACCGGCTGCCGCCCGCCGTGGTGGAGCTCCTGCGACTGGACATCGAGGCCGACCGGGCCGACGCGCTGGACGCCCTGCGGCGGCGGCACGAGGAGAGCCCCTTCCAGGGCATCGTCACCCTCTTCGACCCCGCCGTGCCGTTCGTCGCCGAGGCCGCCGAACTCCTCGGGCTGCCCGGCATCGGCCGCGACGTGGCGCTCGGCGCGCAGGACAAGCGCGTCATGCGGGAGCGCCTGGCCGCGGCGGGCCTCAACGTGCCCGGTTTCGTCCGGCTGGACCGGCCGGACGACTGGGAGCAGGCGGCACGGCTGACCTTCCCCGTCGTGGTGAAGCCGGCCCACGGCTTCTCCAGCCTCGGCGTCACCAAGGCGGAGACCCCGCAGAGCCTGCGGAGCGTCGTGGACGAGGTGTGGCGGACCAGCGCGGGCAGGTTCGGGCAGGCGGACGGCCTGGTGGTCGAGGAGTACCTGGACGGCCCCGAGTTCGCCGTCGAGTCGCTCGCCCGGGGCGGTGACGTACGGATCCTGACCATCGGCTACAAGGGCGACCCGCAGGGGCCGCACTTCGAGGAGGGCGTCTACCGCGCGCCGGCCGTGCTGCCGGAGGCGGTCCGGGACGACATCCTGCGGGAGGTGACCGCCGCCCACAAGGCCCTCGGCATCACGGACGGCCCCACCCACACCGAGCTGCGGCTGCGCGGCGGCACGACGCCGTACCTGCTGGAGATGGGCGCCCGGATCGGCGGCTCGGGCGTCTCCCACCACGTCGTCTCGGGGGTGACCGGCATCGACTTCGCCGCGCAGGCCCTGCGTATCGCCGCCGGGATCGACACCGGGACGCCGGTCTCCGGCGGGCTGCCGACCCCGGTGGGGGCCGCCGCCAACTACATCGTCCCCTGCGGCGGGTACGGACGGATCACCGCGATCCACGGCCTGGACGAACTGCGCGACGACCCCAGGGTCGACCACGTCGTGCAGATGCTCTTCCCCGGCGACGTCGTGCGGCCCTACCCCGACTTCACCGGCTATCCGGCGTTCGTGCTGTCCCGGCACGGGAGCCCCGCCGAGACCGAGGAGTTCCACCGGTTCCTGGAGCGGTCCATTCGCATCGAGTACGCCGAGGTCGCCGACCACGGCCACGAGGGGCAGGCATGACCACCACCGCGTTCGACGACCGTGACGGCGTGATCTGGCTGGACGGGGCGTTCGTGCCCTGGCGCGACGCCCGCCTGCACGTCCTGTCCCACGGACTGCACTACGGCGGCGGCGTCTTCGAGGGCATCCGCGTCTACGACGGCCGGGCCTTCAAGCCCCGCGAGCACTTCGAGCGGTTCCACGCCTCCGCACGGGAGCTGGGCTTCCGCGTCCCCTTCGACGCCACGGAGCTGGACGCCGCCATGCGGGAGACCATCCGGCGCCAGGACATCGCCGACGGGTACATCAGGCCCGTGGCCTGGCGGGGCAGCGAGCAGATCAGCGTCTCCGGAGCGGGCACGTCCGTCCACGTCGCGATCGCCGCGTGGGAGTGGCCGCACGTGTTCTCCGACGACGCGCGCAGCCGCGGCATCCGGCTGCGCACGTCCCGCTGGCGGCGTCCGTCCCCCGACACCGCGCCGGTACGGGCGAAGGCGGCGTCGCTGTACAACATCTGCACCCTCGCCCGGGACGAGGCGGAGGCGGCCGGATACGACGACGCGCTCCTGCTGGACTTCCGCGGCCACCTGGCGGAGGCCACCGGAGCCAATCTCTTCCTGGTGATCGACGGGGCCCTGCACACGCCGACCCCGGACACCTTCCTGGACGGCATCACGCGGCAGACCGTCCTGTCCCTCGCCGAGGGCCTGGGGATCGCCGTCCACGAACGGCACATCCGGCCCGAGGAACTGGACCGCGCCGACGAGCTCTTCCTCACCGGCACGGCCTACGAGGTGCAGCCGGTGTGCGCCGTGGACGATCGGACCTACAAGGTCGGAGAGGTCACCTCGACGCTGTCGAAGGCGTACACCGAGCTGACCCGCGCCGTGACCGTGCCGTAGCGGTCCCGCCCCGCGCGTCCCGCCCCGCCCCGCGTCCGACGCCAGGGCCCCGGCCGGTCACCCGACCGGCCGGGGCCACCGGCTCCAGCCGTCCTTCGCGGGCTCCGGCGGCCCACGGCGCGGCCGTCCCCGCCGCCCGGGCTCCGGCAGCCCGCGACGCGCCCGTCCCACCGCCGGCTCCGGGGCCCGCGACGCGCCCGTCCCCGCCCTCCTCAACCACCACACCGCCGGAGCGCGAGGCGCGACCGGCCGGAGACGCGTGCCCGCGCACGCGACCACCATCCCTGGGAGACCCTCTGTGACACGCGCCGTCCTCCTCTTCCCGCTCATGTCCGAGATCGACCGAGATGTCACTCGCGGATCGATACGCCTCCCGCGCCGGTCCGCCGCCGCCCGGGCCGTCGTCGGCGCCGAGGGCTGACCCATGCCGACCGACGTGGACTTCCTCCTGCCCTTCCCGGCCGTCGCCGTCCGCCCCGGGGCCCTCGGGCGGGCCCGGCGCCGAGGCGTTGCCTGGGCCACCGCGCAGGGCCTGATCCCGCCCACCCGGGCCGCCGGCGAGTACTTCCTCGCCATGCGCCTCGCCGACGTCGCCACGGGCTTCGCCCCCGAGGCCGACGGAACCGACCTGGACGTGATGACCGACCTCATCACCTGGACCGCGGTCTGCGACGACTTCTTCGACGGACCGGCCGGGGACGACCCGGAGTTCGCCGCCGCCGCGGTCGCCGCGCTCACCTCGGTGACCACGGCCACCGGGCCGACCGCCGCCCCCGCCGGGGCCGAGGCCCTCGCCGGCGCCACCGCCGACCTGTGGGCCCGGATGCGGGCACCCATGTCCCCGGCGTGGCGGACCCGGGCCGGCCACGGCTGGGGCCGCTTCCTGCGCTCCTTCCTCGCCGAGGCCGCCGCCCGCCGCGCCGGGACCGTACCCGACCTGGCCGGCTACCTGGCCCTGCGCCGGGAGACCATGGCGATGTACGTCTACCTGGACGCGGCCGAGCGCGCCGGACGCTACGAGGTGCCCGAACGGGTCCTCGCCGACCCGGCCGTGCGCCGGCTCGCCGAACTCCAGATCGACATCATCGCGCACTGCAACGACGTCCACTCGATCGAGCACGAGGAGGCCCGGGGAGACACCCACAACCTGGTCCTCGTCCTGGAACACGAGACCCGCCGCCCGCGCGCCGAGGTGATCGAGGAGGTCCGGCGCCGGGTGGACGGCCTCGTCGCCCGCTTCCGGCACACCGCGGGCACGGTGCCCGGGGTGTGCGACCGGCTCGCCTGCGACCCCGCGGAGCGGACCGCGGCCCTGCGCCATCTGACCGCCCTCACCCGCCAGATGCGGGTGACCTACGACTGGTCCCTCGCCACGACCCGCTACACCCCGCGATCGGGATCGGGCCGACGGCCCGACTACCTGAGCGTGCGCGACGCCGAACGCGACGATCTCCTCCTCGTGGCCGACCGGACAGGACGGACCTCATGACCCGGACCACCTCCACCCCGGCCCCGCCGCGCACCCTCCCGGGCGGCCTCCCGCTGGTCGGGCACGCCCCCTGGCTCGCGCTGCGACCGCTGGACTTCGTGGAGCGGCTGCGCGACCACGGCGCCGTCACCCGCTTCCTGATCGGCCCCCGGCCCGCCTACATGGTCAGCACCGGGGAGCTGATGAAGGACCTGCTCATCACCCACCAGAGCGGCTTCGAGAAGGGCGGGCCGCTCTTCGAGCAGGCCACCAAGCTCCTCGGCAACGGACTCGCCGCCTCCAACGGGGAGTTCCACCTGCGGCAGCGCCGCCTGTCCCAGCCGGCCTTCCACCACACCCGGATGGGCCTGTACGCCCGGGCCGCGCTCGACGCCGCCGACGCGGTCTCCGCGACCTGGCGCGACGGCCAGGTCGTGGACCTCGGCCCGCAGCTCAACGACATGACCATGGACATCCTGTCCAGGACGCTCTTCTCCGCCGTCACCCCCGAGGCCGCGGCCGAGATCCGCCGCTGCCTGCCCGCCCTGGTGGCCGGCGTGGGACGGCGGGCCTTCATCCCGGTCGAGTTCGTCCACCGCCTCCCGCTGCCGGTCAACCGGCGCGAGGCGGAGGCCCTGCGGAGCCTGTACGACGTGGTCGACGCCATCATCGCCGACTACCGGGCCGGCGATCTCGACCAGGGCGACCTGCTGTCGATGCTCATGTCGGCGCGGGACGAGCGGACCGGCGAGGGCATGACCACCGAACAGATCCACGACGAGGTCCGCTCGATGATGGTGGCCGGCACCGAGACCTCCGCCACCGTGCTGCTGTGGGCCTTCCAGGTGCTCGCCGCCCGGCCGGACGTCGAACGCCGGGTGCACGCCGAACTCGAGGAGGTGCTGGAGGGCGAGCCGGTGGCGTACGCGGACCTGCCCCGGCTGCCGTACCTCGGCCAGGTGGTGCAGGAACTGCTGCGGATGTTCCCGACCGGCTGGATCCTCACCCGGCGGGCCACCCGCGAGGTCGACCTCGGCGGCTGGCGCATCCCGGCGGGCGCGGACGTGTTCTTCAGCCCGTACGCCCTCCACCGCGACCCCGCGGTCTTCGCCGACCCCCACCGGTTCGACCCGGACCGCTGGCTCCCCGAGCGGGCGGCCTCCGTCCCGCGCCACGCCTATCTGCCGTTCGGCGCCGGCGTGCGCAAGTGCATCGGCGAGTCCCTCGCCTACGCCGAGATCACGCTGACCCTCGCCTCGCTCATGGGCCGCTGGCGGATGCGGTCCCTCACGGGCCGGCCGCCCCGCCCGGTGGCCGGCTCCACCCTGCGGCCGCGGGAGTCCCGGATGCGCGTGGAAGAGCGCCGCCGGTGACCGGCGACACCGGCACCCTGCCGCACACCGTCCCCGCCGCCCGGGACGCGTCCGGACCGGAAGAGCTGCGGGCGCTGATGGAGCAGGTGGAGGACGGGCTGCGGAGCTACCTCGCGCGGGAGCGGTTCCGCTGGGCGCGGAAGGACGGCCGGGGCGCCGAGCCGGCCCTCGCGGTGTCCGAGCTGGTCGCGGCGGGCGGCAAACGGCTGCGGCCGCGCTTCCTGCTCAGCGGCTACCTCGCGGCCGGGGGCAGTCCCGCGCAGGTCCCGGTCCGTGCCGCGATGGCGCTGGAACTGCTGCACGTCTCCGCCCTCGTCCACGACGACGTGATGGACGACGCGGACCGCCGCCGCGCCCGGCCGACGGTGCACGCGCTGCACGCCGGCCTCCACCGCGACCGGGGCTGGTTCGGCGAGTCCCGGCGGTACGGCGAGTCGGTGGCGATCCTCGCCGGCGACCTCGCCTGGGCGTACGCCGACCACCTGATGTCCGGCACCTCCCGGGCCGTCGCCGAGGAGTGGTTCGCGCTCAAGGGCGAGCTGATCGCGGGCCAGGCCATGGACGTGACGGCCGCGGCGGAGCCGACCCCCGACGCCGGACTCGCCCGGCACATCGCGCTGCTGAAGTCCGGCCGGTACACCGTCCACCGCCCCCTGACCCTCGGGGCGCTGCTGGCCGGCCGCACCGATCTCGCTCCGGTCTTCGAGGCGTACGGGGAGGCCCTGGGGGAGGCGTTCCAGCTGCGGGACGACCTGATCGACGCCTTCGGGGACGCGACGGCGAGCGGCAAGCCGGTCCGCCAGGACTTCGGGCGCGGCAAGACGACGCTGCTGCTCGCCCTGGCGATGCGGTCCGACGCGCGGGTCCGCGAGCTGGTCGAGCGGGGCGACGCGGAGCCGCTGCGCGAGCTGCTGTCCGGCGGCGCCGTGCACGCGCGGGTCGAGGCGCGGATCGACCGGCTCGTCGAACGCGCCCGGGCCGCCCTCGCGGGCTCCGCCCTCCCGCCCGGGTGGCAGCGGGAACTCGCCGCCGCGGCCTCGCGCGTCGCCTACCGGGAGAGCTGAGGCCCCCCGCCCCCGCTCGGCCGCTCCGGTGGCCGTGCCGCGCCCCTCCGGCGCGGCACGCCCGCGGGGCGGGAAGGGGTGCCTAGGGTCGGTGCGCACGTCGGTCACCCGAGGTGCCCGAGTCCACCTGTCCCCCTCCCTCCCCCCCCCGCGTTCCGCAGAGGAGTGACCCATGGCGTCCCGGCTCAACCCGTACATCAGCTTCACCGGCACGGCGAAGCAGGCCCTCGACTTCTACCAGGAGGTGTTCGGCGGCTCGCCGGAGATCAACACCTTCGCCCAGTTCGACCAGGCGCCGCCCGGGTACGAGGACAAGATCATGCACGGCATGCTGGAGACGCCCGCCGGCTTCACGCTGATGGTCTCGGACAACCCGCCGGGCATGGAGCACACGGTCGGCAACAACATCAGCATCAGCCTCAGCGGCGACGACGACACCGAGCTCCGCGGCTACTGGGACAAGCTCGCCGCACGCGGCACGGTCTCCGTCCCCCTGGAGATGCAGATGTGGGGCGACGTCTTCGGCATGTGCACCGACGAGTTCGGCATCAACTGGATGGTCAACATCGCGGGGCAGCCCTCCTGACGTCCTGACCACCGGAAACGTGGGTGAGAAGCACCTCGGACACCTGGTAGATTGATGTTCGTCGCCGCGAGGGAACGAGCAGCGGCCAACACCTTGTCCGGGTGGCGGAATGGCAGACGCGCTAGCTTGAGGTGCTAGTGCCCTTTATCGGGCGTGGGGGTTCAAGTCCCCCCTCGGACACGATCGACGACGAGCCGTGCAGGCCGGTGACCACCGGAGTGCACGGCTCGTCGCCGTATGCCCGGAACCGCTCAGGACGCCGGCGGGCGCAGGCCCGTGACGCGGGTGAGCCAGGGGAGGTGGGCCGTGATCCTGGTGTTCACCGCGGGGGTGTCCGTGGCGCAGCCGCGGCCGTAGGAGACCAGGGCGGCCAGGGTGGGGCGGCCGGTGGGGGAGCGGTGGACCAGGGGGCCGCCGGAGTCGTAGACGCAGGTGTCGCGGCCGGGGGTCCAGGTGCAGAGCTGGGCCGGGGTGAGGCCGTCGACGCCGCGGAGGGCGCAGGCGGGGTTGGCGAGGGTGTCGAGGGTGACCGCGCGGAGCACCGGGGAGGGGTCCGCGCCGAAGGAGGTCGCGCCCCAGCCGACGGCCTCCAGGCGGGTGTGGGTGAACGATTCGTCAGGTGCGGGGAGCGGGACGGGGCGGACGCCGGCGTCCGGCCGGACCGGGTCCGCCAGGGTGATCACGGCGAGGTCGTCGTGCTGGGTGCGGCGGTCGTAGCGGGGGTGCAGCGTGAAGCGGGCCGGGCGGGCCACGCGTGCGTGGCGGGACTCGGTCGCCGTCCGCAGGTCGTGCTCGCCGAGCAGCACCGCGACCCGGCCGGTGTCGCCGTACGAGCCGGTCAGGCAGTGCGCGGCCGTCAGGACGTGCCGCGGGCCGATCAGCGCGCCGCCGCAGAACTGGCGGTGCCGCTCGACGTCGACCAGCGCCGCCGCGTACGGGTACGCCCCGGGGGCGGCCTCCCGGCCGCCGACGATCGCCCCGGCCTCGCGCGGCGCGACCGGCGCCGTCGCGAGGAACAGCCCCAGGAGCGCCGCCGTCAGTGCTCTCGCCCGTCCCAATGTGCCCTCCGTGGCCGTCGACGCAGCGTGTCCACGACGTCAACGAGCCGATGACGGACGGGTCACCGGCCGAGGGCGGCGGCACCGGCCGGAACCGCCCCCGCCCGCCCGGCGGCTAGGGCACCCGGGCGGTCCACTCCTCGGTGGCGAACTTCGTCCGCACCAGCTCCTCCGCCCGGGCCAGCTCCTCCTCGGTGACCTCCCCGGCGGTCAGCCCGTAGCGTTCGCGGAAGGAGGCGATCATGTTCTCGATCACCTGCTCCCGGGCGAGGCCGGTCTGCCGGCGGAGCGGGTCGACGCGCTTCTTGGCGCTCCTGGTGCCCTTGTCGGACATCTTCTCCCGGCCGATGCGCAGGACCTCCAGCATCTTGTCGGCGTCGATGTCGTACGACATGGTCACGTGGTGCAGCACGGCCCCCGGGCCGCCGTCCGGACCGACCATCCGCTTCTGCGCGGCGCCCGCGATCTTCCCGGCCTCGGTGGCGATGTCGTTGAGCGGCTGGTACCACGCCCTGATCCCCATGTCGCCGAGCGCGCCCAGCACCCAGTCGTCGAGGTAGGCGTAACTGTCGGCGAAGGAGAGGCCCGACACCAGGGACTCCGGCACGGACAGGGAGTAGGTGATCGTGCTCATGGGTTCCACGAACATGGCCCCGCCGCCGGAGACGCGCCGCACCACCGTCATGCCGTGCTTCGCCGCCCCGCCGGGGTCCACCTCGTTCCGCAGCGACTGGAAGCTGCCGATGACCACGGCCGGCGAGGCCCACTCCCAGACCCGCAGGGTCGGCGCCCGCCGCCCCGCGGCGACCTCGGCGGTGAGCACCTCGTCCAGCGCCATGTGCAGGGCCGGCGCCTGCGGGCCCGCGTGCACGAGCTGCCAGTCGTAGTCGCTCCACTCGGTCGCGTGGGCCAGGGCCCGCCGGACGGCGATGCCGATCCCCTCCGCCGTCAGCCCGAACATCACGGTCGACTCGGGCAGCGCCGCGGTGATCCGGGCCGCGAGCTCCGTGGCGTCCGCGGCGGAAGGGGCGCCCTCCAGAGCGCCGTTGATCGCGAGGATCGCCTCGTCGGGCTCCAGGAAGAAGTCCCCGGCCACCCGCACGTCGCGCAGCACCCCGTCCTCGACGTCCAGATCGACGACGACGAGCTTGCCGCCGGGCGCCTTGTACTCACCGTGCACGGTCTCGTTCCCTTCCCAGATGTGGCCGGGACCCTGGTCTCTCGGCCCCGCGACTCGGACAGACCTGCGTATAACGCGCGTCGCCCGCCTGGTCATCCCCCGCGCCGCGGTCCTCCCCGAGCCGGACCCCCGAGGCCCCGTACCGGTTGTCGGAGGCGCGTGCTTAGCTGGACGCATGATCGAATCCTTCCTTGAGCACGTCCTCGACGGCGGTACGACCGAGGTGGAGGAAGCGGTCCGCAAGGCGGCCGCGGCGGAGATCATGCCGCGCTTCCGACAGCTCGCCGACCACGAGATCACCGAGAAGAAGGGGCCCTACGACCTGGTGACGGTCGCCGACCGGGCCGCCGAGGAGCACCTCACGCGGGCGCTGACCGCCCTGCTGCCGGGCTCCGTCGTGGTCGGCGAGGAGGCCGTGCACGACGACCCGGAGCTGTACGGCGCGCTGCGCGGCGACGCGCCCGTGTGGATCGTGGACCCCGTGGACGGGACCCGTCAGTTCGTCCACGGCGATCCGGGTTTCTGCACCCTGGTCGCGCTCGCCCGGCGCGGCGAGATCCTCGCCTCCTGGACGTACGCGCCCGCCCTCGGCGAGCTGGCCGTCGCCGTGCGGGGGCGCGGCGCGACGCTCGACGGGCGGCCGCTCCGGTCCGGCTCGCCCGCCCCGGGCGCCGTCCTGGAGGTCGCCACCTCGCACCCGGACTACACCACCCCGGACCAGAAGCGCGCCCTGCTCGGCCTGGTCACCGAGGGCGTACGGCCCCGGCCGTGCGGCTCGGCCGGCCTGGAGTACCTGGCCGTCGCCCGCGGCACCCTCGACGCCACCGCCTTCAGCTGGGAGCTCGCGTGGGACCACGCCGCCGGGCTGCTGCTGGTCGCCGAGGCGGGCGGCGCGCAGACCACCGTCACCGGCGAGCCGTTCCGCATCTCCGGGGGGAACACGTTGCCGTTCACGGTGGCGCGGGACGCGGCCACCGCCGAGCGGATCCGCGCCCTCCTCGTCGGCGCCCCCGCCGAGGGCTGACGGATGCTCACCAGGCCCACCCGGCCGCGGAACCGGCCCGCCCCCGGCCGGGGCCGCCACGCCGCCGAGCCGCGGAACCGGTCCTTCCCGCACCGGGGCCGCCACGCCGGTCCGGCGGCGGAACCGGCGGCTCCCGAGGGGCCGCTCCGCCACCGGGGGACACGGGCCTATCCTGGGCCTGCCGAACCGGCGGCCGACGGGAGGAGTCCGAGGTGACGTCGCTGCTCGATGCCGTCGTCGTGGGGGCGGGACCCAACGGTCTGACCGCCGCCGTCGAACTGGCCCGGCGCGGCCACTCCGTGGCCGTCTTCGAGGCCAAGGAGACCGTCGGCGGCGGAGCCCGTACCGAGGAGCTCACCCTCCCCGGCTTCCGCCACGACCCCTGCTCCGCCGTCCATCCGCTCGGCGCCGGCTCGCCCGTCTTCCGGACGCTGCCGCTCGACCGGTACGGCCTGGAGTGGCTCCACCCCGAACTGCCCATGGCCCACCCGTGGGACGACGGCACCGCCGCCGTCCTGTCCCGCTCCGTCGCCGAGACCGCCGCCTCCCTCGGACCGCGCGACGCCGGCACGTACCGCCGGCTCGTCACCCCCTTCCTCGGCCGGTGGGAGACGCTCTTCCGGGACTTCATGCAGCTGCCGCTCACCGCGCTGCCCCGCGACCCGGTCGGCCTCGCCCGCTTCGGCCTCGCCGGACTGCCGCCCTCCACCTGGCTGCTGCGCCGCTTCCGCGACGAGAAGGCCCGCGGCCTCTTCGCCGGGCTGGTCGGGCACGTCATCGCGCCCCTCGACGGCTTCGCCACCTCCGCCGTCGGCCTGGTCTTCGCGGTCGCCGCGCACGCCGTCGGCTGGCCCGTGCCCCGGGGCGGCTCCCAGGCGATCCCGGACGCCCTCACCGCGTACCTCACCGAGCTCGGCGGCACCGTCCACACCGGCTTCGAGGTCAAGCGCCTCGACGACCTGCCGCCCGCCCGCGCCTACCTCTTCGACACCTCGCCCACCGCCCTCGCCCGCATCACCGGCTTCGGCGCCCACCACTACGCCCACTACCGGTACGGCGCCTCCGCCTTCAAGATCGACTACGCCCTGGACGGCCCCGTGCCCTGGACCGCCGAGGCCGCCCGCCGGGCCGGCACCGTCCAGGTCGGCCCCAGCGCCGGCGAGATCGACACCGCGCTGCGCCAGGCGTCCTCCGGCACCGCCCCCGACGCGCCGTTCCTGATCACCTCCCAGCCCAGCCTCGTCGACCCCAGCCGCGCCCCCGAGGGCAAGCACGTCTTCTGGGCGTACGGGCACGTGCCCAACGGCTGGCGCGGCGACCTCACCGACGCCATCGAGCGGCAGATCGAGCGCTTCGCCCCCGGCTTCCGCGACCGGATCCTCGCCCGCGCCACCGCCGGACCGCCCGAACTCGCCGCGCGCAACGCCAACTACATCGGCGGCGACATCGCCTGCGGCGCCGCCCGCGGCCTCCAGCTCGTCCTGCGCCCCACCCTCTCCCCGTGGCCGTACCGCACCCCCCACCCGTCGGTCTTCCTCTGCTCGGCCGCCACGCCGCCGGGGCCCGGCGTCCACGGCATGTCGGGGCACAACGCCGCCAAGGCGGTCTGGCGCCACCTCAGGAACCAGGACCTCCGCGGAACCTAGACTCGGCCCATGGCGAAGTACATCGACGTGCACCCCGAGAACCCGCAGCCGCGCATCATCGACGGCGTGGCCGACTCGATCCGCAAGGGCGGGCTGATCGCCTACCCCACCGACTCCTGCTACGCCCTCGGCAGCCGCATCGGCAACCACGAGGGGCTCCACCGCATCCGGGAGATCCGCCGCCTCGACGACCGGCACCACTTCACCCTCATGTGCGCCGACTTCGCCCAGCTCGGGCAGCTGGTGCACATCGACAACCGGGTCTTCCGCGCCGTCAAGGCCGCCGTCCCCGGCGCGTACACCTTCATCCTGCCGGGCACCAAGGAGGTGCCCCGCCAGCTCCTCCACCCCAAGAAGAAGACCGTCGGCGTCCGCATCCCCGACCACGTCGTCACCCAGGCGCTGCTCGCCTCACTCGGCGAACCCCTGCTCTCCAGCACCCTCCTGCTGCCCGACGAGGAGGAACCGCTGACCCAGGGCTGGGAGATCAAGGAGCGGCTCGACCACCAGGTCGACGCCGTCCTCGACTCCGGTGACTGCGGCACCGTCCCCACCACCGTCGTCGACTTCTCCAGCGGCGATCCCGAGGTCGTCCGCGTCGGCGCCGGGGACCCCGCCCGTTTCGAGTGAGCGGCCGGCCACCCGTCGCCGAGTGGCCCTTACGCGCCGGCGCGGGATCGCCGTACCGTCGGGTGAACGTCCGTTCACCCGACCGCCGGAGGCCACCGCGTGATCGTCATCGCCCATGTCAGCGACATCCACATCGACACGGAGGAGCGCGCCACCGCGCGCACCCGCGCCGTCCTGCGTCACCTGGAGGAGCTGCCGTACGACCTCGCGGCCGTCCTCGTCTCCGGCGACATCGCCGACCACGGCGCCCCCGCCGAGTACGACCGCGCCCGTGAACTCCTCACCGGCCGCCACCCGTTGGTCGTCTGCCCCGGCAACCACGACGACCGCGCCGCCTTCCGGGCCGGCCTCGGGCCGCTGCTCCACGAGGACGGCGACCCGGCCCCGGCCGCCCCCGTCGACCAGGTGCTGCGCGGCGACGGCTTCGTCCTCGCCGTCTGCGACTCCTCCATCCCCGGCAAGCACGACGGCCACCTGGAGGACGGCACCCTGGAGTGGCTGGACCGGGTCCTCACCGACACCCCGCGCGACATCCCCGTCCTCGTCGCCTTCCACCACCCGCCGGTGCCGCTGCACCTCCCGTACGTGGACGAGATCCGCCAGTTCGGCGAGGACCGGCTCGCCGCGCTCGCGGACCGCCACCCGCACCTCACCGCCTTCCTCGCCGGCCACGCCCACACCGCCGCCGCCACCACCTTCGCCGGCCGCCCCCTGCTCGTCGCCCCCGGCACCGTCTCCACGACCCGGCTGCCCTGGGAGCCCCCGGGCCCGGACAGCCCGTACGTCCACCTGGACACCCCGCCCGGGGTCGCCTTCCACGTCCTCGGTGACGACGGGCGGCTCACCACCCACTACCGGACGGTGCCCGTCGCCGGCTGAACGTCCATGTCGCTTTTCTGCCAGCCGGGCGCCCGCCGATCCCCGATCCTGGATCCATGCACACCGAGACCGAGCGCTGCGTGCGGGCCGTCCAGTCCAAGGACGCCCGCTTCGACGGCGTCTTCTTCACCGCCGTCCGCACCACTCGGATCTACTGCCGGCCGAGCTGTCCGGCGGTCCCGCCCAAGCCCGAGAACATGGAGTTCCACCCCAGCGCCGCCGCCTGCCAGCGGGCCGGCTTCCGGGCCTGCAAGCGGTGCCGCCCCGACACCAGCCCCGGCTCCCCGGAGTGGAACGTGCGCGCCGACGCCGTCGCCCGCGCCGTGCGGCTCATCCAGGACGGGGTGGTGGACCGGGAGGGGGTGCCGGGGCTCGCCCGCCGGCTCGGCTGGTCCACCCGGCAGATCGAGCGCCAGCTCCTCGCCGAGCTGGGCGCGGGCCCGCTCGCCCTGGCCCGCGCCCAGCGCGCGCAGACCGCCCGCACCCTCGTCGAGACCACCGCGCTGCCCTTCGGTGAGATCGCCTTCGCCGCCGGCTTCTCCTCCATCCGCTCCTTCAACGACACCGTCCGCCAGGTCTTCGCCCTCACCCCCGGCGAACTGCGGGCCCGCGCCGCCCGGCCCGCCGCGCCGCACACCCCGGGCGTGATCAGCCTGCGGCTGCCCTTCCGGGCCCCGCTCGAACCGTCCAACCTCTTCGGCCACCTCGCCGCCACCGCCGTCCCCGGGGTCGAGGAGTGGCGCGACGGCGCCTACCGGCGCACCCTCGCCCTCCCGTACGGGCACGGGATCGTCGCCCTCGCCCCGCGCCCCGACCACATCGCCTGCCGGCTCTCGCTCACCGACCCCCGCGACCTCACCCAGGCCATCAGCCGCTGCCGCCGCCTCCTCGACCTCGACGCCGACCCCGTCGCCGTCGACGACCGGCTCCGCGCCGACCCGCTGCTCGCGCCGCTCGTCGACAAGGCGCCCGGGCGGCGCGTCCCGGGCACCGTCGACCCCGCCGAGTTCGCCGTCCGGGCCGTCCTCGGCCAGCAGGTCTCCACGGCCGCGGCCCGCACCCACGCCGCCCGGCTCGTCACCGCCCACGGCGTCCCCGTCGACGACCCCGAGGGCGGCCTCACCCACCTCTTCCCGACCCCCGAGGCGCTCTCCGGGCTCGACCCCGAGACCCTGGCCCTGCCCCGCAGCCGGCGCGCCACCCTGCTCACCCTGGTCCGGGCCCTCGCCGACGGCGAGCTGGCCCTCGGCCCCGACACGGACCGCGCCGAGACCCGCGCCCGGCTGCTCGCCCTGCCCGGCTTCGGCCCCTGGACCACCGAGGTCATCGCCATGCGGGCGCTCGGCGACCCCGACGCCTTCCTCCCCGGCGACCTCGGCGTCCGCCGCGCCGCCGAGGGCCTGGGCCTGCCCGGCCGCCCCGCCGCGCTCACCGCCCGCTCCGCCCACTGGGCGCCGTGGCGCGCCTACGCCGTCCAGTACCTGTGGGCGACCGACTCCCACCCGATCAACCACCTCCCCGCGTAAGGAAGTTCCGCCATGCCCCGCACCGCGGCGTCCCGCACGGTCGTGCACACGGTCGTGGACAGCCCCTACGAGCCGCTGACCCTGGTGGCCGTCGACGGCGTCCTCAGCCGCGTCCACATGACCGGCCAGCGCCACCGCCCGCCCGAGGAGACCTTCGGCGCGCCCGACCCGCGCCCCTTCGGCGAGGCGATCCGCCAGCTCGACGCGTACTTCGCGGGCGAGCTCACCGACTTCGACCTGCCGCTCCACCTGGAGGGCACCCCGTTCCAGCTGCGCGTCTGGGAGCAGCTCCGGCTCATCCCGTACGGGGAGACCCGCACGTACGGCGAGCTCGCCGAGGCCCTCGGCAGTCCGGGCGCCTCCCGCGCGGTCGGCCTCGCCAACGGCAAGAACCCCGTCAGCGTCATCGTCCCCTGCCACCGCGTCATCGGCTCCGGCGGCAGCCTCACCGGGTACGGCGGCGGCCTGGACCGCAAGCAGCGGCTGCTCGCCTTCGAGTCGGGGGGCCTCCCCGGGGCCCTGTTCTAGGCCAGCCGCTCCAGCAGCGCCGGCAGGGCCGTGCCGATCGGCTCGCGCACGACCTCGGCGGCGAGCGGGTCGTACGGGGTCGGCTCGGCGTTCACGATGACCAGCCGGGCCCCGTGCTCGGCCGCGATCCCGGCCAGCGAGGCGGCCGGCTGCACCTGGAGGCTGGTACCGACCGCGACGAACACCTCGGCCGCCTTGGCGACCGACATCGCGTGCGCGAGCACCACGGGGTCGAGCCGCTGCCCGAACATCACGGTCGCCGGCTTCAGGATCCCGCCGCAGGCCCGGCACGCCGGGTCCGGGTCGCCGGCGTCGAGCCGCTCCAGCGCCTCCGCCATCGGCGAGCGGGCGTGGCAGGCCGTGCACACCACCGACCTCACGGTGCCGTGCAGTTCGAGGACCTTCCGGTCCGGCACTCCGGCCGCCTGGTGCAGCCCGTCCACGTTCTGCGTGATCACCCGCAGCGCGTGGCCGGTCCGCTCGAACGCGGCGATCGCCCGGTGCGCGACGTTGGGCTCCGCCGTCAGCACGGAGGTGTCCCGCCGCATCAGCCAGGAGCGGCGGCGGACCTCCGGGTCGGCCATGTACGGCCCGTAGGTGACCAGCCGTTCGGCCTCCGGGGCCCGCCGCCACAGTCCGTTCGGCCCCCGGTAGTCCGGGATGCCCGAGTCCGTGGAGATACCGGCACCGCTGAGGATCGCGACCATCGTCATGCCGGGAGGGTAGGCAGCCCGGACGGGCTCCCGCGACCGGGTTTCCCGGTGCTAGGTTCCGCCCATGGCCAAGGTGAACATCGCGCTCGACGCCGAACTCGTCGTGGAAGTCATGGTCCTGGCGGGCGTCGGCAGTCCGCAGGACGCCGTGGAGGCGGTCGTCCGCGACTACATCGCGCGCGGCCACCGCACGGAGGCACGGACCGCGACCCGCGACGAGGCGAACCGCACGGGCGAGATGCTCCCGCCCGAGCCCCCGCAGGGATGACGGTGCCGACGGACCCGGACCCGGACCCCGACCGGCGCACCCGGCTGCTCCTCGGCGGCTGTCTCGGGGTCCTCGTCGGCGCGCTCGTCCTGACGGCCGTCGCCATGCTGCTGATGTCCGTCGCGCTCACGGGCTTCTACGACCGCGACGGCGACGACTCCAAACCCCCGCTGATCACATCGACCTGACGACGTCTCAGTTCGCCGCCGGGAGGCCGTTCTCCAGCTCCGCCGGCCCCTGTCCGCCGGCCAGCACGTCCAGCGCGGCGAGCACCCGCAGGCCCAGGCTGCCCGGCAGGTGCGCCGTCACCTCGGAGCGCTCGATCAGCTTCCAGGAGAGCAACTCCTCGTCCTGGAGCCGGATCTCCGCGAACCGCTCCTCGGACAGCACCCCGCCGTCGTACACGTACGCCACGATCGGCGGCCGCAGCGTGCTCTGCACCCAGTCCACCGTGAGCAGCGGCCCCAGCGGCACGTCCAGGCCGATCTCCTCGGCGGTCTCGCGGCGGGCCGCCTGCCGGGGCGTCTCGCCGGTGTCCGACTCGACCGTGCCGCCGGGCAGGGCCCAGCCCTCGCGGTAGTTCGGCTTCACGACGAGGACCCGGCCCCGGGCGTCCCGGAAGAGCGCGGCGGCAGCGGCGAGCACCCGGGGGAGGCCGGCGATGTACGTGGCGTAATCGGTGACGGTCACGGCACCAGCGTAGCCAGCCGCAGCGTCCGCTCGGCGAGTTCGCCGATCCCGGCGCCGTCGAAGCCGTACACCGCGCTGCGCACCCGGTCGCGCAGCGGCGCCGACCACTGCGGCGGGATCGCCGCCGCCCCGCACAGCACCCCGGCCACCGATCCGGCCGTCGCCCCGTTGGAGTCCGTGTCCAGGCCGCCGCGGACGGTCAGCGCGATCGTGCGGGTGAAGTCGCCCTGGCCGTGGAGCAGCCCGGCCGTCAGCACGGCCGCGTTGGGCACCACGTGGATCCAGCCGAGCCCCGCCGTGCGCGCCGCCATCTCGTCGAGCGTCGCCGACCAGTCGAGCCCCGCCTCGTACAGCGCGATCGTCTCCCGCACCGTCCGGGCCAGCCGGCTGCCCGGCGGCACCACCTCCAGGGCCGTGACCAGGGCGGAGCGGGCGTCGGGCGCGGTGAAGGCGGCGGCGACCAGGGCGGCCGCCCACATCGCCCCGTACACCCCGTTCCCGGTGTGCGAGACCACCGCGTCCCGGCGGGCCAGGCCGGCCGCCCGGCGCGGGTCGCCCGGGCTCGTCCAGCCGTAGACGTCCGCCCTGATCAGCGCCCCGATCCACTCCTGGTAGGGGTTGTCGTACGTGGCGGTCAGCGGCGGCCGCAGCCCGTTGGCGAGGTTCCGGTAGGCGGCCCGCTCGGCGGTGTACGTCTGGAGGTACGGCAGCCGCAGCAGCCACAGCTCGCCCACCTGCTCGGTGGTGAAGCCGAAGCCGTACGTCTCGAGCAGGTGCAGCCCGAGCAGGGTGTAGTCGACGTCGTCGTCCCGGCAGCTCTCCCGGATCCCGCCCCGCACGCACGCGGGCCACTCGGGCCGCAGCCCGAAGTCCTCCGCGCCGGGCGGCGGGGGCGGCAGATAGTCGGTGAGCGGCAGTGCGCCGGTGAGCCGCAGATAGGCGTCGATCCGCTCCCGCGTCCAGTGCTCGCCCTGCTCGACCGGCTTGCCGAGCATGTTCCCGGCGATCCGCCCGGTCCAGCCGCCGAGGATCCGGTCGGCGAGATCCGGTCCGGCGGGCGCCGGCCGAGGCGCCGTGGAGCCCGTCACGCCCCTCCCTCCCGCGGCGGCTCGCCGCCCTCGGCGTCGGCGCGGGAGCGGGCCGCGCGGTGCAGCCGGTGGTGCCGGGTCCCGCCGCCCTGCTCGGTCAGCGCCTCGCCGACCAGGGCCCGTACCGCGTCCCGCATCCCGTGCAGGGCGTGGTGCCGGGCCGGGCCCGCGCCCGGGTCCTCGCGCAGCTCGCGCACCAGCGCCCAGCACAGCACCAGCATCACCACCACGAACGGCAGCGCGACCAGGATCGTCGCCGTCTGGAGCGAGTTCAGGCCGCCCGCCACCAGCAGCACCGCCGCGACGGCCGCCATCAGCACACCCCAGGTCACCACCAGCCAGGTCGGCGGGTGCAGCGAGCCCCGGCTGGTCAGCGAGCCCATGACGAGGGAGGCCGAGTCGGCGCTGGTCACGAAGTACGTCATCACCAGGAGCATCGCGATCACCGAGGTGACCGTGCCCAGCGGCAGCGCCTCCAGCATCGCGAAGAGCGACGCCTCCGCCCCGTCCTGCACGGCGGTCGCCAGATCGGCCTCACCGGTGGACTCCAGCCGGATCGCCGTGCCGCCCATCACGCAGAACCAGACCACCGTCGCCCCCGACGGCACGAGCAGCACGCCCACCAGGAACTCGCGGATGGTCCGGCCGCGCGAGATCCGGGCGATGAAGGTGCCGACGAACGGCGCCCAGGACAGCCACCACGCCCAGTAGAAGATCGTCCAGGCGCCCAGCCACTCGCGGTCGGTGAAGGCGCCGGTGCGGCTCGCCATCGGCAGCAGCTGGTGCAGGTAGCCGCCGACCGAGGCCGGGATCGTGTCCAGGACGTAGACGGTCGGGCCGAGCAGGAAGACGAAGAGCGCCAGGCAGGCGGCGAGCACGATGTTCAGCGTCGACAGCCACTTCACGCCCTTGTGCAGGCCCGAGAAGGCCGACAGGACGAACGCCGCCGACAGCGAGGCGATGATGATCAGCTGGGTGGCCGTCGAGTCCTCGACGCCCATCGTGAGGTCGAGCCCCTCGGAGACCTGGAGCGCGCCCAGGCCCAGGCTAGTCGCCGTGCCGAAGACGGTCGCGAAGACGGCGAGCAGGTCGATCGCCCTGCCCTGCCAGGACGCGGCCCGGCGGGCGCCGAGCAGCGGGACGAAGGCGCTGCTCAGCCGGTTGCCCCGGCCCTTGCGGAAGCCCGCGTACGCCAGCGCCAGGCCGGCGATGCCGTAGATCGCCCACGGGGTCAGCGTCCAGTGGAAGAAGGAGTACTCCATCGCCGTCCGGGCCGCCGCGCCCGTGCCCGCCGGGCCGCCGCCCGGCGGCGGGTCCAGGAAGTGCTGGAGCGGCTCCCCGACGCCGTAGAACATCAGGCCGATGCCCATGCCGGCGCTGAACATCATCGCGATCCACGCCAGATTGGTGAACTCCGGCTCCGAGTCGTCCGCGCCCAGCCGGATCCGGCCGAACCGGCTCAGCGCGAGCACCACGCACAGCACCAGGAAGGCGTCCGCGCCGACCACGAACAGCCACGCGAAGTTGTCGAGGACCCAGGAGAGGGCGGCGGAGGAGGCGCTGTCGAAGGAGTCCTTGCCGAGCGCCGCCCAGGCGACCACCCCGACGACGGCGGCCACGCCGATCCCGATGACCTGCGCGTCGGGCGCGTGCCGTTCCGGTACGTGATCCGGGGACGGCCGTTCGTTCATATCCGTGCTCATGTGAGCCCACTATGGTCGGACATTTCCTCTCATCCGGGGGTGGCACGCCGTCTGGCCGTGCGGATAGGGTCGGCCCTGGCGCGACTGCCTGTTCGAAAGCAAGGGATGCAAGGTGACGGACGGAGCAGCAACTCAGGTCGCTCACGTGCTCGTGGCGGCCGACAAGTTCAAGGGCTCGCTCACGGCCGTACAGGTCGCGGAGCGGGTCACGGCGGGACTCCGCAGGGTCGTCCCCGGCCTCTCGGTCGAGGCCCTGCCCGTCGCCGACGGCGGCGACGGCACGGTCGCGGCGGCCGTCGCGGCCGGGTTCGAGCGGCGGGAGGTACGGGTCACGGGACCGGTCGGCGACCCCGTCACCGCCGCGTTCGCGCTGCGCGGCACCACCGCGGTCGTCGAGATGGCGGAGGCGTCCGGCCTCCAGCTCCTCCCCGCCGGCACGTTCGCCCCGCTGACCGCCACGACGTACGGCTCCGGCGAACTGCTGCGGGCCGCGCTCGACGCGGGCGCGACCACGATCGTCTTCGGCGTCGGCGGCAGCGCCACCACCGACGGCGGCGCCGGCATGCTCGCCGCGCTCGGCGCCCGCTTCCTCGACGCGGCCGGCGACCCGGTCGGCCCCGGCGGCGCGGCCCTCGCGGAGCTGGCCTCCGCCGACCTGACCGCCCTCGACCCGCGCTTCGACGGCGTCGAGTTCATCCTCGCCAGCGACGTCGACAACCCGCTGACCGGCCCCAAGGGCGCGCCCGCCGTCTACGGCCCGCAGAAGGGCGCCACGCCCGAGGACGTCGAGACCCTCGACGCGGCCCTCGCCCACTACGCGCAGGTCCTGGAGCGGGCGATCGGCCCGAAGGCCACCGAGCTCGCCGCCTCCCCGGGCGCGGGCGGCGCGGGCGGCATCGGCTACGGCGCCCTCCTCCTCGGCGCGAGCTTCCGCCCCGGCATCGAGCTGATGCTGGAGGTCCTCGGCTTCGCCCCCGCGCTGGAGCGCGCCACGCTCGTCATCACCGGCGAGGGCTCCCTCGACGCGCAGACCCTCCACGGCAAGGCCCCCGCGGGCGTCGCGGCGGCGGCCCGCGCGGCCGGCAAGGAGGTCGTCGCGGTCTGCGGCCGCCTGGCCCTCCCGCCGGAGACCCTCGGCGCGGCCGGCATCCGCCGCGCCTACCCCCTCTCGGCCCTGGAGCCCGACCCGGCCAAGTCCATCCCGAACGCGGGCCCCCTCCTGGAGGAGGTCGCCTCGCACATCGCGCGGGACTTCCTGGCGTAGCCCTTCCACGGCCGGGCGTCCCGTGACGCCCGGCCTCGGCGGCCGTCAGCCCGCGTCGACCGTCCGGTCCGGAGCGCCGGTCGACGGGTCCAGCGTGATCCGCGTCGTCCCGTCGCTGCCGGTGACCAGGAGGGCGTCCGGCCCGTCCCAGGCGACCGCGACGAAGCCCGAGCGCTCCCCGTACATGGCCACCGGATGGCTTCGGGCGGTGAGACCCGACCCGGAGACCACCGTCACGCGCCACAGCGGGTCGATGAGCGCGGCGCCCGTCTCCACCGTCACGTACCGCTCCACGCCTTCCGGCGCGGCCCAGCGCTCCGACTCCTCCCAGCCGGGGGAGAGGAAGTCGCCGAGGACCACCCGCAGGAACACCAGCAGCACGGCCGCCGCCGCGCACACCGCGACCAGCCCCTCACGGGCCCACCCCCGCCTGCCCGCCAGCCGGACGCCCACCGCGCACAGCACCGCCATGGCGAGCCAGTACGGCCAGGGGGCCCCGAACGCGGCCAGCAGAACCACCAGCCGCGTGGACTCCGCCACCAGGGACCCCAGCGTCTGGACCACCGGGGCCAGCAGCCCCACGGCGATCAGCACCACTGCGGCAACCGGCCGCCGCCGCATGGTTGTCGTACGCGTGTTCGTCGTCATGGTCACGGGGGGATCCTGCCAGGTCAACGGGGCTCGCGTACGTAGTCGCTGTAGCGATTGCCGTCGGCGTCCGCCCAGTGGTCCGGGTGAACGGTCGCCCGTTCGCCGGTGCCGTCGACGTCGACATAGAGGCTGCAGCTCTGGGCAGCGGGATCCTGGAAGCTCATGAAGAGCGCCCGTGGCTCATCGATGTCGCCGAACTTCCACGTGAGGCCGGCCGGCTGGGCGACCGATTCCATCAGCCACTCGCAGGATGCGGACAACGACGCTCCCGTCAGGGACGCGGTGCCGTCCCCGCGTATGGTGAGACGCCCTCCACCGTCTTCCTCGGTCCAGACGCCCTCGACGTTCGCGACGTCCAGACTTCGCCGATCGGCGGGGACGATCAGCACGTCGGCGGCGACCCATGCCAACGCCCCGGCGGCCACCGCCAGTGCCGTCGTCACCCGCAGGATCATGCGGGTGCTTCGGGACAGGGGAGGTCTGCGCGGGCGAGGAGGCGCGGGAGGGGAGGTCTCGGACGTCATCCGCTCACCCTGACGCAGTCAGCCGGAACGCGTCCAGTGCCAAGGTCATCTCCGTGAGGTCCCGCGGCCGGGACAGCGACCGGGACGTCAACTGCTCAAGCCGCCGCAGCCGGTTGAAGACCGTGTTGCGGTGGCAGTAGAGGCGGCCCGCCGCCCGCCCCGCCGAGCCCTCGCACTCCAGCCACGCGTCCAGCGTCTCCAGGAGCACCGCCCGGTCCGCCGGGTCGAGTTCGAGGAGGGCGCCGAGGACGTCCGTGACGAGGAGGTCCGCCAGGTCCGGCTGACCCACGATCAGCGCGCCCGTCATGCGGCGGTCCAGGCGGACGACCTGGCGCGAGCCGGGCGGGCAGGTGCGGAGGGCGAGTTCGGCGAGGCGGCGGGCACGGCCCAGTTCGGTGAGGCCCGTGACGACCGGGCTGATGCCGCCCGGGCCCGGGGCCCGCCCGTCGAGGAGGTCCGCCAGCGCGTCCAGGCCCGTGCCGTCGGCCAGCGCCACCACCCCGATCTCGCAGTCGGCCCGCATCCGCCACAGGAACCGCAGCCCCTCCGCCCGCACCTGGCGGTGGAAGGGCTCGCGCTCCTCCCGGCGGTCCGGGCGCAGGACCACCACCGCGTACCGGCCCTGCTCCGGCAGGTCCAGGCCCGCCGCCGCCCGCGCCACCATCTCCGGCGCCCGCTGGCCCTGCAGCAGCGCGTCCAGGAGCGCCTGCAGCTGCTCGTCCGTGCGGCGCCGCAGCTCCGCCTCGGTCGCCCGGTACGCCTCCGAGGCGCGGTCCGCCTGCGCGTCCACCGCCGACCAGACCGTCGTCGCCGACTGCATCAGCGCCGCGAGCTGCGCCGCGTCGGGGCCCGCGCCCTCGATCAGCGCGTCCCACACCAGATGCCCGGCGTGCCGGTACGCGTGCACCACCAGCTCCAGCGGCATGCCCTGCTCGGCCCGCCGCCGGCCCAGCAGCTCCGCGTGCTCCAGGTCCCGCCGGGGCGAGTGCCGGGGCGCCGAGATCATCTCGATCCCGATCCGCATCGCCTCCTGAGCCTCCTGCCAGTGCTGGTCGTAGGGCACGATCCGCCCGTAGGCGGGCTCGTACGCGTGCAGCTCCGTCAGATGCTCGTCCACCAGTTCCGGCACCCGCTCCAGAAGCGCCGTGCACGCCCGCGCGAGCACCTTCCAGTCGTCACCGGTCCGCCGTCTGCGCCGTCCCATGCCGGGAGCATCCACCGCCCCGCGCCCCACGGCAACGCCCTGACGCGCAGCGTTGTGCGCATGCACAGCCCCCCGGCGGCCCCGCTGGTCACCGGCAGCGATTCTCCCGCCGGGCGTGGACGGGCGGTCCGCGCGGTGCTGGGGTGAGCGCCACCGAACGGCCGAGTAGCACGCACGAGTAACAACGGCGGCCGGGGAAAGGGGAGTCATGGGAGGTACCGCACCCGCCCTGACGGTGACGGATCTGACGGCGGGATACGGACCGGTGCACGCGCTCAGGCGCGTGTCGCTGACCGTGCCCGCGGGCGCCGTCGTCACCGTCCTCGGCGGCAACGGCGCCGGCAAGTCCACACTGCTGCGGGCGGTCTCGCGGACCCTGCGGTTCCACGGCGGCGCCGTGGTCTCCGGCACGGTCGCCGCGTCCGGCCGGCCGCTCGACGGGCTGCCGCCCGACCGCGTCGTGGCCGCCGGCGTCTGCCAGGTCCCCGAGGGCCGGCAGGTCTTCGCCCGGATGACGGTCGAGGACAACCTGCGGGCCGGCGGGCTCGCCCGGCGCGGCGACCGCGCCGCGAAGGCCGCCGCCCTGCGCCGGGTCCACGAACTCTTCCCCGTCCTCGCGGAGCGCTCCCGGCAGCCCGCCGGGCTGCTCTCCGGCGGCGAGCAGCAGATGCTCGCCGTCGGCCGCGCCCTGATGGCCGCCCCCGAACTGCTCCTCCTCGACGAGCCGTCGCTCGGCCTGGCCCCGCTGATGGCGGCCCGGATCGCGGACGCCGTCCGGGAGATCAACGCCCAGGGCACGGCCGTGCTGCTCGTCGAGCAGAACGCGGCGCTCGCCCTCCGGCTCGCCTCCCACGCGTACGTCCTGGAGGTCGGCGAGGTCACCCTCTCCGGCCCGGCGGCCGAACTCGCCGCCTCCGACGAGGTCCGCCGCCGCTACCTCGGCGTCGTCGACGCCGACGCGGCGGAGGACGCCGCCCGGGCCAGGGCCGCCCACCCCGTCCTGTCCCGCTGGGACGAAACCCCCCGCGGCCCGCGCCGCAAGGAGACCCCCCGATGAGCACCCCGGACGAGCCGACCGTCCCCGCCCCGCGCACCCCCGGCCCCGGAGCCGCCCCGGCCCGCGACGACGTGCCCGCCCTCACCGTCACCGGCCTCACCGTCCGCTTCGCCGGACTCACCGCCCTCGACGGCGTCGACTTCACCGTCCGCCCCGGCACCGTGCACGCCCTCATCGGGCCCAACGGCGCCGGCAAGTCCACCTGCTTCAACGTGCTCTCCGGGGTGTACCGGGCCACCTCCGGCTCCGTGCGCCTCGGCGACCACGAGCTGACCGAGCTGCCCCCGCACCGGATCGCCGGCCTCGGCGTCGGCCGGATCTTCCAGAACCTGGCCCTGCCGCCGCGCGCCACCGTCGAGGACAGCCTGATGCTCGGCCGCCACCGGCTCACCCGCACCGGCTTCCTCGCCGCCGGGCTCCGGCTGCCGTCCGCCGCCCGCGAGGAGGCCCGGCACCGGGCCCGCGTCCGCGAGATCGCCGACTTCGTCGGCCTCGGCGACCAGCTCGCGAAACCCGCGGGCTCCCTCCCGTACGGACAGCAGAAGCTCGCCGAACTGGCCCGCGCCCTCTGCATGGAGCCCACCCTGCTCCTCCTCGACGAACCCGTCGCCGGCATGACCGCCGACGAGCGCCGCCGCACCGCCGCCGTCATCGCCGGCGTCCGCGACGGCCTCGGCATCTCCGTGCTCCTCGTCGAGCACGACATGGGCCTCGTCATGCGGCTCGCCGACTCCGTCACCGTCCTCGAATTCGGCCGCCGCATCGCCGACGGCAGCCCCGCCGACGTACAGAACGACCCGGCGGTCGTCCGCGCCTACCTCGGAGAGGAGACCGCCGCGTGAGCACCTTCGCCGAGTTCCTCATCAACGGGCTCTCCCTGGGCTCCATCTACGCCCTCATCGCCCTCGGCTTCGTCGTCATCTTCCGCGCCACGGAGGTCGTCAACTTCGCCCACGCCTCGCTGCTCCTGGCCGGCGGCTACCTCGTCGCCGTCCTCCACGAACCGCTCGGCTTCTGGCCCGCGCTGGCCGCCGGGACGGCGGGCGCGGCCGTCGTCGGCGCCGCCGTCGAGTTCCTGGTGATGCGCCGCCACCGGGGCGCTGACCACAGCGTCCTCGCCATCGTCACCATCGGCGTCGACATCCTCCTCGCCACCGAGCTGACCCGCCGCATCGGCACCGACATCCTCTCGCTCGGCGACCCGTGGGGCGACGCCGTCGTCACCCTCGGCCCGGTGACGATCGCGGAGACCCGGATCGCCGCCCTGCTCGCCGCCGCCCTCCTCATCACCGCCTTCCTCCTCGCCTTCCGGCACACCTCCTGGGGCGTGGCCATGCGGGCCGCCGCCGAGAGCCAGGAGACCGCCGCCCTGATGGGCGTCCGGCTCGGCAGGGTCTCGCTCGGCGCCTGGGCGGTCGCCGGGGCCCTGGCCGCGGTCGCCGCGCTCTTCCTCACCGTCTTCCCCACCCCCGGCCTGGAGCGGGGCACCTCGCTCGCCGCGCTCAAGGCGTTCCCCGCCGCGATCCTCGGCGGCCTCGACTCCACCACCGGCGCGCTCGCCGGCGGCCTGATCGTCGGCGTCACCGAGTCCCTCGCCACCGGCTACCAGTCCGACCTGGCCTTCCTCGGCCGGGGGATCGGGGACCTCGCCCCGTACCTGGTGATGGTCGCGGTGCTGCTGATCCGCCCGGCCGGCCTCTTCGGCACGAAGGAGCTCGCCCGTGTCTGAGCCCCGCAGGACCCCCGCCAGGGCGTACGCCCGGGCCGCCGCCGGCCTCGGCGGCCTCGTCCTCCTCGCCCTCCCCTTCTACCTGGAGCGGTTCTGGCTCCAGGCCGGGCTCTTCGCCATGGCCGCCGCCCTCGGCGCGATCGGCATCAACCTCCTCACCGGCGCCACCGGCCAGCTCTCCATGGGCCACGCCTTCTTCCTCGCCGTCGGCGCCTACGGCTACTGCGCCCTCGCCGGCGACGGCACCGACGGGCTCTCCGGCCTCGGCCTGCCCGGCTGGCTCGCCGCCGTCCTCGCCGTCGGCCTCGCGGGCCTCGCCGGCGGGGTGTTCAGCCCCATCGCGGGCCGGCTGCACGGCGCGTACCTCGGCATCGCCACCCTCGCGCTGATCTTCATCGGCCAGCACGTCCTCTTCAACGCCCACGGCCTCACCGGCGGCTACAACGGCCGGGCCGTCCCCCCGCTGAACCTCTTCGGCCTCACCTTCGACGACGCCGAACTCCTCGTCCTCCAGGTGCCGTTCGGCTCCGTCGAGAAGCTCTGGTACCTGGGTCTGGTCCTGCTGCTCGGCGGGGTGCTGTTCGCCCGCGGGGTGCTCCGCGGCCGCCCCGGACGGGCCATGAACGCCATCCGCGACCACCGGATCGCGGCCGGCGTGATGGGCATCCCGGTCGCCCGGCACCGGGCCGCCGTCTTCGTGCTCTCCTCCATGTACGCGGGCCTGGCCGGCGTCCTGCTCGCCCTGGTCTTCCAGCGGACCGTGCCCGAGTACTTCGGCATGGCGCTCTCCCTGGAGTACCTGGCGATGATCGTCATCGGCGGCCTCGGCTCGGTCGCCGGGGCCGTCGCGGGCGGCGTCTTCGTCGCCCTGCTCCCGCAGGTCCTCGGCCGGTACGCCGAGGCGCTGCCGCTGGTCTCCGCCCCCGGCACCGGTGGCGTCGCCCCCGGCGAGGCCGCCCGCTACCTCTACGGCGCCGCCGTCGTCGGCGTCGTCCTCTTCCTGCCCGGCGGCCTCGCGAGGCTCGTCGCGCGAACCCCGATCCACCGACCCTCAGGGGAGACACGATGAAGCACAGACGACAGGCGGCCGTGCGGGGCCTCGCCGCGGCGCTCGCCACGCTGGTCGCGCTCACCGCCGCGGGCTGCAGCTCCAAGGCGAAGACCGGCGACGGCAAGCAGACCGGCGCGGGCGGGATCAAGACCGGCGAGGGCGTCACCGACACCACCATCACGCTCGGCGCGCTCACCGACATGACCGGCGTCTACGCCACCCTCGGCAAGAGCGTCACCCAGGCCCAGCAGCTGTACGTGAAGCAGGTCAACGCCGCCGGCGGCATCTGCGGCCGCACGCTGGAGCTCACCGTCCGCGACCACGGCTACGACCCGCAGAAGGCGCTCGCCGCCTACACCGAGCTGGAGCCCAAGGTCGTCGGCTACCCCCAGTTCATCGGCTCCCCGTTCGTCGCCGCCGTCAAGCAGCGCGTCGACGGCCAGGACAAGGGCCTGGTCATGCCCCAGGCGTGGTCGGCCTCGCTGCTCGGCTCCCCGTACATCCGCGTCCTCGGCGCCACCTACGACGTCGAGACGATCAACGCGGTCGACTTCCTCGTCACCGAGAAGGGCCTCGCCAAGGGCGACAAGCTCGGGCACGTCTACTTCGAGGGCGACTACGGCGAGAACGCGCTCAAGGGCTCCAAGTACGCAGCCGAGAAGGCCGGCCTCACCGTCGTCGAGCAGAAGATCAAGCCGACCGACAACGACATGTCGGCGCAGGTCGCCGCGCTCAAGCAGGCCGGCGTGAAGGCCGTCCTGGTCAGCGCCGGGCCCCGCCAGGCCGCCTCCCTGGTCGGCGTCGCCGCCGCGACCGGCCTCCGCGTCCCCGTCGTCGGCAACAACTCGGCCTTCGCCCCGCAGCTCCTCGGCACCCAGGCGGGACCGGCCCTGGAGAAGATGTACTGGTTCGCCTCCCCGAGCCTCCCCGTCGGCGCCGACACCCCGGTCGCCAAGAAGCTCGCCGCCGACTACGCGGCCGCCTACCCGGACGACGGCCTCGACAACGGCGTCGTCGCCGGCTGGACCGCCGTGTCCGCCTTCGGCGAGATCCTGAGGAAGGCGTGCGAGAAGGGCGACCTCAGCCGCGAGGGCGTCGCCAAGGCGCTCCTCATCCTCAGCGCCCACGACCCCGGCTTCGGCATGACCCACGACTTCAGCGACCCGAAGGCGCCGTCGTCCCGCCAGTCGGTCATCCTCCAGCCCGACAAGAAGGTCCCCGGCGGGATGCGTACGGTCCGGCAGCCCTTCGTCTCCGAGGCGGCCGAGACCTACACCCCCTGACCGGCTCCGACGCCCGAGGGGCGGGGACGGCATCCGTCCCCGCCCCTCGGGCGCGTCACAAGAAGGAAATGTTCCGGTGTGATGCTCGGGCCATGAACGCACTGATCGAGGAGAACGCCGCCCACCCGCGCCTGCCCGCCCTGCTCACCGCCTACCACCTCGCCACCGAGGCGGAGAAGGGCGCCGCGGTGACCGGGCCGGCCGATCTGCCGGCCGCCCGCCGCGCCGAGGCGGAGGACCCCGTCACCGCCTTCGCCGCCGACACCGTGCTGCTCGCCGCGGCCCCGGAGACGGGCGAGGCCGTCGGCTGTCTCGTCCTGAAGGCCGGGGCCGTCCCCGAGGTCAAGCGGGTGTGGGTCGAGCCGGAGGCCCGCGGCCGGGGGCTCGCCGCGGCGCTCATGGGCGAGGCGCTGCGCCGGGCCGCCGCGGCGGGCGCGCCCGCGGTGCGGCTCACCGTCTGGGAGTGGCGGGAGGGCCCCCTCGCGCTCTACCGGAAGCTGGGCTTCGAGCCCGCCGAGCCCTGGGAGGACCGGCCGGGCCTGCTCTTCCTGGAGAAGCGCCTCGCGCCCGGCGACCGCATCGAGCTCCTCGCCGCCGACGGCGTACGGGAGCACACCGACGGCCTCGCCGCGCTCCTCGTGGACGCCGTGGACGGCGGCGCCTCCGTCGGCTTCCTGGCGCCCGTGGAGCCCGCCGAGGCCGCCGCCTGGTGGGCCGGGACCGCGGGCAGCCGGGACGTGTGGGCGGCCTTCGGGCCGGACGGCGCCGTCACCGGGGCCGTCACCCTCCTCCGTACGGCCACGGCCAACGGCCGGCACCGCGGCGAGATAGCCCGGCTCCTCGTCCACCGCTCGGCCCGCGGCCGGGGCCTCGGCCGCCGCCTGCTCGCCGCCGCCGAGGCCCACGCGGCCGCCACCGGCCTCACCCTCCTCGTCCTGGACACCCAGACCGACAGCCCCGCCGAGCGCCTGTACCGGGGCGCCGGCTGGACCGCGGCCGGCACCATCCCGGCGTACGCCGCCGACCCGGCCGGCGTCCTGCGGCCCACGACCCTGTACTACAAGGTCCTGGCGGCGTGACGGTGTGACGGCATGACGAAGGGCCCGGAGGCGCGATGCCTCCGGGCCCTTCACCCGTTCCGTGCGGCCGGGGTCAGCGCAGCTGCGCCGCCTCCGCCTGCCGCGCCTCCCGGCTCTCCCGCCGGTTGCCGCGGAAGGTGTTGACTCGGCGGGCCGTCGCGAAGAGGGGGATCACGGCGCCCAGCACGACCTGGAGGGCACAGCCGGCCTGGAGCAGGAACTGCCCGCCGGGGGCGTCGAACGCCCAGGCGGCCAGCATGGCCATCGCTCCGACGATCCAGCTGAGCATGGCGGCCGCGAGGACACCCCGCGGCTTGGGGTACTCGACCCGGCTCACCATCAGCCACGCGGTGCCGATGATCGCGAGCAGCGTCGGGATGAACGGCAGCTCGAGCAGGATGATCGAGACCACCGTCAGCGCGCCGAAGGGGCTCGGCATGCCCTGGAACATGCCGTCCTTCATCGTCACGCAGGAGAACCGGGCCAGCCGCAGCACCACGGCGAGCAGCACCACGATCGCGGCGACCGCCGAGACCTTCTGCTGCGCGTCGTCCGCGACCATGCCGTAGACGAGCACGAAGTACGCCGGGGCCAGACCGAAGCTGATCAGGTCCGACAGGTTGTCGAGCTCGGCGCCCATCGGCGAGCTGCGGAGCTTGCGCGCCACGATGCCGTCGAAGAGGTCGAAGATCGCCGCGCACAGCATCAGTATCACGGCGGTGGCGGCGCTGTTCCGCGCCATGCCCGTCTCCGTGCTGCCGGTGAGGTGCGGGATGAGGATGCCCGTGGTGGTGAAGTACACCGCCATGAAGCCACACGTGGCGTTACCGAGCGTGAGGGCGTCCGCTATGGACAGCCTCAGCGACAGCGGCATCTCCTCCGCCTCGTCGGCCGCCTCCGCGTCGGCGTCGGCGGCCCAGTCGGCGGCTCGTGTGTCGGGATCAATCACGGTCAATGCGAGTCACCCCCGCGGTCGTGACCTGTCCCACCTCGACGGCGACCTCGACACCCTCCGGAAGGTAGATGTCGACGCGCGAGCCGAAACGGATCAGGCCGATCCGGTCACCCTGCTCGACCTTCGTCCCCTGCGGGAGGTACGGCACGATCCGCCGCGCCACGGCACCCGCGATCTGGACCATCTCGATGTCACCGAGCTCGGTGTCGAAGTGCCAGACGACGCGCTCGTTGTTCTCGGACTCCTTGTTGAAGGCCGGGACGAAGCCGCCGGGGACGTGCTCGACCGAGGTCACCGTGCCGGCCAGCGGCGCACGGTTGACGTGCACGTTGAGCGGGCTCATGAAGATGGCGACCCGGGTGCGCCCGTCCTTCCACGGCATGATGCTCTGCACCACGCCGTCGGCGGGGGAGATGACGCGGCCCTGGGCGATCTCGCGCTCGGGGTCGCGGAAGAACCACAGCATGCCGGCCGCGAGCGCGGTGGTCGGCACGGCGATCGCGCGCGCGCGCTTCGAGCGGCCGGAGCGCGCGAGGCTGAGCGCCGCCGTGGCGACGGTCGGCAGAAGCCACGGCGATGCTCCGCGTGCGATGCGTACGCCCTTGAGGCTGTCGCGGTGTGCAGAGTTTGGGCTGTGGGGCATGGATGACCTTCGTAGCGGATGATGCCGCGCTGGCAACGGGGGACGGCGGCTTTCCGGCGATGCTATCGGTTGCGGGGCGCAACTGGGCAAGCCAGGAACCGAGTCGACGGCCGGAAGACGAGCACGGTGTGTGATCTTCTTCGCGGCCGAATCGACTCAAAACCGACAATCAGCCCTGGAAGCGGTACTCCTCCAGGAGGCGGCGGCCAATGATCATTTTCTGGATCTCGGCGGTACCTTCACCGATGAGCAGCATCGGCGCCTCGCGGTAGAGACGCTCGATCTCGTACTCCTTCGAGAACCCGTAGCCGCCGTGAATGCGGAAGGCATCCTCGACGACCTCCTTGCAGTATTCGGAGGCGAGGTACTTCGCCATCCCTGCTTCGAGGTCGTTTCGTTCCCCGGAGTCCTTTTTGCGTGCTGCGTTCACCATCATGGCATGGGCAGCCTCGACCTTGGTAGCCATTTCGGCCAGCTTGAACTGGATGGCCTGGTGCTGGGCGATCGGCTTTCCGAAAGTGTGACGCTGTTGGGCATACTGGACGCCCAGTTCGAAAGCACGCTGAGCGACGCCGCAACCACGGGCCGCCACGTTCACCCGGCCGACCTCGACGCCGTCCATCATTTGGTAAAACCCTCGCCCGGTGACCCCGCCGAGGACCCTATTGGCCGGAATGCGCAGGCCGTCCATGATGAGCTCGGTCGTGTCGACGCCCTTGTAACCCATCTTGTCGATCTTGCCGGGGATGGTGAGGCCGGGGCGGACCTCTCCGAAGCCGGGCTCCTTCTCGACGAGGAAGGTCGTCATCGACTTGTGGGGCGCGGTGCCCTCGGGGTGGCCTTCGTCACTTCGGACGAGAACGGCGACCAGCGTTGACGTACCGCCGTTGGTCAGCCACATCTTCTGGCCGTTCAGGACGTACTCGTCGCCGTCCTTCACCGCCTTCGAGGTGATGGCCGACACGTCCGAGCCGAGCCCCGGCTCCGACATCGAGAAAGCGCCACGCGTCTCGCCGGCCGCCATCCGCGGGAGGAAGTACTCCTTCTGCTCCTGGGTGCCGTGCTGCTTCAGCATGTACGCGACGATGAAGTGGGTGTTGATGATGCCGGAGACCGACATCCAGCCGCGCGCGATCTCCTCCACGCACAGCGCGTAGGTGAGCAGCGACTCACCCAGGCCCCCGTACTCCTCGGGGATCATCAGACCGAAGACGCCGAGCTCCTTGAGCCCGTCCACGATCTGCTGGGGGTACTCGTCGCGGTGCTCCAGCTCGGTCGCGACCGGGATGATCTCCTTGTCGACGAAGTCCCGCACGGTGGCGAGGATCTCCTGCTGGACATCGGTCAGACCGTGGGTCTGGGCGAGTCGCGCCATGGCTTACTTCTCCGACTTCTTGGAAGGCTCGATGAGCTCGGGGCGGCCGGGCTGCTCGCCGCCGCGCGCTTCGATGTACTCGGCCGTCGGGACCATCACCTTGCGGCGGAAGACGCACACCAGGGTGCCGTCCTGCTTGTAGCCCTTGGTCTCGACGTAGACGATGCCGCGGTCGGTCTTCGACTTCGACGGGGTCTTGTCGAGGACCGTGGTCTCGCCGTAGATCGTGTCGCCGTGGAAGGTCGGCGCCACGTGCCGCAGCGACTCGATCTCCAGGTTGGCGATCGCCTTGCCGGAGACGTCCGGCACGGACATGCCGAGCAGCAGCGAGTAGATGTAGTTGCCGACGACGACGTTCTTCTTGAAGTCCGTCGTGTTCTCCGCGTAGTTCACGTCCATGTGAAGCGGGTGGTGGTTCATCGTCAGCAGACAGAAGAGGTGGTCGTCGTACTCGGTGACCGTCTTTCCGGGCCAGTGCTTGTAGACGGCGCCGATCTCGAACTCTTCGTAGGTGCGGCCGAACTGCATGGGGTCAGGCCTCCGGGATCTCGAACTTGCTGGTGCGCTGCATGCCGGCGGCGCGGCCCTTGCCGGAGATGACCAGCGCCATCTTGCGGGACGCCTCGTCGATCATCTCGTCGCCGAGCATCGCGGAGCCCTTCTTCCCGCCGGCCTCGGACGTGTAGTAGTCGTACGCGTCGAGGATCAGCTCGGCGTGGTCGTAGTCCTCCTGCGACGGCGAGAAGATCTCGTTCGCGGCGGCGACCTGGTCCGGGTGGAGCACCCACTTGCCGTCGAAGCCCAGGGCGGCGGCGCGCTGCGCGACCGCCTTGTAGCCCTCCTGGTTGCGGATCTGCAGGTAGGGGCCGTCGATCGCCTGGAGGTTGTTGGCGCGGGCCGCCATCAGGATGCTCATCAGGATGTGGTGGTACGCGTCCGCCGGGTAGCCGGGCGGCTGCTCGCCGACGACGAGGGACTTCATGTTGATGGAGGCCATGAAGTCAGCCGGGCCGAAGATGATCGTCTCGACGCGCTGGGAAGCCTGGGCGATCGCGTTGACGTTGGTCAGGCCCTGGGCGTTCTCGATCTGCGCCTCGATGCCGATCTTGCCGACCTCGAAGCCCATCGTCTTCTCGATCTGCGTGAGCAGCAGGTCGAGCGCGACGATCTGCTGGGCGTCCTGGACCTTCGGCAGCATGATGCAGTCGAGGTTCTGGCCGGCGCCCTCGACGACCGTGACGACGTCGCGGTACGTCCAGTGGGTCGTCCAGTCGTTGACGCGGACCACGCGGGTCTTGCCGGTCCAGTCGCCCTCGTTGAGGAACTTGACGATGGTGTGGCGGGCCTCGGGCTTGGCCAGCGGGGCGCAGGCGTCCTCCAGGTCGAGGAAGACCTGGTCGGCGGCGAGACCCTGGGCCTTCTCCAGGAAGCGCGGGTTGGAGCCGGGCACCGCGAGGCAGGAGCGGCGGGGGCGCAGCCGGTTCACGGGGCTGGTCATGCGGGGACCTCCAGGGAGTCGAGCTTGTTCGCTTTCCGGATCTCGTCGACGATACGGCCGATGATCTCGGTGATACCGAAGTCCTTCGGGGTGAAGACGGCGGCCACACCCGCGCGGCGCAGTTCCTCGCCGTCGGCGTTCGGGATGATCCCGCCCACCACGACCGGGATGTCGGTGGCGCCGGCCTGCTTGAGCCGGTCCAGGACGTCCGGGACGAGCTGGGCGTGCGAGCCGGAGAGGATCGACAGGCCGACGGCGTGCACGTCCTCCTCGAGGGCCGCGTCCACGATCTGCTCCGGGGTGAGCCGGATGCCCTGGTAGACCACCTCGAAGCCGGCGTCGCGGGCCCGGACGGCGATCTGCTCGGCGCCGTTGGAGTGCCCGTCCAGGCCCGGCTTGCCGACCAGGAAGCGGAGCTTGCCGATGCCCAGGTCCTCGGCGGTGCGGTCCACCTTGCGGCGGACCTCGGCCAGCGGGGAGCCGGACTCGGCCGGCACGGCGACCGGGGCGGAGGAGACGCCGGTGGGGGCGCGGTACTCGCCGAAGACCTCGCGCAGCGCCCCGGCCCACTCGCCGGTGGTGACACCGGCGCGGGCGCACTCCAGGGTGGCCTCCATGAGGTTCTCGGTGCCCCGCGCGGCCTCCTTGAGCTGCTCCAGGGCCTGCTGGGTGGTCGGGAAGACGAACGGGTCGCCGTTGCCCTGGCGGTCCGTGGACTCCTGCCGCTCGGCGCGCCAGCGGGTGACGGCGTCGACCACGCGGGCCTCGACGGCCGGGTCGACGGTCTGGATGGCGGTGTCGAGGTCCGCGGTGAGCGGGTTCGGCTCGGTCGTCTCGAAGACGTTCACGCCGACGATCTTGTCCTCGCCGGACTCGATCCGGGCGCGCCGCTCGGCGTGCGAGGAGACGAGCTGGGCCTTGAGGTAGCCGGACTCGACGGCGGCCATGGCGCCGCCCATCTCCTGGATCCGGTCGATCTCGGCCAGGCACTCGGTGACGAGGGCGTCGACCTTGGCCTCGATGACGTGGGAGCCGGCGAAGATGTCGTCGTACTCCAGGAGGTCGGACTCGTGGGCGAGGACCTGCTGGATGCGGAGCGACCACTGCTGGTCCCAGGGCCGGGGGAGGCCCAGGGCCTCGTTCCAGGCCGGGAGCTGGACGGCGCGGGCGCGGGCGTCCTTGGAGAGGGTGACGGCCAGCATCTCCAGGACGATCCGCTGGACGTTGTTCTCCGGCTGGGCCTCGGTGAGGCCGAGCGAGTTGACCTGGACGCCGTAGCGGAAGCGCCGCTGCTTGGCGTCCTCGATCCCGTACCGGTCGCGGGTGATCGTGTCCCAGATGCGGCCGAAGGCGCGCATCTTGCACATCTCCTCGATGAAGCGGACGCCCGCGTTCACGAAGAAGGAGATGCGGGCGACGACCTCGCCGAACCGCTCCTCGGGGACCTGCCCCGAGGCGCGGACGGAGTCGAGGACCGCGATGGCGGTGGACATCGCGTACGAGATCTCCTGGACCGGAGTGGCCCCCGCCTCCTGCAGGTGGTAGCTGCAGATGTTGATCGGGTTCCACTTCGGGATGTTGTTGACCGTGTACGCGATCATGTCCGTCGTGAGGCGGAGCGAGGGGCCGGGCGGGAAGACGTGCGTCCCGCGCGACAGGTACTCCTTCACGATGTCGTTCTGGGTGGTGCCCTGGAGCTTGGTGATGTCCGCACCCTGCTCCTCGGCCGCCACCTGGTAGAGCGCCAGGAGCCACATCGCCGTGGCGTTGATGGTCATCGAGGTGTTCATCTGCTCCAGGGGGATGTCCTGGAACAGCCGGCGCATGTCACCGAGGTGCGAGACGGGCACGCCGACCCGGCCGACCTCGCCGCGGGCGAGGACGTGGTCGGGGTCGTAGCCCGTCTGGGTCGGCAGGTCGAACGCGACCGACAGACCGGTCTGGCCCTTGGCGAGGTTGCGCCGGTACAGCTCGTTGGACGCCTCGGCGGTCGAGTGACCGGCGTACGTCCGCATGAGCCACGGCCGATCCTTCTGGCGCTCAGTCATGTGCGGTCCCCGGGCTCAGATGTTGCGGAAGCGGTTGATGGCGTCGATGTGCTGCGCCCGCAGCTCCTCGTCGCGGACGCCGAGGCCCTCCTGGGGGGCGAGGGCGAGGACGCCGACCTTGCCCTGGTGCAGGTTGCGGTGGACGTCGTACGCGGCCTGGCCGGTCTCCTCCAGGGTGTACGTCTTCGACAGGGTGGGGTGGATCTTGCCCTTGGCGATCAGACGGTTGGCCTCCCACGCCTCGCGGTAGTTGGCGAAGTGCGAGCCGATGATCCGCTTCAGCGACATCCACAGGTAGCGGTTGTCGTACTGGTGCATGTAGCCCGAGGTGGAGGCGCAGGTGGTGATGGTGCCGCCCTTGCGGGTGACGTAGACCGAGGCGCCGAAGGTCTCGCGGCCGGGGTGCTCGAAGACGATGTCGATGTCCTCGCCGCCGGTCAGCTCGCGGATCTTGGAGCCGAAGCGCTTCCACTCGCGCGGGTCCTGGGTGTTCTCGTCCTTCCAGAACCTGTAGCCCTCGGCGTTGCGGTCGATGACCGCGTCGGCGCCCATGGCGCGGCAGATGTCGGCCTTCTCGGGGGAGGAGACGACGCAGATCGGGTTGGCGCCGCCGGCCAGCGCGAACTGGGTGGCGTAGGAGCCGAGGCCGCCGGAGGCGCCCCAGATGAGGACGTTGTCGCCCTGCTTCATGCCGGCGCCGTTGCGGGAGACCAGCTGGCGGTAGGCGGTGGAGTTCACCAGGCCGGGGGCGGCGGCCTCCTCCCAGCTGAGGTGCTTCGGCTTGGGCATCAGCTGGTTGGACTTCACGAGGGCGATCTCGGCGAGCCCGCCGAAGTTGGTCTCGAAGCCCCAGATCCGCTGCTCGGGGTCGAGCATGGTGTCGTTGTGGCCGTCGGACGACTCCAGCTCGACCGACAGACAGTGCGCGACGACCTCGTCGCCCGGGTTCCAGGCGTTGACGCCGGGGCCGGTGCGGAGCACGACGCCGGCGAGGTCGGAGCCGATGACGTGGTACGGCAGGTCGTGGCGCTTGGTGAGCTCGGAGAGGCGTCCGTAGCGCTCCAGGAAGCCGAAGGTCGAGACGGGCTCGAAGATCGAGGTCCAGACCGAGTTGTAGTTCACGGAGCTGGCCATGACGGCGACGAGCGCCTCGCCCGGGCCGAGCTCGGGGACGGGGACCTGGTCGAGGTGGAGCGACTTGCGGGGGTCCTTGTCGCGGCTGGCGACTCCGGCGAACATCTCGGCCTCGTCCTTGTGGACGGTGACGGCCCGGTACGACTCGGGGAGCTTGATGTTCGCGAAGTCGGCGGACGTGGAGTCCGGCGACTGGATCGCGTCCAGGATTTCCTTCACGGTGTGCCTCCGGCGGAGAGCGTCCGGGAGCGGACGCCTGAGGGATACGTCGGGGAGTGCTGCTGCTGTGGAGGTGTGCCGTCGGTTCGGCTCGGGTGGTGCGGTGGCGGCGCCGTTGGTGGGGCGCGAGGGTGCCTGTGACGCAGGCGTCCGGGCGCACGGCCGTAGGGCTGTGGGGACAGCCGGAACACGGTCTTTCGCTGTGCTCCGGCCGCCCGGACACCCTCAACGTATGGCACGCCGTGTCACGTGACAAGGCACTCGGTGCCAACAATTTCTCTCAGATGCGAAAAGGTGCTCACGGATGAGCGATGATCGATCGAATGCGCCTGTGAGCTGGGAGAACGCGACGAGGGCCGCCCCCGGGAAACCGGGGGCGGCCCTCGTTTCGGACCTTCGAAGGTGCGGGAGAAGTCCCGCTCAGCCCTTCGTGAGTGCCTGCTGGATGGTCCGCATGACCTCGTCCAGCGGAGCATCGGTACGGGCCACGGCGACCACCACGTCACCCGAGGCGGCGACCCTGGCCGGCGGCGCCTCCTGCGGGGTCTGGGCGGCCTGCTGGGGGGAGGGGGCCGGGCGCCCCGCGCCTATGCCCGTCCCGAAGGTCTCCCGGACGATCGCGAACGCGTGGTCGAGCTGGCTCTCCACGTCACCCTGACCGCCCGCCCGCAGCCAGCGCCGCAGCACGTGGTTGTGGGCGGTGACCACCGCCGAGGCCGCCACCTCGGCGAGCAGCGGGTCGTCGTTGCCGTCGTGGTGGTCCCGCTCGTCGAAGTGGCCCAGCAGATAGCGGGTGAAGAGCCGCTCGTAGCGGGCCACCGAGGCGATCTCGCGCTCCCGCAGCGTCGGCACCTCACGGGTCAGCCGGTAGCGCGCCACGGAGATCGCGGGGGAGCCCGCGTACATCTTCATGACCTCCTTGATGCCCCGGCACACCGTGTCGAGCGGGTGCTCGTGCGGCGGGGCCGCGTTCAGCACCGCCTCCGCCCGCACCAGCGTGTCGTCGTGGTCCGGGAAGATCGCCTCCTCCTTGGACCGGAAGTGGCGGAAGAAGGTCCGCCGGGCCACCCCGGCCGCCGCCGCGATCTCGTCGACCGTGGTGGCCTCGTACCCCTTCGTCGCGAAGAGCTCCATCGCGGCGGCCGCCAGCTCCCGCCGCATCTTCAGCCGCTGCGCGGCGGCACGGGTCCCCGCGGCGCTCTCCTGAGCGTCGGACGGAGAGGTGGCACGGGGTGTCTTCACGGCCTTGGGCATGACCCGAACGTACTGCATCCGTGCAGGAAGCCGCGCCCGCGGGGGCGGGCCGCCGGAAGGCTCCAGCAGCCCGCCCCACCCCTGTCCCGGATCGGTGGGCTCAGCGCCGGGCATATTCGCGGAAGCCGCGCCCCGTCTTGCGGCCGAGGCAGCCGGCCGCCACCAGGTGCTCCAGGAGCGGCGCCGGGGCCAGGCCCGGGTCGCGGAACTCGCGGTGCAGCACCTTCTCGATCGCCAGCGAGACGTCCAGACCGACCACGTCCAGCAGCTCGAAGGGGCCCATCGGGTAGCCGCCGCCCAGCTTCATCGCCGTGTCGATGTCGTCCAGCGTCGCGTAGTGCTCCTGGACCATCTTGACCGCGTTGTTCAGGTACGGGAACAGCAGGGCGTTCACGATGAAGCCGGCCCGGTCGCCGCAGTCCACGCCGTGCTTGCGGATCTTCGCGGTGACCTCGCGGACGGTGGCGTGCACCTCGTCGGCGGTCAGCACCGTCCGCACGATCTCGACCAGCTTCATCGCCGGCGCCGGGTTGAAGAAGTGCATCCCGATGACGTCCTGCGGGCGGCTCGTCGCCTTCGCGCAGGCCACGACCGGCAGCGAGGAGGTGGTGGTGGCGAGCACCGCGCCCGGCTTGCAGATCTTGTCCAGGCGCGCGAAGAGCTCCTGCTTGATCCCCAGGTCCTCGGCGACCGCCTCGACCGCCAGGTCGACGTCGGCGAAGGCGTCCAGCGAACCGGCCGGGGTGATCCGGGCCAGCGTCTCGTCGCGGGCCTCGCCGGTCAGCCGGCCCTTGTCCACCGAGCGGGCCAGCGACGTGGCGATGTACGCCTTGGCCGCGTCCGCCTTCTCCTGCGAGCGGGCGGCGAGGACGACGTCGTACCCGGCCTTGGCGAAGACCTCGGCGATGCCGGAGGCCATCGTGCCCGAGCCGGCCACGCCCACCGAGCGCACCTCGCGGCCCGCGCCGCCGGTGCCCGACGGCGCCGGGGTCTGCGCGTCGGCGACCTTCTCGGCCGAGCCCGGCGCCGCGTACGTGTAGAAGCCGCGGCCCGCCTTGCGGCCGGTCAGACCGGCCTCGGACAGCTGCTTCAGGATCGGGGCGGGGGCGTGCAGCCGGTCGTGGGACGCCTGGTACATCGCGTCGAGGACGGTACGGGCGGTGTCGACGCCCACCAGGTCGAGCAGCTCCAGCGGTCCCATCGGCAGGCCGCAGCCCAGCTTCATCGCCGCGTCGATGTCCTCGCGGGAGGCGTAGCGGGCCTCGAACATGGCCGCGGCCTGGTTCAGGTAGCCGAAGAGCAGGCCGTCCGCGATGAAACCGGCCCGGTCGCCGACCGCCACCGGCTCCTTGCCGAGGTCCTCGGCCAGCCGGGTGACCGCGTCCACCGCCCGCGGGTCGGTCAGCACCGAGGAGACCACCTCGACCAGCTTCATCGCCTGGACCGGCGCGAAGAAGTGCAGGCCGAGGACGCGCTCCGGGTGCGCCGAGCCGGCGGCGAGCCGGGTCACCGAGAGGGCGTTGGTGCCGGTGGCGAGGATCGCGTCCGGCCGGACGATCCCGTCGAGCGCCCGGAACACCTCCTCCTTGGTCTCGTACGCCTCCGGGACCACCTCGATGACGAGGTCGGCCGCGGCGGCGGCCTGCAGGTCCGAGTAGACGCGGAAGCGCGCCAGCGCGTCCTGCCGCTCGTCCTCGGTGATGCGCTCGCGGGCCACCGCGCGGGCGGTGGACGCCTCCAGGGCGGCGACGGCCCGGGCGGCCGCGGACTCGCTGATGTCGATGCCGACGACCTCGCGGCCGGCCCGGACGAGGACGTCGGCGATGCCGGTGCCCATGGTGCCGAGACCGACGACGGCGATGGTGGAGAGAGGGGTGTCCATCAGGGGACTCCTGAGAGGAAGAGTGACGACTGAGAGCGGTGCGCGCGCGGAGGGGGAAAGGGGCGCGGGAAATACCGGGAGCGCGGCCGGCTGCACGGGGGCAGCGCCGCGGTGTACGGGGATGCGGCCCCGTCGCACGGCGGCGAGGGCCTGGAAAAAGGGGGGACGAAGGCTCTGTCCCGGAGCCACGTCGAGAACTGCCGAACCGACCAGCGCTCACCACGGCTGCGTCACCAGGCCGCGGCGAGAAGTGCGGGGGTTCCCCGCTCACTTGAGATTAACCGGCGGGTAACGAGCACGCCAGTCCTGGGAAGTCGGGAAAATGTGATGTGGATCGCGGATAGCCTCGGATTCATGGAAAACGCCGAGGGATTCTCCCGGGATCCCGAATTCTGCTCGATGATCGATCGATTGCGGGACGAGATCGAGAACGAAGAAGGAACCGTTCCCGCCGCATTCGAAGAACTCGCCCGCACCGTCGATACCGAGGAACTCCACGCCCGGCTCACCGCCCCGGGGCAGCCGCTCTGGGCCCGCGAGATCGCCGCCTACCGGCTCGGCACGGCCGGCGACCCGCGCGCCTTCGAGGCCCTGGTCCTCCTCCTCAACCACCGGGACCCCGAGCGCTGCGTCACCGCGGCCCACGCCCTCGTCCGGCTGGGCGACCCGCGCACCGCCCGGGCCGCCGCCGCCCTGGCCACCAACGAACTCCGCGTCGCCTACGCGCTCCTGCCGGTCCGTCTCCTCGCCGACCTGCGCGCCCCGGAGTCCGTCCCGGCCCTCGTCACCGTCCTGGAGCGCCGGCTCGCCGCCGGCGACCCCCACTGGCGGGTCGGCCTCGCCTGCGTCGAGGGCCTCGGCGCCCTGGGCGACCCGCAGGCCCGGGACATCCTGGAGGCCGCCCTCCCGCACCCCCGCCTGGGCCGCGCCGCCGAGCGCTCGCTGTCCCTCCTGGGCGGCCCGGCGGTCTGACGGGGCGCGGCCGGCTCCTCCGCACGGAAGCGGAGGCGAAAGCGGAAGCGCGTCAACGGATCAGCCGCAGCTCCGGCTGTCCGTCCTGCGGACGCTTCTCCGGGACCAGGGCGAACGCCTCCACCTCCATCAGCAGTTCGGGGCGCACCAGGGCGTCGACCTGGACCGCCGAGCTCGCGGGCAGCGGGAGGCCGGCGAAGGCCGCGTCCCGCGCGTCCCGCAGGGCCGGGAGGTGGGCCACGTCCGTGAGGAAGTAGGTCAGCTTCACCACGTCCCCGAAGCCCGCGCCGGCGGCGGCCAGACAGCGCTCCAGGTTCGCGAAGACCTGCCGGGCCTGCGCGGCCGGGTCGCCCGCGCCCACCACGGCCCCCTCGGCGTCGAGCGCGATCTGGCCGGAGATCGCGACGAACCGGCCCGTGCCCCAGACGACGTGGCTGTACTGCGGGCTGGGCGCGACGCCCTCGGGTGCGGGGACGTGGGTGAGGTGGCTGGTCATGCCCCACATCCTCGCGCACGCCACTGACAACGCCCGCGCCCCGGAGCGGGCGCGGGCGTCAGGAGTGACGAGGACCACAGGTCAGCGCACGTGCCCCAGGAGGCCGTGCAGGGCGGTCCCGGTCGGCAGGACCCGGGCCGACGCCTTCTTGACGACGGCCTTCTCGGCTGCCTTCTCCGTGGCCATCCCGGCGGCCTTCGTCGCGGGCTCCGCCGTGGCCTTCTTCGTGGCCTTCTTCGCGGGGGCCGGGTCCGGCTTCGGTGCCGGGAGGGCGGCGCAGACCGCGTCCACCTCGGAGTCGCCCTCGGCGCGCGGCACGGCGCCGGTGGCGAGGTAGGTGCTCAGATGCCTGTCGAGGCAGTCGTTGCCGGCGAGCGTGACGCCGTGGTTCCCGCCGCCCTCCTCGACGACCAGGCTGGAGCCGCGGACCATCCGGTGCAGGGCGAGCGCGCCCTCGTAGGGGGTGGCGGCGTCGTCGGTGGCCTGGAGGATGAGCACCGGCGGCAGCTGGTCGTTGCTGACGTCCGGCGGGGTGAGCGGCTCGACCGGCCAGAACGCGCAGGGCGCGTTGTACCAGGCGTTGTTCCAGGTGGAGAAGGGCGCCTTGGCGTGGACCTCCCAGTTGTCCTTCCGCCAGACGTTCCAGTCCTTGGGCCAGGCGGCGTCCCGGCACTGGACGGCGGTGTAGACGGAGTAGCCGTTGTCGGCGGCCGAGTCGGCCTCGCCGTACCGCTCGTAGGCGGCCGTGAGCGGTTCCGGGTCCTGCTCGTTCACGTACGCCGCGAACGCGCTCGCCAGCTTCGGCCAGTAGCCGTCGTAGTAGCCGCCGGGCAGGAAGGTGTCCTCCAGCTCGCCGGGGCCGACCTTGCCGCCCGCCGGGGAGTCGCGCAGCTCCTCGCGCATCCGGTACCAGGCGGCCTCGACGGCGGCCGGGTCGGTGCCCAGCCGGTACACGGCGTCGTGCTTGGCCACCCAGGCCATGAAGTCCTTGTGGCGGGTGTCGAAGGCGTAGTCCTGCGCGATGTTGTCCTCGTACCAGACGCCGTTCGGGTTGACGACGGAGTCCAGCGCCATGCGCCCGACCCGCTCCGGGTAGAGCCGGGCGTAGACCGCGCCCAGGTAGGTCCCGTACGAGTAGCCGAGGTAGTGGAGCCGCTCCGCGCCGAGCGCCTTCCGGATGAGGTCCAGGTCGCGGGCGGTGGAGACGGTGTCGATGTACGGGAGGACGTCGGCGTGCTTCTTGCCGCAGGCGGCGGCGAACGCCTGGGCGCGCTCCAGGGCGTTGCGTTCGGCGTCGGTGCCGCGCGGCACCGAGTCGGGGCGGACCGGGTCGAAGTGGCCGGGCCGGCAGTCGAGCGCGGGCTCGCTCCTGCCGACGCCGCGCGGGTCGAAGCCGATGACGTCGTACCGGGCGGCGACCTCGGGGGGCAGCGAGGCGGCGACGTAGCCGGCCATGCCGCGTCCGCTGCCGCCCGGGCCGCCGGGGTTGACCAGGAGGGGGCCCTCGGAGGTCTCGGCGGTGTGGGGGACGCGGGTCAGCGCGAGCGTGATGCTGCGGCCGGCCGGGTCGTCGTGGACGAGCGGCACCTTCAGGGTGGCGCACTGGAGCCGCGGGTACGCCTTGGTGGCGCAGCCGGTCCAGGAGAGGGCGGGGAGGGGGCGGGGGGTCGGGTCACCGGTGCCCGCGGCGGACGCGGGCAGGACGGTGACCGTCCCGGCGACCAGCGCCCCAGCGGCGATCAGCATTCCTGCGCGGGTGGTCATGGAGCGTGGAGTGCCCCGCGGGGCGCGGGACACGACCTGTTCCGCCGGTAATCGACCCGAACGGAGGGTGTGATGACGGCGTGTCAGGTGACCCTGCGGCGTGTCGCCGGGGTCAGAGCAGGGTGAGCTGTTCCGGGTCGCCGGCCGGCGGGGCGGGGGAGGGGCGCGGGACGCGCCGGGGGGATTCCCGGCGGGCCGGGCCGATGCCGAACTCGGCGGCCAGTTCGTGGACCTGGCGGGTGATCCGGCGCTGGTACCAGGTCGGCGCGTAGGCCCCGCCGGCGTACATCCGCTCGTACCGTCCGACCAGCTGGGGGTGGTGGCGGGCGAGCCAGCTCATGAACCACTCGCGGGCGCCGGGGCGCAGATGGAGGACGAGCGGGGTGACGGAGACGGCGCCGGCCTCGGCGATGGCGCGGACGGTGGCGCGCAGCTGCTCGGGGGAGTCGCCGAGGAACGGGACGACGGGGGCCATGAGGACGCCGCAGCCGATGCCGTGCTCGCCGAGGACGCGGACCACGTCGAGGCGGCGGTGCGGGGAGGGCGTGCCGGGCTCGATCGTGCGCCACAGCTCCTCGTCGGTGAAGCCGACCGAGACGGAGACGCCGACCTCGGTGACCTCGGCGGCCTGGGTGAGCAGCTCCAGGTCGCGCAGGATCAGGGTGCCCTTGGTGAGGATGGAGAAGGGGTTGGCCCGGTCCCGCAGCGCGGTGAGGATGCCGGGCATGAGCCGGTACCTGCCCTCGGCCCGCTGGTAGCAGTCGACGTTGGTGCCCATGGCGATGTGGGCGCCCTGCCAGTTGCGGGAGGCGAGCTGCCGGGTGAGCAGCTCGGGGGCGTTGACCTTGACCACGATCTGGGAGTCGAAGCCGAGGCCGGTGTCCAGGTCGAGATAGCTGTGGGTCTTGCGCGCGAAACAGTAGACGCACGCGTGCGTGCAACCGCGGTACGGGTTCACGGTCCACTCGAACGGCATCCGCGAGGCGCCGGGGACCCGGTTGAGGATGGTGCGGGCCCGGACCTCGTGGAAGGTGATCCCGCGGAACTCGGGGGTGTCGAAGGTGCGGGTCGTGACCGCGTCCATGCCGAACAGGGCGGTGTCGGCGGGCGCGGGCGGGGTCTCGCCCAGATGGTCCCAGCGCATGGACGCCTCCTCGATCGACTTCGTTCGTACGTTCGACTGCCGTGGACCCCAGAATAGAACATCTGTTCCCTTGATCGTCGCAACCCGGATTTCGCGCCCCGCGAGGCACGTGGTTCGCTTGGCCCACACCCCTGAAGAACCCATGACAGCTGGAGGAAATGCGATGGCGCAGGTCGAGGCCACGACGGAACGGATCATCGCGGCGGACGCGGAGACCGTGTTCGACACACTGGCCGACTACAGCGGCACGCGCGCGAAGCTGCTGCCCGAGCACTTCAGCGAGTACGAGGTGCGGGAGGGCGGCGACGGCGAGGGCACCCTCGTCCACTGGAAGCTCCAGGCCACCAGCAAGCGCGTGCGTGACTGCCTCCTGGAGGTCACCGAGCCCACCGACGGGCAGCTCGTCGAGAAGGACCGCAACTCCTCCATGGTCACCACCTGGACCGTGACCCCGGCCGGGGAGGGCAGGTCCCGCGCCGTCGTCACCACCGTCTGGAACGGCGCCGGCGGCATCGGCGGCTTCTTCGAGCGGACCTTCGCCCCCAAGGGCCTGGCCCGGATCTACGACGCCGTGCTCGCCAACCTGGCCGCCGAGACCGAGAAGTAACGCCCGGGGCGTTCACCGATTCGAGTGGATTCCCCGTCGCCCCCGTACCGGCGCCCGACGCGCCGAGGGGGCGCGGGGAGTTCACCAAACGCGCTGATGAAGCGCCACAAGTGCCCCCTCGCGCCCCGCCGTTCACACCCGCCGCGCCACCCGCCGCCCGTACCGCCCGACTTGCTCCCCCTTCGCGCCCGATGCGAAGAATGGCCCGTCCCCGAGTCCGCCTCCCAGCCGAGGCCGCTACCGAGCCGGGGCGACGCCGTGACGAGGGGAGCCGTACGTGGGTGCCATCACGCTGGTGAAGGACGCCGGGGAGGCCACAGCGCTCCCCGGGGACGGCCCGCCCGCCGGACCCCCGCCGCAGCCGGCGGCCGAGACGCCCCTCGACCCCCGCCGCGTCCGGCTCGTCTTCTTCGGCCTGATGCTCGCGCTGCTCCTCGCCGCGCTGGAGCAGATGATCGTCGCCACCGCCCTGCCGAAGATCGTCGGCGAACTCCAGGGCCTGGACCGGATGTCCTGGGCGATCACCGCCTACCTGCTGACCTCCACCGTCGGCCTGCCCGTCTACGGCAAGCTCGGCGACCTCCTCGGCCGCAAGGGCGTCTTCCTCTTCGCCATCGTCGTCTTCGTCATCGGCTCCGGACTCGCCGGCTGGTCCCGCAGCATGGACGAGCTCATCGCCTTCCGCGCCCTCCAGGGCGTCGGCGCCGGCGGCCTCATGATCGGCGTCCAGGCGATCATCGCCGACATCGTCCCGGCCCGCGAACGCGGCCGCTACATGGGCCTGATCGGCGCCGCCTTCGGCCTCGCCTCCGTCGCCGGACCGCTCCTCGGCGGCTTCTTCACCGACCACGTCTCCTGGCGCTGGTGCTTCTACTTCAACGTGCCCTTCGGGCTCGTCACCCTCGCCGTCGTCGCCGCCGTCCTCAAACTGCCCAAGCCGAAGGTCCGCGCCCGCTTCGACGTCCTCGGCGCCCTGCTCCTCGCCGCCGCCTCCACCTGCCTCGTCCTGCTGACCAGTTGGGGCGGGACGGAGTACGAGTGGGACGACCGGGTCATCATCGGCCTCGGCTGCGGCGCCGCCGGAACCGTCCTGCTCTTCCTGGTCGTCGAGCACCGCGCGCCCGAACCCCTCATCCCGCTGCGGCTGTTCCGCGACTCCGTCTTCACGGTCACCTCGCTCGTCGGCGCCGTCGTCGGCATCGCCCTCTTCGGCGCGGCCAGCTACCTGCCGAGCTTCCTCCAGATGGTCGAGGGCGCCTCCGCCACCGAGTCCGGGCTCCTCATGCTCCCGCTGATGGGCGGGATCGTCGTCGCCTCGGTCGTCTCCGGCCAGCTCATCAGCCGCACCGGCCGCTACAAGGTCTACCCGCTGGTCGGCTCCGCCCTCGCCGTCCTCGGCATGGCCCTGCTCTCCCGCATGGACATCGGCACGCCCCGCCTCACCCACAGCCTCTGGCAGGCCGTGCTCGGCACCGGCATCGGCCTGATCATGCCGGTGCTCATCCTCGCCGTGCAGAACGCCGTCCGGCCCGCCGACCTCGGCACCGCCACCAGCGCCCACAACTACTTCCGCCAGATCGGCGGCAGCGTCGGCGCCGCGGTCTTCGGCACCCTCTTCGCCGCCCGCCTCGACTCGGCCCTCGCCGACCGGCTCCCCGCCGTCCAGAGCTCCGGCGCCGGGAGCGCCGCCGCCCTGCCGCCCGCCGAGGCGATCACCCCCCAGACCGTGCACGCCCTGCCGCCCGCCCTGCGCGACCTCTACATCCAGGCGTACGCGGACGCCATGCCGCGCATCTTCCTCTACCTCGTGCCGGCCCTCGTGCTCGGCCTCGTCCTCGCCTTCTTCCTCAAGGAGCAACCGCTGGTGTCCCACCACACCCCCGCCGCCGAGGCCGTCGACGCCCACCTCGACACCGGCGTCCAGGCCGTCCCGCACGCCCGCCACGCGGCCCCCGCCGCCGCCCAGGCCGCGCCGCTCCACACCGGAGTGCCCGTCTGCGGCACCGTCCAGCACCACGACGGGAGCCGCGTCCCGCGCGCCGCGCTCACCCTCATCGACGTCGGCGGGCGCCAGATCGGCCGCGGCGCCAGCGGCGAGGACGGCCGCTACGCGCTCAGCGTGCCCGCCAGCGGCTCGTACGTGCTGATCGCCGCCGCCGGCGGCCACCAGCCGCAGGCCGTCTCCGTCACCGTCGGGGACCGGCCGGTCGACCTCGACGTCGTCCTCGGCGGCGCGGGACGCCTCGCGGGGTGCGTCCTCACCGCCGACGGCAGCCCCGTCCGGGACGCCGCCGTCACCCTCACCGACGTCCGCGGCGAGGTCGTCGCCTCCACCCGCAGCGGGCGCGAGGGCGGATACGTGATCACCGAACTGGTCGCCGGCGAGTACACCCTCGCGGCCAGCGCCCCCGCCTTCCGGCCCGCCGCCGTCCCGGTCAGCGTCCAGTCCGCCCGCGAGACCCGCCAGGACATCGAGCTGGCGGGCGGCGCGGTCCTGCGCGGCACGGTCAGGGCCGGCGGCGGGCGCCCGGTGGAGGACGCCCGGGTCACCCTGCTCGACGCGGCCGGGAACGTCGTCGACACCCTCACCACCGGGCCCGACGGCACCTTCCGCTTCGTCGACCTGTCCTCCGGCGAGTACACGGTCATCGCCGCCGGCTACCCGCCCGTCGCCACCGTCCTCCAGGTGGCCGGCGGCGGCCGCACCGAGCGCGACCTCCAGCTCGGCCACCAGGACTGACCGGCCGGGTGCGTCAGGAGGCGGTCGGCGCGGCCTTGCGCAGAGCGGCGATGCAGCTGCCGATCGCCTCCTGGAGGGCTTCGAGGCGCTGGAGCATGTCCTCCTCGTAGATCTCCTCCTCCATCACCTCGTCGAGGGTCAGCTCCTCGAAGACCTTGGTGGCCTTCTGCAGCGAGCTGTAGAAGCGGGTCCGCCGCTCCTGGACCCGCAGCGCCGGGTCCTCCTCGACGGCCTTGGCGACGAGCCCCCTCACCGACTCGTACGCCTCGCCGGCCCACTCGCCGGCCTCCTCCGAGTCGTCCAGCTCGTCGATCAGCGACAGATGCCGCTCGGCCTCCGCGCGCACCTCGGGCGGCGCCTCCACGGTCTGCCCGGCGGGCGTCCTGACCTGCCCGTTCTCCACGATCTGGCGGACGTAGCCGATCCGGTCCGCGACCTTCGCCTCGGTCGCGACGGCCTTCTTCAGGTCGTCGGTCCGGGCGATGGCCCGCGCCAGCTCCGTCTGGAGCGCCGGGTCCTCCTTCATCCGGTCGAGCAGCGCCCCGCGCGCCGCCTCGGCCGTCCCCGGGTCGGCGAGGATCGCGGCCCGCAGCGCGGTCGGGTTCTCCGCCACCTCCAGCGCCTTCGTCGGCCGGATGCCCTCCGCCTCCGCCGCGGCGCTGATCGCCTGGCCGCGCACCGAGGAGGCGCTGTTGCGGGAGGTGTAGTACGACAGCCAGACGTCGGCGTCCGGCAGATCGATGTCGGCGCCCGGCTCAAGCACCTCGAACTGCGGCACGAGACCGTCGTCGGCCGCCATGTCCCACGCCTTGTAGTAGCGCATCACCCGCTCCGCCGAGCACCCCGCCAGCGCCGCGAACGCCCGCGCCGACACCTTCCGCGCCGCCGCGCCCTCGGCCGCCTGCCCGCCCGGCCGCACACTGCGCGCCACCTTCAGCGCGAAGGCCCAGCCGCCGGTCCGCGCGTACACCCCGAACTCCCGGGCGTCCCGGACGACGACCGGGTCGTGGTCGGCGGGATCGGCGACGGTGTCCTCCCCGACGGTCTCCTCGGCTTCCCCGGTCTCCTCGGCCTTCCCGGTCTCCTCAGACGCCTCGGGCGCGGCGGGCGCGGGGGAGTCCTCCGGGACCCAGAAGTTCTCCTCCGGCTCGGAGGCGGCGGGGGCGGGGGTGGTGTCGGACGGATCGAGGGCGATGGTCACCGAGAACACTCCGGTCGGTCGGGCGGGACAACTGCGGCCGACAGCCTATACGTACCGCTTGGCGATGTTTGGCCCGATTCGAAGGTCGGGTCGCCGGAGAAACACCTGGCGTCCGGGAGGCGCCGCCGGGCAGGATGCCTCCATGATCCACGGAATCGAGCCCCGCCCCGCCCGGTGAGCGCCCCGCCCGCGCGGCCGACGCCCGCGCCCGCCCTGTACGCGTACGCCAGGAGCCTGCGCGCCGACACCCCGCCGCCCCGGGGCGGCCACCCGCTGCCCGACACGGCACGGCCTCCGTACGACGGAGGTGTCCGCCTCCCGTACAAGAAGGCCCGTGAGACCGTCACCGGCCTGCTCCACGCCCGCATCGCCGGGCCCGACACGGCCCGCGCCGCCGCCGGGACCGAGCACGCGCTCGTCGCCACCGGCGTCCGCGAACACCTCGTCTTCCACACCGCCGCCGCGCTCGCCCCCGCCGACCCGGCCGCAGCCCGCGCCCTGGCGCGGCGGCTCGTCCGCGTCGGGAGGACCGTCCACGGCGTCGCCGCGGGCCTCGGGCTCCTCACCCGGCTCGGCGAACCCGAGGACATCCCGTACCTGCGCGAACTCGGCGCGCTCCACGAGCTCTTCCGGTACGCCGTCGAAGCCCTCGACCCCCTGGACCGGCCGGCCGCCGCCCTGCTGTGGCTGACCCACCACCCCCCGGAGGCACCGCGCGGCCTCGTCGAGGCCGTCGCCGCCCGGGACCCCGCCGCGGTACGGGAACAGCTCCTCGGGCTCGCCCCGCGCGACCGGGGCATGGAGCCCGCCCACGCCCGGCGCGTCGCCGAGGCCACCGGCCTCGTGGATCTCCTCGACCGGGCGCCCGGGGACACCGCGCTCCTCGGCCAGGCCCTGCGGCTCCTCGCCCGGGCGGTCACCCAGGGGGACCACGGGATCGAGATCCTCGAGTACGCCGACGCCACCGCCCTCTACGGGACGGTGGCCGAACGGGCCCGTCTGCTGCCCCCGGACCCCGGCCACCAGGCCCGGCTGGTCACCCTCGCCCAGGAACTCCACAGCGGCGCCTCCCGCCTGCTCGCCTGGCCGCCCGGCGGGCGCGAGGCCGTCCTCGCGCGGCTTCTGGACGCCGTGCGCGAACCCGCGGAGACCGGACGGCGCGCCGACTGGATCCGGCGCACCGCCCGGCACCTCCGTGCGGTGGGCCCGGCCGCGGCGCCCGGGCTGCGGATCGAGGTCGCCGTCGCCGACCCGGCCGGACCGACCGCCGTCGAGACCCGGATCCTGGTCGACGGGCGCCCGATCCTGCCCGCCGCTTTCCCGCAGGGGCGGGGCGACACGCCCGAGGACCTCCTCGACTCGGGCGCCCTGCGGGCCGGGACCGAACCCCGCCCCGTGCGGCTCGGCGTCACCTCCTGCGCCGAGGCGTGCTGCGGCGCCCTGTACGTCACCGTGCGCCGCGACGGCCCGCACGTGGTGTGGGACGGCTGGCGCCGTCCCGGCGGGCTGCCGGCACTCCCCGCGTACCGCTTCGACGCCGGCGCGTACGACGCCGAGATCGCCCGCGCGGAGCACGACCACACCTGGACCTGGCCGGCCCGGCACACCGCCCGCCTGATCACCGCGGGTCTCCGCGACCGGCCCGGACTGCTCACCCGCTGGGGACTCGTGCGGGGCTGGATCAGCACGTACCACCAGGACCCCGACACCACCGTCGTCACCTTCACGGGACCGTCCCCCGACGGCCCCGGCGAGCCGGACCGGTTCTATCTGTGGCATCTGCCCGACGACGGGACACCGCCCGGGCAGCGCGCCGCCGAGGCGCTGCGCCGCATGGCGGAGACGGACCCGCGGACCTTCGCGCAACGGCCCTGACGTGCCGCTGCCTTCCGTCCGGCGCCGCCACTGGTCCACTCCAACGACAGTTATCCACAGGGGTGGTAGCGGCGGCGGGCGGAGCGTACGGTTCCCTCCATGAAGATCCTCATCAGCGCCGACATGGAGGGCGCCACCGGCGTCACCTGGCCCGCCGACGTGCTCCCCGGCACGCCGCAGTGGGAGCGGTGCCGGCCGATGTTCACCTCGGACGTGAACGCGGCGGCGCTCGGGTTCTTCGACGGCGGCGCCGACGAGGTGCTGGTGAACGAGGCGCACTGGACGATGCGGAACCTGCTCCTGGAGCGGCTCGACGAGCGCGTGCAGATGCTCACCGGCCGTCACAAGTCGCTCTCCATGGTCGAGGGTGTCCAGCACGGGGACGTCGACGGGATCGCCTTCGTCGGCTACCACACCGGCGCCGGCGCCGAGGGCGTCCTCGCCCACACCTACCTCGCCAACTCGATCACCGGCGTCTGGCTGAACGGCCTCCGGGCCAGTGAGGGCGTGCTCAACGCCCATGTGGTCGCCGAGTACGGCGTTCCCGTCGTCCTCGTCACCGGCGACGACCTGACCTGCGAGGACGCCCTCGGATACGCCCCCGAGGCGCTCAAGGTCGCCGTCAAGGACCACGTCTCGCGGTACGCGGCGGTGTGCCGGACGCCCGCCCGCACCGCCGCCGACATCCGGGCCGCCGCCCGTGAGGCCGCGGCCCTCGCCGTCCGGCACGAGCCGGTCCACGCCGGACCGCACACCGTCGAGGTCGAGTTCGACGCCGAGCACCTGGGCGCCGCCGCCACGGTGGTTCCCGGCGTGGCGCGGAGCGGCGAGCGGCGCGTCGCGTACACCAGCGCGACGATGTACGAGGCGATCCGCACGTTCAAGGCGGTCACGACGATCGTCTCGGCCGCCGTGGAGGAGCAGTATGGCTAGCAGCACGCCCCCCGCAGGACCCGACGCGAAGGCGCTCGACGAGGTCGTCGCCTTCACCTCGGACCTCATCCGCATCGACACCAGCAACCGCGGCGGAGGCGACTGCCGCGAGCGCCCCGCCGCCGAGTACGTCGCCGAGCGGCTCGCCGGCGCCGGGCTCGAACCGACCCTGCTGGAGCGCACCCCCGGCCGGACCAACGTGGTCGCCCGCATCCCCGGCACCGACCCCACGGCCCCCGCGCTCCTCGTCCACGGCCACCTGGACGTCGTCCCCGCCGACCCGGCCGAGTGGACCGTCCACCCCTTCTCCGGCGAGGTCCGCGACGACGTCGTCTGGGGCCGCGGCGCCGTCGACATGAAGAACATGGACGCGATGGTCCTCGCCGTCGCCCGCTCCTGGGCCCGCCAGGGCGTCCGGCCGCGCCGCGACATCGTCCTCGCCTACACCGCAGACGAGGAGGACAGCGCCGAGGACGGCTCCGGCTTCCTCGCCGACCGGCACGCCGCCCTCTTCGAGGGCTGCACCGAGGGCATCAGCGAGTCCGGCGCCTTCAGCTTCCACCCGCACCCCGGGATGACGCTCTACCCCATCGGCGCCGGCGAGCGGGGCACCGCCTGGCTCAGGCTCACCGCCCGCGGCCGGGCCGGCCACGGCTCCAAGGTCAACGACGCCAACGCGGTCACCCGCCTCGCCGCCGCCGTGGCCCGCATCGGCGCCCACAGCTGGCCCATCCGGCTCACCGCCACCGTCAGCGCCGCCCTCACCGAACTGGCCGCGCTGCACGGCATCGAGATCGACACCGACGACCCCGACCTCGACGTGCCGCTCCTCCTCGACAAGCTCGGACCGGCCGCCGCCCTCGTCGAGGCCACCGTCCGCAACAGCGCCAACCCGACCATGCTCCAGGCCGGGTACAAGTGCAACGTCATCCCCGGCCAGGCCGTCGCCTACGTCGACGGACGGATGCTGCCCGGCGCCGAGGAGGAGTTCGCCGCCACCATGGACCTGCTCACCGGCCCGGACGTCGAGTGGGAGTTCCACCACCGCGAGGTGCCCCTCGAAGCGCCCGTCGACTCCCCGACCTTCGCCAAGCTGCGGGCCGCCGTCGAGCGCTTCGACCCCGACGGCCACGCCCTGCCGTTCACGATGTCCGGCGGCACCGACGCCAAGCAGTTCTCCCGCCTCGGCATCACCGGCTACGGCTTCTCGCCGCTGAGACTGCCCCCGGGCCTGGACTACGGGGCGCTCTTCCACGGCGTGGACGAACGCGTCCCCGTCGACGCCCTGCACTTCGGCGTGCGGGTGCTCGACCACTATCTGAAGACCGCCTAGCGCCACCGCACACGGCACCGACCCGTACCCAGGGGGGGAACGAGGATGCAGAACACGGCCGCCTACGGCAGCTGGCCGTCGCCCGTCGGAGCCGCGCTCGCGGCAGCCAGCGACGGACGTCCCGAATATCTCGGCACCGTCGGCGACGAGGTGTGGTGGTCCGCCCCCCGCCCCACCGAGGGCGGCCGGCGGACCCTGGTCCGGCGGCGCGCGGACGGCACCGAGGAGACCGTCCTGCCGGCCCCCTGGAACGTGCGGAACCGGGTCATCGAGTACGGCGGCCGGCCCTGGGCCGCCGTCGAACGGCCCGGCGCGGGACCCCTGCTGGTCTTCTGTCACTTCCCCGACCAGCGGCTCTACGCCTACGAGCCCGACGCGGAACCCGGCGCGGCGCCCCGGCCGCTCACCCCGGTCTCCGCGGTGGGCGGCGGACTGCGCTGGGCCGACCCCGTGCTCCTGCCCGAGCGGGGCGAGGTCTGGTGCGTCCTGGAGGAGTTCACCGGCCCCGCGCCCACCGACGTCCGCCGGGTCCTCGCCGCCGTCCCCCTCGACGGCTCCGCCGCCGACGACCGGGCCGCCGTCCGCGAACTCTCCGACGGGCGCCACCGCTTCCTCACCGGCCCCCGGATCTCCCCCGACGGGCGGCGGGCCGTCTGGCTCGGCTGGGACCACCCCCGGATGCCCTGGGACGGCACCGACGCCGTCCTCGCCGAGATCACCGCCGAGGGCACCCTCAAGGACGCCAGGACCGTCGCCGGCGGCCCGGCGGAGTCCGTACCCCAGGCCGACTGGGACGCGGCCGGCCGGCTCCTCTTCGCCAGCGACCGCACCGGCTGGTGGAACCTCTACCGCGCCGAGCTCGCCGCCGACGGCACCCTCGGCCCGGCCCGCGCCCTCTGTCCCCGCGACGAGGAGTTCGCCGGACCCCTCTGGAAGACCGGCGTCAGCTGGTTCCAGGCCCTGGAGACCGGGCCGATCGCCGTCCTCCACGGGCGGGGCGACGCCGTCCTCGGCATCCTCGACCCGGACACCGGCACCCTCGTCGACGCCCCCGGCCCGTGGACCGTCTGGGGATCCACCCTCACCGTCCTCGGCACCCGCGTCCTCGGCGTCGCCGCCGCACCCGACCGCTTCGCCGAGATCGTCGAACTCGACACCCGCACCGGCCGCACCCGGGTCGTCGGCTCCGCGCACCGCGACCCCGTCGACCCGTCGTACTACCCCGAGCCCGTCGTCCGCACCTTCACCGGCCCCGACGGCCGCGAGATCCACGCCCACGTGTACCCGCCGCGCAACCCCGGCGCGACCGGGCCCGCCGGCGAGCTCCCGCCCTATGTGATCCGCGCCCACGGCGGCCCCACCGGACGCTCCGCCCTCGTCCTCGACCTGGAGATCGCCTACTTCACCTCGCGCGGCATCGGCGCCGTCGAGGTCAACTACGGCGGCTCCACCGGCCACGGCCGCGCCTACCGGGAACGGCTCCGCGAGCAGTGGGGCGTCGTCGACGTCGAGGACTGCGCCGCCGTCGCCCGCGCCCTCGCCGCCGAGGGCACCGCCGACCCCGCCCGGCTCGCGATCCGCGGCGGCAGCGCCGGCGGCTGGACCAGTGCCGCCTCCCTCGTCCAGACCGACGTCTACGCCTGCGGCACGATCATCTACCCCGTCCTCGACCTCAAGGGCTGGGCCACCGACGAGACCCACGACTTCGAGTCCCGCTACCTGGACGGCCTCGTCGGCCGCCTCGACGAGGTGCCCGAGCGGTACGAGGAGCGCTCGCCGCTCGAACACGTCGACCGGATCACCGCCCCCTTCCTGCTCCTCCAGGGCCTCGACGACGTCATCTGCCCGCCCGCCCAGGCCCAGCGCCTCCTCGCCCGGGTCGCCGGCCGGGGCGTCCCGCACGCCTACCTCGCCTTCCCCGGCGAAGGCCACGGCTTCCGGCACGCCGAGACCATGGTCCGCGCGCTTGAGGCCGAACTCGCCCTCTACGCGCGGGTCTTCGGCTTCGACCGGGCCGACGTCCCGGAGCTGGAGCTGCGCACATGACCGGCCCCGCCTCCGGCCCCGTCCACGTGCCCCCGCTCGCCCGGGCCGCCCGGCTGCGGCCGGGCGACCGGGTCGCCGTGGTCGCCCCGAGCGGCCCCGTCCCGGAGGCCGCGCTGGCCGCCGGACTCGACGTGCTGCGCGGCTGGGGCCTGGAACCGGTGGTCGCCCCGCACGTCCTCGACGTCCATCCGCGGCTCGGCCACCTGGCCGGCGCCGACCGGGACCGCGCCCGCGACCTCACCGAGGCGTGGTGCGACCCCTCGATCGCGGGGGTGCTCTGCGCGCGCGGTGGCTACGGCGCCCAGCGCATGACCGACCTCCTGGACTGGCCCGCGATCCGCGCCGCGGGACCCAAGGCGTTCGTCGGCTACAGCGACGTCACCGCCCTCCACGAGGCGTTCGCCGTCCGCGCCGGCTTCGCCACCCTGCACGGGACCATGACCGCCGTGGCCGCCTTCGCCGGCGACCCGGCCACCCGGGAGTCGCTGCGCGCCGCCCTCTTCGAGCCCGAGACCGTCCGGGTCCTCGGCCTCGGCACCGCGCGGCCCCTCGTCCCGGGCCGCGCCACCGGCGTCACCCTCGGCGGCTGCGTCAGCCTGCTCGCCGCCGACCTCGGCACCCCGCACGTGCGGCCCTCCGCCCGCGGCGGGCTGCTGCTCCTGGAGGACGTGGGGGAGGAGCCGTACCGCCTGGACCGGATCCTCACCCAGCTGCTGCGCTCCGGCTGGCTCGACGGCGTCGCCGGGATCGCCCTCGGCTCGTGGGAGGAGTGCGGTCCGTACGAGGAGGTGCGCGCGGTCCTCGCCGACCGGCTCGGCGGCCTGGGCGTCCCGGTGGTGGAGGAGCTGGGCTTCGGCCACAGCCCCACCGCGCTCACCGTCCCGCTCGGCATACCGGCGGTGCTCGACGCGGACGCCGGCACGCTCACCTTCGACGTACCCGCGCTGGTCTGACCGGAGCCCGGCGGGCCGGGGGCTACTCCGCCGCCAGCCGCCGCCGGTGCTCCGTCGCCTTGGCCTGGCTGGTCTCCAGGTGGCGCAGCGCCAGTTCCTCGACGCGCTCCACGTCCCGTGCCTCGATGCCCCGGAACAGCTCCTCGTGCTCGTCGGCGACGACCGTGAAGTCGTCGTGCTGGCCGAGCAGCCAGCGCATCCGGCTCCGCAGGGTGCCCTCCAGCTCGTTCAGGAGGGCGTTGTCGGCGAGTTCGGTGACCGTCTCGTGGAAGTCGGCCGCCGCCCGGCGGGCCTCCGCGCCGTCGCCGCGCTCCGCCGCCGCCCGCTCGGCGTCGAGGACGGCGCGCAGCTTGGCGAGGCCCGCGCGCGTGCGGCGCTGGGCCGCGAGGCGGAAGGCCAGGATCTCCAGGGCGGACCGGACCTCGACGAGGTCGGCGATGTCGGAGGCGGTGAACTCCCGGACCACCGCCCAGGTGCGCGGCCGGGGCGTCACGAGTCCTTCGTTGACCAGGTCCCTGAGGGCGTCGCGGACCGGCAGGCGGCTCACGTCCAGCTCGGCGGCGATCTCCCGCTCCACCAGCCGGCTGCCGGGAGCCCGCGTCCCGTCGATGATCTGGTCGCGCAGGGTGCGCGTGATCCGCTCCGACTCGGGCCTGAACTCCTCAGCAGCTGTCATGGCGCCATTGTTCCACCGGGGAGGGCGGCACCCGCCGCCCTCCCCGGGCGGTCACAGCGCCGCGTACCCGGGGCGCACGATCTCCTCGATGAGCCGCCGGCGCTCCGGCAGCGGCAGGAACGCGGCCTCCAGGGCGGCGACCGTGAACTCCTCGAAGACCTCCGGGCCGTAGCCGAAGGCGTCCGCCATGTGCTGGAACTCCTCGCTCATGGTGGTGCCGGAGACGAGCCGGTTGTCGGTGTTGAGCGTGATGCGGAAGCCGAGGCGGCGCAGCTCGTCGATCGGGTGGGAGCCGTAGTCCTTGGCGGCGCCGGTCTGCAGGTTGGAGGTCGGGCAGACCTCCAGGGCGATCCGGTTGTCGCGGACGTACGCGGCGAGGCGGCCGAGGGTGCCGTCCTCGGCGATGTCGTCCGTGATCCGCACGCCGTGGCCGATCCGCTCGGTGCCGCAGACCTGCACGGCCTCGTGGATCGACTCGGCGCCGACGGCCTCGCCGGCGTGGATGGTGAAGTGGCAGTTCTCCCGCTTCAGGTGCTGGAAGGCGGGGAGGTGGCGGGCCGGCGGGTTGCCGATCTCGCCGCCGGCGATGTCGAAGCCGGCCACGCCGTTGTCGCGGTGGGCGACGGTCAGCTCGGCGATCTCCAGCGAGCGGTCGGTGTGCCGCATGCCGGTGAGCAGCGCGCGGACGGTGATGCGGCCGCCGGTCCTGCGCTCGCCCTCGCGGAAGCCCTCGTTGACCGCCTCGACGACCTCGTCGAGGGTCAGGCCGCCCTCCAGGTGCTGCTCGGGGGCGTACCGCACCTCGGCGTAGACGACCCCGTCCGCCGCCAGGTCCTCGGCGCACTCGGCCGCGATGCGCAGCAGCGCCTCGCGGGTCTGCATCACCGCGCAGGTGTGGGCGAAGGTCTCCAGGTAGCGCTCCAGGGAGCCGGAGTCGGCGGCATCCCGGAACCAGACCGCGAGCTCGGCCGGGTCCTCGGTCGGCAGCGCGGTGTAGCCGCACTCCCGGGCCAGCTCGACGATGGTGGCCGGGCGGAGCCCGCCGTCGAGGTGGTCGTGGAGGACGGCCTTCGGGGCGCGGCGGATCCAGTCGGAGACGGCGGCCCGGGCAGGCGTGGCAGGGTTGTCAGACAAGTGCATGACCGGGGAGTGTACGTCATGACCCGCCGGGCGGGGGAGCCCCGGCGGGTGGGGGTGTGGGTGCGGGCCCGGGTCCGGTGGGCGCGGGCTCAGTGGGACTGGAGGACCGGCAGCGCGGGCGCGCCCGTCGGCAGCATGTGCTTGGCGGCCAGGACGGGGGTGTCCCCGACGCGTACCACCTGGGTGACCAGGACCGCGGGGGTGTCGGCGGGGCGGCCCAGCTGCTCGCCGCGGCGCCGTCCGAGGAGGGTGGCGGTGATCCCGCTGTGGGCGTGCAGCGCGACCTCGCGGGAGGCGCCGAGCAGGACCGAGAGCATCGACACGGCGGCATCCCCCTCCGGCGCGGCCCCGCACTCCCGCAGCGCCGCCGCGAACGCCGGGTGGACGCGGTCCAGGACCTCGTCCGCCGCCGCCCACTCGTGGCACAGCGCGGCCGGCCCCGACTCGCCGCCCAGCACCGACTCCCAGAACCGCAGTTCGGCGCGGGCCGGGGCCAGCAGGTGCTGGGTGGTGAAGTCGGTGGGCTCCTCCACGGTGCGCAGCAGGGCCCGGACGCGGGGGCCGGTGCCGCCGCCGACCAGCTCCTCCAGCGGCTGGACGTGCTCGAAGCCGCGGCGCGGGGGGCGTGCGTTCACCGTCCGGCCCACGCCCCGGCGCACCGTCAGCAGTCCGTCCTCCTGGAGCAGCAGCAGCGCCTCGCGCAGCGCGGGACGGCTCACCCCCAGTTCGGCGGCGAGCTTCGGCTCGGAGGGGAGGGTGGACCCGGGCGGGTAGGTGCCGTCGTGGACGGCGTCCGCGATCCGCTCGTAGAGCGCCACCACCGGTCGCCGCCGGTGCCCGCTGAGCGCCAAAACCCCTCCTCGTCCCGTCGTCCGGCCACCACCGTAGCCGCCCCTGGTTGTCTGACAAGTCACCCGGACGGCGCTGTCCACCGTCCCGCCGACGTGCCGGTCCCCCCATTCTGGTGCCACCGGTACGCCCGTGACGGACGACAGGAGAGGGGACGGGCATGAGTCCCAAGGACACGGCAGGCACGCGACGGGGGGACAGGCTCGGCGCCGTCACCCCGGGACGGATCGCGATCGCGGTCGTCGCGGTCCTCCTGCTCGTCTTCATCTTCGAGAACACCCGCCAGGTGAGGATCCGGCTGCTGATCCCCGAGGTGACGATGCCGCTCTACCTCGCGCTGCTCGCCACCGCCCTGCTGGGCGCGGTCTGCGGCTGGTACGCCGCCCGGAGGGGCCCCCGGAGGAGCAGGTGAGGCGCGGCGCCCTGATCGGGGCGGGCGCGGCGCTGGCCGTCGCCGCGGTGGCGGCGGGCGCCGCCGGCGACACGGCCGCCCGGCGGGCCCGGCCGCCGATGCCGGACTTCCGCGGCGGCGGCCTGTGGCGGGTCTTCACCCGCCTGGACCACCGCACCCGCCTCGACGTCCACGACGCGTCCGGCCGCGACCGCCGGGTCCTGTGGCCCCCGAGCTGGCGCGTCTGCACCCAGTACCCGGCCGCCGGCACCGGCCTCGACCGCCCGACGACGGTGGTGATCGGCGTCCTCCGCAAGGGCGAACCCTGCCCCGTCCGCGTGACGACGGCCCGCCGCTGACGCGGGCCGCACCGCGGCGGGAGCCGGGACCCGCCCCACCGTCTAGCCTGGGCGCATGTCCGATGATCTCGGCCGGTATCTCGTGGTCGGGCCCCGGGTGGGGCTGCGGCCGTTCACGTACGGCGACGCGGGGGAGTTCACCGCGCGGGCCGAGGAGAGCGTCGCGCTGCACCGGCCCTGGCTGTTTCCGCCGCGGACGGCCGAGGCGTACGCCCGCTACGCGGGTGCGCTGATCGAGGAGCCGGCGCGGGCCGGCCTCCTCGTCTGCGAGCGGGAGGAGGGCGGGCGGATCGCCGGGTTCCTCACGGTCAACAACATCGTCCACGGCGCCTTCCGCAGCGGCGCCCTCGGCTACGGCGCCTTCGCGCACGCGGCCGGACGCGGTCTGATGGGCGAGGCGCTCGGGCTGCTCCTCGGGCACGCCTTCGGGCCGATGGGGCTGCACCGGCTCGAAGCCAACATCCAGCCCGGCAACGCCCCGTCCCGCGCCCTGGTCCGCCGCGCCGGCTTCCGGCTGGAGGGCTTCTCGCCCGCGATGCTCTTCGTCGACGGCGCCTGGCGGGACCACGAGCGGTGGGCGATCACCGACCCTTGCGGTTGACCTTCATCGTGTCGAGGTCGGTCACCGTGGACTTCAGCCCCTTGTAGCCGTGGCCGAGCGCGGCGAGCGCCGCCTCCACCCGCTCCTCGGCCAGCGCGCCCGCCATCTCGTCGCCGTCCTCCGCGTCCGACTCGACGACCAGCCGGTACGAGAAGTGCTTGAGCGCCCGGTCGTAGGTGAGCGAGCCCTCCTCGGTGAAGCGCATCGCGGCCAGGCCGTGCTCCTCCACCTCGGCGAGCAGCCGCTCGCGGCTCTCGGGCGACAGCCCGTCGAAGGTGCCCCGCACGATGACCCGGTAGGTGTGTGGCGTGCCCATCTCTCGTACTCCCGTGGTACTCCCGGTGCCCGCCGCGGCGGCGGACGACCCTCCACCCTAGGCAGGCCCCCGCGCCCGGCGCGCGCCAATTAAGCGCGGCGGAAGCCCTGGTCACGCGGTCTGTTCAGGGCGCTCCGCGGCGTGTTCCATGGGCGGATGACGACCGTACGACGTGCCGTGCTCACCCTCCCCGCGGCCCCGCTCGGCCCGGACAACCCGCTGCCCGCCCTCCGCACCCCCGGCCCGGCGCACGCGCTCGGGGCCGCCGAACTCGCCGCCCTGCCGCGCGAGATGGCGCGGGGCATCGGCCGGGCGCCGCTGCGCAGCCTGCTGCCCGCCCCGGTCCGCGACGGCTACGGCCGGGACCGCGCGGAGCGCGCCCTCGACGCCCTCGTCCTGGAGAACGACCGGCTGCGGGTCACCGTGCTGCCCGGGCTCGGCGGCCGGGTCCACTCCCTCCACCACAAGCCGACCGGCCGCGAACTCGTCTACCGCAACCCCGTCTTCCAGCCCGCCGCCTTCGCCCTCAACGGCGCCTGGTTCTCCGGCGGCATCGAGTGGAACACCGGCGCCACCGGCCACACCACCCTCTCCTGCGCCCCGCTGCACGCGGCCACCGTCCCCGCCCCGGACGGCACCCCGATGCTCCGCCTCTGGGAGTGGGAGCGCCTGCGCGACCTGCCGTTCCAGGTGGACCTGTGGCTGCCGGAGGGTTCCGACTTCCTGCTCGTCGGCGTCCGCGTCCGCAACCCGCACGAGCGGCCCGCGCCCGTCTACTGGTGGTCCAACACCGCCGTCCCCGAGCGCCGCCGGATCCTCGCCCCCGCCGACACCGCCTGGCACCACGGCTACGAGCGCGGACTGCGCCGGGTCCCCGTACCGGCGGGGGAGGACGGCACCGACCGCTCCCGGCCCGGGCACAGCACCCACGCCGGCGACTGGTTCTACGACCTGCCGGACGGCGGCCGGCGCTGGATCGCCGCCCTCGACGAGGACGGCACCGGGCTCGTCCAGACCTCCACCGACGACCTGCGCGGCCGCAAGCTCTTCGTCTGGGGCACCGGCCCCGGCGGCCGCCGCTGGCAGGAATGGCTCACCGCGCCCGGCACCGAGGGGTACGCCGAGATCCAGGCCGGTCTCGCCCGCACCCAGCTCGAACACCTCGACCTCGCCCCCGGGGCGGAGCTGAGCTGGCTGGAGGCGTACGGGCCGCTGGCCGCCGATCCCCGCGCCGCGCTCGGCACCGACTGGGCGGCGGCCCGCGCCGCGGCCGAGCGCGCCCTGGACCTGGCCCTGCCCCGTACCGCCGTCGACGCCGCGCACACGGCCTGGCGGGAGGGGGCCGCCGACACCGACCCGGCCCCGGACGCGGTCCTGGCGGCCGGTTCCGGCTGGGGCGCCCTCGAAGTGCTGCGGGCCGGCCACACCCTTCCGGGGACGCCGTTCCCGGAGGCGACGCTCGGCCCCGAGCAGGAACCCTGGCGGGAGCTGCTGCGCACCGGCGTCCTGCCGCCGCCCGCGAAGGGCGACCCGCCGCTGCCGCCGCAGGTCGGCCCGGCCTGGCGGGACATGCTGGAGACCGCGCCCGCCGACCCGTCCACCGAGTACCACCTCGGCATCGCCCAGTGGCACGCCGGCGACCGGGCCCAGGCGGTCCGCAGCTGGGAGCGGGGCCTGGCCGGGGCGGAGGTCCGCTGGCCGCTGCTGTACTGCCTCGCCGTCGCCGACCGCGAGGACGGGCACCGGGAGCGGGCCGCCCACCGCTTCGCCGAGGCGTGCGCGGAGCTGGACGGGACCGTGGACGGACCGGCCGCCGTCACCGTGGCCGCCGCGCTGACCCGCGAGGCGGTCGACGCCCAGCTGGCGGCCGGCCGGCCGGAGCGCGCCCGCGCCCTGTGGCAGGCGCTGCCGGAGGAGGTGCGGGCCCGGGGCGCGTTCCGGCTCCTGGAGGCCCGGCTCCTCCTCGCCGAGCGGCGCCCGGACGAGGCCCGCGCCGTCTTCGACGCGGGCCTCGAGGTCCCCGACCTGCGTGAGGGCGCCGAGGTCCTCGGCGACCTCTGGTCCCGGCTCACCGACGAACCGCTCCCGGCCGCCTACGAGTTCCGCATGCGGCCCTGAGCGCGCGTCAGGGGACGCGGCACAGGATCTCGCCGTGCGGCACCATGAACCAGGCGTCCTCCCAGGTGCCCCACTCGCGCCAGGCCGCGGCGACCTCCGCCAGTTCGGCGCGGGTGGCGTGGCCGCCCTCGACCGCCAGGTCCGCGTAGGACGAGGCGGTCGTGCGGTCCGCCCACAGGCCGCTCCACCAGGCCCGCTCCTCGGGGCCCGCGAAGGTCCAGGCGCTCCCCGAGGCGGTGACGTCGGTGAACCCGGCCTCCCGGGCCCAGGCGAACAGCCGCCGTCCGGCGTCGGGTTCGCCGCCGTTGGCGCGCGCCACCCGGTGGTACAGGTCCAGCCAGCCGTCCAGCGCGGGCCGTTCGGGGTACCAGGCGAAGGCGCCGTAGTCGCTGTCCCGGGCCGCCACGATCCCGCCCGGCCGGCACACCCGGCGCATCTCGCGCAGCGCCCGTACCGGGTCGCCCACGTGCTGGAGCACCTGGTGGGCGTGGACGACGTCGAAGGAGTCGTCGGGGAAGTCCAGGGCGTGCACGTCGGCGACGGCGAACTCGACGTTCTCCAGGCCCCGTTCGCGGGCCGCCGCGCGCGCCTTGTCGAGGACGTCCGCCGCGCTGTCGACGGCGGTGACCCGGCCCGGGGCGACGAGCGCGGCCAGGTCGGCGGTGATGGTGCCGGGCCCGCAGCCGACGTCCAGGACGTCGAGCCCGGGGCGCAGCTCGCCCAGCAGGTAGGCCGCCGAGTTGGCGGCGGTGCGCCAGGTGTGCGAGCGCAGCACCGACTCGTGGTGGCCATGGGTGTAGACGGCGGTCTCGCGGGCCTGGGTCCGCTCGGAGGCGTGCGTCATCGAACCGACTCCCTCGGTGTGGGTACGGGGCTCCACCGTAGGGCCATCTGACGCATGGTGAGACGTGTGTCTTGGGATGTGGACGCACGGAGGTTCCGGAGCGGAGAGATGCGGACTGGAGTTGGTTTCTAGAAAGGACTTCTATATGTTTCCTCCGGGGGGACGCGCAACGGGGGCGCGTACCCGCGGCGGCGGCCCGGACCCTGGGGGGAGACCGGGCCGCCGCCGCGCTCTCCGCCGCCTCCGCTCGCGCCTCTCCTCCCGCTTCAGCTCCCGCGCCGGGCCTCCTGTGACAGCCTCGTGAACGGGTGGCCGGAACCGGACGCCACCGCCCCGCGCACGCCTACGATCGGCCCGCCGCCGTCTGGCGGTCCGAGACCCGTGACCGTGCCGAGGAGTCCCGTGCCGAACCCGCCCGCGCCCGTCCGCCGTACGCTCCTGAAGGGCCTCGCCGCCGCCCCGGCCGCGGCCGTGTTCGGCGGCTCCCTCACGCCGGCGCCGGCCGCCGCCGCCCCCGCCGCCCCCGGCATCGTCAAGCCGCTGCCCGAGGCGTACTTCACCGTCCGCGGCACCAACGCCGAAGCCCGCTTCGACGCCCTCGGCGACACCGGCTTCCTGACCCCCGCCGACCGCTTCTTCGTCCGCAACCACACCACCACCCCCGTCCTCGACGCACGGGACTGGCGGCTCACCCTCTGGGGCGACGGACTCCACGGCCGCGCACCCGTCCACTTCACCTACGGGCACCTCCGCGACCTGCCCTCCGTCACCCGGACGGCCCTCGTCGAATGCGCCGGGAACGCCCGCAGCCTCTACGCCACCCAGCAGGGCCAGGCCGTCTCCGGCACCGCCTGGACCCTCGGCGCCGTCGGCGCCGCCCGCTGGCGCGGCGTCCGCCTCGGCGAGGTCCTGCGCCGCGCCGGACTCGCCCACGACGCCGTCGACCTGATGCCGCGCGGCCTCGACGACCCGTACGTCTCCGGCGGCACCGACTACGGCCGGGTCCGCCGCCCGCTGCCCGTCGCCAAGGCGCTGGACGACGTGATCCTCGCGTACGAGATGAACGGCGAGCCCCTCCCGTACGACCACGGACACCCCGTCCGGCTCATCGTGCCCGACTGGGTCGGCATCGCCTCCGTCAAGTGGCTCGGCGACATCGAGGTCTCCACCCGCCCGCTGACCAGCCCCTGGTCCACCGACTGGTACCGGCTCGTCGGCGAGGCCCACCCGCCCGGCGGCAGCGCCCCGCTCACCCGGCAGACCCTCAAGTCCGGCTACCAGCTGCCTTTCGGGGCCACCCTGGAGGCCGGCCGCGTCCACCGGCTGACCGGCCGCGCCTGGTCCGCCCACGCGCCCGTCCGCTCCGTCGACGTCTCCACCGACGGCGGCGCCACCTGGCGCCCCGCCCGCCTCCACGACGGCCCCCGGCGCGGCGCCTGGGTCCGCTGGTCGGTGCCCTGGCGGCCGGAGCGCACCGGGCCGGTCACCCTGCTCTCCCGCACCACCGACGCCGCCGGGAACGTCCAGCCCGACCGGGCCGTCCACAACACCCAGGGCTACCTCTTCGACGCCGTGGTCCGGCACCCGGTCGCGGTCGGCTGAGCCCCGCCTTATAAAGGGCACGGGGACGCCGTGCCCGGCGCCCCGTGCGCTCAGGAGGTACGGGACATGCGGGAGACGGCTCCGGAAGGCCGCGGGCCGGTGCGCTACGGACCTCCCGCGCCCGAGAGCGGCCGGCCCGTCCCCCCGGGGCTCGCCGCCCTCCTCGCGGCGGCCGCCGGACGGACCGACCCCGAACCGCCCGGCGGCGGCGCCGTCCTGCGCGAGGCCGCCGCGGGCTACTGGTGGCGGCGCGGCCTGCGCGGCCACGCCGAGGACTCCCTCGCCGCCCCCGGAGCCCCCGCCCTGCTCCTCGCCCTCCTCGCCGCCCACGGCGGCGACGTGCTGCTGCCCCGGCCCTGCCCCGCCTGGTGGACCCCGCAGATCCGCCTCCTGGGCCGGCCCGCGTACCACGTGCCCACCACCGCGGAGGCCGGCGGCGTGCCCGACCCGTACGCCCTGCTGGAGACCGTCCGCCGGGTCCGCGCGGAGGGCGGCGACCCGCGGGTGCTGCTCCTCTCCGTCGCCGACGACCCCACCGCCACCGTCGCCCCGCCCGAACTCGTCCGCGAGAGCTGCGAGGCCGCCGTCGCCGAGGGCCTCCACGTGATCAGCGACGAGACCTGGCGCGACACCCTCCACCGGCCGCGCGAGACCGTCGTCGTCAGCCCCGCCGAGATGTGCCCCGACGACGTCACCGTCCTCGCCGACCTGGCCGGCGGCGGCCTGGTCCCCGCCTCCTGGCCGTGCGCGATCGCCCGCTTCCCGACCACCGGCGCCGCCCGCGCCGACCGGTACGGCGACCCCCGCGCCCGCGCCCTCGACGTCCTCACCGCGCTCGGGGCCGTGCTCCCCGCCCCCGTCGCCCCGGCCGTCGCCCACGCCCTCGACGAACCCGAGGACGTGTCCGTACCCGCCCTGCGCGCCGCCGGCGTCCACGGCCGGCTCGCCGCCGCCGCGCACCGCGCCCTCCTCGCCGCCGGCGCCCTCGCCCGGCCCCCGCAGGCCGGCCGCCACCTCTACGCCGACCTCGGACCGCTCCGCCCCGGCCTCGCCGCCCGCGGCGTCACCGACTCCCTGGAGCTGGAGCAGTACCTCACCGCCCGCCTCGGCCGGCCCGTCCCCGGCGGCCACCGCTTCGGCGACGAACTCGGCGCGCTGCGCGTCCGCCTCGACACCGGACCGCTGCTGGGCGTCACCCCGCCCGAGCGCGCCGAGACCCTCGCCGCCCGCGCACCCGAACAACTGCCGCAGGCCGTACGGGCCCTGGCCGAACTGACCGCCGCCCTCGACGACCTCGCCGGGACCCACCCCGCCGAGCACCCGGCCGAGCAGCCCACCGAGCAGCCCACCGCGCAGAACGGAGCCCGCTGATGACCGAACGGACGGCCCGCCCCGCCCCGGCCGCCGAGGCCCCGCGCCGGCCCGCGCCCGCCACCCTCCCGACCTCCGTGCTCCAGCCGCTCGGCCGGATCGGCCGGTGGCCCCGCAGCTTCGCCGACCGGCTCACCGCGCCGCTGCCCGGCGTCCGCGCCCTCGCCCGGCTCGCCCGCGAAGGGGCCGTACGCCCCCGGCGCGAGGGGCTGCGGGACGTGCCCCTTCTGCCCTTCGAGCCCGGCCCGCTGCCGCCCGCGGGGCCCGGCACCGTCGCCGTCACCTGGGCCGGGCACGCCAGCTGGATCGTCCGCGTCGGCGGCCTCACCGTCCTCACCGACCCGGTCTGGTCCCGGCGCATCTTCGGCACCCCGGCGCGGCTCACCCCGGTCGGCGTCCGCTGGGAGGACCTGCCCCCGGTCGACGCGGTCGTCATCAGCCACAACCACTTCGACCACCTCGACGCCCCGACCCTCCGGCGCCTCCCGCGCGCCACCCCGGTCCTCGTCCCGGCCGGGCTCGGCCGCTGGTTCCTCCGCCGCGGCTTCACCCGCGTCACCGAGCTCGACTGGTGGGAGGCGGCCGAACTCGGCGGCGTCCGCTTCGACTTCGTCCCCGCCCACCACTGGTCCAAGCGGACCCTCCTCGACACCTGCCGCTCGCTCTGGGGCGGCTGGGTGCTCACCGACCCCGCCGGCCACCGGGTCTACTTCGCCGGGGACACCGGCTACGGCCACTGGTTCGCCGAGATCGGCCGCCGTCACCCCGGCATCGACCTGGCGCTCCTGCCCATCGGCGCCTACGACCCCCGCTGGTGGCTCAGCGACGTCCACACCGACCCGGAGGAGGCGGTCCGCGCCCACCAGGACCTGGGCGCCCGCCGGATGGCCCCCATGCACTGGGCCACCTTCGTCCTCTCCTCCGAGCCCGTCCTCGAACCCCTCACCCGGGTCAGGGCCGCCTGGGAACGTGCCGGGCTGCCCCGCGAGGACCTGTGGGACCTGCCCGTCGGCGGCTCACGCGTCCTCGTGCCGTAGCTCCCCGCTCCGGTCGCCGCGGATCCGCCGCCATACCGCCGGAACCGCGCTGATCAGCAGCGTCAGACCGACCGCCGCCACCACGCCCTGCCACGGCTCCGGGAAGAGCGAGCCGCCCAGGACGCCGATCAGCTGGTACGTCGCCGCCCAGGCCAGACAGGCCGCCGCGTCGCCCCGGGCGAAGCGGCGCAGTGGCATCCGGGCCAGCAGGCAGGCCAGCATCACCGGGATCCGGCCGGCCGGGACCAGCCGGGACAGGACGAGCACCGACACCTGGTGGGTGTCCAGCCGTTCCTGCGCGTGCGCCAGGCGGTCCGGCGTCACCCGCGAGCGCAGCGCCGCCAGCCAGCGCGAGCCGTTCCGCGACCGGACGCCCCGCTGCCCCAGCCAGTACAGCGCCAGATCGCCGAGGAAGGCGGCCGCCGAGGCCACCAGGAAGACGAAGAGCAGAGGGAACGGGGACTCCGCCGAGGACTGGTGCAGGGCGACCACCGCCGCCGAGCTGACGATCGCCCCCGTCGGCACCACCGGCACCAGCGCGCCCAGCGCCACCAGCAGGAACAGCGACGGATAGCCGACCGCCTGCTGGGTCGACTCCGGCGGCAGGTCCCGCACCGCGGCGAGCACTCCACTCACCGGGCGACCTCCGGCCGCACCCGCTCGCCGTGCCCCAGCCGGTGCACCGCCACCTTCGGCGCGAGCCGGGCCGCCTGCCGGACGAACTCGTCGCCCGGCGCGTGGAACTCGTGCGGCCGGACCCCGTCCAGGCCGATCGGCCAGTACGTGCCGTAGTGCACCGGCACCGCCGCCGCCGGGGAGAGCGCCGCCAGCGCCTGCGCCGCGCGCCCCGCGTCCAGGTGCCCGTGCCCCAGGTACGGTCCCCAGCCGCCGACCGGCAGCAGGGCCACGTCCACCGGTCCGACCGCCTCCGCCATGCCGTCGAACAGCCCGGTGTCCCCGGCGAAGTACGTCCGGGCCTCGCCCTCGACGACGTACCCGAGCGCCGGGGAGCGGTGCGGACCGAGCGGCAGCCGCCGGCCGTCGTGCAGCGCCGGCACCGCCCGTACCGTCACGCCCTCCACCGTCACCTCGTCGCCGGGCGCCACCTCCGTCAGCCGCAGCCCCGCCGCGGCCAGCCGGCGCAGCCCCGGCACGGCGCGGGGCGCACCGCGCGGCACCACCAGCCGGGTGCCCGGCGCGAGCCGGGCGAGCGACGGCAGGTGCAGGTGGTCGGAGTGCAGGTGGGAGACGAGGACCGCCTCCGCCGCGGCCGCCTCCGGGGGCGGCGGGGCGCCGCGGCGGCGGCGCAGGTGCGCGAGGCGCCGCGCGAACAGCGGGTCGGTGAGGAACCGGACCCCGGAGTCCTCGACCGTGCAGGTCGCGTGCCCCCACCAGGTGACCTCCACCGGCATGCCGCCCTTCCCTCGCCCGTTCGCTCCCTGTCGTCGAGAGTAGAGGGCCGGCGGGCCTCCCGTGCGGCACCGCCGGGCAGTAGGGTCGGCGCATGAACGACGTCCGGGTCGCGGCGATCGCCAGCCTCACCCCGCTCGAAGAACTCGATTCCCACCCCTTTCTCGTCGACACCCGCGGCCAGTACGCGGTGTGCGCCCGCTGGGCCGTCGAACGGGGGTACGTCCTCACCCGTCAGCTCCTCTTCTACGGAGTCCGGCCCGACCACGACGAGCTCTGGGCCGACGTCGAGTCCGGCGAGGTCGACCTCTTCGTGGCCGCGAACGAGGGCGTCCTGGCCCGCGCCGTGACCTCGGTGCCCGGCTTCCGCGCCGAGTGCGCCCGCCGGGGCGTCCGGGTGGAGACGGCCGGCGCCCCGGCGCCCGCCTACGACTCGGCCGCCCGGGCGGCGGTGCACCGGCGGCTCTCCATGCCGACCGCCGGCTACGACGGCAGCTGACGCCCCGGCACACCGCCCGGGCCCGCCCGACGTGCCTCCTGCCGCCCGTGGGTAGGTGTGTCAGGGTAGGGGGACGTTTGGGTGAAAGGTGACGGGTGGCGTGGGCGAGGGGCGAAGGGGCGGCACCGACCGCTGGCGCACGGCGGGGCGGACGGTCGTCCGGGTGCTCACCGTGTGGGCCGTGTCGACGGTCACGCTGCTCGCGCTCGCCGGGCTGCTGCCGGACTTCCAGCTGCAGTCCGCCGACGGCGACAGCCTCACCCGCACGGCCCTCACCGCCGCGTCGGCGGCCGGCGCGTTCGGTCTGCTGACCGCGCTGGTCTGGCCGCTGGTGGTCCGCGCGCTGCTGCTCGTCCCCGCGCTCGTCCTCGGACTGCTCGTCTTCTTCCTCAACGGCTCGCTGCTGCTCGTCGCGCTCTGGCTGATCCCGGACGGACGGGGCGCGGCCGATCCGGAGACCGCGGTCGTCGTCGCTGCCGTGATGTCCGCCGTGGCGTCCGCGACGTCCACCGCGCTCGCCGTGCGGGACGACGAGGCGTACCGGCGCCGGCTCTACCGGCTGACCGGCCGCACCCGCCCCCGCGACCCCCGGACCGTCCCGGCGCCGCCGCCCGGCACGGTCTTCCTCCAGCTCGACGGCGTCGGCCACGAGGTGCTGCGGGCCGCCGTCGCCGACGGTCTGATGCCGACCGTGGCGGGCTGGCTGGACGCCGGACACCGGCTCACCCCGTGGCGCACCGACTGGTCGAGCCAGACCGGCGCCAGCCAGCTCGGCATCCTGCACGGCACCAACGAGGACGTGCCGGCCTTCCGCTGGTACGAGAAGGACACCGGCCGGCTCATGGTGTCGAACCGCCCGGCGAGCGCGGTGGAGCTCCAGCGCCGGGCGGTCCGCCGCACCGGCGACGGCGGGCTGCTCACCCTGGACGGCGCCTCCCGGGGCAACCTGTTCAGCGGCGGCGCCGACCAGGTGGCGCTGGTCCTGACGGTGGCGGCGCGCCGGGGCCGCCGCAACCGCTCCCGCGTCGGCTACTTCGCGTACTTCTCCGACCCGGCCAACGCGGTCCGCACCGCCGGCTCCTTCGTCAACGAGGTGGGGCGCGAGGTGGTCCAGTCGGTGCGGGCCCGGCTGCGCCGGGAGACGCCCCGGATCCGGCGCGGCGGCACGTACCCCTTCGTGCGCGCCTTCGCCACGGTGATCGAGCGGGACGTGGTGGTCGCCGCGGTCATGGGCGACATGCTCGCGGGCCGGACCGCCGTCTACGCGGACCTGGTGGCGTACGACGAGGTGGCCCACCACTCGGGGCCGCGGGGCCACGACACGGACCAGGTGCTGCGCCGGCTCGACCGCGCCGTCGGCCTGATCGCCCGGGTCGCCGAGCACGCCCCCCGGCCGTACCGGATCGTGCTCCTCTCCGACCACGGGCAGAGCCCGGGGGAGACCTTCGAGGGGGCGTACGGGCTGACGCTCAAGGACCTGGTCCGGGCGGGCTGCGGGCTGCCGGTGTCGCGCCGGGTGGGCCGCACGCGCAGCGGCGCGGAGGCCCGGGACGCGGCCCGGGACGCGCTGCGCAGCGCCCTGCACCGGCCGGTGGAGACGGGCGAGGAGACCGAGCGGGAGCTGCCGGCCCGGCTGTCGGAGCCGGTCGTGCTCGCCTCGGGGAACCTGGGCCTGGTCTCCTTCCCGGACGTGCCGCACCGGATGACGAAGGAGGAGATCGACCGGCGCCACCCGGCGCTGCTGCGGACCCTGGCGCAGCATCCGGGGATCGGCTTCCTGCTGGTGGCGAGCGCGGAGCACGGCGCGGTGGTGCTGGCCGCGGACGGGGTGGAGGTGCCGGTGGCGGAGCTGGCCGACGACGGGCCGCTGGCCGTCTTCGGCCGGGGCGCGGCCGACGCGGTCCGGCGGACGAACGGCTTCCCGCACGTCGCCGACGTGATGGTCAACTCGATGTACGACCCGGCGACCGGCACCGTGCACGCCTTCGAGGAGCAGATCGGCTCGCACGGCGGCCTGGGCGGAGAGCAGGGGCACCCCTTCCTGCTCTCCCCGCCGGAGCTGTCGCCGCCGGTTGCGGAGGGCGAGGAGCTGGTGGGCGCGGAGCGGGTGCACCGGGTGCTGCGCCGCTGGCTGCGGGAGGGCGACGGACCGCAGGTGCCGGTGGACGCCGCGGCGGGAGCTCCGGAGATTTCCCCGTCAGGCAGCGAAGCGGAATCAGTTCTTCCGGTCGAGGGGCGGGTCCTGCCGGACAAAAACCGCTGATTTGGACGGGTGTTCGCCGTACCCGACCATGGTCCGGTTCCGGAGGCTTGTCCGGATCCTGCACGACGGAAGGCGCACCACCCCATGAGCACGGCCCCCACGGCCCCCACCGCTCCCACGGCCCCCACCGACCCCCAGGGCGGGACCGGCGGCGGACACCACGCCCGGCGGTTCGGGCTGCCGATCGCCACGGCCCTGGTCATGGGGAACATCATCGGCGGCGGCATCTTCCTCCTCCCCGCCTCCGTCGCCCCCTTCGGCACCATCAGCCTGGTCGCCTTCGGCATCCTCACCGCCGGCGCCCTCGCCCTCGCCCTGGTCTTCGGGAAGCTCGCCCGCCGCCACCCGAAGACGGGCGGCCCCTACGTCTACGCCCGCGAGGCGTTCGGCGACTTCGCCGGCTTCCTCGCCGCCTGGTCGTACTGGATCACCGCCTGGGTCTCCAACGCGGCCCTCGCCGTCGCCGCCGTCGGCTACCTCGACGTCCTCGTGCCCGTCCACGAGTCCACGGCCGCCACCATCGGCGCCGCCCTCCTCCTCCAGTGGCTGCCCGCCCTCGCCAACCTCGCCGGCACCCGGTACGTCGGCGCCGTCCAGCTCGTCGCCACCGTGCTCAAGTTCGTCCCGCTGCTGCTGGTCGCCGTCGGCGGGTTCTTCTTCTTCGACAGCGCCAACCTCGGCCCCTTCCGGGCCGGCGACGACAGCGCCCTCGGCGCGGTCTCCGCCTCCGCCGCGATCCTGCTCTTCAGCTACCTCGGCGTCGAGTCCGCCGCCGTCAGCGCCGGCGAGGTCCGCGACCCGCGCCGCAACGTCGGCCGCGCCACCGTCCTCGGCACCCTCGCCGCCGCCGGGCTCTACCTGCTCACCATGGTCTCCGTCTTCGGCACCGTCCCGCACGACACGCTGGTCTCCTCCAGCGCCCCCTTCGCCGACTCCGTCAACCTGATGTTCGGCGGCTCCTGGGGCGGCGCCGCCGTCGCCTGCATGGCCCTGGTCTCCATGGTCGGCGCCCTCAACGGCTGGACCCTGCTCAGCGCCCAGACCCCGTACGCCGCCGCCCGCGACGGCCTCTTCCCACAGGTCTTCACCGTGAAGCGGCGCGGCGTGCCCACCGTCGGCGTCCTGGTGACCGTCGTCCTCGCCTCGCTGCTGACCGTGTACAACTACACGGCCGGACCGAGCGGCGTCTTCGAGATCCTGGTCCTCGTCACCACCTTCACCGCCACCGTCCCCTACCTGCTCTCCGCCGCCGCGCAGATCTACTTCCTGCTCTCCGGGCGGGCGGACCGGGTCCAGCGGTCCCGGCTGGTCCGCGACACCGTCCTCGCCCTCGCCGCCTTCGGCTTCTCCCTCTGGCTGGTCGCCGGCTCCGGCCACGCCGCCGTCTACCAGGGCGTCCTCTTCCTCTTCGCCGGCGTCCTCGTCCACGCCTGGATGGCCGCCCGCAAGCGCGCCGCCGGCACCGCCTGACGGGCGAGTAGTCCAGGAGAGCGGATCTCCCCTCCGGGCCGAGGGGCCGCCCACCCGGCGGGGCAGTACGGATAACCGTGAGCCCCGCACCCGCGCCGCACGGACGGCCCGCCACCCCGGCGGGCCGTCCGGCGCGCCTCCGGCGGCTCCTGCTCCTGGTCTGCGGACTGTTCCTCGTCGTCACCGCGCTGGGAGCCCTGACCGGCGAGGTCGCCGGACCCGCCGCCGAACCCCGGCCCGCCGGCGCGCCCGCCGCCCCGGACCCGGCCGGCGAGACGTACGAACCGGGGCCCGGCGAGGCCGCGCTTCCCGGCCGCACCCGGCACCGGCGGACCCGCGTCCGCCCCGTCCCGGCACCCCCGGGCCCCCGCCCGGCCCGCCGCGCTCCGCGGCTGGCCGGCCCCGCCCCCGTACCCGCTCCGCGCCCGCCGTCGCGCCGGCCGGTGGTGATGCGCTGCTGACAGGCCCCGCCTCCAGCAGCCTTCCCCATCCGACCCCGCACCCGCGAGGAGCACCGCCATGCCGTCGTCCGACCCGTACGCCGTCCTCCAGGCCCTGCTGCGCGCCGAGGCCGCCCGCGGCCGCCGCGCCGCGGCCGAGCACCCGTCAGAGAAGGCCCCCGCACCCGCCCCGGAGCCCGCCCCCGCACCCGCGGCCCCGCGCCCGCACCGGGAGTCCCCGGCCCGCTGACCGGCCGCGCCCCGCGCCCCAGCGGCCGGCGCGGCGCCCCCTACCGAGCCGCCGTCACGCCTCCGCGACGGCGGCCGGAGCAGGCGCGCCCCGCCGCCCGTGCACGGCCAGCAGCCCCAGCGTCGCCACCGTCAGACCCGCCAGCGCCACCAGACCCGGCACCAGCCCCACCAGCGGGCCCGCGAGCAGCCCGGCCACCCCGCCCGCCACCAGCGCCACCGGCAGCCGGCCCGAGCTCCGCCGCACGATCGCCGCCGTACCCAGCAGATAGACGCCGACCCCGCCCGTCAGCGACCAGGCCACCACGCCGTGCAGCGGCTCCGCGAGCCCGTAGTGCCCGGTGTCCGCGACCTGCTGGAGGACCTTCTTCATGCCGAGCGCGCACAGCACCACGCCCGCCACCAGCGGCAGGTGCAGGAAGGTGTACACGTCCCGGGCGAAGCGGGTGCGGTCGTCGCCGTCCAGCGCCGCGAGCCGGTGCTCCGCCCCCTCGCCCGACTGCCGGAAGTACAGCCACCACAGCCCCGCGGACAGCAGCAGCCCGGCCGTCGCCGCGCCCAGCACCGCGACCGTCAGCGGGAAGCCCGACACCCCGACGCCCATCGCCACGATCGACTCGCCCAGCGCGATGATCACGATCAGGCCGTGCCGCTCGGCGAAGTGTCCCGGCGAGTTCACCCGCCAGCCCGACGAACCCGTCACGTAGATCCCGCCGTAGTCCACCGCCACCGCGCCCAGCCACAGCAGCAGTTGCGTCCGGCCGGTGTACGCCGAGCCGATCAGCAGCAGCACCAGCGGCGGCAGCACCGACAGCAGCGCGGTCCGCCGCAGGGTCCGGCGCAGCGCCGCGTCCCCGGGGGCGCTCAGCCAGTACGAGACCAGGTGCAGCACCCGCACCGCCCCGTAGCAGAGCACGAACACCAGCGGCGCCGGCAGCCCGCCCGGCGCGTCCGCGAACACCTCGGGCACCACGAACGACACGATCAGCACGACCGCCATCACGGTCACCACGACCCCGAACAGCCCGCCCGAGTCGGCCCGGACGACATTGCCCAGCCAGGCGAAACAGCACCAGCACCACCACAGCAGCGCCAGCACCACCATGCCGCCGACCATCCGCAGCGGCGAGGGCGCGGCCGCCATCAACGCCGTGACCTGCGTGATCGCGTACACGAACACCAGGTCGAAGAAGAGCTCGGCGGGCGTCACCGCGTGATCGTCCCCCGTGGCCACCAGGCCGGCCCGCCGTCTGTCCCGCGCCATCCGCGTGTCCTCCCCGTGACAGGGCGGCGCGCGCCGCCCGGCGCGCACCCTACACACGCCGCCCGGCCCCGCGCCGGAGGAGTCCGAACTCCGGCATGACCTCCCGGGTAATCGACCCGCACCCGCCCCCGGCGGCAGGCTGTGAACCACCGGGACCCGGGCGGCGCACTCCGCCCGGGCACCGGCTCCCCGCGTACGAACGACCCCCTTCAGGAGGGTGATCCGCCATGTCCCAGGCCCTGCTCGCCGGTCTCGCCCGCACCACCCAGCCGCAGTCCATGGTCCGCCGGTTCCTCGCCCTGGACGCCGTCGTCACCGGGGCCAACGGCCTCGCCTACGCCCTCGCCTCCGGCCCGCTCGGCGACCTCCTCGGCGTGGACCCCGCCCTGCTCCTCGGACTCGGCCTCTTCCTCACCGCCTTCGCCGCCGGCGTCGGCTCGCTCGCGAGCCGCCCGGCGCCCCCGGCGCTCGCCGTGAAGCTGGTCGTCGACGCCAACCTGCTCTGGGCCGTCCTCAGCCTGGTCGCCCTCGCCGCCTGGCTCGACCCCACCACCGCCGGACTCGTCTGGACCCCGATGCAGGCCGGCACCGTCGCCGGCTTCGCCTTCCTCCAGTGGTCCGCGCTGCGGGCGGTCAGCCGCTGAGGGAGCGCAGGTACTCCACCGTCGCCGGGTCGGCCGGGAGCATCGTCTCGATGGCCAGCTCGGCGACGGTCACGTCCATCGGCGTGTTGAACGTCGAGATCGACGACACGAAGGACAGCACCCGCCCGTCGTGCTCGATCCGCAGCGGCAGCGCGAAGTACGGGTACGGCTCCGGGTCGGGGATCTCCTCGACGCCGCCGCCCGACGGCTCCGGCAGCGGATACGCCGTCACCTCCTCGTACACCGCCCGCAGCGCGTCCGAGCGGGCGTAGGCGATCTGACGCTCCATCTGGGCCAGCAGATGCCCCCGCCACTCGCGCAGGTTGCGGATCCGGGGCGCCAGGCCCTCCGGGTGCAGGGTGATCCGCATGACGTTCATCGGCGGCGTCAGCAGATGCTCCGGCAGCCCGTCGAGGAGCATCAGGATCGCCCGGTTGGCGGCCACCACCGTGTACGAACCGTCCACCACCACCGCCGGGTACGGCTCGTACCCCTGGAGCAGCCGCGCGAGGCCGTCCCGCAGCGTCTCCAGCTCCGGCGCGTCCAGCGTCGACTCCGCGTACCGGGGCGCGTAACCGGCCGCGAGGAGCAGCGCGTTGCGGTCCCGCACCGGCACGTCCAGGTGCTCGGCCAGCCTGAGGATCATCTCCTCGCTCGGCCGCGACCGGCCCGTCTCCACGAACGAGATGTGCCGCGCCGAGGAGTCCGCCCGCAGCGCCAGCTCCAGCTGGCTCAGCCGCCGCCGCTCGCGCCAGCCGCGCAGCAGCGGCCCCACCCCCGTGTCGCTCACGACTGTTGTCATGCGCAGACGGTATCCCAGAGGGGTGACCGGGTACGTTCCCCCGGGGACCACCGCCCGCACCACGTACCCCACCCCGCGCACCACCGACCGGAGGGAGCACCCCCGTGCCCACACAGCCGCTGTCGCAGAAGGAGATCGAGGACCGACTGCGGGAGCTCCCCGGCTGGTCCGTCGAGGACGCGCGCCTGGTCCGCTCCTACCGGCTCCCCGACCACTTCGCCGCCACCGCGCTCGTCGTCCACGTCGCCCAGATCCAGCAGGAGCTGAACCACCACGCGGACCTGACGCTCGGCTACGACTCGGTCGCCCTGGCCGTCTCCACCCACTCCGCCGGCGGCGCCCTCACCGAGAAGGACTTCGCCCTCGCCGAGCGCGTCGAGACCATCGCCCCCGGCCACGGCGCGCACTGACGCACCGTCCGCTCGTAGGCTGCCCTCCGTGGCGGACACCCTGCTCGACCACGAGACCGGGGCGGCCCACTACGACGAGACCCGGGGCGGCGTGCCCCGGGCCGAGGCGGCGGCCGGCGCCGTGCTGCGGCTGCTGCCGTCCGGCGCCCGCACCCTCCTCGACCTCGCCTGCGGCACCGGCCTCGTCACCGAGCGGACCGCCCGGCCCGGGCTGCGCGTGCTCGGCGGACCCCGAGTACCGCCTCACCGCCTACGCGAAGACCACCGCCGGCTGACCGCTCCGGCGCCGACACGTTTGCCGTACCGGCAAAATTTCTCGCGTATCCGGCGAGCACCGGCGCACCCTGGTCCCATGACCCAGCATCGCGACGCCCACCACCACGGAGCCGGCCACGACCACTCCGCGTCCCCCAGCCACTCCCACTCCCACTCCCACGGCGACGGCGCCGAACTCGACTGGGGGCGGCTCGCCCCGCTGCTGGAGCGGCAGGCCGAGGTCGCCGGGGGCGCCTACCGGGAGGCCGCCGCCTGGCTCGGCACCCTCGTCCCCGCGAGCGGCGTGCGCCGCCTGCTCGACGTCGGCAGCGGCCCCGGCGTCATCACCGCGCTCCTCGCGGAGGCGTTCCCGTACGCCGAGGCCGTCGCCGTCGACGGCACCCCCGAGCTCCTGGAGCGGGCCCGCGCCCGCGCCGAGGACCACGGGCTCGGCGGCCGGGTCTCCACCCTGCGCGCCGAACTCCCCGAGGAGACCGCCACGCTGGGCGAGGCCGACCTGCTGTGGGCGGGCAACTCCCTGCACCACATCGGCGACCAGCGGGCCGCGCTCGCCGACTTCGCCAAGCTGCTGCGCCCCGGCGGCCTGGTCGCCCTCGTCGAGGGCGGGCTGCCGCTCCGCCATCTGCCCCGGGACATCGGCATCGGCCGCCCCGGCCTGGAGGCCCGCCTCGACGCCGAGCACGCCGACTGGTTCGCCCGGATGCGCGCCGAACTGCCCGGCGCCGTCCGCGAACCGGACGACTGGCGCGCCCTGTTCGTCTCGGCCGGCCTCACCCCGGCCGGCACCCGCACCTTCCTGGTGGACGTGCCGGCGCCGGTCCCGCCGGTCGTCCGCGAGCTGGCCGTCCGTCACTTCGAGCGGCTCCGCGAGGGCATGGGCGAGCACCTGGCCGCCGAGGACCGCACGGTCCTCGACCGGCTCCTCGACCCGGCCGACGAGCACTCCCTGCACCGCCGGCCGGACCTCTTCCACCTGACGGCCCACACGGTCCACACCGCCCGCAAGGGCTGAACCGCCCGGGCCGCCGCGCCCGCCTCAGGAGGACACCGGCTCCAGCCGCCACCACTGGAACGGGGAGTCGGTGTCCTCTCCCTGGCGGATGTCGGCGCCCTCGGCGGCCGACCCGTCCGCCACTTCGAGCAGCAGCCCGCTGATGAAGCTCACCAGCGTCACCGTCCCGGGCGTCTGGACGTCCTGCTCGATGATCCACTCCTGGGCGCCGAAGTTGTTCGCCCGCCACTGCTGGACGAGCGCGCCCGGCTCCGTGGAGGCGTTCACCACGTCGAGCCGCTTCCCGCTGGCCGCGTTGACCAGGTGGTAGAGCCCCCCGCCGTTCGGCACGGCGGACACCCTCCAGTGCTGCCCCGGGCTGTCCGTCGCGGCGCCCTGCTGCACCTTGGCGCCCCCGCGCCGCGAACCGGCGTACACCTCCAGGAGCAGCCCGCTGCCCACGTTCCGCACCCGGTACAGCCCGTCCGGGACGGGGGCCGTGCCCCCGTCCGCCGTCCCCCTCGCCACGGCCTCAGGCCACGTTGAACTCGGCCGGGTTCGGGCCGAGGCGCCGGCCCTCGTCCAGCGCGCCGATCGCGGCGAGGTCCTCCGCGTCCAGCTCGAAGTCGAAGACCTCGATGTTCTCGCGGATCCGGGACGGGGTCACCGACTTCGGGATGACCACGTTGCCCAGCTGGAGGTGCCAGCGGAGCACCACCTGGGCGGGGGTGCGCCCGTGCTTGCGGCCGATGGCGACGAGCGCCGGGACGTCGAGCAGTCCGCGGCCCTGGCCCAGCGGCGACCACGCCTCGGTCGCGATGCCGAGCTCGGCGTGCCGGGCGCGCGACTCGGCCTGCGCCAGCTGCGGGTGCAGCTCGATCTGGTTCACCGCCGGCACCACCGAGGTCTCGGCGGTCAGCCGCTCCAGGTGCTCGGGGAGGAAGTTCGAGACGCCGATCGCCTTGGCGCGCCCGTCGGCGAGGATCTTCTCCAGGGCCTTGTAGGTGTCGACGTACGCGTCCTTCGCCGGCACCGGCCAGTGGATCAGGTACAGGTCGACGTAGTCGAGGCCGAGGCGCTCCAGGGACGCGTCGAAGGCGCGCAGCGTGCTGTCGTGGCCCTGCTCGCTGTTCCACAGCTTGGTGGTGACGAAGAGCTCCTCACGGGGGATCCCGGAGGCGGCGACGGCCTCGCCGGTGCCCCGCTCGTTCTCGTAGACCGCCGCCGTGTCGATGGAGCGGTAGCCGGCCTCCAGGGCGGTGGCCACGGCCTTCGCCGCCTCGTCGTCCGGCACCTGCCAGACGCCGAAGCCGAGCTGCGGCATCGCCACGCCGTTGTTCAGGATGACCGAGGGGACCTTGCTGTCCGTGCTCACGTGGGATGGATCCTTACGTCGTCTTGGTCGTCGGCGGGCGCCGCGCGGACGCCTCGCCCCGAAGGGACAACGATCACCCGGCGCTCGTCATTCCGCGACCGCGCCACGGCCCCGTCAGCCGTACAGCGCCTCGACCTCCGCCGCGTACGCCCGCTCGATCGCCCTGCGCTTCAGCTTCAGCGACGGGGTGAGCAGCCCGTGCTCCTCGCTGAAGGGGTGGGCGAGGATCCGGAAGGTGCGGATCGACTCGGCCTGCGACACCAGGGTGTTGGCGGCGACCACCCCGCGCCGGATCTCCGTCTCCAGGTCCGGGTCGCGGACCAGCTCGGCGGGGGAGAGCGGCGGCCTGCCCTGGATGGCGAGCCAGTGGTCGACCGCCTCCTGGTCGAGGGTGACCAGGGCCGCGATGTACGGGCGGTCGTTGCCGACGACGAGGCACTGGGCGATCAGCGGGTGCGCCCGCACCCGCTCCTCCAGGCCGGTCGGCGCCACGCTCTTGCCGCCGGACGTCACCAGGATCTCCTTCTTCCGCCCGGTGATCGTCAGATAGCCCTCGGCGTCGAGCGCGCCGAGGTCTCCGGTGGCCAGCCAGCCGTCGTTCAGCACGGCGGCGGTGGCCGCCGGGTCGTTGAGGTAGCCGGAGAAGACCTGGCCGCCGTGGACCCACACCTCGCCGTCCTCCGCGATGTGCACGGTGGTGCCGGGCACGGGCCGGCCGACCGTGCCGTACCGGACCCGGCCCGGCGGGTTCGCGGTCGCGGCGGCCGTCGACTCCGTCAGGCCGTACCCCTCGAAGACGGTGACGCCGGCCCCGGCGAAGAACAGTCCGGTGGCCCGGTCCATCGCCGAGCCGCCCGACATCGCGTACCGGATCCGCCCGCCCAGCGCCTCGCGCACCTTGGTGTACACCGTCTTGTCGAAGAACTGGTGCTGCACCCGCAGCGCCGCCGACGGCCCCGGCCCCAGGCCGAACGCCTTGTGCTCCAGGGCCTCGGCGTACTTCACGGCCACGTCCACGGCCTTGTCGAAGACGGCGACCCGGCCGTCCTTCTCGGCCCTGCGGCGCGCCGCGTGGAAGATCTTCTCGAAGACGTACGGCACGGCGAGCACGAAACTCGGCCGGAAGGTCACCAGGTCGGGCAGGAGCGCGGAGGCGGTCATCGAGGGCTGGTGCCCCAGCTTCACCCCGCCGCGCACCGCCGCGACCTCCACCATCCGCCCGAAGACGTGGGCGAGCGGCAGGAAGAGCAGGGTGGACGCCTGGTCGCCCGGGCGGGAGCGGAAGACCGGCTCCCAGCCGGCGAGCAGGGCGTCCGTCTCGTACATGAAGTGGGCGTGGGTGATCACACAGCCCTTGGGGCGGCCGGTGGTGCCCGAGGTGTAGATGACCGTCGCCACCGACTCGGGGGTGACCGCGCGCCGGTGCCGGTGCACGACGTCCTCGTCGATGGCCTCGCCGGCGGCGGTCAGCTCCGCGACGGCACCGGGGCCCGCGTCCTCGCCCGGGTCGAGCTGCCACAGCCGCTGCAGCCGGGGCAGCCGGTCCACGACGGAGCCGATGGTCATGGCGTGGTCCTCGTGCTCCACCACGCACGCGGTGACCTCGGCGTCGTGCAGCATCCAGTGCACCTGGTCGGCGGAGGAGGTCGGGTACACCGGTACGGGCTGGGCGCCGAGCGTCCACAGCGCGAAGTCGAAGAGCGTCCACTCGTAGCGGGTACGGGACATGACGGCCACCCGGTCGCCGAACCGGACCCCGTGCGCGACCAGCCCCTTCGCCAGCGCCAGCACCTCGTCGCGGAACCGGGCGCAGCTCACGTCCTCCCAGGTCCCGTCGGCCGCCCGGCGTCCGAAGGCGACCGCGTCGGGGGTGTCGGCGGCGCGGGCGAAGACGGCGTCCGCCAGGCCGCCGCTCAGCGGGGCCGCCTCGACGGGCGGCACGGTGAACTCGCGCACGGACCTGCTCCTCCCTCGACGGCTCGGTGGCTGAAAGGGGCCGCTGTGACGGCTGCGGCGCCGTGACCGTACCCCACCGGGAGCGGCGGCGGGAGGACCTTCACCAAGCCGCGACATTCCCCGTTCGCACAGGTCAGGGCGGGTGAGGAGGCAAGTGACGGCCGCCCGCGCCCCGTTGCGTACCGCTCGGTACGTCCCGCGGCCGCCAAGTCTCCACCGAATCTGTACCGCCCGACCACGCGACCGCGACCGGCCGGTATGCGACGGACGGCCACGGAACGGGCCCGGGCCCGTCCCTCACCCCGGGCGGCGCAGCCCGTCGCCGCCCTCCAGGATCGCCTCGGCCAGCGCGTCCGCCGCCTCCTGGGTCGCGCCGCCGCGTCGGCCCTTGCGCAGGACGAAGTCGACCTCGCCCAGGTCCGGCAGGCCGGCCCGGGCCGGTACGGGGGCGAGGCCGGGCGGGATCAGGCCGCGGGTGTGCGCCATCACGCCGAGCCCCGCGCGGGCCGCCGCCACGTTGGCGCTCAGGCTGGAGCTCGTACAGGCGATCCGCCAGGCCCGGCCCTCCGCCTCCAGGGCCGCGAGGGCGCGGGCCCGCGTGATGCCCGGCGGCGGGTAGACGATCAGCGGCACCGGCCGGTCCGGGTCGAGCCGCAGCCCCGGCGCCCCGATCCACACCAGGACGTCGCTCCACACCGGCACCCCGCCGTCGCCGTCCGCCCCGGCGCCCCGCTTGGCCAGGATCAGGTCGAGCCGGCCCGCCGCCAGCCGCGCCTGGAGGAGCCCCGAGAGGCCGACGGTCAGCTCCAGGTCCACCTCGGGGTGGGCGCGCCGGAAGGACTCCAGGATCTCCGGCAGCCGGGTCGCCACGAAGTCCTCCGAGGCGCCGAACCGCAGCCGGCCGCGCAGCCGCGTCCCGGTGAAGAAGGCCGCCGCCCGCTCGTGCGCCTGGAGGATCGCGCGGGCGAAGCCCAGCATCGCCTGCCCGTCCTCGGTCAGCTCCACGCTGTGGGTGTCCCGGGTGAAGAGCGGCCGCCCGGCCGCCTCCTCCAGCCGCCGGACGTGCTGGCTGACGGTCGACTGGCGCAGCCCGAGCCGTCGCGCCGCCCTGGTGAAGCTCAGCGTCTGGGCGACGGCGAGGAAGGTGCGCAGCTGGGTGGGCTCGTACACGGGGCCGACGTTATCGCGGATCGTGATGACAGTCAGTGCGCTGTGCGGGATTCCCGATGACCGGGCCGTCGACCAGGATGGGAGACGCACCCGACCCGCCACCAGCCCCGTGTGGAGCCATGAACCGACGCCCCCTCATACCCGCCCGGCTCCCGGTCGACGGCTACGTCCTCGCCCTGCTCGGCACCGTCGGCCTCGCCGCCCTGCTGCCCGCCTCCGGCGCGGCCGCCGACGTCGCCGGGGCCGCCGCCACCGGCGCGGTCGCGCTCCTCTTCTTCCTCTACGGCGCCCGGCTGTCCACCCGGGAGGCGCTCGACGGACTGCGCCACTGGCGACTCCACCTCACCGTCCTCTGCTGCACCTTCCTCGTCTTCCCGCTCCTCGGCCTGGCCGCCCGGGGACTGGTCCCGGCCGTCCTCACCCCCCAGCTGTACAGCGGCTTCCTCTTCCTCTGCCTGGTCCCGTCGACCATCCAGTCGTCGATCGCCTTCACCTCGATCGCCCGGGGCAACGTGCCGGCCGCCCTCTGCGCCGGCTCCTTCTCCTCGCTCGCCGGCATCGTGCTCACCCCGCTGCTCGCCGCCGCCCTGCTCGGCGGGGACACCGGCGGCCTCTCCGCCGACGCCGTCGTCAGGATCGTCCTCCAGCTCCTGGTGCCGTTCCTGCTCGGTCAGGCGCTGCGCCGCTGGGTCGGCGGCTTCCTGGCCCGGCGGAGGAAGGCGCTCGGGTACGTCGACCGGGGCTCCATCCTCCTCGTCGTCTACACCGCCTTCAGCCAGGGCATGGTCGCCGGCATCTGGCACCTGGTGACCCCCGGCCGGCTCGCCCTGCTGCTCGCCGCCGAGGCCGCCCTCCTCGCCCTCATGCTCGCCCTGACCTGGTACGGAGCCGGACGGCTCGGTTTCGGACGGGCCGACCGGATCGCCATCCAGTTCGCCGGCTCCAAGAAGAGCCTGGCCGCCGGCCTGCCCATGGCGAGCGTCCTCTTCGGCGCCCACGCCTCGCTCGCGGTGCTGCCGCTGATGCTCTTCCACCAGATGCAGCTCATGGTCTGCGCGGTCCTCGCCAGGCGCCGCGCCCGCGACCCGGAGGAGACCGGGGCCGCCGCCGGGACCGCCCCCACCCTCCCGGGCGCCGCCCCCGCCCCCGTACCCGCTCCGCCCTCCGGACGGGACGGGATCACGCCACCGGCCCCGCCGCGGTGATCATCCGGGCCGCTACCGTGCTCCCATGCCCTCACTCGATCCCGCCCGCACCGCGCTCCTCCTCGTCGACCTGATGGAACGGATCGTCGCGCTGCCGCTCGCCCCCCGCCCCGGCACCGACGTCCTCGCCGCCGCCGGCCGGCTCGCCACCGCCTTCCGCGCCGCCGGCGCGCCCGTCGTCCACCTCCGCGCCGAGCGGCCCGGCGTCCCCGCCCAGCCGCCCGGCAGCGACCTCGTGCCCGACCTCGTGCGCACGGACGAGCCGGTCCTCGTCAAGCGCACCATCGGCGGCTTCCAGGACACCGGTCTGCACGAGGTGCTCACCGGCCTCGGCGTCCGCACCCTCGTCCTCGCCGGGATCGCCACCAACCTCGGCGTCGAGTCCACCGCCCGCGCCGCCGCCGACCTCGGCTACGACCTCGTCTTCGCCGAGGACGCCATGACCGCGCTCACCGCCGACGAGCACCGGGCCTCCGTCGACCTCGACTTCCCCCGCCTCGGCACCGTCGCCACCGTCCCCGGGATCACCCTGGACGGCCGCGGATGAACCGCGTCCCGATACGGTACGGGTCCCGTCCCTGCTCCCTGGTCGTCTGCCGGGGCTGCTGCTGCGGCGACCCCCGCAAGAACCCCGGCACCGACCACGCCGCCCAGCTCGACCGGCTCCGCACCGCCGCCGCGGCCTCCGGCGGGAAGCTCGCCGTCCGCACCAGCGACTGCCTCGGCCCCTGCGCCCAGGCCAACATCGTCGTCGTCCAGCCCTCCACCGAGGGGCGCCGCCGCGGCGGCCGGGCCGCCTGGGTCGGCTTCACCCTCGACGACGACTGCCTCGACGACATCCTCGCCTGGACCGAGGCCGGCGGCCCCGGCCTCGCCCCGCCCCCGGCGACCCTGGCCCTCCAGATGATCGACCCGCCGAAGAACTAGCCGACGGTCCTACAGCACGATCCGGTGCTCGCCCGCGTACACGTTCATGTCCGGCCCGCGCAGGAAGCCGACCAGCGTCAGCCCCGTCTCCGCCGCCAGGTCGACCGCCAGCGAGGACGGCGCGGACACCGCGGCGAGCACCGGGATCCCCGCCATCACCGCCTTCTGCGCCAGCTCGAACGAGGCCCGCCCGGACACCAGCAGCACCGCCCGGTCCAGCGGCAGCAGGTCCTCCCGCAGCGCCCGCCCGACCAGCTTGTCCACCGCGTTGTGCCGGCCCACGTCCTCCCGTACGTCGAGCAGCTCGCCGTCCTCCGAGAAGAGCGCCGCCGCGTGCAGCCCGCCCGTCGTGTCGAAGACCTTCTGCGCCGCCCGCAGCCGGTCCGGCAGCTCCGACAGGAGCGCCGGCGAGACCCGCACCGGGGGAGTGTCGGCGATCGGGAAGCGCGCCGTCGTCCGCACCGCGTCCAGGCTCGCCTTGCCGCACAGCCCGCACGACGAGGTCGTGTACACGTTCCGTTCCAGCGTGATGTCGGGGACGACGACCTCCGGGGCCGACTTCACGTCGACCACGTTGTACGTGTTGGTGCCGTCCTCCTTCGCCCCCGCGCAGTAGACGATGGACCGGACGTCCGCGGCCGAGGCGAGCACCCCCTCGCTGACCAGGAACCCCGCCGCCAGCGCGAAGTCGTCGCCCGGCGTCCGCATGGTGATGGCGATCGGCCGCCCGTTCAGCCGGATCTCCAGCGGCTCCTCCGCCACCAGCGTGTCCGGCCGCGCGCTCACCGCGCCGCCGCGGATCCGCGTGACTCGCCGTCGCTCGGTGACCCGTCCCATCCCCGCCGCCTTCGATTCCCTCGCTGTTCCCGACCCGACCCTGTCATTGTCCGTCACCCCGGCACCCCCGCCCGAACCCGGTGCGCCGCCCGACCCCTTGTCACGGTCGGCCAAGCGACCCGGGGGAATCTTGGTGGTTTACGTCACCTGTTACCCATCAGTCGCTGGCGAGACTGGGTGGTTCCTGCCGCTGAACGAACCATCGAGGGGGTCCCGGGATGACGGGCACTCGCATCGCCGCGCTCGGGCACTACCAGCCCGCCAAGGTGCTGACCAACCACGACCTGGCCGAGCTGGTCGACACCAGCGACGAGTGGATCCTCAGCCGGGTCGGCATCCGCACGCGGCACGTCGCCGGCCCCGAGGAGCCGGTCGACGAGCTCGCCGCGCACGCGGCCGGCAAGGCGCTCGCCGCCGCCGGGCTCGCTCCCGGCGACATCGACTACGTCATCGTCGCCACCTCCACCGCGATCGACCGCTCGCCCAACACCGCCGCCCGGGTCGCCGCCCGCCTCGGCATGGACGCGCCCGCCACCCTCGACCTCAACGTGGTCTGCGCCGGCTTCACCCACGCCCTCGCCACCGCCGACCACGCGGTCCGCGCCGGGGCCGCCCGCCGCGCCCTGGTCATCGGCGCCGACAAGATGACCGAGATCACCGACTGGACCGACCGCACCACCTGCGTGCTCACCGGCGACGGCGCGGGCGCCGTGATCGTCGAGGCGACCGAGACCGACACCGGCGCCATCGGCCCGGTCCTGTGGGGCTCGGTCCCCGAGATGGGCCACGCCGTCCGCATCGAGGGCACCCCGCCGCGCTTCGCCCAGGAGGGCCAGAGCGTCTACCGCTGGGCCACCCAGAAGCTGCCCGCCCTCGCCCGCGAGGCGTGCGCCCGCTCCGGCATCGCCCCCGAGGACCTCGCCGGCGTCGTCCTCCACCAGGCCAACCTGCGGATCATCGAACCGCTCGCCGCGAAGATCGGCGCCGTCAACGCCGTCGTCGCCCGGGACGTCGTCGACTCCGGCAACACCTCCGCCGCGTCCGTGCCGCTCGCCCTCGCCAAGCTCGTCGAGCGCGGCGAGCTCCCCTCCGGCGCCCCCGTCCTCCTCTTCGGCTTCGGCGGCAACCTCTCCTACGCAGGCCAGGTCGTCCGCGTCCCCTGAACGCCCCGCCGCGTGCCCCGGACGGCGCAGCCCGGGGAGGGCCCGGTGGCGGCGCCCCCGCGGCGCACCTAGCTTCGATCGCGGTGGGGGTGCCTGCGCCGACGGCGCCGGACCCGGACGCGGAGCGGCTCCGCGCCCCCGTTCCCGCCGCGACCCGGAGGACCGCATGCGCGCGATACGTACCGCTTCCGCCGCCCTGCTGATCACCGCGGCCGTGGCGGTGTCCGCCCCCACGGCCTCCGCGGACGACGGAACCACCCCGAACGTCACCTCCTTCGGCTTCTCCGTCACCCCGCGCACCGTCGCCCCCGGCGGCACGGTCACCCTGACCACGGAGGGCTGCGAGGTCCCGTCCGTCACCGTCACCTCCGGGATCTTCGACACCGTCACCCTCACCGAGGGCCGCCCCGGCACCGCCACCGTCGACCTCGACGCGAAGGCCGGCGCCGAGTACGAGATCGCCTTCGACTGCAAGGGCGAGCGCGGCACCACCACCCTGACCGTCGCCCACGGCACCACCCCGCCGGCCCCGGTCACCCCCGTCACTCCGCCCGCCCCGCCCGCCCCGCGCAAGGGCGTCAAGGCGGGCTTCGGCAGCTCCACCGGCTCCGACGCGCTCGGCACCGCCGAGCTGGCCACCGGCGCCGTCCTCATCGCCGCGGCCCTGGGCGTCGCCGTCGCCCTCACCCGCCGCGGCCGGACCGGCGGCCGCCCCTGAGACGGCCCCTCCGCCCCGGTGTGACGAGGTCCGGGACGGAGGGGCGACCAGCAGCACCGCACCCGAGACGAGGAGGCCGAGCCCGTGGAGAGCGCCTACGGCCGGCGCGGCGCCTGGGGCGTCGTCGCGGTCCTCCTCCTCGTCGGCGTCCACCTCGTCCGGGGCGGTACGGAGCAGCTCACCGCCACCGGCCCGCCCCGGCCCCTCGCGGCGGACGCCCCCGCGGCCCCGGCACCGCCGCCGCCCCCGCCCCGCCCGGGCCTCCCGGCCGCCGCCCCGCTGGCCGTCGCGATCCCCGCGCTCGGCGTGGACGCCCCGCTCACCCAGGTCGGCCTCGACGCCGACGGCTGGATCGAGGCCCCGCCGCCCGAGCACCCCGGCCGGGCCGGCTGGTACACCGGCGCCGCCACCCCCGGCGAACCCGGCACCGCCGTCGTCGTCGGCCACGTCGACACCCCGGCGGGACCGGCCGTCTTCCACGCCCTCGGCTCCCTCACCCGCGGCCGCGCGATCGAGGTCCGCCGCGCCGACGGCCGGACCGCCGTCTTCACCGTCCACGGCGTCGAGCTCGTCCCGAAGGACGGCTTCCCCGCCGACCGCGTCTACGCCTCCACCGGCGCCCCCGAACTCCGCGTGATCACCTGCGGCGGCCGCTACACCCGCGCCACCGGCTACACCGGCAACGTCGTCGTCTCCGCCCGCCTCACCGACGTCCGCTGACCTGACGTATTCCGGACACGAACTGGCCTGGACCAACCCACGGGGGAGAAGGTGGTACCCGGAGCGGGCGTCGGGGGGCGCCCGGCTCCAGGCCGCCGAGGCGGCATCCCCGGGGATGGGCGGTCCCCGTGCGCCCGGTCACGACCCGGGGTCCACCGGCGCACGGGACCGCCCCCTCCTCCCACCACCCCCACGACTGACCACGGAAAACGCCGGTGAAAGCGCCCGCGAACCCCTGGTAGAGTTATCCATGTCGCCGCGGGGAACACCCCGCGAAACGACAGACACCTTGTCCGGGTGGCGGAATGGCAGACGCGCTAGCTTGAGGTGCTAGTGCCCTTTATCGGGCGTGGGGGTTCAAGTCCCCCCTCGGACACCACACGAAAGCGCCGGTCGATCTCGCATCGACCGGCGCTTTCGGCATGCCGCGCCTACCCTGAGGGGAACCCCTCTCGGGGATTGTGGAGGCGTGCCATGGGCGACGCGCACACGTCCGGTTCCGGCGGCCGGCCCTCCGGGGGCGGCGAACCACCGTCGGGCCCGCCACCCGGACCGCTCAGCGGATCCTCCCCCCGGCCCTCCCGCCGCCGGGCCTGGCTGCTCGCCCTGGTCGGAGTGATCGTCCTCGCCGTCGGCGTCGCCGGCCTCCTCGTGGGCACCGGCGCGTTCGGCGACGGCGACGGAGAGAAGACCCCCACCCCCACCCTCGCCCCCGCGACGGCGGCAGGCGAGACCTCCACCGCGCCCACGGCCCGGCCGGCCACGACCTTGCCGCCGGGCGGGGACTCCGCCGACGGCCTGCTCCCGTTCGGGCGGGCGCACCGGTACGAGGGCGGCGTCGAGGTGACGGTCTCCGCTCCCGAGCGCTTCACCCCGGCGGACTCGTCGGCCGGGCACAAGGCGGGGAACGTCGCGGTGAAGGTGGACGTGACCGTCCGCAACGACACCGGCGAACGGTTCGAACTCGTGAACGTGGTCGTCCAGGGCCGGGACGGCGAGGGCCGGGAGGCGGTGCGGGTCTTCGACGGCCAGGAGGGGCTGCTGCCGCTCTCCGGCGGCCTGCTCCCCGGCCGGAAGGCCGTCGCCGTCTACGGCTTCGACGTGCCGCCCGCCGCCGGGGAGACGTTCGAGGTCGAGGTGAGTGTCGGCTTCACCGGTGACTCCGCCTTCTGGGGCGGCAGGCTGCCGTGACCGGCCTCAGCCCTTCCGCGCCACCACCAGCCGGCAGTTCGGGCTGCCGTCCGGGCGGTGGCCGAAGGCGGTCAGGGGGAGGTGGGAGACGGTGAAGCCCGCCTGTTCCAGGCGGGCGCGCACGTCCGCGAGGCGGAAGGTGCGGTAGTACATGACGAACGGGGGGCGCCAGAGGGCGTTGCGGAGGCGCATCGCCGCGTCGAAGGCCCACAGGGTCCAGTAGGCGCGGGAGCCGACCGGGGGCGGGGCCGGGAGGGGGAAGGCGAAGGTGCCGCCGGGGCGCAGGGCGGCGTGGACCTGGGCGAAGAGGGTGCGCTGGGCGGCGGGGAGGAAGTGGCCGAAGGCGCCGAAGCTGACCGCCAGGTCGAAGGCCGGGGCGAAGGGCAGGGCCAGGGCGTCGGCGCGGACCAGGGTCGCGGTGGGGTGCCGGCGGCGGGCCTCGGCCAGCATGTTCGCACTGAAGTCGACGCCGGCGACACGGCCCGCGCAGACCGAGCGGAGGACGGGGAGGCCCGCGCCGGTGCCGCAGCAGACGTCCAGGCCGGACTCGAAGGGGCCCAGCTCCTCCAGGGCGCCGGCCACCGCCGTGAGGATCCGGTCCGGGGTGCGGAAGGGGGTCGCGTCGAACTTGGGCGCCAGGAGGTCGTAGCCGTGCTCGACCGAGGAGAGGGCTTCTCTGGTCAGTTCGCGGAGGGTCGGGCCCTGCGGGGTGAACATGGGACCGACTCTACGCAGCCGGGCGGCCGGACGGTCACAGGGCGCTGCGCACCTGCGGGGCGGGCCACGCCGGGGCGATCCCGGTGAGCTGGCAGGCCAGCAGGTAGAGGGGGATCGGCGGGGTGTAGGGCGAGGTGCCGTCCGGGTGGTGGATCAGGCGCGGGCCGCGGTCGGGGATCTCGGCGCCGGGGGCGTAGCAGGCGGGCAGCGGCCAGACCAGGTCGAGGTCGGAGCGGGCCGGGACGAGCCACCACCACCAGTCGGTGTCGGCGTACACACAGCCCTTGGCGGGCAGCCGGGAGAGGATCTTGAAGCCGAAGCGGGCGGGGACGCCGACGGCGTCGCAGCCGAGGCCGGTGTGGAGGCCGGTGGGGACCGCGAGGCGGGTGGCGGCGAGGGAGGGGCCGCGGCCGGGGCCGTTCTCGGGGGAGCGGCGGGCGCGGGGGACGAGCAGGGTCGCCATGGACTTCAGCATGGCTCTCCCAGGGCGAGGGGCAGCTCCGCCCAGACGATCTGGGCCGTGCCGTGCCCGGTGCGCTCGGCGCCCCAGGCCGCGCAGAGCGCGTCGACGATGAGGAGGCCGCGGCCGCGTTCGTCCGCGCCGCAGTCGCGTATCCGGGGGCCGGCGGGTCCGCCCTCGTCCCGTACGGCGATGCGGAGGGCTTCGGCGCCCTCGCGGACCTCGCAGACGATCCGGCTGCTCGCGGTGTGCAGGACCGCGTTGGTGACCAGTTCCGAGACGACCAGGGCGGCCGTGTCGCGTATCTCCGGTCCGCAGCCCCAGAGGATCAGCCGTTCCTCGGTGAGGTGGCGGGCGCGGCTCACGGACTCGGTGCGGGCGGGCAGCTCGAAGGCCATGCGGCGCAGGGGGGCGCGGTGCGGGGTGTCCCGGTGGTGCGGATCGCGGTGGCGGGCCTCGTGGGGGGCGGGATCGTGGCGGGTCTGCGGGCGCTGGGCCATGACTCGGGGGCTCATGAGACCTGAGGGCTGCGCGTTACCAGAGGCCACGACCGGTTCCTCACAACAGTGGGCAGGGCTGCCGTACGTCGCTGTCGCCGGGGCCCTGGGGCGCACCGGCGGCAGTGTGTACTGGTTCACCGGAACACTGTCCTCCTGACTCGGACACTTGGCAAGTGGCACTCTGAAAATTGCAGAGTGCCGTGTTCTCTCTGGCCCGGTGTCGTGGCACACTCGTCGAAAACAGCGCGTCGGGGAGGTCTGAGAGTGAGCGAGCCGCGGTCCGCCCCCACGGTGGGGCAGGTCGTCCTCGGCCGGCGTCTCCAGGATCTGCGCGAGCGCGCGGGGCTGAAGCGGGAGGAGGCCGCCAAGGTCCTCCACGTCGCCCCGGCCACCGTCCGCCGTATGGAGACCGCCGAGGTCGCGCTGAAGATCCCGTACGTCCAGCTGCTGCTGAAGAGCTACGGGATCGCCGACGCCGAGGCGGAGGCGTTCGTCGCCCTCGCCGAGGAGGCCAACCTGCCCGGCTGGTGGCAGCGGTTCCACGACGTGCTGCCCGGCTGGTTCTCCATGTACGTCAGCCTGGAGGGGGCCGCGAGCCTCATCCGGTCCTACGAGCCCCAGTTCGTCCCCGGTCTGTTCCAGACCGAGGAGTACGCCCGCGCCATTCTGCGCAGCGGAGCGGTCGGCGGCGGCGGTGACGCCGCGCGGGAAGAGGACATCGACCGGCATGTGGCCCTGCGGATGGAGCGTCAGTCCCTGCTGACCAGGGAGGACGCCCCCAAGTTCTGGGTGATCATGGACGAGACGGTGTTCCGCCGACCGGTCGGCGACGGGCCCGAAGTGATGCGCGACCAGCTCGACCGGCTGCTCGAAGCGTCCGAGCTGCCGAACGTCACCCTGCAGATCGCGGAGTTCGCGTCCGGCCACCACCCCGGCACGTACGGGTCCCTTCGTCCTCTTCCGCTTCGCCATGCCCGAACTCCCGGACATGGTCTACAGCGAGTACCTGACCGGCGCCGTCTACCTCGACGCGCGCCCCGAGGTGGCGTCCCACCTGGAGGTCATGGACCGGATGGCGGCGCAGGCCGCGACTGCACCACGCACGAAGGAGATCCTCCGGGGTCTCCGCAAGGAGCTGTGAATGGATCGCATATACAACGGCATGCCCGCCGCGGAGCTCGGTGCCGAGGGATGGCACAAGCCCTGGAGCGGCGGGAACGGGGGCAACTGCGTGGAGGCCATGAAGCTGGCCGACGGCAGGGTCGCCGTGCGACAGTCCGCAGACCCTGAAGGACCCGCTCTCATCTACACCCACGGGGAGATCGCCGCGTTCATCGCGGGGGCCAAATCCGGTCAGGCTGACTTCCTGCTCACCTGACCCTTCCGCACCACGCCTACCGTCACGTAACTCTTGTAGCAGCGCCACCCGTTCGTCCCGACCAGGAGAGCCGACGATGACCCAGGACCCCGCATCCGCCCGCAGCGAGATCCGGATCGACACCAGCAAGCCGCACCCCGCGCGGATGTACGACTGGTTCCTGGGCGGCAAGGACAACTACCCCGTCGACGAGGAGATGGCCCGCCAGCTCCTCACCGTCGACGCGCGCGGCCGGGACATGGCCCGGGTCAACCGCGCCTTCATGCACCGCGCCATCCGCTGGCTCAGCGCGCGGGGCGTCCGCCAGTACCTGGACGTCGGCACCGGCATCCCGACCGAGCCCAACCTGCACCAGATCGCGCAGCAGGCCGCGCCGGAGTCCCGGATCGTCTACTGCGACAACGACCCGATCGTGCTCGCGCACGCGGCCGCCCTGCTGCGCTCGACCCCCCAGGGGGCCACCGAGTACATCCAGGCGGACGCCCGCGACCCGGAGACCATCCTCGAACGGGCCGGAAAGGTCCTTGACTTCGACCAGCCCATCGCACTGTCGATGCTGGCCCTGCTCCACTTCCTGGGGGACGAGGACGGCGCCCACGACATCGTCGCCAGGCTCGTCGACCAGCTCGCCCCCGGCAGCTACCTCGTCCTGTCCCAGGTCACCGGGGACTTCGACCCCGAGGGCGCGGCGAAGGCCGTCGGCATGTACAAGGCCCGCGGCATGACCCTGCGACCCCGCTCGCGCGACGAACTCGCCGCCTTCTTCGACGGCCTGGAGCTCGTCGAGCCCGGCGTCTCCCTCACCGCCGACTGGCACCCCGAGCTGGGCGAGCCGGTGCCGGTGCAGGGCGACGACCCGATCCCGGGCTGGGCCGCCGTGGCCCGCAAGCCCTGACCCGTACGCGCTGAGACGCCGGGCCCGCGGGCCCGGCGTCTCACGCCCGCAGGTACGCGAGCCCCGGGTGCGCGGCCGTGTAGCCGTCGAGCAGCCGACGGGCCACCGCCACCGAGTCCACCAGCGGGTGCAGCGCGAACGCCTTCACCGCGTCCGCCCGCGCCCCGCTCTCCGCCGCCACCAGCACCTCGCGCTCGACCGCCTTCACCGCCGACACCAGCCCCGTCGCGTGGTACGGCAGCGGGTCCACCGCCACCGGACGGGCGCCGTTCGCGTCCACCAGGCACGGCACCTCCACCACCGCGTCCGCGTCGAGCCCCGGCAGCGTCCGCCCGTTCCGCACGTTCAGGATCAGCGTGGCCCGCTCGCCGCGCGCGATCGCCCGCATCAGCGCCAGCGCCACCTTCTCGTAGCCGCCCGACTCCAGGTCCTCCTCCGCCCGGTCGCCGGCCCCGGCCGCCTCCCGGTTGTGCGCCATGTAGGTCGCCTCCCGGTCGGCGAGCGTGCGGTGCCAGGCGTCCAGGGCGCGGGTCTCCGGCTTGCCGGCCGCCGCGTAGAAACCGGCCTGCTGGTCCAGCAGGTAGGCGCCCCTGGTCTTCTCCGCGCCCCGGTAGGAGGCGACGGCCTCCCGGTTGAAGTAGTAGTAGTGCAGGTACTCGTTGGGCACCGCGCCGAGCGACCGCAGCCACTCGGAGCCGAAGAGCCTGCCCTCCTCGAAGGAGCCGAGCAGCGCCTCGTCCGCGAGGAGCCGGGGCAGCTCGTCCCGCCCGTCCACCCGCAGCCCGCGCAGCCATCCCAGGTGGTTGAGGCCGACGTAGTCGATCCACACCCGGTCCGGGTCGGCGCCGAGGACCCGGGCGACCCGGCGGCCGAGGCCGACGGGGGAGTCGCAGATGCCGACGACCCGGTCGCCCAGCACCCGGGACATCGCCTCCGTCACCAGCCCCGCCGGGTTGGTGAAGTTGATGACCCAGGCGTCCGGCGCGAGCGCCGCGATCCGGCGGGCGATCGCGACCGCGACGGGCACGGTCCGCAGGCCGTACGCGATCCCGCCCGCGCCCACCGTCTCCTGCCCCAGCACCCCCTCGGCCAGCGCCACCCGCTCGTCGGCCGCCCGGCCCTCCAGGCCGCCGACCCGGATCGCCGAGAAGACGAAGTCCGCACCGCGCAGCGCCTCGTCGAGATCGGTGGTGGCCGTGACGGCGGGCGCGTCCGGCACCCCCTCGGCCTGTTCGGCGAGGACCCGCGCGATGGCCGTCAGCCGGTCCCCGTCGAGATCGTGCAGGGTGACGTGGGTGATCCGCCCCTCGGCGTGGTCGCCGAGCAGCGCGCCGTACACCAGCGGCACCCGGAACCCGCCGCCTCCGAGAATCGTCAGTCGCATGCTCCGTACGCTACTCGGACACCCCCGCCGGACGGCCCGAACCGGCCCCGGCGTCCACGCCGCCGTCCGTATCCCGGGCAGCGGGGCTGGGGGAGAATGACGGCATGTCCCGACGCAAGACCCGGCCCCGCCCGCCCGCGCCCGCCCCGGCCGTCACCGCCGACACGCCCTGCCCCTGCGGCCTCGACGCCGCGTACGGCGCCTGCTGCGGCCGCTTCCACAGCGGTACGGCGGGCACCGCGCCCACCGCCGAACTCCTGATGCGCTCCCGCTACAGCGCCTTCGTCGTCGGCGACGCGCCCTACCTGCTGCGCACCTGGGCCCCGGAGACCCGGCCCGGCACCCTCGACCTGGATCCCGGCATGCTCTGGAAGGGCCTGGAGATCCTGGGCACGACCGACGGCACCGCCTTCCACCAGAGCGGCACGGTGACCTTCCGGGCCCGGTACGCGCACGGCGGCGAGGCCGGCTCGCTGCACGAGCGCAGCCGCTTCACCCGCCACGACGGCGCCTGGGTGTACGTCGACGGCGACTTCCTCGACGACTGACCCGGCCCGCCGGTGCCTACCAGACGAGGACCCCGCCGTTCACCTCGCGGGCGCGGTGGGCGGCGGCGACGATGTTGTCGAAGCGGGCGGTGACGTACTCCACCGTGTAGCCGCTGTGCCCGGCGAGGGCGGCCAGGTGCGGGCGGACCGCCTCGCACTCGGCCAGGAACTCCCCCAGCTCCTCGGGCTGGACGCGCAGGTCGTCGCCGTCGAGGAGCGGGAAGAACCGCGCGCCGAGGGCGCGCATCGCGGGGGAGCCCCACAGCGTGGTGCGGCTCCGCTCGAAGCCCGCCAGATCGCGGCCACCCGGCGGGTCCTCCAGCAGGCGCTCGGTGCCGTCGGCGTCGAGGACGAAGGTGTGGACGAGAAGGCTCATGGGCCGATCCTCACGCGTCGGCCCTGCCGGGACCAGCGCTTTTCGGCCCCCGCGTCACCCCCGCGCGGCGACGGCCGTCCGGTCGTCCGCGCGGTGCGCGGGGAGGCCGGTGGAGAGGTCCTCCGCCACGGCCTTCTTCGCGATGGCGTCGACGGCGGCGCGGAGTTCGGGGCCGCTGGGGCGGCCGCGCTCCTGCTCCAGGCGGGCGGAGAGCCAGTCGCCCCAGGCGTGGGTGATGACCTCGGCCTCGCGGGCGCCGGCGGGCGTGTGCGAGAGGAGGTTCCCGTGCCGGGTGAGGAAGCCCTCGTCGACCATCCGGTCGAAGGCGGGGAGCAGGACCTCGGGCGGCAGCCGCCGGCTCGCCGCGATCAGCCCGAGGCTCGCGTGGCCGACCGTCCGCGTGTACAGCTCCACCTGCATGACCGCCCAGGCGCCGGCCGTGTCGAGGCGGGTGTCGGAGTTCGCCACGATCCGGCGGGCGGTGTCCATGTCCATCCGGCGGAGCAGCCGTCCGACGGAGAGTTCGAGGAGCTTCGCCGAGTCGCCGCTGCTGGTGGGGGAGGCGAAGCCCTCGCCCATGTCGGGGGCGGACTCCCGGACCGTGTCGCGGAGCTTGACCTGCTTGAGGAAGAGGGCGACGACGAAGCCGACGACGGCGACGGGCACGGTCCACAGGAAGACGGTGTGCAGGGTGTCGGCGTAGGCCCGGACGATCGGTTCGGCGATGCCGCCGGGCAGGGCGTGCAGCCCCTGGGGGCTCTGCGCGGCCTGTGCGACGGTCTGCGGATCGATGCCGACCGGCCCGGCGAGCACGGACGCCTCGGCGACCCCGGTGGTGAGGTTGGGCTTCAGGGCGTTGGTGTAGATCGTGCCGAAGACGGCGGTGCCGAAGGAGCTGCCCAGGGTGCGGAAGAAGGTGACGCCGGAGGTGGCGGTGCCCAGGTCGGCGTAGTCGACGGTGTTCTGCACGGCGATGGTGAGCACCTGCATGCACAGGCCGATGCCGACGCCGAGCACGAACATGTACAGCGATTCCAGCCAGGCGCTGGTGTTCTGGTCCATCAGCGACAGCAGATAGAGCCCGAGGCCCATCACCGCGCAGCCGACGATGGGGAAGATCCGGTAGTGCCCGGTCTTGCTGACCACGTTGCCGCTGTAGATGGAGGCGATGAGCAGGCCGACGACCATGGGCAGCGTCCGGATGCCGGAGACCGTCGCCGAATCGCCGTCCACGTACTGGAGGTAGGTCGGCAGGAAGGTCATCGCGCCGAGCATCGCGAAGCCGACGACGAAGCTCAGGACCGAGCAGACGGTGAAGACGGGGTTGCGGAACAGCCGCATGGGCAGCATGGGTTCGGCCGCGCGGGCCTCCACCCAGCAGAACAGGCCGAGGGCGACCAGACCGCCGGCGAAGAGCCCGATGATGACGCCGGAGCCCCAGGCGTACTCGTTCCCGCCCCAACTGGTCGCCAGGATCAGCGCGCTGGAGCCGACCGCGACCAGCGCGATGCCGAGGTAGTCGATGACCGGCCGGCTGGCCGAGCGGACCGAGGGGATCGTCCGGGCGGCGGCGACGACGACGAGGATCGCGATCGGCACGTTCACGTAGAACGCCCAGCGCCAGCTGGCGTGGTCGGTGAACAGGCCGCCGAGCAGCGGACCGATGACCGTCGAGACGCCGAACACGGCGCCGATCGCGCCCTGGTACTTGCCGCGTTCGCGCAGCGGGATCACGTCGGCGATCAGCGCCATGGAGGTGACCATGAGACCGCCGGCGCCGACGCCCTGGAGACCGCGCCAGACGATCAGCAGCGTCATGTTGGTGGCGAGGCCGCACAGGAAGGAGCCGGTGATGAAGACCACGGCCGAGATCTGGAAGATCACCTTGCGGCCGAAGAGGTCGCCGAACTTGCCGACCAGGACCGTCGCCACGGTCTCGGCGAGGAGGTAGGAGGTGACGACCCACGACATGTGGGCCGCGCCCCCGAGGTCCGCGACGATCGTGGGCAGGGCGGTGCCCACGATGGTCTGGTCGAGCGCGGCCAGGAGCACGCCGAGCATGATCGTGCCGAACACGATGTTGCGGCGGCGGCCGTCGAGCAGGGGCGGTGCGGGCGCGGCCGGGGCCGCGGGTGCTGCGTCGCTGGTCGTGGTCACCTTGGCAGCGTCACACCGCGCCGACGCAGCTGCGCGCGGGGTGCCGCCGATCGGGCGACGCCGTCAGGGGCGTACCGGCAGGGTCGGGTGGTGCTTGGCCAGGATCTTGTTGGCGCGGGCGAGAGCGGCCAGCGCGTGCTCGCGGTCGGCCCGGTCCTCCGCGCAGAGCGGCCCGCGGAAGCGGTAGACCTCGCGCGCCGCGCAGTCCGCCTCGATCTCCGCCTGGAGGACGTGCGCGGGCAGACAGGAGCCGATGAGGGCGGCCACGCGGTCGGGGATCGGGACGGGGACGAGAGGAGAGGGCGAGGCGATCACGGGTCAGTCCTAGCGGTTCGTGGGGGCGGACGGGAAGGGCTCTCACCTCCATACGTACCGGATGGCGGGAGCGGTTCCGGTACGGCTCCGGGGCCGGTGTGCGACGGGGGCGCCCGGCTCGCCCGGAGTGCGCGGGCGCACCCGTCGGCGTGCCCCGGGCCCGGGTGATCGCGGGCGCGGGCGTTCCCGCAGGTACGGGGCACGGCGCCGGCCGGGCGTTCCGCACGGACGCCGCGCGTCGCGGGCGCCGGCGGCCGGCGGCGGGGCCGGGCGGGCGCGGCGCAAGCCCCCGGACGGCACCCTCGGTGTGAAGGAAATCACGTGGCGCCGAGGCGTCCCGGCCGGGACGATCGTCAGCTCAGCACGTCCGACAGGTCGTACGAGACGGGCTCGTCGAGCTGCCCGTAGCCGCAGGACTCGGGGGTGCGGTCCGGGCGCCAGCGCTTGAACTGCGCGGTGTGCCGGAAGCGGTCGCCCTCCATGTGGTCGTAGCCGACCTCGCAGACCCGCTCCGGCCGCAGTGCCACCCACGACAGGTCCTTCTTCCCCGACCAGCGGCTGGGCGCGCCCGGCAGCCGGGCGCTCTCGTGCGCGGCCTCCTCGGCCCAGGCGGCCCACGGGTGTCCGTCCGGCGGGTCCATCCGCAGCGGCTCCAGCTCCTCGACCAGCTCGGCCCGGCGCCCGGCGGTGAAGGCGGCGCAGACGCCGACGTGCTGGAGGGCGCCCCGGTCGTCGTAGAGGCCGAGGAGCAGCGAGCCGACGACGGGGCCGCTCTTGTGGAAGCGGTATCCGGCCACGACGACGTCGGCGGTCCGCTCGTGCTTGATCTTGTACATCAGCCGGGCGTCCGGCCGGTAGGGCAGGTCGAGCGGCTTGGCGATCACGCCGTCGAGCCCGGCCCCCTCGTACTGCTCGAACCAGCGCGCGGCCAGCTCCGGGTCGCGGGTGGCCGGGGCGAGGTGGAGCGGGGCGGTGGTGCCGTCGAGCGCCCGCTCCAGGGCCTCGCGGCGCTCGGCGAGCGGGGTGTCGAGGAGGGCGTCGTCGCCGAGGGCGAGCAGGTCGAAGGCGACGAAGCGGGCCGGGGTGGTCGCGGCGAGCATCCGGACCCGGGAGTCCGCCGGGTGGATCCGCTCGCTCAGCCGGTCGAAGTCGAGCCGCCCGCCGTGCTCGACGACGATCTCGCCGTCCACCACGCACCGCTTCGGCAGCCGTTCCCGCAGCGCGTCGACGAGTTCGGGGAAGTACCGGGTGAGGGGCTTGCCGGTACGGCTGCCGATGACCAGCTCGGGGCCGTCGCGGTGGACGATGGCCCGGAAGCCGTCCCACTTGGCCTCGTACTGCATCCCGGGCGGGATCTTCTTCACGGCCTTGGCGAGCATCGGCTTCACGGGCGGCATCACCGGCAGATCCATGGGTCGATTGTCCGGTATGCGACATCTGTCGGCGAGCCCTAGGGTGGCGCCCATGGCAGGCAAGACGGCAGCGGTGGAGGTGGAGGCCGGCGGGCGCACCGTCCGCGTCTCCAACCCGGACAAGATCTACTTTCCGGAGCCCGGCTACACCAAGCTCGACATGGTGCGCTACTACCTCGCCGTCGGCGAGGGCGTCACCCGCGCGCTGCGGGACCGGCCCACCACCCTGGAGCGCTACCCCGACGGGGTGACGGGGGAGTCCTTCTTCCAGAAGCGGGCCCCCAAGTACCTCCCCGACTGGATCCCGACCGCGCACATCACCTTCCCCAGCGGCCGGTCCGCCGACGAGCTGTGCCCCACCGAGCCGGCCGCCGTGGTCTGGGCCGCCAACCTCGGCGCCGTCACCTTCCACCCCTGGCCGGTCCGCCGTGGGGACACCGACCACCCGGACGAGCTCCGCCTGGACCTCGACCCGCAGCCCGGCACCGACTACGCCGACGCCGTCCGCGCCGCGCACGAGCTGCGGGCCGTCCTCGGCGAGTACGGGCTGCGCGGCTGGCCCAAGACCTCCGGCGGACGCGGGCTGCACGTCTTCGTCCCGATCCGCCCCGACTGGACCTTCGTCCAGGTCAGGCGGGCGGCCATCGCCGTCGGGCGGGAGCTGGAGCGGCGGATGCCGGACCGGGTCACCATGAAGTGGTGGAAGGAGGAGCGCGGCGAGCGGATCTTCGTCGACTACAACCAGACGGCCCGCGACCGCACGATCGCCTCCGCCTACTCGGTCCGCCCGAAGCCGCACGCCCCCGTCTCCGCCCCGCTGCGCTGGGACGAGATCGACGACGCGGTGCCGGAGGACTTCGACATCCGGACCATGCCGGCCCGGTACGCCGAGCTGGGCGACGTGCACGCGGACATGGACGACGAGCGCTTCGACCTGGAGCCGCTGCTGGAACTGGCCCGGCGCGACGAGGCCGAGCACGACCTCGGGGACCTGCCCTATCCGCCCGAGTACCCGAAGATGCCGGGCGAGCCGAAGCGGGTCCAGCCGAGCCGGGCGAAGAAGCCGGCGGAGAACGGTCCGGACGCGCCCGACGAGCCGCATTGATCGGACGTTGACGGTGTGTTTAGCGCCCCGCGCCAGGGTGGAGCCATGCAGACCGAGACCGACGTCCTGACCTTCCCGGCCCCCCGCCCCGCCGCCGACCTCGCCTGGCGCGAGGACGCGCTGTGCGCCCAGGCCGGACCCGAGTTCTTCTTCCCGGCCCCCGGCTCCTCGACCCGCGAGGCCAAGCAGCTCTGCGGCGCCTGCGAGGGGCGCGTCGCCTGCCTGGAGTACGCGCTCGCGCACGACGAGCGGTTCGGGGTGTGGGGCGGGCTCTCCGAGAAGGAGCGGCTCAGGCTGCGGCGCGCGCGGCGCTCCTGAACCGCTCCCGGGGGAGTGCGCGGGGCTCAGCCCTCGGCGCGCGCGGCCATCCGGGCCTTGCGGGCGGCCAGCTTCGCGTCGAACTTCGTGGCCTCCGCGTCGAGGCCGTTCATGAAGAGGCCCAGCTCCTCCTGGGCGCGCAGCCCGTCCGGGCCGAGGCCGGTGATGTCGAGGACCTTCAGGTGGCGGAGCACCGGCTCCAGCACGTCGTCGTGGTGGATGCGCATGTTGTAGATCTCGCCGATCGCCATCTGGGCGGCGGCCCGCTCGAAGCCCGGGATGCCGTGGCCGGGCATCCGGAAGTTGACCACCACGTCGCGGACGGCCTGCATGGAGAGGTCGGGGGCGATCTCCAGGGCGGCCTTCAGCAGGTTCCGGTAGAAGATCATGTGCAGGTTCTCGTCGAGCGCGATGCGGGCGAGCATCCGGTCGCAGACGGGGTCGCCGGACTGGTGGCCGGTGTTGCGGTGCGAGATGCGGGTGGCGAGCTCCTGGAAGGACACGTACGCCACCGAGTGCAGCATCGAGTGGCGGTTGTCCGACTCGAAGCCCTCGCTCATGTGTGACATCCGGAACTGCTCCAGCTTGTCCGGGTCGACGGCGCGGGAGGCGAGCAGGTAGTCGCGCATGACGATGCCGTGCCGGCCCTCCTCCGCGGTCCAGCGGTGCACCCAGGTGCCCCAGGCGCCGTCGCGGCCGAAGAGGCTGGCGATCTCGTGGTGGTAGCTCGGCAGGTTGTCCTCGGTGAGGAGGTTGACCACGAGCGCGATCTTCCCTATGTCCGTGACCTTGGACTGGGCCGGGTCCCACGCCTCGCCGTCCTCGAAGAAGCCCGGGAAGTTCCGGCCGTCCGACCAGGGCACGTACTCGTGCGGCATCCAGTCCTTGACGACCTTGAGGTGCCGGTTGAGCTCCTTCTCCACCACCTCTTCCAGCGCGTACAGCAAGCGCGCGTCGGTCCACCCTGCCGAACTGTCGAGGTGGGGAGAGGTGAGCGTCACGGGGACTCCTGGGGACGGAGAGGAGGGCGAACGGAAATACCTACGGATTCGTAGGTTACGACTCCGTAGGTTAAGGCCCCGTAAGGCGGCGACCAAGCCCCGCTCGAACCTTGTCCGGTTACGTTCCGTTATGTGCGCAGCTCGGACGCCGGAAAAGAGATGCAGGTCACGTCGGGGCGGGTCACCCGTGAACAGCTGATCGGCTACTCAGAGCAGATGGTCGGCCGCTCCGGACTTCACCGCGGAGATCAGCGCGCGCAGCGCCTCGACGGAGTCGCTGACGTACTCGCCGGGGGTGAGGGTCGAGCCGATGTAGGCCCGGCCGGCGTCGTCGAGGCCGAAGCGGAAGCAGTTCGCCCCCTCGCTGCAGAAGGCGTCGCCCCAGGCGATCGCGCCGGCGGGGGCGGACGGGGTGGCGGAGGGGGCGGACGTCGTGACGTTCGTGATGTCGGGCATGGTGCGGATCCCTCACAGGTCCTGGGCTATCGAGCGGATGAACGCGCGGGAGTCGGCGGTGGACAGGGCGAGTCCGCGCAGCCGTTCGAGCAGGCCCCGGTATCGGCGCAGCTTCATGTCGGCGTCGAGGAGGATCGAGCCGTGCGAGGAGTCGAGCTGGACGGTGTCGAGCTGCGGCACGGGCGCGGACACATAGCTGAACGACTGTCCCGCTCCGGGGAAACCCCCGGCGGCGAAGGGGATGACCCGCACGGTGACGGTGGCCCGTTCCGACTGCTCCAGGATGTGCTCCAGCTGGGCCCGGGCGACCTTCGGGCCGCCGAACTGCATGCGCAGCGCCGCCTCGTGGATCACGGCCTCGTACGGCACCGGCCGGTCCAGGGTCTCCTGGCGGCGCAGCCGCAGGGCGAGCCGGGCCTCCAGGTCCGGTTCCGGCAGCGGTGGCACGGCGGTGTCGAAGACCGCCCGCGCCTGGTCCTCGGTCTGCAGCAGACCGGGCACGTGGGTGGTCACCGCGGTCGCCAGCTCGGCTGCGTGGTGCTCCAGTTCGGCGATGTCGAGCAGGGCGGGCGGAAGCAGTCCGCGGTGCTCCTCCCACCAGCCGCGGTCCCGCTCCTGGGCCATGGCGGCGAGCAGGTCCACCAGGGCGGTGTCCGGGCAGCCGTAGTTGAAGGCCAGGGTCCGCACCCGCTCGGGGCTGATGCCGAAGCGGCCGGACTCGACGTTCGGGATGCGGGTGCGGTCGACGCCCAGGAGGGCGGCGGCCTGCTGGGCGGACATCCCCGACTGTTCGCGCAGCTTGCGCAGTTCGGCGCCGAGCCGCTGCTGGCGTGCGGTGGGGCTGCTCCTGGGTGGCACGTCGATCTCCCTCGTCCTGCTGGGCGGCCCCCTGCCGCCCCCGTTCCCGCGCCGCCGTCGCCCGGCTGTCCGGAAACGGCGCCACTACCCGCAAGTAGTAGCACCGTGCTCCGCTTCTGCGCTACGGTCGGTAGCGCAAGTCTCACACGGGGCGACCACGACCGTGTGCAGAGCACCCCCATGTACAGGAAATGTGAGCAATCCGATGAAGGGCGCCCTGCGTTGCCTTCCGGCCGCCGTCACGGCCGCCGGGCCCATACCCCCCGCCGCGGAGAACCTCAGTTACTCCATGCTGCTCCCCGGCGGCGCCTACTGCGCGGGCCTCGCCCGCGAGGCCGTCCGCGGCCTCCTCACCCGCCACGGACTCGCCGGACTGCGCGAGACCGCCGCCCTCGCCGCCTCCGAACTCGTCGCCGCCGCCTACCGGTTCACCCCCGACCGGGAGATGGCGCTGCGCGTCCGCTGGCAGTTCGACGCCCTGCGGATCGTGGTCTACGACCAGCATCCGCTCCACCGTGAGCCGGAAGCCGCCGAGAAGTGCCGCGACCGCCGCAGCCGCAGCATGTGGCTGCTGGCCGCGGCGGTCGAGGAGCACGGCGGCGACTGGGGACTCGCCCCCGCCCTCACCCCGGACGGCGGCACCAAGTCCTGGGCGTTACTCCACCTCTGACGTCGACCCCGCACGGAGCTCCTCCGCCGACGTCGGCCGCAGCCGGCCGTCGAGGAGCAACCGGCGCGTCAGCCCCAGCGACTCCAGGAACGTCAGGTCGTGACTGGCCACGACCAGCGCCCCCTCGTACGCGCGGAGGGCCGCCGTCAGCTTCCGCACCGACGCCATGTCCAGATTGTTCGTCGGCTCGTCCAGCAGCAACAGCTGCGGAGCGGGCTCCGCGAGCAGCAGCGCCGCCAGCGTCGCCCGGAACCGCTCCCCGCCCGACAGGCTGCCCACCGGCTGGTCCGCCCGGGCGCCCCGGAACAGGAACCGCGCGAGCCGGGCCCTGATCGCGTTCCCCGACGCCGCGGGCGCGAACCGGGCCACGTTCTCCACGATGCTCAGCCCGTCGTCGAGGACGTCGAGCCGCTGCGGCAGAAAGCGGAGCGGCACCAGGGTCTCCACCTCGCCCGACACGGGTTCCAGCTCCCCGGCGACCGTCCGCAACAGCGTGGTCTTACCGGCCCCGTTACGGCCCACCAGCGCGATCCGCTCCGGGCCCCGCAGCTCGAACCCGCCCTCGACCCGCGCCCCGTACCGCAGCTCCAGGTCCCTGATCCGCAGCACCTCGCGGCCGGGCGGCACCGAGGTGCGCGGCAGCTCGACCCGGATCTCGTCCTCCTCCCGCACCGCCTCCGCCGCCACGTCGAGCCGCTCCCGCGCCTCCGCCAGCCGCTCCGCGTGCAGGTTGCGGTGCTTGCCCGCCGAGACCTGCGCCGAGCTCCGCCGGGTGTGGGCCACGACCTTCGGCAGCACCTTGTTCTCGAAGCTCTTCTGCGCGTACCGCCTGCGGCGCGCCAGCTTCATCCCGGCGTCGGCCAGTTCCCGTCGCTGCCGCTGGACGTCCGCCTCGGCGACCCGCACCATCCGCTCGGCCGCCTCCTGTTCGGCCGCGAGCGCCTCCTCGTACGCCGACCAGGGGCCGCCGTACCAGCTCACCCCGCCGTCGTGGAGGTCGGCGATCTGGTCGACCCGCTCCAGGAGCTCCCGGTCGTGGCTGACCACCACCAGCACCCCGGACCAGCTCTCCACCGTCTCGTAGAGACGCGAACGGGCGTACAGGTCGAGGTTGTTGGTGGGTTCGTCGAGCAGCAGGACGTCCGGCCGGGCCAGCAGCAGCGCCGCGAGCCGCAGCAGCACGGACTCGCCGCCGGACACCTCGCCGACCGTGCGGTCCAGGCCGATCGAGCCGAGACCGAGCCGGTCGAGCGTGGCCAGCGCCCGCTCCTCCACGTCCCAGTCGTCGCCGATGACGCCGAAGTGCTCCTCGGCCGTGTCGCCCGCCTCGACGGCGTGCAGCGCGGCACGTTTCCGGTCGATGCCGAGGATCTCGTCGACCCGGCGTCCGGTGTCCAGGACCAGGTTCTGCGGGAGATGGCCGATCTCGCCGGCCGTCCGCACGGAGCCGGCGCTGGGGGTGAGCTCCCCGGCGAGCAGCCGGAGCAGGGTGGACTTCCCCGAGCCGTTCGACCCGACCAGACCGGTACGGCCGGGACCGACCGTCACCTTGAGGTCGTCGAAGACCTCGGTGCCGTCCGGCCAGGAGAAGGAGAGCGAGGTGGTGGAGAGAAAGACGGGGTGATGTGACACGAGGGCCTCCGGTGCCGCGAGCACGGTACGAGCGTGGGCGTGGTGCGACGCGTGAGACACCGGGGCGCGGGCAGCGTGGGGAACGGCTCGTCCACCGAGGTCGAGAACGGCACGCACGGCACGGGGCACGGGCGCGGCACGGTGTCTCGGGACCTCAGAGGTACAACGTTCCTTCTCCGATCGGGAGGCGATCTGACCTCACCGACGGTAGGACCGCTCGGGCGGAGGGGACAACCGGTTTTCGGCGGACCGCTCGAGGCGGACCGCTCGGAGTGGACCGTTCAGGACGGGCCGTTCAGGGCAGCTCGCCCAGGAGCGCGGCCAGGTCCCGGTCCCAGTCCAGGTACTGGTGCTCGCGCCCGGCCGGCACCAGGTGCTGCGAGCGCTCCAGGAAGCGGCGCAGCTCCGAGGTGCGCACATGGACCATCGCCACGCCCTCCGGGGCGTGGAACTCCACCACGGTGCGGTCGTAGCCGTACGGACGGAGCCGTACGTCCCCGTCCCCGGCGGGCCGTTCGACCCCCTGCGCCAGCAGCTCCCGGGCGAAGGCCCAGGAGACCTCGACGCCCTCCAGGGTGGCCGGCGGCGGGAAGGCCATGCTGACGGCGTACGGGTCCTCACGGTCGTAGCGCAGGGTGGCGGGGACGGTCTCCATCCGGGGTGCGGAAGCGACCAGACGGGCCTGGACGGGTTGCTCGATCACGGCGGACACGGCGAACTCCTCTCGCGCGGTTGCGATCCTGTGCGTCTCCCCGACACCAGGGCACCTGACACCCGTCAAGACGAGCGGAACCGCCGGAACGTGCACCGGACCCCTACGTGAGGTGCGTCACCGCGCCGAACCGGAGGACGTCTCTAGCGCTCCTCGGCCACGTCGTCGTCGGGCTCCGCGCAGGGCCCCGAGTGGTCGCAGTACGGCTGGTTCGCCGAGGCCCCGCAGCCGCAGAGCAGCGCCCGGGTCTCGTGTCGCACCCCCTGCTCGCCCGCGACCAGCAGATCGCCCCGGACCCTCAGCTGGCCCGACGGCTTCCGGCGCACGGTGGTCGGCACGTCCGGCGCCTCCTCCGCGCCGACGCCCGCCGCCGGGTGGTACTGGAGCGCCCCCGAGGGGCAGCGCCGGATCACCTCGGCCACCCGCTCCGGCACGGCCGCGTCGGGCAGCACCCAGGGGCGGCGGGACAGGTCGAAGACCTCGGGCAGACCGTGGACGCACTCGGCCGCGTGCAGGCAGCGCCGCGGCTCGAACGTGACGGTGATCCCCTCGCCGTCGTACTCCTTCAGCCGCGGCTTCCCGCCGGTCGGGGATTCGGTCCCCGGCTCCGCTGTTCCCTCGGTCATGCGCCCAGCCTAGGAACGCCCGCCGCGCCCCGCACTCCGGCGGAGCCGGGCCGGGACCCGGACCGGACGCCCTCTGGACGGGCCCCGGCCACCGCCGCTAGCTTCCGGCGCCATGACACCTGTGCGAAAGATGCGAACGGCGCGACGCACGATGACGGCGGGACTGCTGGGGGCGGCGCTGGCGCTCTCCCTCGCGGCCCCCGCGCGGGCCGGGGAGACCCCCGCGGCCCCCGCGGCCGCCACCTCCGCCGACGGCTGGCGGCTCACCCCCACCGGGACCGACGCCCGCTTCCGGGGCCTGGCCGCGGTGGACCGGCACACCGCCTGGGCCGCCGGCTCCCGGGGCACCGTCCTGCGCACCACCGACGCGGGCCGCAGCTGGCGGAACGTCTCACCCGCCGGCGCCGAGGGCCTGCAGTTCCGCGACGTCGAGGCGTTCGACGCCCGCCGGGCCGTCGTCCTCGCCATCGGCGAGGGCGAGGCGTCCCGGCTGCTGCGCACCGAGGACGGCGGCGCCACCTGGACCGAGACCTTCCGCAACACCGACCCGCGCGCCTTCTACGACTGCGTGACCTTCCTCGACCGCCGCAACGGCCTCGCCCTGAGCGACCCCGTCGACGGCAGGTTCCGCATCCTCTCCACCCGCGACGGCGGCCGCAGCTGGGAGGTCCTGCCGGACGCCGGGATGCCCGCCGCCCTGCCCGGCGAGGCGGGCTTCGCCGCGAGCGGCCAGTGCCTGGTCACGGCGGCGACCGGCGGGCGGGACGTCTGGTTCGCGACCGGCGGCGCCGCCACCGCCCGCGTCTTCCACTCGGCGGACCGGGGCCGCACCTGGACCGTCACCGACAGCCCGGTCCCGGCCGGCGACCCGGCCAGGGGCGTCTTCGCGCTCGCCTTCCGCGACCGCCACCACGGCCTCGCCGTCGGCGGCGACTACCGGGCCGGAGAGCCCTCGCCGCGGGCCGCCGCCGTCACCGCCGACGGCGGCCGCACCTGGACCCCGTCCGACACGCCCCCGCCCGCCTACCGCTCCGGCGTCGCCTGGCTCCCGCACGGCGGGGACGCCGCCCTCGCCGTCGGACCCACCGGCACCGACCTCACCCGCGACGGCGGCCGCACCTGGCGGACCGTGGACACCGGCTCGTACGACACCGTGGACTGCACCCCGGACGGCGGCTGCTGGGCCGCGGGCGAGAAGGGCCGGATCGCCGTCCTCGCCCGCCCGTGAGGCCCGGGCGGGAGGCCGCCCCACGCGGGAGGCGGCCGGGTCAGGCCGGCGGCTGCTCGCGGTAGCCGGCCAGGCCCTCGACGGTCTTCGACGCGTAGAACTCGGTGATCCGGTACGCGCACACGCCCTCGGCGCTGAAGGGGTCGGCCGCCGCGATCCGCTCGATCGCGGCCCGGTCGACCCCGGCCGCCAGGATCACCCCGCCGTCCCGCGGGTTCTTCCGCCCCGACGCGAGGAACACCCCGGCGGCGTACTGCTCGTCCAGCCAGGCGATGTGCGCGTCCATGAGGGCGTCCGCCCGCTCGACGGGCGCCGTGTAGGTCAATTCGAGTACGAACATGCGTGCAAGGCTACCGGCGGGGGCCGCCCCCGCGATCAGCAGTCCGGCACCAGGCGGGGCTGCTCGAAACGGTGCTCCGCCGGCTTCAGCACCTCGAACAGGTAGCCGAAGTACGAGGTCTCCACCGTGCCCGTGAGCACCCCCAGCAGGAAGGCGGCGCACCCCGGCCCGTGCCGCTCCCAGAGCGGGCCGCGGCCCTCGTTGTAGAGGACGGGCCACTCGTCGGGGTGCGCGTCCGGCAGCACCAGCCAGTACAGGAAGGCCCCCGACCCCTCCTCGTACGCCCACGGCACCACCCGCGCCCCCGGCTCCCTCAGCTCCGCGGGCCACTCCTCGTCCTCCCACTCCCGCAACGACTCCAGGATCTCGGTCCGTTCGGCGGTCTGCGCGACCAGGTCGAGGTGGGCGCGGCCGGCGTCCGGGGCCAGCAGCCACACCGTCTCGTCGAAGACCCCGGGGCCGTACGTCTCGACCAGCCGTCGGTAGTCGGCGGGGAGCGGCACCCCGAGCGCGCGCTCGGTCCCCGCCCAGTCCACGGCGGGCGGCGGCTCGGCGGGCGGCGGGCAGAGGCGTACGAGGGCGTCGATCGCGGTCATCCGGGGAAGCTACCGCACCCCGCCGACAGGGGCGCAGGACGCCGTCGCCGTAGGGTGGCCGCATGGGGATCATCGGGGTTCCGGCGGGCTGGCCCGCCGACCAGGAGACGGCGCTGGACGTCCAACGCGAGCTGCGGGGACGGCTCGTGCTGGACGAGGAGGGCCCGGCGGCGGGCACGGGACACGTCACGGGGCTCGACGTGGCGTACGACGACGAGCGGGACCTCGTCGCCGCCGCGGCCGTGGTGCTGGACGCCCGGACCCTCGCGGTCGTCGAGGAGGCGACCGCCGTGGGGCGGGTCTCCTTCCCGTACGTCCCCGGGCTCCTCGCCTTCCGCGAGATCCCCACCGTGCTGGCCGCGCTCGACGCCCTCACCGCCGACCCCGGCCTCCTGGTCTGCGACGGTTACGGCCTCGCCCACCCGCGCCGGTTCGGGCTCGCCGCCCACCTCGGCGTGCTCACCGGCCGGCCCGCGATCGGCGTCGCCAAGAACCCCTTCACCTTCGCCCACGACCAACCGGGCCAGGACCGGGGCGACTTCGCGCCGCTGCTCGCCGACGGCGAGGAGGTCGGCCGGGCGCTGCGGACCCGGAGCGGGGTCAAGCCCGTCTTCGTCTCCGTCGGCCACCGCGTCTCCCTCGACAACGCCTGCGCCCACACCCTCGCCCTCACCCCGCGCTACCGGCTCCCCGAGACCACCCGGCACGCCGACGCCCTCTGCCGGGGCGCCCTCAAGGAGGCCCTCGCCACCTAGGCACGTACCAGCGGCGTCTGAGTACCCGTACGGATGCCCGTTGTCAGACCCCCGCGGCACAGTGGCCTCCATGACAACCCCCGTCACCACACGCCACCGCCGTTCCACGGACCGCGCGATGCCCGTCGTCCTCGCCGTCGCCGCGCTCTCCGCGCTCGCCTGGACCTGCGCCATCCTGTACGTGCTCGCCGACTGGACCACCGGATGACCGGGCGGCTGCGGTGCGTCGTGCTCGACTGCCCCGACGCGCGTGAACTCGCCGGTTTCTACCGCGCGATGCTCGGCGGCGAGATCACCGCGCCCGACCCGGGGCTCGCCGTCGGAGCGGGCTCCGCCGTGCTGCGCGACGCGCACGGACCGGTCCTCGCCTTCCAGGACGTCGCCGACCACCGGCCGCCCGTCTGGGGCGCCCCCGAGCAGCAGTTCCTCCTCGACGTCCGGGTCCCGGACCCGGCCGCCGCCCACGAGGCGGTGCTCGCCCTCGGAGCCGTACCCCTCGGCGAGGGCGGGGGAGACGGAGACGCCGCCCGGCCGCTCTGGCGGGTGTACGCCGATCCGGCCGGGCACCCGTTCCGGCTCATGGGGGAGTAGGCCCCGGCGCCCTTCCCCGCACCGGATTTGACCGGGCCGCACCGGGGGAAGGAAGACGGGATGGACCTGCACACCACACCCCGACGACTCGTCTCCTCCGGCTCCCCGCTGGAACCGCAGATCGGCTTCTCCCGCGCCGTACGGCACGGCCCGTACGTCTCCGTCGCCGGCACCGCGCCGATCGCGCCCGACGGCACCACCACCGCGCCCGGCGACGTCTACGCCCAGACCGTGCGCTGTCTCGACATCGCCGAGGCGGCCCTCCGCGAGGCGGGCGCCCGCCTGGAGGACGTCGTCCGCACCCGCGTCCTGCTCACCGACGCCACCGCCTGGCGCGAGGCGGCCCGCGCGCACGGCGAGCGGTTCGCCGCCGTCCGTCCCGCCTGCACCTTCATGGAGGTGTCCCGGTTCATCGACCCGGCGTGGCTGGTCGAGATCGAGGTCGACGCCGTGGTGGTCGACCACAGCGCCCCCGACATGGTCGGCTGGTGAACCGGGCGTGAGACCGGGGGGCCGCTACTCCTGGTGCGCCACCCGGAAGCGCAGCCCCGCCGCCCGCAGCCGGGTGATGAGCGCGTCCCCCATCGCCACCGCCGTCGTGACCTGGCCCGCCGTCTCGGGCAGCGGGTCCAGGGCGAGGCAGAGCGCCGACTCGGCGAGCATCTTCGCCGTCTCGTCGTAGCCCGGATCGCCGCCCGACACCTCGGTGAAGACCCGCCGCCCGCCGCCCTCGCCGACGAACCGGACCGTGAACCAGCTGCGCGCCCGCCGCTCGGCCGACGGGCCGGAGCCCGCCTCGTAACGGTCCATCATCCACCGGCGCAGCGGCGGCAGTTGGGCCGCCGTGACGGCCGCGCCGATCGCCGCCGTGCCGCCGAGCGCCATCGGCAGGGTCTTCACCGAGGCGTAGTGGCGGTAGCGGAAGTCGGGGCCGTACCGTTCGAGGGAGGCCGCCGACCGGGCCACCACCTGCGGGTCCAGGGTGGGCAGCGGCAGCGCCCAGGTGCCCGTCTCGGTGCTGAACCGGGGCGCCCCCAGCGGCGCGCGGGCCCGCCGGCCCACCAGCCGGGGCGCGTGCAGCCGGCGCTCGTGGGCGGCCCGCAGGATCTCCCGGCCGCGCCCGAAGGCGGTCAGCGCGGAGGCGAAGGTGCCGCCGGAGAAGACGGCGCCGGCCCGGACGAAGCCGTCGACGCGCAGCGGTACGCCCTCCGGCAGCCGCTCCACGGTGAAGAGGACGCCGAGGTCGTGCGGGACGGAGTCGAAGCCGCAGGCGTGCACCAGCCGGGCGCCGGTCTCCCGGGCGCGGGCGTCGTGGCGGACGTACATGAGGTCGACGAACTCGGCCTCGCCGGTCAGGTCGAGGTAGTCCGTGCCGGCGTCCGCGCAGGCGGCGACCAGTCCCTCGCCGTACCAGACGTAGGGGCCGACGGTGGAGGCCACCACCCGCGCCGACTCCGCGAGCGCGCGCAGCGAGGCGGGGTCGCCGGAGTCGGCGACGAGCAGGGGTACGTCGGCGAGGTGCGGCCGGCCGGCGGCGAGCCGGTCCCGCAGCGCCGCCAGCCTGGCGGCCGAGCGTCCGGCGAGGGCCCAGCGGCACCCGGCGGGGGCGTGCTCGGCCAGATACTCCGCGGTGAGCTCGCCCACGAACCCGGTCGCCCCGAACAGGACCACGTCGTAGCGCCGTCCGCCGGGGTCCCGCCCCGTGTCCGCCCCTGTCTCCATCGAGCCCCACTCCCGTCCCTCGGCGATGTCGTCGGCGGAGGATAGCGGACCGGTCGTCCCGCCGGGCGGCCCGGCCGCCCGGTCGAATTTCCAAGCGCTTGCTCGGCCGGGGGGCTTGTGCCGAGTGGAACGCGTTCCTAGCATCTCCGGTGTTACATCATTGGTGTCACACACTCTGGGGGCTCGATGAGCACGAGGCACACCGAGCGGACCGGCCCGCTCGCCGGCGTCCGGGTCGTGGAACTCGCCGGCATCGGCCCCGGCCCCTTCGCCGCCATGCTCCTCGCCGACCTCGGAGCCGACGTCGTCCGCGTCGACCGGCCGGGCGGCCCCGGCCTCGGCGTCGACCCGGCCAAGGACCTCACCAACCGCAACAAGCGCTCCGTCCTCGTCGACCTCAAGGCCCCGGACGGCCCCGCGACCGTCCTCGACCTCGTCGAGCGCGCCGACGTGCTGATCGAGGGGTACCGGCCCGGCGTCGCCGAACGCCTCGGCGTCGGCCCCGCGGAGTGCCTGGCCCGCAACCCCCGGCTCGTCTACGGCCGGATGACCGGCTGGGGCCAGGACGGTCCGCTCGCGCCCACCGCCGGACACGACATCGGCTACATCGCCGTCACCGGCGCCCTCGGCCTCGTCGGCCCCGACCCGGACGGCCCGCCGAGCATCCCGGCCAATCTGCTCGGCGACTACGCGGGCGGCTCGCTCTACCTCGTCGTCGGCGTCCTCGCCGCCCTCCAGCACGCGCGCACGCACGGCGAGGGCCAGGTCGTCGACGCCGCCATCGTGGACGGCACCGCCCACCTCACCACCATGATCCACGCCATGCTGCTGGCCGGCGGCTGGCAGGACCGGCGCGGGGTGAACCTCCTCGACGGCGGCTGCCCCTTCTACGGGGTGTACGCGACCTCCGACGGCGGCCACATGGCGGTCGGCGCCCTGGAGGAACGCTTCTACGAGGAGTTCGCCCGGCTGCTCGACCTGCCGGAGGCCCGCTCCCTCCGGCGCGACCTCGCCCGCTGGCCCGAGCTGCGCGAGGCCGTCGCCGCCCGCTTCCGGAGCCGTACCCGCGCCGAGTGGACCGAGGTCTTCGAGGGCTCCGACGCCTGCGTCGCCCCCGTCCTCTCGCTCCGCGAGGCCCCCGCCCACCCGCACCTCGCGGCCCGGGCCACCTTCGCCGAGCACGGCGGACTCGTCCAGCCCGCCCCCGCGCCCCGATTCTCCGTCACCCCCGGCACCCTCCGTACCGGCCCCGCCCTGCCCGGCGCCGACACCGCCGAGGTCGCCCGCGACTGGGCCGTCCCCGCCCTGCGCCCCCAGGACGCCCCGCACCCCCAGGAGTCGAAGACCCCATGAAGCGCACGCTCTACACCGAGGACCACGAAGCCTTCCGGGCGGTCGTCCGCACCTTCCTGGAGAAGGAGGTGCTGCCCCACTACGCGCAGTGGGAGAAGGACGGCATCGTCTCCCGCGAGGCGTGGCGCGCCGCCGGCCGGCAGGGCCTCCTCGGCATCGCCGTCGACGAGGAGTACGGCGGCGGGGGCAACCCCGACTTCCGGTACGCCTCCGTGCTCGCCGAGGAGTTCACCAGGGCGGCCGCCCCCGGCCTCGCCGTCGGCCTGCACAACGACATCATCGGCCCGTACCTCACCAAGCTCGCCACCGACGAGCAGAAGCGGCGCTGGCTGCCCGGCTTCTGCTCCGGCGAGCTGATCACCGCCATCGCGATGACCGAGCCCGGCGCCGGCTCCGACCTCCAGGGCATCCGCACCACCGCCGAGGACCACGGCGACCACTGGGTGCTCAACGGTTCCAAGACCTTCATCTCCAACGGCATCCTCGCCGACCTGGTGATCGTGGTCGCGAAGACCACCCCGGAGGGCGGCGCGCACGGCCTCTCCCTCCTCGTCGTCGAGCGCGGCACGGAGGGCTTCGAGCGCGGCCGCAACCTCGACAAGATCGGCCAGAAGTCCCAGGACACCGCCGAGCTCTTCTTCCACGACGTCCGCGTCCCCAAGGAGAACCTCCTCGGCGAGCTGAACGGCGCCTTCGTCCACCTGATGACCAACCTCGCCCAGGAGCGCCTGGCCATCGCCGTCGCGGGCATCGCGGGCGCCGAGCACCTCCTGGAGCTGACGACGGCGTACGTCAAGGAGCGCGAGGCGTTCGGCCGGCCGCTCGCCCGGCTCCAGCACGTGCGGTTCGAGATCGCGGAGATGGCCACCGAGTGCGCCGTCACCCGGGCGTTCGTGGACCGCTGCATCGAGGAGCACGCCGACCCGGCGGGCCTCGGCCTCGACCCCGTCAACGCCTCCATGGCCAAGTGGTGGGCGACCGAGCTGCAGAAGCGGGTCGCCGACCGCTGTCTGCAACTGCACGGCGGATACGGCTACATGAGCGAATTCCCGGTCGCCCGCGCCTTCACCGACGGCCGCATCCAGACCATCTACGGCGGCACGACGGAGATCATGAAGGAGATCATCGGCCGCTCCCTCCTCGGCTGACCTCCCGGCTCCCGCCCCTCCCCGCAAGAACCCTCACCGCGAAAGGCTTCCCGTGAGCACCGAAGCGTACGTGTACGACGCGATCCGCACCCCGCGCGGACGCGGCAAGGCCAACGGCTCCCTGCACGGCACCAAGCCCATCGACCTCGTCACCGGCCTGATCCGCGAGATCCAGCGCCGCAACCCGAGCCTGGACCCGGCCGCCATCGACGACATCGTCCTCGGTGTCGTCGGCCCGGTGGGCGACCAGGGCTCCGACATCGCCCGCATCGCCGGCATCGCCGCCGGACTCCCCGACACCGTCGCCGGCGTCCAGGAGAACCGCTTCTGCGCCTCCGGCCTCGAAGCCGTGAACATGGCCGCGATGAAGGTCCGCTCCGGCTGGGAGGACCTGGTCCTCGCCGGCGGCGTGGAGTCGATGTCCCGGGTGCCGATGGCCTCCGACGGCGGCGCCTGGTTCGCCGACCCGATGACCAACCTGGAGACCAACTTCGTCCCGCAGGGCATCGGCGCCGACCTCATCGCCACCATCGAGGGCTTCACCCGGCGCGACGTCGACGAGTACGCCGCCCTCTCCCAGGAGCGCGCCGCGACCGCCTGGAAGGAGGGCCGCTTCGCCCGCTCCGTCGTGCCCGTCGTCGACCGGGCCGGGCTCACCGTCCTCGACCACGACGAGTTCATGCGACCCGGCACCACCGCCGACTCCCTCGCCCGGCTGAAGCCGTCCTTCAAGGACATCGGCGAGCTCGGCGGCTTCGACGCGGTCGCGCTGCAGAAGTACCACTGGGTCGAGGAGATCGACCACGTCCACCACGCCGGCAACTCCTCCGGCATCGTCGACGGCGCTTCCCTCCTCGCCGTCGGCTCGAAGGAGGTCGGCGAGCGGTACGGGCTGAGGCCGCGCGCCCGGATCGTCGCGGCGGCCGTCTCCGGCTCCGAGCCCACCATCATGCTCACCGGCCCCGCCCCGGCCGCCCGCAAGGCGCTCGCCAAGGCCGGCCTCACCATCGACGACATCGACCTCATCGAGATCAACGAGGCGTTCGCCGCGGTCGTCCTGCGCTTCGTCAAGGACATGGGCGTCTCCCTGGACAAGGTCAACGTCAACGGCGGCGCGATCGCGCTCGGCCACCCGCTCGGCGCCACCGGCGGCATCATCCTCGGCACCCTCGTCGACGAGCTGGAGCGCCAGGACAAGCGCTACGGCCTCGCCACCCTCTGCGTCGGCGGCGGCATGGGCATCGCCACCATCGTCGAGCGCGTCTGACCTCCCCGTCCGCACCCCTCTACCGGAGAAGCATCAGTCATGAGCGAGAGCACCACCATCCGCTGGGAGCAGGACGACACGGGGATCGTCACCCTCGTCCTCGACGACCCGAACCAGTCCGCCAACACCATGAACCAGGCGTTCCGCACGTCGATCGCGGCCGTGGCCGACCGCCTGGAGGCCGAGAAGGACTCCATCCGGGGCGTCATCTACACCTCCGCGAAGAAGACCTTCTTCGCCGGCGGCGACCTCAAGGACATGATCCAGGCGGGCCCCGAGCACGCCCGGTCCATCTTCGACGCCGCCATGGACATGAAGCGCGCCCTGCGCCGCATCGAGACCCTCGGCAAGCCGGTCGTCGCCGCCCTCAACGGCGCCGCCCTGGGCGGCGGTTACGAGATCGCGCTCGCCTCCCACCACCGGATCGCGCTCGACGCGCCCGGCTCCAAGATCGGCCTGCCCGAGGTCACCCTCGGCCTGCTGCCCGGCGGTGGCGGCGTCACCCGCACCGTCCGCCTCATGGGCATCACCGACGCCCTGCTCAAGGTGCTCCTCCAGGGCACCCAGTACGCCCCGAAGCGCGCCCTGGACAGCGGCCTCGTGCACGAACTGGCCGCCACCCCCGAGGAGATGATGGCCAAGGCCATCGCCTTCATCGACACCCACCCGGAGTCCGCCCAGCCCTGGGACGTCCCCGGCTACCGGATCCCCGGCGGTACCCCGTCGAACCCGAAGTTCGCCGCCAACCTGCCGGCCTTCCCCGCCAACCTGCGCAAGACCCTGAACGGCGCCCCCTACCCGGCCCCGCGCAACATCATGGCCGCCGCCGTCGAGGGCTCCCAGGTCGACTTCGAGACCGCGCAGGTCATCGAGTCCCGCTACTTCACCGAGCTGGTCACCGGCCAGACCGCCAAGAACATGATCCAGGCGTTCTTCTTCGACCTCCAGGCCGTCAACTCCGGCGCCAGCCGCCCCCAGGGCGTCGAGAAGCGCCAGGTCCGCAGGGTCGCCGTGCTCGGCGCCGGCATGATGGGCGCCGGCATCGCCTACTCCTGCGCCCGCGCCGGCATCGAGGTCGTCCTCAAGGACGTCACCGACGAGGCCGCCGCCAAGGGCAAGGCGTACTCGGAGAAGCTCTGCGCCAAGGCCGTCTCCCGGGGCCGCACCACCCAGGAGAAGGCCGACGCCCTCCTCGCCCGCATCACCCCCACCGCCGACCCGCAGGCCCTGGCCGGCTGCGACGCGGTCATCGAGGCCGTCTTCGAGGACACCGCGCTCAAGCACAAGGTGTTCCAGGAGATCCAGCACGTCGTCGACCCCGACGCGCTGCTCTGCTCCAACACCTCCACCCTGCCGATCACCGTCCTCGCCGAGGGTGTCGAGCGCCAGGCCGACTTCATCGGCCTGCACTTCTTCTCGCCGGTCGACAAGATGCCGCTGGTCGAGATCATCAAGGGCGAGCGGACCGGCGACGAGGCCCTGGCCCGCGCCTTCGACCTGGTCCGCCAGATCAACAAGACGCCGATCGTCGTCAACGACTCGCGCGGCTTCTTCACCTCCCGCGTCATCGGCCACTTCATCAACGAGGGCGTGGCGATGGTCGGCGAGGGCATCGAGCCCGCCTCCGTCGAGCAGGCCGCCGCCCAGGCCGGCTACCCGGCGAAGGTCCTCTCCCTCATGGACGAGCTGACCCTCACCCTCCCGCGCAAGATCCGCAACGAGACGAAGAAGGCGGTCGAGGAGGCCGGCGGCACCTGGGTCAGCCACCCCGGCGAGGTCGTCATCGACCGCATGGTCGACGAGTTCGGCCGCCCCGGCCGCAGCGGCGGCGCCGGCTTCTACGACTACGACGAGTCCGGCAGGCGCGGCAGGCTCTGGCCGGGCCTGCGCGAGCACTTCACCAAGCCCGGGTACGAGATCCCCTTCCGCGACATGCAGGAGCGGATGCTCTTCTCCGAGGCCCTGGACACCGTCCGCCTCCTGGAGGAGGGCGTCCTGACCTCGGTCGCCGACGCCAACATCGGCTCCATCATGGGCATCGGCTTCCCGGCCTGGACCGGCGGCATCCTCCAGTACATCAACGGCTACGAGGGCGGCGTCGCCGGCTTCGTCGCCCGCGCCCGCGAGCTGGCGGAGACGTACGGCGAGCGCTTCGACCCGCCCGCCCTCCTGGTGCAGAAGGCCGAGCGGGGCGAGACCTTCACGGACGCCTGAAGGCGGCCCTCAGCTCCGCGCTGAGAGAGCGCTGGAAGGCGGTGAGGAGGGCCTGGACCACGATGGGCTGCATGTGCGCGGAGAGCGACTTCATGGCGGCCAGGTGGTCCGGGTCCTCCCCGCTCTCCCGGTACGGGTTCCACACCTGCTCCTGGAAGAGCCGGGCCAGCTCCTGGGCGGCGGACCGGGCGTGGTCGAGCAGCACGGTCCGCGAGGCCAGGATGGCGTCGTGCTCGATGGGCACGTCCAGCATCTCGACCCCGAGCCGCAGCAGCGAACCGTCGAGCCGGAAGACGTCCGGGTCCTCGCCGGCCTCCACCACGCCCATGGCGGCGAGCCGGGCGACGTCCCGGTCGGCCAGCTCCCGCCCGGCCCGCCGCTCCAGCTCCCGCCGGGTGATCGTCTCGGCGGACTCGGGCGCCCAGGACGCCACGAGCGCCCGGTGCACCGCGAGGTCCTGCGCGTTCAGGTCGGCCGGCAGCTGCTCCAGGTACCGCTCGATCGCGGCGAGCGTCATGCCCTGCCGCTGGAGCTCCTCGATGAGCGCGAGCCGGGCCAGGTGCCCGGGGCCGTACCGTCCGACCCGGCGGGGCCCGATCACCGGCGGCGGCAGCAGCCCCCGCGTCCCGTAGAACCGCACGGTCCGCACCGTCACCCCGGCCCGCGCGGCCAGCTCGTCGACGGTGTAGCCGGGCAGCAGTCCCTCGTCGCTCGCGTCCTCCATGGTGGAACAGTATTGCTGTCTCACCAGAACTGTAAAAGCCCCCCGGGGCGGCTCAGAGCGCGGTGTCGACGGCCGCGTACGTCACGCCGTGGTCGGCCAGCGCCTCGGCGACGACACCGCCGGTGGCGGTGAGGGCGAGGAGCAGGTGCTCGTCGCCGATCTCGCGGTCCTTGCGGGCCAGCGCGACCCGGAGCGACCTCTCCAGGACGCCCTTCGCCTCCCGGGAGAAGGTCCGCCGCCCGGACCACCGGCCCTCGTCCTTCCGGTCGCCCGCCAGGGCTCCGGCGCCGTGCGCCTCCTCGACGCGGGCGACGATCGCGCCGACGTCGATGCCGAGGCCGGCCAGCGCCTCCGTGTCCGCCCGGGACAGCCCGGCCCGGCGCCGGGCGTCGGAGAGCGCGGCGAGCAGCGACGGCCGCCGCTCCGCCGGGCAGAGCCGGCCGAGCGCCGCCGCCGCGCGGGTGTCCTCCCGGTCGAGCAGCGCGAGCAGCAGGTGCTCCGGTGTGACGACCGCCGCGCCCCCGCGCTCCGCGTGGTCGACGGCGCCCTTCACCACGGCGCGCGCGGGCTTCGTGAACCGTTCGAACATCACTGCCTCCCGTACTTCTTGTGAACGGCCTGCCGGCTGACGCCCAGCTCGGTGGCGATCTCCTGCCAGGACCATCCCTGGGCGCGCGCACCGCGCACCTGGACGGCCTCCAGCTGTTCCAGCAGTCGCCGCAGAGCGGAGACGGCCCGCAGCCCCACCCGGGGGTCCCGGTCACCGGCCCGCGCGGCGAGATCGGTCGCATCGGTCATGCTGTCAATGTAGGTTGACACACGGATCATGTCAACCATGGTTGACATCGGGCGCGGGGGGCACCGCTCGCCATGTGCGACGTCGCCGGCGGCTAGAGTCGGCGGCCGGTCCGCGTCGGCGGGCGGAACAGGGGAGTGGGATGTACGCGCAACTCAGGGAGACCGCTTCGGAATTGGCCGGAGTTCTGTGGCGGGAGCACACGGTGTACCGGGAGCGGGGCGGCGGCGTCGTGATCCGCGGCGAGCACGTGCGGCGCTGGATCAGCCTCGCCCCGACGGGCGGCAAGGACCAGGCGCTGCTGCGGGCCGGGCGGCTGCTCGACGGGGGGACCACGGCGCCGGCCCGTACCGAGGTCGTGGTCGACCTGACGGCGCCGGTCTCCGAGCTGGCCACGGTCTGCCGGCGGATGCTCGCCGAGGTCGCCGCGGCGGCCGAGCCGGCCGGACCCGCCGCCGGGCCCTCGCGCGCCGGCCGCCCCCGGAGGGAACCGAAGACGCCTGAGGCGCCTAAGGCGCCGAAGGCCAGGAGCCGGCACACGGGTGCCGGCTCCTGGGTGGTGCTGGTGCTGGTCGGCATAGCCGTCGCCGCCTGGGCGTACACCGTCTTCGGCAGCCCCGGCTACTGACCCGCGGACCCGGGCGGCCGGCTCAGAAGCCGGTCACCGGGTAGTGGTCGGACAGGTTGGTGTACGTGTACGAGGTGCCCCAGCTGGAGACCGTCCACGGCGCGCTCGACTCCAGGACCACGTGGTTCGTCCAGTTCGCCGGGCGGGCGTTGCCGGCCCGGTAGAGGACGTAGTCGAGGTCCTCGCGCGGGTCGTCCGGGTAGCGGTCCGCCGCGATCGAGTTCAGCTCGGTGTCGAAGGAGTACGGGTGACCGGTGCGGGCGTCCGCGCCGGCCAGGCCCGCGTCGGCGAGCATCGTGGCGTACTCGGGGGTGCGGGAGTCCACGTTCAGGTCGCCCGCGACGATCACCTGCTCGCCCGCCGGGATGTTCTTGGCGTCCAGGAAGGCGTCCATCGCCTTGAACTGCCGGCTGCGCATCTGGGCCGCCTCGCCCGCCGAGCAGCCCGGGTCGGTGGACTGGGCGTGGGTGCCGACGACGTGGACGCGGCTGCCGTTCACGTCGAGCACCGTGTAGACGAAGCCCTTGTTCGAGTACCAGTCGGCGCCGCAGGCGTCCTTGTAGACGTACTGCTCCTTGCGGACGATCGGCCACTTGCTGAGGACCGTCACCCCGCCGTCCTCGGGGGTGGTCGCCGAGTAGGCCCCGCCGGTGGCGTCCCAGCCGGTCTTCGAGCGGCCCATGACGGGCGTCTGGTACGGGTAGGCCGCGGCGGCGTTCGCCTTGAGCGCGTCGGAGGAGGAGTTGTCGAACGCCTCCTGGATCACCACGACGTCCTGGCCCTGGAAGAACGGCGCCGCGGGGATCGCCCGGGCGCGGTGGTCCTGCCCCCAGTTCGGGTACAGGGTCTTGCTGAAGAGGAAGGCGTTGTAGGTGAGCACCTTCATCCGCGGCGCCTCGGCCGCGGGGGCGGCGGAGGCGGCGGGGGCGGTCGCCGCCAGGGTGGCGGCGGCGAGCGCCAGGGACAGGGCGGCACCGGGGATACGGCGGAACGCGCTGAGCGACACGTGAACTCCCGTCGAGTGGTGGGGGGTTGGACTCGGCGCGGGACATACAACCAGTCGTAGTTACCTTCCGGTAGCCTCCAGGTGCCGGGAATCTGGACCGCGTCGTACGAGCGCGCCAACGATCACGGGGGTGTACGATCCGCCGGTTCCGGGACCAGGTAGGATGCGCGCCATGACGACCCTCGCCTCCAACGCCAAGATCTTCGACATGGACCTCGGCCCGCTCAACCCCGTCCTGGCCGAGCTCATCCTCGGCTTCGCGGTGTTCTTCCTGACCTTCTTCTTCCTGGCGAAGGTGATCCTGCCGAAGATCAAGCGCACGATCGAGCAGCGTGAGGACGCCATCGACGGCGGCACCGAGCGCGCCGACGACCTGCGCTCCGAGGCGGCCGACATCCGCGCCCAGTACGAGGCCGAGCTCGCCGAGGCCCGCCACGACGCCGCCCGGATCCGCTCGAAGGCCGTCGAGGAGGGCTCCGCCGCCATCGCCGCCGCCCGCGCCGAGGGCCAGGCCGAGCGCGACGCGATCCTCGCCGCCGGTGGCGCGAAGATCGCCGCCGAGCGCGACGCCGCCGAGCGCGAGCTCAACGCCGACGTCGACGCCTGGGCCCGCGCCCTCGCCGGCCGGATCGTCGGCGAGCCGGTCGGCGCCGACCGCGCCTGACCGCGACCGACCCGCACACCGCGACGCCGGGGCCGTACCCGGGGCGAGAGCCCAGGGGTACGGCCCCGGCGTCGTCGTACGGTCCCCCGGGGTGCACCCTGGAGGGGCGGCCACCGAGGCGAGAGGCAGAGGGGGACCCCCGTATGAGCACCAGCGGCGAGGCGACGACCGGGGCGGAGCCCGGGACGCCCGGCGCGCCCGGAACCGTCCGGAAGCCCGCCGACCCCGCGCCGCCGCCCGTCGGCGGCGTGCTGTGGAGCGTGGCCGGGGACGTCCGCGCCCTGCTGATGCTGCCCGCCGCCCTCACCATGCAGGTCGCCCACCCCGCGATCGGCGCCGGCGTCGACGAGCACTCCGTCTTCCGCACCGACCCCTGGGGGCGCGGCGAGCGCTCGCTGCGCTCCGTCCAGCTCTGGGTGTACGGAGGCGACGAGGCCGCCGCCGAAGGGCGCCGGCTGCGCGCCCTGCACCGGTCCATCCAGGGCACCGACGCGCACGGGCGCCGCTACCACGCCCTCACCCCCGCCTACTACGCCTGGGTGCACGCCACCGGCTACCCCGTCTACCGGCATGGCCTCGCCCTGCTCCACCGGCCGCTCACCGAGGCCCAGGACCGCAGGCTGTACGCCGAATGGCTCCAGGTCGGCCGGATCCTCGGCATCCACGACCGGGACATGCCGCAGACCGTCGAGGAGTTCTGGCCGTACTACCGCAGGGTCCTCGCCGAGGAGCTGGAGGCCACCGCCGTCGTCCGCGAGCTGATCGACCCGGACGCCCCCGTGCCCGCCCCGGACCGGGGCCCGCTCCTTCTCCGGCTCGCCCTCCGCCCCCTCTGGCCGCTGCTCCGCCGTCCCTTCCAGCGGATCCGCGCCTTCCTCACCGTGGGCCTGATGCCGCCGGACGCCCGCGCGGCGATCGGCCTGGAGTGGACGCCGGAGCAGGAGCGCCGGCTGCGCCGCCTCGCCCTGGTCGTCCGGGCCGTCGTCCCGGTCCTGCCCGAGCGGCTGCGCTATCTGCCGCTCGCCCGGCGCGCCCGGGAGGCCGCCCGCCGCGCCGGGCGCTGACGGACGGCCTCCCGGGGCGGTGCCTCAGTGGTCCCCGTGCTCGTGGACCGTGTTCGTCGCCGCGATCTTCTTCCAGGACTTCGGCTGCGCCGGCTCCACCGCGGCCGCCCGCGCCGGGGAGGCGCTCACGGGCGAGGGCCCGGCCGCCGGCTTCGCGGGCTGGTAGAGCCAGGTGTCGAAGAGCGCCGCCAGCGGCTTGCCGGAGACCTCCTCCGCGTACCGGACGAAGTCCGCGACCCGCGCGTTGCCGTGGGCGAACCGCTGCGGCCAGCCCTTCAGGACCGCGAAGAAGTCCTCGTCGCCGATCTCGTTCCGCAGCGCCTGGAGCGCCAGCGCGCCCCGGTCGTACACCGCGATGTGGAACTGGTTGTCCGGCCCCGGGTCGCCCGGCTTCACCGTCCAGAACGGGTCCTCGGCGGTGCGCGTGGCGTACACGTAGTCGGCCAGCTCCTGGGCCGTGCCCTCGCCCTCCTTCTCCGACCACAGCCACTGGCTGTAGCGGGCGAAGCCCTCGTTGACCCAGATGTCCTTCCAGTCGTGCACCGAGACGCTGTCGCCGTACCACTGGTGGGCCAGCTCGTGCACGACCACCGACACGTTCGCGCCGTTCGCGAACTGGCGCGGGCTGTAGAACGGCCGGGTCTGCGTCTCCAGCGCGTAGCCGCTGGTCACGTTCGGCACGTAGCCGCCGAGCGCGTTGAACGGGTACGGGCCGAAGACCCCCTCCAGCCACTCGGCGACCTCGGTGGTCCGCTCGATCGAGGCGCGCGCCGCGCCCGCGTTGTCGCCGAGGTCCTTGCTGTAGGCGTTGAGGACGGGCAGCCCGTTCGCGGTCCTGTCCGTGGTGATGTCGAACTTCCCGACCGCGAGCGTGGCCAGGTACGTCGCCTGCGGCTTGTTCGAGCGCCAGTTGAAGCGCGTCCAGCCGAGCCGGGAGGACTGCGACTGGAGCACGCCGTTGCTGACGGCCTGGGTGCCGTCCGGCACCGAGACCGAGACGTCGAAGGTGGCCTTGTCGCGCGGGTGGTCGTTGGACGGGAACCACCAGGCGGCCGAGTCGGGCTCCTGCGCGGCGACACCGCCGTCCGGGGTGCGGTGCCACGCCGACCAGCCGTCGACCTTGAACTCCGACGGCTTGCCCGCGTACCGGACCACCACCGTGATCTGCTTCCCCTTCGGCAGCGGCGCGGCCGGGACGACCTCCAGCTCGTGCGCCCCGGTCGCGGTGACCTTCGCGAGCCGCCCGTCGACCCGCACCTCGCTCGCCCGCAGCCCCAGGTCCAGGTTGAACCGGGAGAGGTTCTGCGTCGTCGTCGCCAGGATCGTCGCCGTGCCCTCCAGGAGGTCGGTCGCCGGCTGGTACTTCAGGCGCAGGTCGTAGTGGGAGACGTCGTAGCCGCCGTTGCCGCTCGTCGGGTAGTAGGAGTCGCCGATGCCCGGCGCGCCGGGGACGTAGTCGGCCGCCGATGCCGGGATCGCCAGCAGCAGGGAGGCGGCGAGGGCGCTCGGAACGATCAGTCTGCGGTGCACGGATGCTCCCCAAGTCATAAGAAACGTAAGACGCGTGGGTGGGCGTCGGTCCTTAGCTCCGGACTCTATGAACCACGCCGCGGACGGTCACGTAAAGAGCGCCTCCCGCCACACGATCGCCATTCGGCCGACATGAACCACCGGTTCACCCGTTTCCCGCACGCGGTCTTCCGCCCCGGCGGGCCCGGCGAGTACGTTCCGCCCCATGCCGAAGCGACCGCGTGCCGTCCGCCGCGTCCTGGCCCTCGCCGCCGGGACCGCCGTGCTCGGACTGCCCCTCGTCACCGTCCCCGCGAAGGCGGCCGGCCCCGCCGGACCGCCCGCCCCGCCCCGGACCGGATTCGAGACGAGCGGCGGCGCCCGCTGGACCACCGACGCGGAGGAGCGCGACTTCCTCGCCGCCGTCGACCGGGGCAGCGACCGGGTCGCGGTCACCGCCATCGGCGCCAGCGGGCAGGGCCGGCCGCTGCGGCTCGCCGTCCTCGGCGCCGCCCACGGCGCCGCCACCGTCCTGCTCGTCTGCGGCCAGCACGGCGACGAACCGGCCGGCCGGGAGGCGTGCCTCACCACCGTCCGCGACCTCGCCCACACCCGCGACCCCGGCACCCTGCGGCTCCTCGCCCGCACCACCGTCCTGGTCGTGCCCAACGCCAACCCCGACGGGCGCGAGGCCGGCACTCGCGGCAACGCCGCCGGCGTCGACGTCAACCGCGACCACCTCGCCCTCCGCACCCCCGAGGCCCGCGCACTCGCCGCCGTCCTCCGCGACCGCCGGCCCGACCTCGTCCACGACCTGCACGAGTACGCCGCCACCCCCGGCTTCTACGACAAGGACCTCCTCACCCTCTGGCCGCGCAGCCTCGACACCGACACCCGTGTCCACGCCGAGTCCCGCACCCTCGCGGAGGAGTACGTCCGCCCCGGCGCCGCCCGCGCCGGACACACCCACGGCGTCTACGGCATCTGGACCGACCCGCTCACCGGACGCCCGGTGCGGCAGGTCGCCGGCGACGGCCAGGAGCGCATCCTGCGCAACACGGCCGGGATCAAGCACATGGCCGCGCTGCTCGCCGAGACCCGGGAGGACCCGCTCGGCGAGGCCGAGGAGCGCGACCCGGCACTCTCCCAGCGGCGCAGGGTCGCCACCCACCTCACCGCGCTGAAGGACGTCCTCGCGTACGTCTCCGAGCGCGGCGGACCGCTCGCCGCGGCCTCCGCCGCCGCCCGTCTCACCGGCCTCGCCGACCGCGGACCCGTCTACCTCGGCGGCGCCGACAACGACCCGCCCGAGCCCGCCGAGATCCTCGCCGACCCGCCCTGCGGCTACCGCCTCGACGCCGCCCAGTACGCCGAGACGGGTGACGAACTCGCCCTGCACGGCGTCACGGTGCGCCGCGAGGCGGGCGGCGGCGCGTTCGTCCCGCTGCGCCAGTCGCAGCGGCTGCTCGTCCCCCTGCTGCTCGACGGCCGCGCCGCCTTCCACCTCGTCAGTGGCCGTTCTGTGGAGGAGTGTTGACGATCGGGTGGGTACGGCGGGTCGTGTCCGTTCGGTGCCGTCGGACCGCGTAAAGTTACCCGTCGGTACTGACCATGCCTCAAACGGGCCGATGCGGCTCCGACTTGGAGAAACACATGAACAAAGCGACGCGTGCGCGCCGCGCCCTGCTCGCCACCGTGCTGCTGGCCGGGGGCCTGCTGCTCGGACAGACCGTCACCGCCCCGGCGGCCGAGGCGGCGAAGAGCGGCACCTGCAACGTCAACCAGCTCCACAAGCAGGCCCGCGACGAGCGCGACCGGGCCGCCCAGCTCAAGCGCCTCGGCGCCCGCGAGGAGGCCCGCCGGGCCACCGCCCGCGCCGACGCCCTGGACCGCCGGGCCAGGCAGTGCGCCCGCGCCGACGAGGTCGTGGCCCCGCCGTTCGGCAGGTGACCCCGGCGGGCCACCCGCCCGGCCCGACGGCCCCCGTCCCTCCGGACGGGGGCCGTCGGCCGTTCAGCCCGTCACCAGCTCCGCCGCCCGCCGCGCACACCCCCACGCCACCGTGACCCCGGCGCCCCCGTGCCCGTAGTGGTGCACGACCCGCGCCCCGCCCGGCAGCCGCTCCGCCTCGATGCGCACCCCGCCCGCCCGGGCCGGACGCAGCCCCACCCGGTGCCCCAGCACCCGCGCGCCCGCGATCTCCGGCCGGATCCGCGCGCACCGCGCCACGATCCCCGCCGCCGTCACCGGATCCGGCACCAGCCCCTCCGCCCCCTCCTCGGCCGTCCCGCCGAGGACCAGCCGGCCCGGCTGCGGGAAGAAGTAGGTCGTCTCCGCGGCCCCCGCGTCCGCCGCCGTGAACCACTCCTCGATCCCCGGGTTCTCGACCAGCACCAACTGCCCCCGCACCGGCCGCAGTCCGCCGTCCGGCACCAGCTCCCGCGCGCCGAGACCGGTGCAGTTCACCACCACGGGCGCCACCGCCGCCGGCTCCGCCAGGGCGCCCGCCGCCCGCCGCTCGACCACCCCGCCCGCCGCGACCAGCCGGTCCCGCAGCCACGCCAGGTGGACCGGCATGTCGATCAGCGGCAGCCGGGCCGCCAGCCCCGTGGCGTACGGACCCGGCACCTCCCCCGGCGGCAGCTGCCGCAGCCCCGCCACCCGCGCCGCCCACGCCCCCAGCCCGTCCAGGACGGTGTCGGCGTGCACCCCCGGCACCCACCGCACCCCGGTCTCCTCCGGCGCGCCCGCCAGCTCCCCGTACACCCGCAGCGACTCCAGCGCCCAGGCCCCGGCCTCCTCCGCCGGCTCGATCCGGTACGGCCACCACAGGGCGCCCGCCACCGCCGAGGTCGTCTCCCCGGCCGGGTCCCGGGACCACACCCGGACCCGCAGACCCCGCTCCGCCAGCGTCACCGCCGTCGTCAGCCCGACGACCCCGCCGCCCACCACGATCACGTCGCTGTCCATGCCCGGACCGTACCCGGAAGCCTTCCGGCGCCCACGTAGGATGCGTGGTCTGATGACTGCCACTCTCGTCGCCAAGGACCTCGCCGCCGGCCACGGCGAACGCACCCTCTTCGCCGGGCTCGACCTCGTCGTCGCCCCCGGCGACGTCATCGGCCTCGTCGGCGTCAACGGCGCCGGCAAGTCCAGCCTGCTGCGGCTGCTCGCCGGGCTCGACACCCCGGAGGAGGGCGAGGTCCGGCTCTCCCCGCCGACCGCGACCGTCGGCCACCTCCCGCAGGAGCCCGAGCGGCGCGCCGGGGAGACCGTCCGGGAGTTCCTGGCCCGCCGCACCGGCGTCGCCGCCGCCCAGGCCGCGATGGACGAGGCCACCCAGGGCCTCGTCGACGGCACCCCCGGCGCCGACGACGCGTACGCCACCACCCTGGAGCGCTGGCTCGACCTCGGCGGCGCCGACCTCGACGAGCGCGCGGAGGAGGTCGCCGCCTCCCTCGGCCTCACCGTCGACCTCGACCAGGCCATGACCGGCCTCTCCGGCGGCCAGGCCGCCCGGGCCGGCCTCGCCTCCCTCCTCCTCTCCCGCTACGACGTCTTCCTCCTCGACGAGCCGACCAACGACCTCGACCTGGACGGCCTGGAGCGCCTGGAGACCTTCGTCAAGGGCCTGCGGGCCGGCACCGTCGTCGTCAGCCACGACCGCGAGTTCCTCACCCGCACCGTCACCAAGGTCCTCGAACTCGACCTCGCCCAGCAGCAGATCACCCTCTACGGCGGCGGCTACGACGCCTACCTGGAGGAGCGGGCCACCGCCCGCCGGCACGCCCGCGAGGAGTACGAGGAGTACGCCGACAAGAAGGCCGCCCTGGAGGGCCGCGCCCTCATGCAGCGCAACTGGATGGACAAGGGCGTCCGCAACGCCCGCCGCAAGGCCACCGACAACGACAAGATCGGCCGCAAGCTGCGCGGCGAGGCCAGCGAGAAGCAGGCCGCGAAGGCCCGCCAGACCCAGCGCATGATCGAGCGCCTGGACGTCGTCGACGAGCCCCGCAAGGAGTGGGAGCTGCGGATGGAGATCGCCGCCGCGCCCCGCTCCGGCTCCGTCGTCGCCACCCTGCGCGACGCCGAGGTCCGCCGCGGCGACTTCTCCTTCGGGCCCGCCTCGCTCCAGATCGACTGGGCCGACCGGGTCGCCGTCACCGGCGCGAACGGCGCCGGAAAGTCCACCCTGCTCGCCGCTCTCCTCGGCCGCCTCCCGCTCGACTCCGGCCACGCCGCCCTCGGCTCCGGCGTCGTCGTCGGCGAGGTCGACCAGGCCCGCAGGCTCTTCCACGGCACCGAGACCCTCCTCGACGCGTTCTGCGCCGCCGTCCCGGACACCGAACCGGCCGACGTCCGCACCCTGCTCGCCAAGTTCGGCCTCAAGGCCGACCACGTGCTGCGCCCCGCCACCACCCTCTCGCCCGGCGAGCGGACCCGCGCCGCGCTCGCCCTCCTCCAGGGCAGGGGCGTCAACCTCCTCGTCCTCGACGAGCCGACGAACCACCTCGACCTGGCCGCCATCGAGCAGCTGGAGTCCGCCCTCGACTCCTACGAGGGCACCCTGCTGCTCGTCACCCACGACCGCCGGATGCTCGACGCCGTCCGCGTCGACCGGCGCGTCGAGGTCGCCGACGGCAAGGTCACCGAACTCTGATGACCGTCGCCTTCGGCTGGGGGCCCGTCGAGGCACGGGCCCTCGCCCCCGCGGCGGCGTGCCTGGTCGTCGTCGACGTGCTCTCGTTCACGACGACCGTCGGCGTCGCCGTCGAGGCCGGCACGGCCGTGTACCCGTACCGCTGGCGGGACGCCACCGCCGCCGCGTACGCCCGTGAGCAGGACGCCGTCCTCGCCGTCGGGCGCAGCGAGGCCACCGGCACGCACCCGTGGTCGCTCTCCCCGGCGGCGCTCCGCTCGGCCCCCGCCCCCGCGCGGCTCGTCCTGCCCTCCCCGAACGGCTCCACCATCGCCGCCGAGGCCGGCGCCGCGACCGTGATCGCCGCCTCGCTGCGCAACCGCGGGGCCGTCGCCGAACGGATCCTGCGGGACGGACACGGCTCCGGGGCGCGCCCCCTCGTCGTGGTCGCCGCCGGCGAGCGGTGGCCGGACGGCTCGCTCCGCCCCGCCCTGGAGGACCACCTCGGGGCCGGCGCGGTCCTCGACGCCCTGCGCGCCCTCGCGCCGGGGCTCCCCCTGACCCCGGAGGCGACCGCGGCGGCCACGCTGTGGGCGGCCACGGAGGACCCGGTCGCCGCCTTGCACGGCTGCGCATCGGGCCGTGAACTGTACGAGTACGGCTATCCGCAGGACGTGGAGGTGGCCGCCGAACTCGACGCGTCGACCGCCGTCCCCGTCCTCGTGGACGGCGCATTCCAGGAGGCACCATGACCGACGACAGCGTGACCCGGCTCCTCGCGATGCTGGACGACCTCGACGCCGACGTCGACGCCACGATCGACCTCGCCGACGAGATCGCGGCCGGCGGCGACCGGGCGCTGCTGCCGCGCCTGGAGTCCGAACTGGACCGGGCCGTCGCCGAGCGCAACGGCTACGCCCGCGAACTCCTCGGCGGTGTCATCGCCGCCCTCGGCGGCCCGACCACCCTCCCGACCCTGGTCCGCGCCTCGGCGGCGGACCTCGGCGACGACCAGGACGGCCTGGCCGCGGAGATCGTCGACCTGGTCCAGTCCGACCCGAAAACGGCCGAACGAGTCCTCCGCCCGCTGACCGACGACGACGACCTCACCGTCTCGAACCGAGCCGACTGGGCGCTCCGCTTCCTGCCGTAGCCGCGGTCCCCCGTGAACGGGTGGGCACACCGGGGCGGCGCCTTCGCGGGCGCCTCCGCTCCCTGTGCCCACCCGCCGCGCCTCAGCGCCGCTTGCGCCCCTCGCCGAGCAGCCCCGCCTTCCGCAGCGCGTCCGCCATGGCGCTGTTCGCCGGCGCGGCGGCCTGACCCTGGCCGCGCGACTGCCCCCGGTTCTGCCCCTGCCGCTGCTGCGGCGGCCGGCCCCCACGGTCACGCCGCTGCCCGGACGGGGCACCGGGCGCCGCGTCGGACGCCGCCGCCTCGTCGTCCAGCCGCAGCGTCAGCGAGATCCGCTTCCGCGGGATGTCGACGTCCAGCACCTTCACCTTCACCACGTCCCCCGGCTTCACCACGTCCCGCGGGTCCTTGACGAAGGTCTTCGACATGGCCGAGACGTGCACCAGGCCGTCCTGGTGCACACCGACGTCGACGAACGCCCCGAACGCCGCCACGTTCGTGACGACGCCCTCCAGGACCATCCCGGGCGCCAGGTCGCCGAGCTTCTCGACGCCCTCCTTGAAGGTGGCCGTCTTGAAGGCGGGCCGCGGGTCGCGCCCGGGCTTCTCCAGCTCGCGCAGGATGTCGGTGACGGTCGGCAGACCGAAGGTCTCGTCCACGAAGTCGCCCGCGCGCAGCGACCGCAGCGTCCCCGTGTCGCCGATCAGCGCGGCGACCTCGCCGCCGGTGGTCTTCGCCATCCGCCGCACCACCGGGTACGCCTCCGGGTGCACCGCGGAGGCGTCCAGCGGGTCGTCGCCGCCCCGGATCCGCAGGAAGCCCGCGCACTGCTCGTACGCCTTCGGGCCGAGCCGGGCCACGTCCTTCAGCGCCCTGCGGGAGCGGAAGGGGCCGTTGGCGTCGCGGTGCGCCACGATGTTCTCGGCGAGCCCCGCGCTGATCCCGGAGACCCGGGAGAGCAGCGGCGCCGAGGCGGTGTTGACGTCGACGCCGACACCGTTCACACAGTCCTCGACGACCGCGTCGAGCGAGCGCGAGAGCTTGGTCTCGGCGAGGTCGTGCTGGTACTGGCCGACGCCGATCGACTTCGGGTCGATCTTCACCAGCTCGGCCAGCGGGTCCTGGAGGCGGCGGGCGATCGACACCGCGCCGCGCAACGACACGTCCAGGCCCGGGAGTTCCTGCGAGGCGAAGGCGGAGGCCGAGTAGACCGAGGCGCCGGCCTCCGAGACCATCACCTTCGTCAGGTTCAACTCGGGGTGCTTGGCCAGGAGTTCACCGGCGAGCTTGTCCGTCTCGCGGGAGGCCGTGCCGTTGCCGATGGCGACCAGCTCGACCGCGTGCTCCTTCGCCAGCCGCGCCAGCTTCGCCAGCGACTCGTCCCACCGGTTGGCCGGGACGTGCGGGTAGATCGTGTCGGTGGCGACGACCTTGCCGGTCGCGTCGACCACCGCGACCTTCACGCCGGTACGGAAACCGGGGTCGAGGCCCAGCGTGGCCCGGGTGCCCGCCGGGGCGGCCAGCAGCAGGTCCCGCAGGTTCGCCGCGAAGACCCGGACGGCCTCGTCCTCGGCGGCCGTCCGCAGCCGCAGCCGCAGGTCGATCCCGAGGTGCACCAGGATCCGGGTGCGCCAGGCCCAGCGGACCGTGTCCAGGAGCCACCTGTCGCCGGGGCGGCCCCGGTCGGCGATGCCGAAGCGGCTCGCCACGATCGGCTCGTACGAGGAGGGCCCGTCGGTGGCCTCCTCCGGCTCCAGCTCCAGGCTGAGCACGTCCTCCTTCTCGCCGCGCAGCATCGCGAGGACCCGGTGGGAGGGGAGCGCGGTGAACGGCTCGGCGAAGTCGAAGTAGTCGGCGAACTTCGCTCCGTCCTGCTCCTTGCCCTCGCGGACCCTGGCGACCAGCCGGCCCCGGCCCCACATCCGTTCGCGCAGCTCGCCGATCAGGTCGGCGTCCTCGGAGAACTTCTCGGTGAGGATCGCCCGCGCGCCCTCCAGGGCCGCCGACGCGTCGGCCACGCCCTTGTCCGCGTCCACGAACGCGGCCGCGGCGGCGGCCGGCTCCACCGACGGATCGGCCAGCAGCCCCTCCGCCAGCGGTGCGAGGCCCGCCTCGCGGGCGATCTGCGCCTTGGTCCGCCGCTTCGGCTTGAACGGCAGGTAGATGTCCTCCAGGCGCGCCTTGGTGTCGGCGGCCAGGATCCGGGCCTCCAGGTCCTCGGTGAGCTTGCCCTGCTCGCGCACCGAGTCGAGGACGGCGGTCCGCCGGTCCTCCAGCTCCCGCAGGTACCGCAGCCGCTCCTCCAGGGTGCGGAGCTGCGCGTCGTCGAGCATCTCGGTCGCTTCCTTGCGGTAGCGCGCGATGAACGGCACGGTGGAGCCGCCGTCGAGCAGCTCGACCGCCGCCTTCACCTGTCGCTCGCGTACGCCGAGCTCCTCGGCGATCCTTGCTTCGATGGACGTCGTCACGGTGTCCCGACTCGCCTTCTCGTGCCTGCTGCTTGCGAGTGCATTGTGCCGGGTCGGTCACCCGTACGCGGCAACCGACCCGTCTCCGCGCGCGCCGCGCGGCGCCGCCGGGGCTCAGCCCTTGCCGACGAGGTCGGCGGGGAAGGCGCCCGCGCCCGCGGCGGCGACCAGGAAGCCGCGGCCCAGCTCGGTGAGCCGCTCCACGCCGGCCGCGCCGAGGTGCTCGTACGGGGCGGCGTCCAGGCGGTCGGTGGCGGTTTCGAGCTCCGCGCGGAGCCGGACGCCGTTCTCCGTCAGCTCGCCGTCGGCGTCGAGGATCCCGCGCCCGCGCAGCCGCTCCTGGGCGGCCTCCCAGTCGGCCCGGCTCCAGCCCCGGGAGCCGAGGACCCAGCGCGGCGACATGCCCTTCCCGGTGGCCGTGTGGGAGACCAGCGCCTCGACCGGGTCGAGGCCGGCGGCGAGCAGGGCCGCCAGGTGCCCGTCGCCGCGGTGCTCGCGGAGCAGGGTCGCCGCGTGCCAGTAGGCGAGGTGCGGCTCCTCGGGGACCGGCAGGTCCGCGTTGGCCGCGTACAGCGGGCGGGCGTGCCGGGTGCACGCCTCGGCGGCCTTCAGGGCGAGCCCGGCGGCCTCGGCCATCTCCGGGGAGGCGACGGCCTCCTCGCCGAGGAGCCGGCGCAGGGTGGCGTCGGCGGCCCGCAGCCGGGCGTCGAGGACGGCGGCGGGGGAGGCGGTCTCCCAGACGGCCGGCAGGTGCCGGGCGAGCAGCTCGTGGTTGTAGTTGTAGAAGGTCGCGGCGACCGGGCCGGCGCCCACGGGGCCGAGCGGGGCGCTGCGCGCGGCGAGCCGCATCGCGCTGGTGTCGGTGTGGCCGAGCGCGCCGAACTCCCGGTCCAGGTCGGGGGAGAAGTACAGCGTCGAGTGGATCGGGTTGAGGACGCCCAGGCAGTGGCGGCCGGCCTTCGGGGGCAGCGTGGTGGTCATGCGCAGAACCTAACCGACTGCTTGGTACGGAGGGAACCGCCTCCGGACGCGGATGGCAGGAAAGGTGGGGTCGTCGTCCTTGCGGCCGTCCGCGCCGGGCCCGAAGGATGGAGCCATGACCCCGCGCCCCGTCCTCGTCGTCCTCTTCGACGGCGTACAGAGCCTCGACGTCACCGGACCCGTCGAGGTGTTCCACGCCGCCGGCTGGGCCTCGGGCGCCGCGGAGGACCCGTACCCGATCCGTACCGCCTCCCTGGACGGCGGACCGGTCCGCACCGGCAGCGGACTGCGGATCCTCCCCGACACCGGACTCGCCGAGGCCGTCGCCGACTGGCCGCCGCACACCCTCGTCGTGCCCGGCGGCGACGGCACCCGGGGCTCCGACCCGGCCCTCGTCGACTGGCTGCGCGTCCACGGCCCGCGCGCCGAGCGGCTGGTCTCGGTCTGCACCGGGGCGCTGCGGCTCGCCGAGGCGGGGCTCCTCGACGGGCACCGGGCCACCACCCACTGGATGGCCTGCGAGCACCTCGCCCGCCGCCATCCGGAGGTCGACGTCGACCCCGAGCCCATCTTCGTCCGGGACGGCCGGATCTCGACCTCCGCCGGGGTCACCGCCGGCATCGACCTGGCGCTCGCCCTGGTGGAGGAGGACCTGGGCCGGGAGGCGGCGCTCGCCATCGCCCGGATGCTGGTGGTCTTCCTCCGCCGACCGGGCAACCAGGCCCAGTTCAGCGCCCAGCTCGCCGCCCAGACCGCGCGCCGCGAACCGCTGCGCGACGTCCAGGCGTGGATCGCCGAGCACCCCGACGAGGACCTGTCCGTCGACCGGCTCGCCGCCCGCGCCCGGCTCTCGCCCCGTCACTTCGCCCGCACCTTCCACGCCGAGACCGGGGTCACCCCGGGCCGTTACGTCGACCGGATCCGCCTCGAACACGCCCGCAGGCTCCTGGAGGAGACCACCGGCGGGGTCGAGGAGGTCTCCCGGGCCGCCGGCTACGGCACCCCCGAGGCGATGCGCCGCGCCTTCGTGAAGGCGCTCGGCACCGCCCCGGCCGACTACCGCCGCCGCTTCCACGCACCCGTCAGCTGAAAGGGACCGCCATGCAGATCGCCGTGCTCCTCTTCGAGGGCTTCACCACGCTCGACGCCGTCGGCCCGTACGAGATCCTCTCCCGGCTCCCCGGCGCGGAGACCGTCTTCGTCGCCAAGGCGCCCGGCCCGGTCCGCAACGACCAGGGCAACCTCGCGCTCGTCGCCGACAAGTCCCTCGCCGACGTGCCGCACCCGGACATCGTCCTCGTCCCCGGCGGCCCCGAGACCCGTCAGGCCATGCACGACCCGGAGATCCGGGAGTGGCTCCGCACGGCCGACGCCACCAGCACCTGGACCACCTCGGTCTGCACCGGCGCGCTGCTGCTCGCCGCCGCCGGACTCCTCGACGGCCGCCGCGCGACCACCCACTGGCTGGCCTACGAGGAGCTGCGCGCCCTCGGCGTCGAGCCGACCGGCGAGCGGGTCGTCTTCGACGGCAAGTACGTGACGGCCGCCGGCGTCTCCTCCGGCATCGACATGGGCCTGCATCTGCTCGGCCGGATCGCCGGCGACGACGCCGCCATGACCGTCCAGCTGCTCACCGAGTACGACCCGCAGCCGCCGTACGACGCGGGCTCCCCGCTCAAGGCCCCCGCCCACCTGGTCGAGCGCTGGCGCGAGGTCCGTACCGAGGACCTGCCCCAGGGCTGACTCAGAGCCCGTACGTGAAGCGGGGCGCGCGGCGCTCCAGGAAGGCGGCGACACCCTCCGCGGTGTCGCCGCTGCCCCGCGCCTGGGCGGTCCAGTGCGCGTCCCGGTCGAGGCGCCCGTCGGCGAACTCCTTGGCCGCCGCCTGGGTCAGCAGCGAGCGGGCGGTGAGGACCCGGCAGAACTCCTCCACCCGCTTCGCCAGCCCCTCCGCCGGGTGCACCTCGTCCACGAAGCCGGTCCGCAGCGCCCGCCCGGTGTCGATCAACTCGCCGGAGAAGAGCAGGTACTTGGCGGTGGCCGGGCCGACCAGGGCGGTGAGCCGCCGGGTCGACGAGGAGGGGTAGACGATGCCCAGCTTCGCCGGGGTGATCCCGAACCGGGCGCCCTCCGCCGCGAACCGCAGGTCGCAGGCGCCGGCCAGCTGGCTGCCGCCGCCGACGCAGTAGCCGCGGACGGCGGCGAGGGTCGGCTTGGGGAAGGCGGCGAGCGCCTCCTCGGCGCGGACGGCCAGCGCCTGCTGCTCGTCGCCCGGCTCGCGCAGCGTCGAGATGTCGGCGCCGGCGCAGAAGGTGTCGCCCGCGCCGGTCAGCACCAGCACCCGGACCGCGGGATCGGCGGCGAGGCGGTCGAGGACGGCGGGCAGCGACCGCCACATCCCGGCCGTCATGGCGTTGCGCTTGGCCGGGTTGCTGATGACGAGGGTCGCGACCCCGTCCGTGACGCTGTCGACGAGCCGGGGCTCCACGGTCTCCATGGCCGGATGCTATCCAGCGGTGCCGATCGTACGATCAGGAAGGGGTCGTCAGGCAGCCGTGAGGAGGCACGATGGCCAGGAAGTCCCGGGACGAGGCCCTCGATCCCGTCCAGGAGATGGCCCGCGAGGGGAAGAAGCTGGGCCGGAGCTTCGGCTGGCTGGCCGCGCTCGGCGTGATCCTGGTGGTCTGCGGGATCGTCGGCCTGGTCTACACCGGGCTCGCCACCCTCACCTCCATGTGGCTCTTCGGCTGGCTGCTGCTGATCGGCGGCCTGGTGGGCCTGCTCCAGGCGTACTCGTCGCGGGGCACCAGCTACTTCTGGCTGGCGGCGGTGGTCGCGGCGGTGAACCTCGCGGCCGGTTGCGTGGTGCTGCGCCACCCGGAGGGCACGGCCGAGGCGCTGACCATGTTCGCCGCCCTGCTCTTCCTCACCGGCGGGGTCTTCCGGCTGGTCGGCAGCGTGGTGGTGCGCGGCCCGCAGTTCGGGTGGACGCTGCTCCAGGGCGCCTTCGGGGTGCTCCTGGGAGTTCTGGTGCTCTTCGACTGGCCGGACAGCAGCCGGTACGTCATCGGCGTGTTCTTCTCGCTGGCGCTGCTCTTCGACGGCCTCGGGCTGGTCGCGATCGGCGTCGGCGGCCGGCGGATCGTCGGCATGGTCACCCCGCAGCCGGAACCGGCCACGGACCAGCCCCCGGTGGTGCCCCCGGAAAACGCGCAGGATCAGTCGAACAACTGACGTCGGCATACGCCCTCGATCAGAAGGTGGCCGATAGATGTCGACTTCTGGTCAGTAGGTCGGGAGACCCCTCCGGATTGCCAAGACTCGAAGCGTGGCGAGAATCGAGCACGAGGGTGGGAACCGGACCATGGAGACCCGCGGAGGTGTCCCCGCCCGGCCACCGTCCTACGAAGGAGTCTGGCGCTTCACCGCTCCCGCGGTCGACGTCTCCGTCCCCCAGGCCCGGCACGCGGTACGCGACCTGCTGGCCCGCCAGGGAGTTCCGGTCCACGAGGACATCCGGCACGGGCTGTTGCTGATCGTCTCCGAGCTGGTGACCAACGCCGTGCGGCACGCGGCGCTGCTCTCCCCGGAGATAGCGGTCGAGGTGGCCATCGGGCCGGAGTGGGTGCGGGTGTCCGTCGAGGACAACCACCCCTACCGGCCCAAGGCGCTGGAGGCGGACTACGGCCAGACCGGCGGCCGGGGGCTGCTCCTGGTGAAGGAGATCGCCCTGGAGTCCGGCGGCGCCTGCGACGTCGAGCACACCGCGGGCGGCGGAAAGATCATCTGGGCGGCGCTGCCCCTGGCCCCGATGGCACCGGGGCCGGGGACGGCGACGGACGGCCGGGTCACCAGCCCCCGGCAGGACCCGTCAGCTCCCTGATCGCGGGCCGGGCCGCGTCGAGCACCGTCATGAACCAGGCGGAGAACGGCGCGGCCGCGTGCCGCTCGGCCAGCTCCGACGCGGTGACGAAGGCGTACTCGCCGATCTCCTCCGGGTCCGGCCGCGGCGTGGCCTGCACCAGGCCGACGAAGAGGTGGTTGAACTCCTGCTCCACCAGGCCCGAGGCCGGGTCCGGGTGGTTGTAGCGGACGGTGCCGGCCTCGCCCATCAGGGTGGGGGAGACGCCGAGCTCCTCGAAGGTGCGCCGGGCGGCGGCCGCGAACGGCGCCTCGCCCGGGTAGGGGTGCCCGCAGCAGGTGTTCGACCAGACGCCGGGGGAGTGGTACTTGCCGAGCGCCCGGCGCTGGAGCAGCAGCCGGCCCTCCTCGTCGAAGAGGAAGACCGAGAACGCGCGGTGCAGCTGGCCGGGGGCCTGGTGGGCGGCGAGCTTCTCCGCCGTGCCGATGGTGTTCCCGGCCTCGTCGACCAGTTCCAGCATGATCGGCTCCGGGGTGGCGGACGGCTCCGTGCCGTTCGACGAGAGCTTCGACGCAAGCCCCGGCGCGATCTCGGCCGTGGTGCCCTGTGTGGTCGGCATACCCATCCTTCGCTTCGGTCCTCGGCCCGTGAGGGCCACCCCAGTCTGCCGTACAAAACCGGCTTGTCCGCACTTCGGCGGCCGGAGCCCGCCGCTCCCACCGCACCGGAGTACACCGGGGCGGGGGAGCGGCGGGTCCGTCAGGGGCAGGTCAGACCCCGAAAGCCGCCGGATAGGCGATCGTGCCCGACGGGAGCGGAACCGAACCGTCCAGGACCAGCGCCATCATCGCTTCGTCCGGAACCTCGAAACCTGGCTTGATTCCGTATGCGGACGCCCGTACGAAACCGAACCGGGGGTAGTACTCCGGATGGCCCAGCACGAGCACCAGCGGCTCGCCCGCGAGCCGCGCCGCGTCGAGCGCCGCCCGGACGACGGCCTGCCCGGCCCCCGTGCGCTGGTGCTCCGGCGCCACCGAGACCGGTGCCAGCGCGGCGGCCGGCGCCCCGTCCACCCGGCAGCGGGTGACCAGCGCGTGCGCGGCGACCGAGCCGTCCGGGGCCTCGGCGACCACCGAGAGCCCGGGCAGCCAGGCGTCCGGGTCGGCGCGCAGGGCGTCGACCAGTTCCGCCTCCGCCGGTGACCCGAAGGCCGCCGCCACGACCTCCCGCACCGCCGCGTGGTCGGACTCCCGCTCGGTGCGGGTCGGCCAGCGGGGATCGGCCGGGCGGAGGACCAGGCCCGCGTAGCCGTAGTCGCCGCCGTGGTCGCGCCGGAGCGCGATCTCGGCCCGGGCGCCCGCCACGGCCTCGGCCATGCCCGGCACCGAGGTGTCGGCGGCGTCGGCGTGCGCGGCCAGCGGGACGTAGTACTCGTCCCAGTCGCCGTCGGGCTGGGTGAAGGTGCCGAGCACGTGGTACCCGGCCGCCACCGCGACGGCGGCGAGCTCGGCGACCGTACGCAGCGGATAGTGCTCGTCCCAGAAGGCGCGGGCCTCCGGGGCGGGTGCGTCCGTGGTCCACACGCACTCGGTGAGGACCAGCGTCCCTCCCGGCGCGAGCAGCCGGCGCCACTCGGCGAGCGCCCGGTCGAAGCCGAGCACGAAGACCGAGCTCTCGGCCCAGACCAGGTCGAAGGAGCCGTCGGGGCAGGGCAGCGCGCCCATGTCGCCCCGTACCGGACGGACGGACTCGGTGAGACCGCGCTCGGCCGCCGCCGCGCGCAGCTCGTCGAGGAACGGCTCGTGGGTGTCGACGGCCGTCACCTCGGCGCCCGCCTCGGCGGCCAGGAGCAGCGTGGAGCGGCCCGGGCCGCAGCCCAGGTCGAGCACGCGCGGACGCTCGGGCAGCGGTCCCGCGAGCGAGAGGAGACGGCGGGTGGTGGCGTCGGAGCCGGGACCCTGCCGCGGAAGGCCGTGGTGCAGGGCGAAGAAGGCGTCGTGGGACGCCGAAGTGTGCTGGATGTCGTTGTCGGACAACGTGGAAACCCTTGGTGTGAAAGGGTCCCGGCCGACGACGTGACGGACCGGTGGAAGTACCGGGATCAGGTCAGCCGGAGACCCGGGAGCTGAGGCTGGGCCGGGTGCGGCCGCGGACGGCGGCCTCCATCGCGACGGTCATCAACCTCAGCTCCTCTCACGCACGTGTTCGTCCCACGAGCCTAACAGTCACAGGCAGAGCCCGGCCTCGTGCGCGGCGTGCCCGGCCGGCTCCAGCTGGAAGGTGCAGTGCTCCACGTCGAAGTGGTCGCCCAGGCAGCCCTGGAGCTCGTGGAGCATCTTCTCGTGGCCCACCGAGTCCAGCGCCGCCGCGTCCACCACCACGTGCGCGGAGAGGACCGGCATCCCGGAGGTGATCGTCCAGGCGTGCAGGTCGTGCACGTCCTCCACGCCCGGCAGGGCCAGGATGTGCGCCCGTACCTCCGCCATGTCCACGCCCTTGGGCGCCGCCTCCAGGAGCACGTCCAGGGTCTCCCGCAGCAGCTTCACCGTGCGCGGCACGATCATCAGGCCGATGACCAGGGAGGCGATCGGGTCGGCGTACTGCCAGCCGGTCAGCAGGATGATCGCGGCGGCGACGATCACCGTCACCGAACCGAGCGCGTCGGCCAGCACCTCCAGATAGGCGCCGCGGACGTTCAGGCTCTCCTTCTGGCCCCGCATGAGCAGCGACAGCGAGACCACGTTGGCCACCAGGCCGACCACGGCGAAGGCGATGGCGAGTCCGCCCTTGGTCTCGGCCGGCTCCATGAACCGCTGGACCGCCTCGAAGAGCACGTACCCGCCGACGCCGAGGAGCAGCAGACAGTTGGCGAGCGCCGCCAGGATCTCCGCCCGGGCGAAGCCGAAGGTGCGGTTCCCGGACGGCGGCCGGTTGGCGAAGTGGATCGCGAGCAGCGCCATCGCCAGACCGATCGCGTCGGTGGCCATGTGCGCCGCGTCGGCGATCAGCGCCAGCGAGTCGGCGACCAGACCGCCGACGATCTCGACCACCATCACGGAGAGCGTGATCCCGAGCGCGATCCGCAACCGGCTGCGGTACGCGGCCCCCGCGGTACCGGTCGGCGGCGGCCCCCCGTGGCTGTGTCCGTGGCTGTGCCCGTGGTCGTGTCCAGCCCCCATGACATGGCCTCCCAAGTCCTGTTCCGTCGGTGCCCCGAGTCGTCAGTGAACTACGGGTGGGGGGTATGTGCAACACGGTACTGAACACCGTTGTCATTGCTCTGACCTGCGGCGATGTCCATTCGGCCGATATGGGTGCGATCACCTGCCGGAATGCCGCCGGAGGCCTCCCCGGCGGCGGTTTGGAGGGCGGGCCGCCGATCGCCGATGATGATCACGCGGAGCGCGGCGCACCCCGGCGGCGAGGGGCGGACCGGGGGGAGTCCGGCGTGCGAAGCCTCGGTGAACTCACGCTCCGTTCATCCGATAGCCTCAGCCGACGTGCCGCCGCCCGGTGCCCGGGGCCAGGGGCGCGCCGTCGTGCCCGGGGCCGTCAGGACCCCCGCCGGCCCACTGCCCGTTCCAAGGAGTGAGTTCGTCTGTCGACCGCCATCCTCACCGGCCCGCCGGCACCCGGATCCTCGCTCGACGCTGATCTGCGGTCGCTCGGCTTCGACGTCCGCCGGGCCGCCGGCGCCGACGAGGCCCGTACCCTCCTGGCCGCCGTCCCCGCGGGCGAGCGCGTCGCCCTCGTCGACGCCCGCTTCGTCGGGCACCGGCACGCCCTGCGCCTCGCGCTGACCGACCCCCGCTTCCCGGCCGCCGCCGTGCCCGGCGCGCTCACCGCGCAGCCGGAGGCCCGCCCGGCGCTCGCCCGCGCGCTGACCGCGGCCCCCGCGCTCACCGCCCCGGCCGCCGCCGCGCCCGAGCGGGACCTCACCGAGGCGGTCGCCGACGCCCTCGACGCCGACGGCGTCGCCGTGCACCGGCCCGCCCTCGGCACCCTCGTCGCCACCGTCCCCGCCGACGCCGGGGCCCGCCAGGAGGCCCGCGCCGCCGTCGACGCCGTCGACGACGAGGCCGTCCGGCTCCGCTCCGCCGTGAAGGCCCACGACGGCTTCTTCACCACCTTCTTCATCAGCCCCTACTCGCGGTACATCGCCCGCTGGTGCGCCCGCCGCGGCCTCACCCCCAACCAGGTCACCACCGCCTCGCTGCTCACCGCCCTGATCGCGGCCGGCTGCGCGGCCACCGGGGAGCGCGGCGGCTACCTCGCCGCCGGCGTGCTGCTGCTGGTCTCCTTCGTCCTGGACTGCACCGACGGGCAGCTCGCCCGGTACGCGCTCAAGTACTCGACGATGGGCGCCTGGCTCGACGCCACCTTCGACCGGGCCAAGGAGTACGCCTTCTACGCCGGCCTCGCCCTCGGCGCGGCGCGGAACGGCGACGACGTGTGGACGCTCGCGCTCGCCGCGATGGTCCTCATGACCTGCCGGCACGTCGTGGACTTCGCCTTCAACGAGTCCAACGTCGACGACGCGGCGACCCCGGGCTCCACCGCGAAGACCAGCCTGGCCCTCTCCAGCCGGCTCGACGGCGTCGGCTGGACCGTCTGGGCCCGGCGCATGATCATCCTGCCGATCGGCGAGCGCTGGGCGATGATCGCCGTCCTCACCGCCGCCACCAGCCCCCGGATCGTCTTCTGGGCGCTCATCGTCGGCTGCGCCTTCGCCGCCTGCTACACCACGGCCGGCCGGCTGCTGCGCTCGGTGAAGCGCCGGGCCCCGCGCTCCGACCGCGCCGCCCGGGCCCTCGCCGACCTCGCGGACTCCGGCCCGCTCGCGCTCCTGGCCGGCCGGATCACCCGCCGCCTCCCGGCGCCCGCCCCGGTCGCCGCGCTCCTCGGCGCCGCCCTGATGCTCACCGTCGCGGTCACCGCCCCGGTCGGCGGCTGGGCCACCGTCGCCGCCGCCGGCGGCTACGCGCTCCTCGCCGGCCGCGCCGTCGCCCGCCCGCTCAAGGGCGCCCTCGACTGGCTCGTCCCGCCGCTCTTCCGGGCCGCCGAGTACGGCACGGTCCTGGTCCTCGCCGCCCGGTCGGACGTGCCGCAGGCCGTCCCCGCCGCATTCGGCCTGGTCGCGGCGGTCGCCTACCATCACTACGACACGGTGTACCGCATTCGCGGCGGCACCGGCGCGCCGCCCGCCTGGCTGGTGCGGATCACCGGCGGACACGAGGGGCGCACGCTCCTGGTGACCGTCCTCGCCGCGCTCCTCGTGGACCGCGGCGACGACTTCACCCTGGCGCTGACCGCCCTGGCGGGCGCGCTCGCCCTCGTGGTGCTCGTGGAGTCCATCCGCTTCTGGGTCTCCTCCGGAGCACCCGCCGTTCACGACGAAGGAGAAACAGCATGATCGGCCTCGTTCTGGCAGCCGGTGCCGGACGGCGACTGCGCCCCTACACCGACACCCTCCCGAAGGCCCTCGTGCCGGTGGACGGTGACACCACCATCCTCGACCTCACGCTGAAGAACTTCGCCGAGATCGGCCTCACCGAGGTCGCCATCGTCGTCGGCTACCGCAAGGAGGCCGTCTACGCGCGCAAGGAGGCCCTGGAGGCGAAGTACGGCCTGCAGATCACCCTCGTCGACAACGACAAGGCCGAGGAGTGGAACAACGCCTACTCCCTGTGGTGCGCCCGTGAGGTCCTCAAGCGCGGTGTGATCCTCGCCAACGGCGACACCGTCCACCCGGTCTCCGTCGAGAAGACCCTGCTCGCCGCCCGCGGCAAGGGCCAGAAGATCATCCTCGCCCTCGACACGGTGAAGAAGCTCGCCGACGAGGAGATGAAGGTCGTCACCGCCGAGGGCAAGGGCGTCCAGAAGATCACCAAGCTGATGGACCCGGCCGACGCGACCGGCGAGTACATCGGCGTCACCCTCATCGAGGCCGAGGCCGCCGAGGAGCTCGCCGACGCCCTGGAGGCCACCTTCGAGCGCGACCCCGACCTGTACTACGAGGACGGCTACCAGGAGCTCGTCAACCGCGGCTTCACCGTCGACGTCGAGCCCATCGGCGAGGTCTCCTGGGTCGAGATCGACAACCACGACGACCTCGCCAAGGGCCGGGAGATCGCGTGCCGGTACTGACCCGACTGATCCCGTCGCCGGTCGTCGTCGACATCCGCAGGGGAGCGCTGGACGACCTGTCCGCGCTCCTCGCGGACCAGCGGATCTCCAGCAACGGCAAGATCGCCGTCGCCATCAGCGGCGGCTCCGGGCTGAAGCTCCGCGACCAGTTCGCGCCCGAGCTGCCCGGCGCCGACTGGTACACGGTCTCCGGCGGCACCATCGACGAGGCGGTGAAGCTCGCCGACGCCATGCGCGGCAAGCGGTACGACGCCGTGGTCGCCCTCGGCGGCGGCAAGATCATCGACGTGACGAAGTACGCGGCGGCCCGGGTCGGACTGCCGCTCGTGGCCATAGCCACCAACCTGTCGCACGACGGCATCTGCTCGCCGATCTCCACCCTGGACAACGACAACGGACGCGGCTCCTACGGCGTCCCGACCCCGATCGCGCTGGTCATCGACCTCGACGTGATCCGGGACGCCCCGATCCGCTTCATCCGCTCCGGCATCGGCGACGCGATCTCCAATATCTCCGCCCTCGCGGACTGGGAGCTCTCCCACCGCGAGACCGGCGAGAAGATCGACGGCCTGGCCGCCGCCATGGCCCGCAGCGCGGGCGAGGCGGTGCTCCGGCACCCCGGCGGCGTCGGCGACGACGACTTCCTCGTCACCCTCTCCGAGGGCCTGGTGATGTCCGGCATCGCCATGTCGATCAGCGGCGACAGCCGCCCCTCCTCGGGCGCCTGCCACGAGATCAGCCACGCCTTCGACCTGCTCTTCCCGGCCCGCGCGGCCAGCCACGGCGAGCAGTGCGGCCTCGGCGCCGCCTTCGCGATGCACCTGCGCGGTGCCCGCGAGGAGGCCGGCGTGATCGTGGACACCCTGCGCCGGCACGGCCTGCCCGTGCTGCCGGAGGAGATGGGCTTCACCGTCGACGAGTTCGTGCGCGCGGTGGAGTTCGCCCCGCAGACCCGGCCGGGCCGGTTCACCATCCTGGAACACCTCGACCTGTCCGCCGACGAGATCAGGGACGCGTACGCCGACTATGCCAAAGCCATCGGTAGCTGAGCTCCGCCCGGTCGTCCACCCGCCGGGTGTGAAGGACCGGCGGAGCGGCGAGCACTGGGGCGGCCGCCTCTACATGCGGGAGATCTCCCTGCGGATCACCCGCCAGCTGGCGAACACCCGGGTCACCCCGAACCAGCTGACGTACCTGATGACCCTGGCCGGCGTCCTCGCCGCCCCGGCGCTCCTGGTGCCGGGCGTGGCGGGCGCCGTGCTCGGTGTCGTCGCGGTGCAGCTGTACCTGCTGCTCGACTGCGTCGACGGCGAGCTGGCCCGCTGGAAGAAGCAGTACTCGCTGGCCGGCGTCTACCTGGACCGGGTCGGCGCCTACCTGTGCGACGCGGCCGTGCTCGTCGGCTTCGGCCTGCGCGCCGCCGACCTCTGGGGCGAGGGCGGGGCCGACTGGCTGTGGGCCTTCCTCGGCACCCTGGCCGCGCTCGGCGCCATCCTGATCAAGGCCGAGACCGACCTGGTGGGCGTCGCCCGCCACCAGAACGGCATGCCCCCGGTCAAGGAGGCGGCCTCCGAGCCCCGCTCCTCCGGCATGGCGCTGGCCCGCCGGGCCGCCGCCGCGCTCAAGTTCCACCGGCTGATCCTCGGGATCGAGGCGTCCCTGCTGATCCTGGTCCTGGCGGTCGTCGACCAGATGCGCGGAGACCTCTTCTTCTCCCGGCTCGGCGTCGCCGTCCTCGCCGGCATCGCCCTGCTCCAGACGCTGCTGCACCTCGTCTCGGTGCTCGCGTCCAGCAGACTGAAGTAGCGGGCCCGGGGCCCGCCGCCCGCCGGGAAGATCGCCCGGCGTCCCGGCGGGCCCCCGGATGGCGTACGGTGTGGCGGCGGACCCGGTGCCGGGGGCCGCCCACCGGTCAGCTGACATCGCGGCACCCCGACGTGCCGCACACCGTGAACACGAAAGTTTCGACTGTGAGTGACATTCACCAGGGCGGGGCGGTCGCGACCAGCGCGCCTCCGGCCCCCGTCGACGCGGGCCTGGCCCCGGGCGACCTCGCCGCGAAGTACGGCCTCTCGGTCAGCGGCGCCCGGCCCGGACTGTTCGAGTACGTCCGGCAGCTGTGGAGCCATCGCCACTTCATCATGGCCTTCTCCTCGGCGAAGCTCACCGCCCAGTACAGCCAGGCCAAGCTGGGCCAGGTCTGGCAGGTGGCGACGCCGCTGCTCAACGCCCTGATCTACTACCTGATCTTCGGGCTCATCCTGGGCGCCGGAAAGGGCATGGAGAAGGACGTCTACATCCCCTTCCTGGTCACCGGCATCTTCGTGTTCACCTTCACGCAGAGCTCCGTGATGGCCGGCGTACGGGCGATCTCGGGCAACCTCGGACTGGTGCGCGCCCTGCACTTCCCGCGCGCCAGCCTCCCCATCAGCTTCTCGATCCAGCAGCTCCAGCAGCTGCTCTTCTCGATGATCGTGCTCGTCGCGATCGTCATGGTCTCCGGCAGCTACCCCTCGGCGAGCTGGCTGCTCGTGATCCCGGCGCTGCTCCTGCAGTTCGTGTTCAACGTGGGCCTCGCCCTGATCATGGCCCGGGCCGGCGCCAAGACCCCCGACCTCGCGCAGCTGATGCCCTTCGTCATGCGGACCTGGCTGTACGCCTCCGGCGTCATGTTCTCGATCCCCGTGATGCTCCAGGACAAGCCGCAGTGGATCGCGGACATCCTCATGTACAACCCGGCGGCGGTCTACATGGACCTGATCCGCTTCGCCCTCATCGACGGCTACGGCTCCGAGAACCTGCCCGACCACGTGTGGGCCACCGGCCTCGGCTGGGCGCTGCTCTTCGGGATCGGCGGCTTCGTCTACTTCTGGAAGGCCGAGGAGAGGTACGGCCGTGGCTGACACCACCCAGGGCGCCAAGACGCCCACCGTGATCTGCGACGACGTCCACATCGTCTACCGCGTCAACACCGGCGGCGGCGGCAAGGGCAGCGCCACGGCCGCCCTCAGCCGGATCGTCGGCAAGGGCAAGGCCGAGGTCTCCCGGGGCGTCCGCAAGGTGCACGCCGTCCGCGGCGTCACCTTCACCGCCTACCGCGGCGAGGCCATCGGCCTCATCGGCACCAACGGCTCCGGCAAGTCCACCCTGCTGCGCGCCATCGCCGGCCTGCTTCCCACCGAGAGCGGCAAGGTCTACACCGACGGCCAGCCCTCGCTCCTCGGCGTCAACGCGGCCCTGATGAACGACCTCACCGGCGAGCGGAACGTCATCCTCGGCGGCCTCGCCATGGGCATGAGCCGCGAGGAGATCCACGCGCGGTATCAGGACATCGTCGACTTCTCCGGGATCAACGACAAGGGCGACTTCATCAGCCTGCCCATGCGCACCTACTCGTCCGGCATGGGCGCCCGGCTCCGCTTCGCCATCGCGGCCGCCAAGAACCACGACGTGCTCCTCATCGACGAGGCGCTCGCCACCGGTGACCGCAAGTTCCAGATCCGCTCCGAGGAGCGGATCCGCGAGCTGCGCAAGGAGGCCGGCACGGTCTTCCTGGTCAGCCACAGCAACAAGTCCATCCGGGACACCTGCGACCGGGTGCTCTGGCTGGAGAAGGGCCAGCTCCTGATGGACGGCCCGACCGAGGAGGTCCTCAAGGCGTACGAGCGCGAGACCGCCCGCTGACGCCCTCGCCGCACCCGTACCGCACGCCCCCCGCCACCCGGCGGGGGGCGTTCCGGTTTTCGCCGGTCGCGCTTGCCCGCGGAATGTTCATGCGGTCAACATCGGGCAGGATGAGCCCATGGCAGGGATCTCGGGCGGAAAGAACTACCACCACGGCGACCTGCGCAACGCCCTGGTCTGCGCGGCCGTCGGCCTGGCCGCCGAGGGCGGCCCCGAGCGGGTCGTGCTGCGCGAGGCGGCCCGCCGCGTCGGCGTCTCGCCCACCGCCGCCTACCGCCACTTCGACGGACGCGGCGAACTGCTCCGTACCGTCCGCCGCCACGCCCGGGCCCGGCTCGCCGAGGCCATGGAGCGGGCCGCCGCCCGCGAGCCCGGCGCCGACGACCCCGTCCTCGCCGCCGAACGCCGGCTCGCCGCCCTCTGCCGCGGCTACGTCGGCTTCGCCGTCGAACACCCCGGCCTCTACCGCGCCGCCTTCGGCGCCGTACGCCCCGCCGCCGAGGAACCGCCGGCCGGGCCCGCCGCCCCGCCGGAGCCCGAGATCCGCGCCTTCGCCCTGCTCCGCGAGGCCCTGGAGGCGCTCGACCGCACCGGCGGCCGGCGGCCCGCCGCCGGCGCCGCCGCCTGGTCGGCCGTGCACGGCCTCTCGCTGCTCCTCCTCGAAGGCCCGCTGCGCCGGCTCTCCGCCCAGCGCCGGGCCGACGTCGTCGAGGCCACCCTCGCCATGGTCGTCTCCGGAGCCCACGCCCGCTGACCTCCCGGCGCGCCCCCGTCGCCGCGGGTCGACATCGGCGGACCGGCCCGGCGTGGCGCGGGCCCCCCGAATGGCGACATCTCTCGTACAACGTAAGCTGTACCGGTCTGATCCACACCGCCCGCGGCGCCCCCGGGAAGACCCCGGCGGGCGCGTGCCCCGTGCGGGGCGGCGTGTCCGAAATAGGATGGATTGGGTCGGCAGTGTAGAACGGGAGATATGACGGCCATGACGCAGAATCTCCATCTCCACGTGGGTGTCGCCGTCCCCCCGTCGGGCGCCGCCCGGTGACGGCTTCCCGGCACGTGCGCGCCGACGACGCCTCGCGCACCACACTCGGCAAGGCCGCGGACGAGAACTTCCCCGTGGCCCCCTTCTTCCTGCCCCGCGCCTGGCGCGACGACCTCATGGCCGTCTACGGCTACGCCCGTCTCGTCGACGACATCGGCGACGGCGACCTCGCCCCCGGCGGCGCCGACCCCTTCGGCCTCGGCCCCGACGCCGGCCCGCTCGCCCTCCTCGACGCCCTCCAGGAGGACCTGGACCGGGTCTTCGACGGGACACCCCGCCACCCGCTGCTGCGCGGCCTCCAGCCGACCGTCCGGCGCCACGGCCTCGGCCGCGGCCCGTTCCTGGGCCTGATCGAGGCCAACCGGCAGGACCAGCTCGTCAGCCGCTACGCGACGTACGACGAGCTCCTCGCCTACTGCGAGCTCTCCGCCAACCCGATCGGCCGGCTCGTCCTCGGCATCACCGGCACCGCCACCCCCGAGCGGATCCGCCGCTCCGACGAGATCTGCACCGCCCTGCAGATCGTCGAGCACCTCCAGGACGTCGCCGAGGACCTCCGCCGCGACCGGATCTACCTCCCCGCCGAGGACCTCAAGCGGTTCCACGTCACCGAGGACGAGCTCGCCCGGCCCACCGCCGGCGCCGCCGTGCGCTCCCTCGTCGCCTTCCAGGCCGAGCGCGCCCGCGCCCTGCTGCACGCCGGCACCCCGCTCGTCGGCAGCGTCCACGGCCGCCTCCGCCTGCTCCTCGCCGGCTTCACCGCCGGCGGACTCGCCGCGCTCGACGCCATCGCCGCCGCCGGCTTCGACGTCCTCGCCGGACCGCCGAAGCCCACCAAGCCGAGCCTGACGCGCCAGGCGGGAGCGGTCCTGCTCCACGCGCGAAGAGAGGGGGGATCGTGACCGTGGAGGAACTGACCCGGCCGTCCGCGCCGGTGCAGGCCGCGTACAGCTACTGCGAGGCCGTCACCGGACAGCAGGCCCGCAACTTCGCCTACGGCATCCGCCTGCTGCCCACCGACAAACGGCAGGCCATGTCCGCCCTGTACGCCTTCTCCCGGCGCGTCGACGACATCGGCGACGGCTCCCTGGCCCCGGAGGAGAAGCACGAGCGCCTGGAGGCCACCCGGACCCTGCTCGACCGGGTCCGCAAGGGCGACGTCGCCGAGGACGACACCGACCCCGTCGGCGTCGCGCTCGCCGACTCCGCCCGCCGCTTCCCGATCCCCCTCGAAGGGCTCGACGAACTCATCGACGGCGTCCTCATGGACGTCCGCGGCGCGACCTACCGCACCTGGGACGACCTCAAGGTCTACTGCCGGTGCGTCGCCGGAGCCATCGGCCGGCTCTCCCTCGGCGTCTTCGGCACCCAGCCGGGCGCCGCCGAGTCCGAGCGGGCCGCCGAGTACGCCGACACCCTCGGCCTCGCGCTGCAGCTCACCAACATCCTCCGGGACGTCCGCGAGGACGCCGGCAACGGCCGCACCTACCTGCCCGCCGACGACCTCGCCCGCTTCGGCTGCGAGGACGGCTTCGGCGCCGCCGTCCTGCCCGCCGGCGCCGACTTCACCGGGCTCGTCCACTTCGAGGTCCGCCGCGCCCGCGCCCTCTTCGCCGAGGGCTACCGGCTGCTGCCCATGCTGGACCGGCGCAGCGGCGCCTGCGTCGCCGCCATGGCCGGCATCTACCGCAGGCTCCTCGACCGCATCGAGCGCGACCCCGACGCCGTGCTCCGCGGCCGGGTCTCGCTCCCCGGCCCCGAGAAGGCGTACGTCGCCGTCCGCGGCCTCTCCGGCCTCGACGCCCGCCACGTCGCCCGCCGCACCGCCAGGGGGCGCGCCTGATGGCCCCCGTCGACCAGGCCGGTAACCCGGCCCCGACCGCCGTCGTCGTCGGCGGCGGGCTCGCCGGCGTCACCACCGCCCTCCAGCTCGCCGAGGCCGGAGTCGGGGTCACGCTGCTCGAAGGCCGGCCCCGCCTCGGCGGCCTCGCCTTCTCCTTCCGCCGCGGCGACCTCACCGTCGACAACGGCCAGCACGTCTACCTGCGCTGCTGCACCGCCTACCGCTGGTTCCTCGACCGGATCGACGGCACCCGCCTCGCCCCCCTCCAGGACCGGCTCGACGTGCCCGTCCTCGACGTCGCCCACCCCCGCGGCCCCCGCCTCGGCCGGATCCGCCGCGACCCGCTGCCGGTCCCCTTCCACCTGGCCCGCAGCCTCGCCACGTACCCCCACCTCTCGCTCGCCGAGCGGGCCTCCGTCGGCCGCGCCGCCCTCGCGCTCAAGAAGCTCGACCCGGCCGACCCGGCCCTCGACGGCATCGACTTCGCCACCTGGCTCGGCCGGCACGGACAGTCGCCCCGCGCCATCGAGGCCCTGTGGGACCTCGTCGGCATCCCCACCCTCAACGCCCCCGCCCCCGACGCCTCCATGGGGCTCGCCGCCATGGTCTTCAAGACCGGGCTGCTCACCGACCCCGGCGCCGCCGACATCGGCTGGGCCCACGTGCCGCTCGGCCGGCTCCACGACACCCTCGCCGCCAAGGCCCTCGACGGACTCGGCGTCCGGACGCTGCTGCGCACCAAGGCCGAGCGGATCTCCCGCACCGGCGACGGCCGGTGGACCGTCGAGGTGCCCGGCGAGACCCTGACCGCCGACGCCGTCGTCCTCGCCGTGCCGCAGACCGAGACCCACGCCCTGCTCCCCGAGGGCGCCCTCGACGACGCCGACCGGCTCCTCGACATCGGCACCGCGCCCATCCTCGACCTGCACGTGGTCTACGACCGCAAGGTGCTGAAGCGGCCCTTCTTCACCGCCCTCGGCTCCCCGGTCCAGTGGGTCTTCGACCGCACCGAGTCCGCCGGACTCACCGGCGGCGGCCAGTACCTGGCCATCTCGCAGTCCGCCGCCCAGGACGAGATCGACGTGCCCGTCGCCGAACTCCGCGCGCGCTACCTGCCGGAGCTGGAGCGGCTGCTGCCGGCCGCCCGCGGCGCCGGCGTCCGCGACTTCTTCGTCACCCGGGAACGGACCGCCACCTTCGCCCCCACCCCGGGCGTCGGGCGCCTTCGCCCCGGTGCCCGCACCCGTGCGCCCGGCCTCTACCTGGCCGGCGCATGGACCGCCACCGGCTGGCCCGCGACCATGGAGGGTGCCGTCCGAAGCGGCTTCAGCGCCGCCGGTGCCGCGCTCTCCGCCTTCGGCCGCCGCCACGACCATCCGCTGCAGGAGGCGGCATGAGTGTGATCACAGGAACCAGAGGAGAGACCGTGCCGACCGTGCCCCCGGGGTCCCCGGCCGTCGACACCGCCGACGTCAACGCCCTGCTGGAGAGGGGGCGGACCCTGTCCACCCCCGTCATGCGGGCGGCCGTCGGCCGCCTGGCGCCTCCCATGGACACCGTGGCCGCCTACCACTTCGGCTGGATCGACGCCCAGGGCAACCCCACCGACGGCGACAGCGGAAAGGCCGTGCGTCCCGCGCTCGCCCTCCTCTCCGCCGAGGCCGCCGGTGCCGCGCCCGAGGTCGGCGTCCCCGGCGCGGTCGCCGTCGAGCTCGTGCACAACTTCTCGCTGCTCCACGACGACCTGATGGACGGCGACGAGCAGCGCCGCCACCGCGACACCGTGTGGAAGGTGTTCGGCCCCGCCCAGGCGATCCTGGTCGGCGACGCGCTCTCCGCCCTCGCCAACGAGGTGCTGCTCGAACTCGGCACCGTCGAGGCCGGCCGCGCCACCCGCCGGCTGACCACGGCCAACCGCAAGCTCATCGACGGGCAGGCCCAGGACATCTCCTACGAGCACCGCGAGCGGGTCACCGTCGAGGAGTGCCTGGAGATGGAGGGCAACAAGACCGGCGCCCTCCTCGCCTGCGCCGTCTCGATCGGCGCCGTCCTCGGCGGCGCCGACGACCGCACCGCCGACAAGCTGGAGGAGTACGGCTACCACCTCGGCCTCGCCTTCCAGGCCGTCGACGACCTCCTCGGCATCTGGGGCGACCCGGACGCCACCGGCAAGCAGACCTGGAGCGACCTCCGGCAGCGCAAGAAGTCGCTGCCGGTCGTCGCCGCCCTCGCGGCCGGCGGGGAGGCGTCCGAGCGGCTCGCCCGGCTGCTCGCCGAGGACGCCAAGTCCCCCGCGTTCGACTCCTTCACCGAGGAGGACTTCGCCTACCGCGCCGCCCTCATCGAGGAGGCCGGCGGCCGCGAGTGGACCGCCGAGGAGGCCCGCCGCCAGCACGCGATCGCGCTCCGTGCCCTGCACGAGGTCGACATGCCCGCCCGGGTGCGCGACCAGCTGATCGCCCTCGCCGACTTCGTCGTCGTACGGAAGAAATGATCACCAGCAGCCAGATATGAGTGCGCAGTCGCCGGCCGGCGCCACCCGGTGCCGGCCGACGGCAGACCCGCAGGAGCAGAGGAAACCGACTGCCACGAAGGGGAAGCCATGACAGCGACGACCGACGGAAACGCCGGGGCCCTCGGTCCCCTCGCGCCCGCGGCACGCACCACACGACACCACCGCACCACATCAGCCGCCGCCCCGGGGCCCCTGGAGGAGGCCGCCGCCCGCGCCGTCCGCAGGGCCACCGACCACCTCCTCGCCCGCCAGGCGCCCGAGGGGTGGTGGAAGGGCGACCTGGAGACCAACGTCACCATGGACGCCGAGGACCTGCTGCTCCGCCGGTTCCTCGGCATCCTCGACCCGGACACCCTCGCCGCCGCCGCCCGCCACATCCGGAGCCGGCAGTACGAGGACGGCACCTGGCCGACCTTCTACGGCGGGCCCGGCGACCTGTCCGCCACCGTCGAGGCGTACGTCGCCCTCCGGCTGGCCGGGGACCGGCCCGAGGCCGCGCACATGGCCCGCGCCGCCGGCTGGATCCGGGCCCGCGGCGGCATCGCCGGCGCCCGCGTCTTCACCCGCATCTGGCTGGCCCTCTTCGGCTGGTGGCGCTGGGAGGACCTGCCCGAGCTGCCGCCCGAGCTGGTCTTCCTGCCGTCCTGGTTCCCGCTGAACATCTACGACTTCGGCTGCTGGGCCCGGCAGACCATCGTGCCGCTCGCCATCGTCTCCGCGCACCGCCCGGTCCGCCCCGCGCCCTTCCCCCTCGACGAGCTGCACACCGACCCGGACCGCCCGGCGCCGCCGCGCCCGCTCGCCCCGCTCACCGGCTGGGACGGCATCTTCCAGCGCCTCGACAAGGCCCTGCACGTCTACCACCGCTTCGCCCTGCGCGGCCTGCGCCGGGCGGCCATGAACTCCGCCTCCCGCTGGATCATCGAACGGCAGGAGAACGACGGCTGCTGGGGCGGCATCCAGCCGCCGGCCGTCTACTCGCTCATCGCCCTCCACCTGCTCGGCTACGACCTGGAACACCCGGTCATGCGGGCCGGCCTGGAGTCCCTGGACCGGTTCGCCGTCTGGCGCGAGGAACCCGAGGGCCCGGTCCGCATGATCGAGGCGTGCCAGTCGCCCGTCTGGGACACCTGCCTCGCCACCATCGCCCTCGCCGACGCCGGCCTGCCCGCCGACCACCCGGCCCTCGTGAAGGCCGTGGACTGGATGCTCGGCGAGGAGATCACCAAGGCCGGCGACTGGGCCGTGCGCCGGCCCGGACTCCCGCCCGGCGGCTGGGCGTTCGAGTTCCACAACGACAACTACCCGGACATCGACGACACCGCCGAGGTGATCCTCGCGCTGCGCCGGGTCCGCCACCCCGACCCCGCCCGGGTGAACGCCGCAGTCGACCGCGCCGCCCGCTGGACCGCCGGGATGCAGTCCGGCAACGGCGCCTGGGCCGCCTTCGACGCCGACAACACCGGCGTCCTGCCGAACAAGCTGCCCTTCTGCGACTTCGGCGAGGTCATCGACCCGCCCTCCGTCGACGTCACCGCCCACGTCGTGGAGATGCTGGCCCACGAGGGCCGGACCGAGGACCCCCGCACCCGCCGGGGCATCGACTGGCTGCTCGCCGAACAGGATCCCAACGGCGCCTGGTTCGGCCGCTGGGGCGTCAACTACGTCTACGGCACCGGCTCGGTGCTCCCCGCCCTCGCCGCCGCCGGGATCCCCGCCTCCCACCCGGCGGTCCGCCGGGCCGTCGCCTGGCTCGCCTCCGTCCAGAACCAGGACGGCGGCTGGGGCGAGGACCTGCGCTCGTACGACGACCGGTCCTGGATCGGCCGGGGCACCTCCACCGCCTCGCAGACCGCCTGGGCCCTCATCGCCCTGCTGGCCGCCGGCGAGCGCGAGTCGGAGACGGTCCGCCGGGGCGTGGCCTGGCTGGCGGAGACCCAGCACGAGGACGGCTCCTGGGACGAGCCGTACTTCACCGGCACCGGCTTCCCCTGGGACTTCTCCATCAACTACCACCTCTACCGGCAGGTCTTCCCGCTCACCGCGCTCGGCCGGTACCTGCACGGCGAGCCCACGCTCCACCGGGAGGGGTGATGGACCGCCCGCCCGGGGAACCGGGCACCACCGTGCCGCCGCTGCTCGTCGCCTGCGCGCTCGGCATCGAGCGTCTCGCCCTGCGCGGCGGCGACCGGGGAGAGGCGCCCGGGCCGGTCCGGGTGGTCCGCACCGGCATGGGACCCGTCCACGCCGCCCGCGGGGTGTCACAGGCCCTCGGCCGCGAGGGCTGGCACGGGGCCGCCGTCATCGCCTCCGGCTTCTGCGCCGGACTCGCCCCCGGGATGCACCCCGGCGACCTGGTCGTCGCCGAGGAGACCCGCGGCCCCGGCGGCGCCACCGCCTGCGACGGCACCGACCTCCTCGTCGAGGCCCTCACCCGGGCGCTGCCGGGACGGACCGTGCACACGGGTCCGCTGACCGGCTCCGACCACGTGGTGCGGGGCCCCGAGCGGGCCGCGCTGGCCGCCGGCGGGGCGATCGCCGTCGACATGGAGTCCGCCGCCACCCTCGGTACCGCGCGGGCCGCCGGACCCCGGCCCGTTGCCGCCGTACGGGTGGTCGTGGACGCCCCCGAGCACGAACTGGTCCGGATCGGCACGGTACGCGGGGGAATATCGGCCTTCCGCGTCCTTCGTGCCGTCCTTCCCCCCTTCTTCGAATGGCACCGTTCTCTGCTGCTCCCCAGGAGGTGAGCGAGTTATGGCCATGCCGCTCCGTCAGTCCGTCCGGGTCGGGACCTATCTCTTCGAACAGAAGCTCCGCAAGCGGGACAAGTTCCCCCTCATCGTCGAGCTGGAGCCGCTCTACGCCTGCAACCTCAAGTGCGAGGGCTGCGGCAAGATCCAGCACCCGGCCGGCGTCCTCAAGCAGCGCATGCCGGTCGCCCAGGCGGTCGGCGCCGTCCTGGAGTCCGGCGCCCCGATGGTCTCCATCGCCGGCGGCGAACCCCTGATGCACCCCCAGATCCACGAGATCGTGCGCCAGCTGGTCGCCCGGAGGAAGTACGTCTTCCTCTGCACCAACGCGATGCTGCTGCGCAAGAAGCTCGCCGATTTCACCCCCTCCCCCTACTTCGCCTTCGCCGTCCACATCGACGGACTGCGCGAACGCCACGACGAATCCGTCGCCAAGGAAGGCGTGTTCGACGAGGCCGTCGCGGCGATCAAGGAAGCCAAACGGCGCGGATTCCGGGTCACCACCAATTCGACCTTCTTCAACACCGACACCCCGCAGACCATCATCGAGGTGCTGAATTTCCTCAACGACGACCTCCAGGTCGACGAAATGATGATCTCGCCCGCCTATGCCTACGAGAAGGCGCCCGACCAGGAACACTTCCTCGGCGTCGAACAGACCAGGGAACTCTTCAAGAAGGCGTTCGCCGGCGGCAACCGGCGCCGCTGGCGCCTCAACCACTCGCCGCTCTTCCTCGACTTCCTCGAAGGAAAGGCCGACTTCCCCTGCACCGCCTGGGCGATCCCCAACTACTCCCTCTTCGGGTGGCAGCGCCCCTGCTATCTGATGAGCGACGGCTACGTCCCCACCTACCGCGAGCTCGTCGAGGAGACCGACTGGGACAAGTACGGCCGCGGCAAGGACCCGCGCTGCGCCAACTGCATGGCGCACTGCGGCTACGAACCGACCGCCGTGCTCGCCACCATGGGCTCGCTCAAGGAGTCGCTGCGGGCGGTCCGCGAGACCGTCCAGGGGAGCTGAGGGCCGGGCCATGACCGACGGCTTCGACCTGCGGGCGCTGCTCGCCGAACGCGGCGGCGAGCGGTACGGGCTGCACGCCCGGTACCTCAACCCGCAGCTGCCGCGGATGCTGCACACCATCGGCTTCGACAAGGTCTACGAGCGGGCCGCCGGCGCCCACTTCTGGGACGCCGAGGGCAACGACCACCTCGACATGCTCGCCGGCTTCGGCGTCATGGGCCTCGGCCGGCACCACCCCGTCGTCCGTCAGGCCCTGCACGACGTCCTCGACGCGGACCTCCCCGACCTCACCCGCTTCGACTGCCCGCCGCTGCCGGGACTGCTCGCCGAGCGGCTGCTCGCCCACAGCCCCCACCTCGACCGGGTCTTCTTCGGCAACAGCGGCACCGAGGCCGTCGAGACCGCCCTGAAGTTCGCCCGGTACGCCACCGGCCGGCCCAGGATCGTCTACTGCCACCACGCCTTCCACGGCCTCACCACCGGCGCCCTGTCCGTCAACGGCGAGCAGGGCTTCCGGGCGGGCTTCGACCCGCTGCTCCCCGACACGGCGATCGCGCTCGGCGACCTCGACGCCCTGGAGCGCGAGCTCCGCAGGGGCGACGTGGCCGGCTTCGTGGTCGAGCCGATCCAGGGCAAGGGCGTCCACGAGGCCCCGCCCGGCTTCCTCGCCGCCGCCCAGGAGCTGCTCCACCGGCACGGGGCGCTGCTGATCGCCGACGAGGTGCAGACCGGCCTCGGCAGGACCGGCGACTTCTACGCGTACCAGCACGAGGACGGCGTCGAGCCGGACCTGGTGTGCGTGGCGAAGGCGCTCTCCGGCGGGTACGTGCCGGTCGGCGCCACCCTCGGCAAGGACTGGATCTTCAAGAAGGTCTACTCGTCCATGGACCGGGTCCTGGTCCACTCCGCCAGCTTCGGCTCCAACGCGCAGGCGATGGCGGCCGGGCTCGCGGTGCTCTCGGTGATGGAGTCCGAGGGGACGGTCGCGCACGTGCGGCGGGTCGGCGGACTGCTGAAGAGCCGCCTGGAGGAGCTGGTGCCCCGGTACGAGCTGCTGCACGCGGTGCGGGGCCGGGGGCTGATGATCGGGATCGAGTTCGGCCGGCCGAGCTCGCTGGGGCTGCGCGGCCGGTGGGCGATGCTCCAGACGGCCCGGAAGGGGCTCTTCGCGCAGATGGTGGTGGTGCCGCTGCTCCAGCGGCACCGGATCCTCACCCAGGTCTCCGGCGACCACCTGGAGGTGATCAAGCTGATCCCGCCGCTGGTGATCGACGAGGCGGACGTGGACCGCTTCGTCACCGCCTTCACGGCGGTCATGGAGGACGCCCACGGCGGCGGCGGGCTGCTCTGGGACTTCGGGAAGACGCTGGTGAAGCAGGCGGTCGCGCAGCGCTGACAGCCGGGATCTCCCGGAGCCTCCCGGGCAGGGCTTCCCGAGTTTTTGCCTCTGAGGCAAGAAAGTTGCCTCAGAGGCACGTTCCTGGCGGAATGGACGTATGGACCACGTCCCCCGGGGCTCCGCCCCGGAAACCGCCGCCCCCGAGCTCGTGCCCGACGTCGCCCCGCAGCTGCGGGCCCTGCGCCGGCGCCGGGGGCTCACCCTGGAGGCCGCGGCCCAGCGGGCCGGGCTCTCCCCGGCGCACCTCTCGCGCCTGGAGACCGGGAACCGGCAGCCCTCGCTGCCGATGCTGCTGGCCCTCGCCCGTATCTACGGTACGACGGTCGCCGAGCTGCTCGGGGAGACCCCGCCCGAGCGCGACCCGGTGGTCCGGGCCGGCCGCTCCGAGCCGGTGGAGGCCGACGGCTGGATCTACCGGCAGGCCGGCGGCGCCGGCCGGGCCATGCAGTGCCTCCGGGTCCACGTGCCGTACGCCACCCGGGCCGACATCGTGCGCGTCCACCCGGGCGAGGAGTGGCTGCATGTCCTCGACGGGCAGGTCCGGCTCGCGCTCGGCGAGACCGTGCACCTGCTCGATCCCGGGGACAGCGCGCACTTCGACTCGCTCACCCCGCACCGGATCGGCGCGGCCGGCCGCGCCGGCGCCGAGGTGTTGTTCGTCCACACCCTCCTGCAGAGCCCCGCCGCCGAGCTGTGCCTGGGCGGCGGCGCCCCGCATCCCGTCTGAGCCTCCGAAGGGTCGACCGACATGTCCGACAAGTCAGCTCATTCCGTCCCGGTCACCGGCGAGGAACGCGGGGAGGGCAAGTTCCCCAAGGGGCTGGTGCTGCGCCTCTTCGCGTATCTGATCGCCGGTCACCTCTTCGCCGGCTTCCTCTACCTGCTCTTCATGCTCGGCGGGCAGAACCAGTAGCCGGTCCCGGGGCGGTCACGCCTCCGTGAGGAACCGCAGCCGCAGCCGCTCGCGGGTCTCGGGAGCGAGCTTCAGGCCCTCCGAGAGGTAGACGTCCACGGAGCCCCAGGTCGCGTCGATCGTCTCGAAGGCGGCCCGCAGGTACTCCACCCGCGCGTCGAAGAGCGGGCTCAGCAGCTCCATCACCTCGGGCGCCATCGCGTCCCGGGCGGTGGAGCTGCGGCGCACCTTGTAGCGGCGGTGCGGGGCGTCGGACTTCACGTAGTCGGCCTCGATCGCCGCGCGCTCCACGCCCAGTGCGAGCAGGGTGATCGCGATGGAGAGCCCGGCGCGGTCCTTGCCGGCCGCGCAGTGCATCAGGGCCGGGACCGCGTCCTCGGCGAGGGCGTGCAGGACCCGGCTGTGCTCGGCGGTCCGCTCCACGATCATCCGGCGGTACGAGCTCGTCATCCGCTCCGCGGCCTTGCCGTCGCCCAGCAGGCCGCGCAGCGTGTCGAGGTCGCCCTCCCGGACCATCCGCCAGAACTCCTTGCCGTCGGCCGGGTCGCTCAGCGGTATGTTCACGTTCCGCACGCCCGGGAGCTCGACGTCGGGCCCCTCCACCTTGGCGTCGGCGGCGTTGCGGAAGTCGAAGACGGTGTGCAGGCCGAGGCCGGCCAGGAAGGCCGCGTCGGACTCGGTGGCGTCGGCGAGGTGGCCGCTGCGGAACAGGGTGCCGGGGCGGACGGCGCGTCCGTCCGTCGTCGGCAGGCCGCCCACGTCCCGGAAGTTGCGGACCTCGGCGAGTTCGGGCTCGCCGGGTTCGAGGGGCGACTGGACCTGCGGCAGCTGCTGCGTCACGGATGCTCCAGGGGGTAGGCGTTCACGGGGCCGGGACGGGATCGGTTCCCCCTGCAATCATCCCGGGACCGGGGGCGCGGCGCACCCCCCTGGCCGGTAATGGGTGATCTGTCCGTATTGGGAGTCTTGGGGTAACGCGCCCTGGTTGAGGGGGAGATGGCATCGGGCGCGTGAGCAGCGTCATAGAAGTGACGGATCGTGGCCGACCGCCCGGTCCAATCCCCCTCCCGGAAAAGGGAATCGAGGGACCGTCATCGACGGAGGGTGACCGGAATTCCGGGCCCGAAGATCGCCCCGGAATGCCCGGTGAATTCCGCGGCTTGTTCGCGCCGACCCCGCTCGTCTAGCGTCGCCGTCAATCCGGTCGGACCGCCGAATCCTGCCACCGTCCGGAATTCGACCCCATCCCATCGCATGGCAGGAGCGGGGGACCCAAGGAAGTACGCCGGTCCCGCGACGCAGGACGGCTCGGGGTGAAGCCGCGTGAGAAACGCGGCCGGGCATCTCCAGTCCGAACCCGACAGCTCACCTCGCAGGCGCCGGAGAGGAATTCGCCATGCCCGCGAAGGGTAAGCACCGCCGCCAGAAGTCCACCCTCATCACCCGTGGCCTGGTCGCCGCCGGCACCGGTGGCGCCGTCGTCGCCCTGCCGTTCATCGGCGCCACCGGAGCCCACGCCGCCGAGCAGGCCGCCCCGGCCGCCGTCTCCGGCACCGTCGTCAGCGCCGCCGCGCACGTCCAGGCCCCGGCCGCCGCGCCGGCCGCGAAGGCCGCCGCCCCGAAGACGTACTCCGTCGTCGCCGGCGACTACCTGTCCAAGATCGCCGCCGAGCACGACGTCGCCGGCGGCTGGCAGAAGCTCTACGCGGACAACCGCCAGGTCGTCGGCGAGAACCCCTCGCTCATCCTCCCGGGCATGAAGCTCACCCTCGGCGCCAAGAACACCGCCAAGGCCGCCCCGAAGCCCGCCGCCGCCAAGGCCGCGCCCAAGGCGGAGCGCAAGGCCGCCCCGAAGGCCAAGGCCGAGGTCACCGAGCAGACCCGCGCCTCGCGCTCCACCGAGCGCGCCGCCGCCCCGGCCGCCGCCGCTGCCCAGCAGGCCGGCTCCGGCACGCAGGCCGCCTCCTCCGGCTGGGTCGCCCCCGTCTCCGGCGGCATCTCCACCCCGTACCGCGCCTCCGGCTCCATGTGGTCCTCCGGCTACCACACCGGTGCCGACTTCATCGCCTCCTCCGGCACCACCGTCCGCGCCGTCGGCGCCGGCACCGTCGTCTCCGCCGGCTGGAGCGGCGCGTACGGCAACGAGGTCGTCATCCAGCACGCCGACGGCAACTACTCCCAGTACGCCCACCTCTCCTCCCTCTCCGTCTCCGCCGGCCAGTCGGTCGGCGGCGGCCAGCAGATCGGCCTCTCCGGCTCGACGGGCAACTCCACCGGCCCGCACCTGCACTTCGAGATCCGCACCTCCCCGAGCTACGGCTCGGACATCGACCCGCTGGCCTACCTGCGCCAGCACGGCGTCTCCCTCTGACCCGTCCGGCCGAACGGCCGCACGAAGGCCCGGCACCCCTGGTGCCGGGCCTTCGCCCTATTCCGGCTTTGGCCATTTCTTTAGCGGTGGCATATATCACCCGCCGTCAACCCCTCCTTACGGTCGCGTAGGTCACATCCGAAAAGGAAGGATGTCCTTCCGTGGCAGACGATTCGAGAGAAACAGGCAAGCAGGCGTTCGGTTCGTTCGGGTCGTACGCGGCGATCGGTGACAGCTTCACGGAGGGCGTCGGAGACCCCGGCCCCGACGGGACCTACGTCGGCTGGGCGGACCGCTTCGCGGTGCTCCTCGCCGACCAGCTGCCGGACCCCGAGGACTTCCGCTACGCCAACCTGGCCGTCCGCGGGCGCCTCCTCGACCAGATCGTGGAGGAGCAGGTCCCCCGGGCGAAGGAGCTCGCCCCCGACCTGGTGACCTTCTGCGCCGGCGGCAACGACATCATCCGCCCCGGCACCGACCCCGACGACGTCGCCGAGCGCTTCGAGCGGGCCGTGCGCGACCTCACCTCCGCGGTCGGCACCGTCATGGTCACCACCGGCTTCGACACCCGCGACGTGCCCGTGCTCAGGCACCTGCGCGGCAAGATCGCCACGTACACCGCCCACGTCCGGGCCATCGCCGACCGCTACGACTGCCCGGTCCTCGACCTGTGGTCGCTGAAATCGGTCCAGGACCGGCGCGCCTGGGACGACGACCGGCTGCACCTCTCTCCCGAGGGGCACACCCGGGTCGCGCTGCGCGCCGCCCAGGTCCTCGGCGTGCCGGTGCCCGCCGACCCCGACCAGGAGTGGCCGCCGCTGCCCGCCCGCGGCCCGCTGGAGGTCCGCCGGGACGACATCCTCTGGGCGCGCGAGTACCTGGTGCCGTGGATCGGCCGGCGGCTGCGCGGCGAGAGCTCCGGTGACCACGTCGAGGCGAAGCGCCCCGACCTCATGCCCCTGTAGCTCGTGCCCCTGTAGCTCGTGGACCGCCGGCGGGGATCCGCTCCAGGACCCCGCCGGCGAAGACGTCGTACAGCGGCAGCGTCTCCAGGTGGACGTAGCCGATGTGGCAGTCGCACACGGCGAGGGGGCAGGCCCGCGGCCGCAGCGCGGCCCGGTACGAGCCGTCGTACAGGTTGCCCAGCTCCGCCGGGACGAAGTGGCAGCGCCGCACCGTCCCGGCGCCGTCCACCGACACCACCGACTCGCCGGTCCGGCAGGGCAGCCCCGCCGAGCGATGCGGATGCCGGCTGTAGCCGAAGAGCGGGTCGATGCCCGTCCACGCCGCCGCCTCCGCGTCGGTGTACGCGTGCCCCTCGGCGGCGTTCACCCACAGATAGACGTGGTCCGGCAGCGCCGCCCGCAGCCGCAGCGCCTCCCCGTGGTGCTCGGGCAGCCCCACCACGCCCACGCTGAACCGGACGCCGCGGGCCGCCAGGTCCAGCGCCTTGCCGAGGAAGCGGTCGTACGGGGTCTGGCCCGGGTGGTACGTGCACCACAGGGCCAGCGTGCCGAGGTCGGCCTCGTCGAGCCAGGACGTCCGGCAGCTCAGATTGGTCTGGATGGCCACCCGCTCCACGTGCGGCAGCCGCGACAGCTCGACCATGGCCCGCCGGTACCACGAGCGGACCAGACCCTCGCCCCACGGGGTGAAGAGGATCCGCAGACGGTCCCCGGCCTGCCCGGCCGCCCAGCCGGTGAACCGCTCCAGCGCCGCCCGGTCCGCCCGCAGCGTCTCCGGGCTGTCCCGCCGCTTGGCGAACGGACAGTACGGGCAGTCGTAGTCGCAGGAGGCGAGCGGCCCGCGGTACAGCAGCGTCAGGTCCACGCCCGCCCCTACTTCGGCTCGTACGCGGCCATCGCGGCCCGTACGGCGGGGGAGAACAGCTCGGGACCGAGGCCGTCCGAGTGCGCGAGCCCCTCCGCCGACAGCCGCAGCAGCCCGTCCGGCGCCGACCCGTCCAGCCAGCCGTACCCGGCGAACCGCTCCAGCTCGGCACCGAAGTCCTCGTACGCCCCCGACCCGAACCGCTCCTCGTACCCGGCGAGCTCCATGCCCTGGGCCTGGAGCAGCGACTGGAGCAGGTGGCGGCGGCGCGCCTCCGCGCCGTCCACCCAGCGGCCCACCTGGGCCCGGGAGAAGTCCGCGGTCTCCGTGTAGGCGTCGATGATCGAGCGGATCTCCCGCATGTCCACCGCGTAGTCGAAGGAGTAGTGCAGCGCCGCGGTGTACGAGCGGGCGCCGCAGCCCAGGCCGATCATGCCGTCCGTCTGGCAGGCGTGGTCGTCGGGTCCGGACGGGGCCGCGCCGGCCCGCCGGAACATCCGCATCGACACCTGCTCGTAGCCCTCCGCGAGGAGGTGGTCGCGGCCCTGCCGGTAGAGCCGCAGCCGCCGCTCGTCCCACTCCCGGTCCGACTCGGCGGGGGCCGAGCGGCCGAGCCCGGTCAGCGGGCGCACGTACAGCGGGTACAGGTACAGCTCCTCGGGCCGCCAGGCGAGCGCCGCGTCCAGCGAGTACCGCCAGGACTCCTCGGTCTGCCCGTCGATCCCGTAGATCAGGTCGATGTTGAGCACCGGCACGCCGGTGTCCCGGATCCGGCCGAGCGCCGCCTCCACGTCCGCGCGGCGCTGCGGGCGGACCGCGGCCCGCGCCTCGGCGTCCACGAAGCTCTGCACGCCGATGCTGAGCCGGGTCGCGCCGCGCGCGGCGAGCACCGCGAGCCGGTCCGCGGTGGCGGTGGCCGGCGAGGTCTCGACGGAGAGCGGCACCGCCCGCAGGTCCGCCCCCATGCGGTGCTCGGCGATGTCGCAGAGCCGCTCCAGCTCGGCGGCGGTCAGGAAGGTGGGGGTGCCGCCGCCGAACGCCGCCGTCGCGAACCGCACCGGCGCCGTGTCGCCCAGCGCCTCCCGGACCGCCACGGCCTGCCGGTCGAGCGCGTCGAGATAGCGGGTCGTCAGCTCGTCCGGGGCGCCGATCCGGGTGAAGAGGTTGCAGAAGCCGCAGCGGACCTCACAGAAGGGGATGTGCGCGTAGAGCGACAGGGCGTCCTTCGGCTCGTCCGCCCAGAGCGCGGCCAGCTCCGGCCGCTCGGGCAGCGGCCGGTACGCCGTCTTGTGCGGGTAGGCGTACACGTACGAGCGGTACGGACGCGGGTGCCGGGCGCCGGTCACGCGGCGGCTCCTTCCCGGGGACCGTCCAGCGTGAACTGCGCGTACGGCACCGTCCACACCACCTCGTGGCCGAGCCGGTGGCCCGTGAACCCGTCGTCGCCGTAGGCCGTGCCGTGGTCCGAGCAGACGATCGCGAAGCAGCGGCGGCGGGAGGACATCGCGGCGAACAGGCGCCCGACGTGCCGGTCCACGTACTCCAGCGCCGCCGCGTGGGTGGCCCGGGTGTCGCCGGCCTCGCGGCTCGCGCCCGGCGTGTGGAACCAGTTGGGCTGGTGCAGCGCCGCCACGTTCACGAAGAGGAAGAGCCGGCGGTCCGCCGGGAGCGCGGCCACCACCTCCTCCGCCCTCGCCACCTGCGCCTCGAACGAGGTCGGTGACGCCACCCCGAAGGACGGCTCCCAGTGGCTCTCCTGGAAGAGCCCGGGGAGGACCGAGCCGAGCGGCGGCTGCTTGTTGAAGAAGCCGACACCGCCCACGCACACCGTCCGGTAGCCGTCCGCGGCCAGCGCCGAGACCAGGTCGGGGGCGTCGTATACGTAGGTGCCGTCCGCGGTGGTCTCGCTGCCCGCGAACCGGGCCGCGAAGAGCCGCGGATGCGGGCCCGGCGCGGCCGGCGTCGGCAGGAAACCGGCGAAGATCGCCTGGTGGGAGGCGTAGGTGAAGCTGCCGGGGGCGTGCCGCCGCTCCCAGCGGCCGCCCGGGAGGTGACGCGCCAGGTTCGGGATGCGGCCGGCGGCGGCCAGCTCGGCGGCCACGTCGTACCGGAGGGTGTCCAGGGTGACCAGGAGCAGGTCGTGGCTGCCGACGACCTCGTTCATGTCGGGCTGGTTCACGGGGCGGTGCTCGTTCCTGTGGTGCTGGATGTCGGTGTCCCGGCGGCGTTCAGCAGGTCGGCGACCTGGGCACCGTACGTGTCCAGGCCCTCCGCCCCGCTGCCGGGGAGGCCGGTGAGGCCGGGCAGGAGGTCCCCGAAGGCGTTGACCTCGCCGACCGCGAAGCGGCGCCAGCCGGTGCCGGGCAGCAGGTCCACCCCGACGCAGCGGGTGCCGGGGAAGGCCGCCGCCGCCCGCTCGCAGACGGCGAGGGCGTCCTCCCATCGCCCGCCGGCGGCGGCGATCGCCGCCCGGGCGGCGGCCAGGTCGCCGCGGGCGCCGCCGAGGTGCAGGTTGGTCAGCGGGGAGCGGCTGGTGCGGACCACCGCGTGGGTGGCGCGCCCGCCGGTGACCACCACCCGCAGGTCGGCGGCCCGGCCGCCCTGCACCGCCTTCGGCAGCCAGCGCTCCACGTGCAGTCCGTCCGGGGCGAGCGCGTCGACCAGGGCGCCGACGTCCCGCGCCCCCGTGTAGCGCCGCACCCGCAGCGAGTTGAAGAGCCGTCCGGCCGCGTCCCGCTCGACCGAGGTGGTCGCCTGCACCCGGCCGGCGCCGGCCGTCTCCAGGGCGAGGACCCCGGAGGCGGAGGAGCCGTGGGCCGGCTTCACGAAGACCCGGCGCAGCCCGGCGGCGGCCATCAGCGCGACCAGGTCGTCCCAGCCGCGCACCGGCGCCCCGCCGGGACCCGAGGTCGGCGAGGCCGGCACGGGCACCCCGGCGGCGGCGAGCCGGCCGTGGGTGAGCCGCTTGTCGAAGAGGACCGCCGTCTCCGCCGGATCGTCCACCAGCACCGCGCCGGCCCGCCCGGCCTCGGCCGCGAGCCCGGCGACAGCCGCGGTGAACCGCTCGTACCAGAGCCGGCCGCCCTCCACCCGGGCCGGGTCGTCGGTGTCGCGCAGCAGCCGGTCCACCGCGGGCACCTCCCCGGGCGAGTCGACGCGGACGGTCTCGCCCGCCGCGAGGCGCGCCCGCCCGCGCAGCACGTCGAGCCAGCCGACGGCCCGCGCCCCGGGCAGCCCGGCGGCGCGCAGCGCGTCCTGGAAGAACGCGACGCGCCGCCCCGCCGGGTCGCCGACGACGACGAGGCGCGGACCGGCGGTCATTCGGCGACGGCGACGTAGCGCCAGACGTCCCCGTCGCCGTCGTCCTCGGCCTCCTGCGGGTCGTCCAGGACGACCCGCACCCCGTGCGGGGCGAGCGCGGCCGTCAGCCGCTCCGCCATCGCCTCGGAGAGGTAGTGGTGGCTCAGGTCCAGCTCCCGCAGATGGGTGAGCGGCTGGCCGTCGAGGAGCGCGGCCGCGCCCTCGTCGGTGAGCACGCCCATGCTGAGGTCGAGCCGGTCGAGGCGGGCGACGACCGGGGCGCTCGCCACGGCCGCGGCCACCTGGTCCTCGATCACGCTGTTGCACAGCCCCAGGCTGCGCAGGGCCGGGAACGCCTCGCCGGAGAGCAGCGGCGCCAGGTCGGCGGGGGAGGAGTCGCCGCCGTACTCGTCGGTGCCGAGCCACAGTTCGAGGCGCTCCAGGGCGGGCAGGTCGCTGCCGGCGATGCCGCGCACCACCTCGGCGCGGAGCCCGCCGGTCTCCACGACCAGGGTCTCCAGGCCGGTGTGGCGCATGGACGGGAAGGCGAGCCCGCTGCCGCCGCGCACCCCGAACTCCCGCAGCGCCGGGTAGGCGGCGAGCAGCGGGGTCACGTCGGACTGGACGATCCACGAGATCTCGCAGTCCTCGACGGTCATGTCGCCGAGGAAGACGGCCTCCAGGCCGGTCAGCCGGTCGTTGGCGGCGATGAGGGCGGTGACGATCGCGGCCGAGGACGTGTCGTAGGCGTCCTCCCAGCCGCCGACGACGATCGCGCGGACCCGGTGGGTGTCGACGGTCTTCAGGAAGTCCTCGAAGAGTCCGCCCCACTCCGGGTCGTCGCCGTCGCGGTACGTCGCGCCCGACACCCGCCACGCCACGGCCGCCGCGTCGGGGAGGGCGTCGCCCGCGGAGGCGTCCGCGAAGTCGAGGACGGGGAGGCCGTGGAACTCCTCCAGGTAGGCCCCAATGGTCATGACGGTGCTCCAGACGACGGACGGGTGTGCGGACGGACGGGTGTACGGGCTGACGCCTGTTCGGGCTGACGCCTGTTCGGGCTGACGCCTGTACGGACTGACGGCAAGAGTTCTACCAAGTCCCACCGACAGCCGGGGGCGGCGGGGGCCCGGACCGGACGCGTTGTCAGTGGCGGCCTCTAGCGTCGTTCTCGTGTTCGGGCACCGGGCTCCGGACGGGAAAGGGGAGAGGCATGTACCGGCAGGGGGACGTGCTGATCGTGCCCGTCGACGAGCGGGCCGTGCCCGCCCGGGCGAAGGACGCGCGGGGCGAGCCGAGGGACGGCCGGGGACGGCTCGTGCTCGCCTTCGGCGAGGTCACCGGACACGCCCACGCGATACCGGGGCCCGGCCGGCTGGTGCGGGAGCCGGGGCCGTACGGCCCGTTCCTGCTCGAACTGCCCGAGGGCGGGCGGCTGGTGCACGAGGAGCACGCGCCGATCGTGCTGCCGAAGGGCTGGTACCGGGTGGTGCGGCAGCGGGAGTACGTGCCGGGCGCGTACCGGATCGTGGCGGACTGAGGACGAGGGGACGGAAGGCGACGTGGGGGACGGAACGATGAACGACGGTGACGTGTACGAGAAGTGGCGGGCCGTCGCGGCCGCCACCGGGCCCGCCGACCGGGCCGCCGCCGAGGACGGCATCCGGCTGGCCTACGAGTGCGCCGCGCTGCCCGCGCCGGAGCGGGTGGTCTGGGCGGAGTCGCCGCTCGCCGGGGTCGAGCTGGTCGCCGGCCTCGCCGACCGCGGACGCTCGGTGCGCGAGGAGGTGCGGACCCTGCCCTGGGCCGAGGAGCGGCGCCGGCTCCACGACGCGCTCGGCCCGGCCGGCTGGACGGCGCACTGGCAGGCCACCGGCGCCCGGCTCTGGGAGCCGACGCGGGCGCTCGCCGAGCGGGTCAGGGCCGCGGTCCTGGACGTGCTCGGCGACCGGGAGGAGCCCGGCGCGCTCACCGGGCTCGCCGGCCGCGAGCTGCTGTACGACGCGGTGCTCGGCCAGCAGGACGCCGCCTGGCTCGCCGCCTTCGACGGCCACGGCACCCGGCTCGCCGGGCTCGCCGCCGTCGCCGGGCAGGCCGGCTGGTGGTGGCCGTACGAGAAGGTCGCCGTCGTCTGCGAGCGCCCGGTCGAGCTGCACCGGGACGAGGCCGGCCGGCTCGACCGCGGCGACGGCCCCGCCCTCGCCCACCGGGACGGCTTCGCCCTCCACGCCTGGCGCGGCATGCCGGTCACGCCCGGCTTCCTCGCCGGGCTCGCGGACCTCGACCCGGAGCGGATCCGCGCGGAGGAGAACGCCGAACTCCGCCGCGTGATGCTGGAGTTCTACGGCTACGAGCGCTACCTGGCCGACTCCGGGGCCCGTCCCGAAGGGCGCGACGAGACGGGCGTGCTGTGGCGGATCGAGCTGGCCGACGACGAGGACGTCGTCATGGTGGAGGTGGTCAACTCGACGCCCGAACCGGACGGCAGCCACCGCACCTACTGGCTCCGCGTGCCGCCCACCACCCGGACCGCCCGCGAGGGCGTCGCCTGGACCTTCGGCCTCGGTGCGGAGGTGTACGAGCCGTACGTGCAGACCTGAACCGCCCGGCCGCTGGTACGGAGAGGTGAAGGGCGGCGCCGGTCAGGAGTGGCGCCCGGGAGGCGGCGGCCCCGGGTGCTGGGATGTGCCCGCCGGAGCCACCGGCACCCACCCGTCGAAGGGACCGCCCGTGCCGCACCGCCCCGTGACCGCCCTCCCAGGCCGCCCCGTGACCACCCGCCCGGACCGCCGCGTCCGCGCGGCCCGGCTGCTCGCCGCCACCGCCGTCCTCGGCGGGCTCCTCCTGGGCGCGGCCGCGCCCGCCCTGGCCGCCGCGCCCGAGCGCTCCGCACCGCGCGCCGCCGCCCGGTCCGAGACCCCGGCGACGGTCACCGTCACGGGCAGCGGCAGCGCGTCAGCCGCCCCCGACCTGGCGATCCTCTCCGTGGGCGTGGAGGTCACCAAGGCGACGGCGAAGGAGGCGATGGCGGCGCAGACCACCGCCGCGGAGGCGCTCCTCGCGGTCCTCCGCAAGGAGGGCGTCGAGGACCGGGACATCCGCACCGACAGCCTCGCCCTGACCCCCGTCTACACCCAGACGACCGGCGGCGAGTCCAAGGTGACCGGCTACCAGGCGAGCCAGACCTTCTCCGTGAAGGTCCGGGAGATCGACCGGGCCGGCCAGGTCATCGGGGCCGTCAACGGCGCCACCGGGGACACCGGCCGGGTGAACGGCGTCGTCTTCGACGTGGCCGACCCGAAGGAGCTGCGCGCCAAGGCCCGCGAGGCCGCCTACAAGGACGCGTACGAGAAGGCGTCCCAGCACGCCCGGCTGAGCGGCCACCGCCTCGGCCGGCTGGTCTCGCTCAGCGAGGGCGACTCGCTGCGGCCCGGCCACGGGGCGCTGCCGTCCATGCCGGCCGACGAGCCGAGCGTGCCGCTCGCCCCCGGGGAGATCCAGGAGCAGGTCACCGTCTCGGCGGTCTACGAACTGCTCTGAGACCGGGGCGGCGCGGGGAGGCCCAGTTCGCGGGCGAGCGCTTCGTCCGCCCACTGGAGCATCGCCGACCGGGAGAGGCCGCCCGTGGAGACCGTCGTCTGGACGGCGAGGCCGTCCAGGTAGGCGGTCAGCCGCCAGGCGGCACCGGCCGGATCGGGGCAGGGGAACTCGCCCGCGGCGACCCCTTCCTCGATGACCGAGGTCAGCGCCGTCTTCCACGCCCGGTCGAGGGTGACCGCGACCCGGCGCAGCTCCGGGTCGCGCAGCCCGGCCGCCCACGCCTCGATCCACAGCCGCCAGCCCTTGGCCTGCCCGGTCGGGGCGTACCAGCGGACGGCCGCGCGCAGCCGCCGCTCCGCCGAGCCGCGGCGGCCGAGGATCCGGCGCAGCCGTCCGAGGTCCACCTCCGCCGCGTGCGCGAAGGCCGCGGCGACCAGCTGCTCCCTGGTGGAGAAGTGGTAGAGCACCAGCGCGTTGCTGACACCGAGGGAGGCGGCCACGTCGGCGATCCGGACGGCGGCGGCGCCCCGGGCCTCGATCTGCTCGACGGCGGCCCGCAGCAGCTCCTCGCGCCGCTCGGCCACGCTCAACCGCACTCTCGCCACGCCGGGCAGCCTACACAGCACATGCCGGAGTCATGATCGACACGGCGGGCCCGCGAGCGGGCCGCTCAGTACCAGCCGTAGCGCTCCGCGATCACCGGCAGCCGCTCCGCCACCAGGGCGTGCGCCGCCGTGCGGGGGAGGACGCCGTCGGCCTCGGCCCGGTCGAGCACCGTGCCCACCAGGGCCCGCATCGCGCTCCGTACCCGGGCGAACGCCTGCTCCGCGTCCGCCTCGACGTCGCCGAAGAGCGTCCACCACCACCAGGCGTTGGTGCAGGAGTTGACCACCACGTCCGGCAGCACCGTCACCCCGCGCGCGGCGAGCGCCGCCTCGGCGTCCGGGAGCACCGGCATGTTCGCCGCCTCGGCGATCCAGCGGGCGCCGATCCGCCCCTGGTTCGCGGCGTCGATCGCGTACGAGACGGCGGCCGGCACCAGCACCTCCGCGTCGACCGCGAGCCAGGCGTCCCCGGCCTCCTCCCGGTCGCCCGGGCGCAGCGCCGCCCGGTCCACGGTGCCGTGCCCGTCCCGGGCCGCGATCAGCGCCTCGACGTCGAGCCCGCCGGGGTTCACGACCGTGCCGCGCACGTCGGCGACCGCGACCACCGTCAGCCCGGCCCGGGCGAGGAAACGGGCGGTCGCCGCGCCCATGGTGCCGAAGCCCTGCACGGAGACCCGGGTGCCCGCGTGGGGCCGTCCGGCCCGGTCCAGCGCGACCAGCACCGACTCGGCCACCCCGAGCCCGCCGACCAGCGCGTCCAGGCCGATGCCCTCGACCTCGACGGCGAAGGCGTCCGCGAGCCGCTTCCGGGCCGCCGCCTCGTCCTCCAGGAGCGGGAAGACGGCCTGCACCGAGGAGTCGAGCCCGGCCTCGGCCATCGCCCGGTCCACCGTCTCCTGGCTGAGCCCCAGGTCCTCCCCGGTGGTCCAGAACCGCTCCACGTACGGCCGCATCGCCCGCAGGTAGCGGACCAGCACGCCGTACGCCTCGGGGGAGCGCGGATCGCAGTCGATGCCGCCCTTGGCGCCGCCCAGCGGCACGTACCGCGCGGACGGGTCGTAGTGCAGCGCCTCCTTCATGGTCATCCCCCGGGCCAGCCCGGCGACCTCCTCGGCGGTGCACCCCTCCCGCATCCGCAGCCCGCCGCTGGCGACGCCCCTGACCAGCCGGTCGACGACCAGATGGCCGCGGCGGCCGGTGACGTGGTCGGTCCAGGTGAGGGAGAGCAGCGGGCCGGCGGTCATGGGACTCCTCGTCTCGGGCGGGGCGGGTTACTGAACGCCGGTTCAGTATGACCGAGAGGCCCTGCCCGTCCCCGGCCCGGCCGCCCATAATGGAACGACCCCCATCGATCAGGAGGACCTGTGACCGGTACCGGCTCCGACCGTCCGCTGCGGGACCGGCTGCGCGCCCTGCGTCCCGAGTCCTTCGGCGCCGAGCCCACGGGGGAGCGGCTGGCCCGCATCCGCCGCTCGCCGCACTTCGCCGACGGCGTCTTCCAGAACCCCGAGGAGGCCCGCCGCGGCCCCTCCGGTTCCACGACGGACCTGATGAAGATCTACTTCGAGAAGGAGGCGCGTGCCCGCCGCGCCCCGAACGGGGTGATCCCCGTCCACCCGACGACCGTGGCGGACCTCGCCCGCCCCGCCGCCACCGGCCTGCGGATCACCTGGCTGGGCCACTCCAGCGTGCTCGCCGAGATCGACGGCGTACGGATCCTCTTCGACCCGGTCTGGGGAGAGCGCTGCTCGCCCTTCTCCTTCGTCGGCCCCCGCCGGCTCCACCCGGCGCCCGCGCCGCTGGCCGCGCTCGGCCCGGTCGACGTCGTCGTGATCTCCCACGACCACTACGACCACCTCGACCTGCCGACGATCAAGGCGCTGGCCGGCACGGACACCCTCTTCGCCGTCCCGCTCGGCGTCGGCGCCCACCTGGAGCACTGGGGCGTCCCCGCCTCCCGTCTGCGCGAGCTGGACTGGCACGAGTCCACCGAGGTCGGCGACGTCACCCTCACCGCCACCCCGGCCCGCCACTTCTGCGGCCGAGCGATCCGCAACCGGCAGCACACCCTCTGGGCCTCCTGGTCCGTCCGCGGCCCGCGCCACCGCGTCTTCCACAGCGGCGACACCGGCTACTTCCAGGGCTTCAAGGACATCGGCGCGGCCCACGGCCCCTTCGACGTGACGATGATCCAGATCGGCGCGTACGCCGAGTTCTGGCCCAAGAACCACACGGACTATACGCCGATGCCCGGGGCCTGGCCAGACATTCACATGTCGCCCGCGAAGGGGGTGCAGGCCCACCTTGACCTGCAGGGAGGTGGTCCGGGCGGTGTGATGCTGCCGATCCACTGGGCGACCTTCAACCTGGCTCCGCATGCGTGGGCGGAGCCTGGGGAGTGGACGAAGGACGCGGCGGAGGAGGCGGGGCAGGCGGTGGCGTTCCCCCGGCCCGGCGAGCCGTTCGAGCCGGCGGGAAAGCTGCCTGCGGATGCTTGGTGGCGAGGGGTGTCTCAGCCGATCGCTCATCCATGGCGTCGGCCGAAGCAGGCGTCGACTCCTCTCGATGCGTCCGAGCGTGATCTAGACCTGGCGGGTGATCGATGACGTCGAGCGAGGACGAGCTGGGCAGGGTCGTGGCCCTGCTGGCTCGTCTCTCGGGCGAGGAACGTGATCGTGTGGTGCGCGTGCTCGACGGTCCGTCCCGACGGGAGCCTTCGGCGAGTACGCCGCGGTTCGTGCCTCTGCCGTCCCGACAGGGTTTGCCCTCGGTTACTGTGCGGACACGATTCGTGGAGGGCTGAGCCCGCAGACGGAGCGATCTGGGTGGTCTTCGCCGCGCTGTCGGTGGCAGAGCCTCTGCGTGTGGTCTCGGGCTGGAGGGCTAGCATCGACCCCAGGTGGTCGATGATGCGGTCTGCTGCCGACTTGGGCACCCCGAATACCGGAGCGAGCTGCCGAACGGCCAGCCTCGCGCGCTAGCAGGACGCGATAAGCACCGCCCGGTCCAGCAGCGGAAGACTTCACGGGACGGCCTTGTGAACTGCATTGGCCCCCCCGCACCGCGGCGTGGTCACCATCCCCAACTGGTGTGTGCTCAGCCTGGCGAGCGGGGCTATCCATCTCGATGCTGATGCGGAGGACGTCCTCGGCCATGAGGTAGTCGCTGTCGGCGATTCAGGGGGCCGTGATGTTGGCGGTCACGGGCGGTAGACCAGTTCCAGGATGACGGCTGCGATGAGTTGCCACGCGCCGACGGCGAGCAGCCACATGCTGTCGAGGGCCAGCCCGACGGCGCTCGTGAGGGATGCGCCGACGAAGAGCGTGCGGGAGAGGCGGCGCACGCGGTGGTCGGAGGGCAGGCGTCCGTCATGTGGGCTCATGGGGCGCACTGTAGGTCTGCGGTCGGGCAGGACTGCCGATGCCCGGGAAGTCTTCACACCACCCTGATGCCCCCGTGCTGTGCGGAGGCGGGCGTCAAGGAGTTGTCAGGAGAAGGAGGAGCGGCGCCAAGAACGCGCCAGGAAGGGCGGACAGGGCCGGGAGGCGGGCGGAAGCTGAGCGGAGCCCGATCCGAAGGAGTCCGTCCGCATGACCACCGTGACCGCTGAGAAGGGCGCCGTACCCGGCGCCGAGGAACCGCCCGATACCGGCGCGCGGCACAAGCTGACCGCCGTCACCGGGCTCGCGGCCCTGTCCCTGGACGCGATGGCATCGGTGGCGTACGGGCCCGAGGCCATCGTGCTGGTCCTCGCGGCCGCCGGCGGGTACGGGCTGGGGTTCACGCTGCCGGTGACGCTCGCCATCGCGGGGCTGCTCGCGGTGCTGGTCGCCTCGTACCGGCAGGTCATCGCCGCGTTCCCGGACGGCGGTGGTTCCTACGCCGTGGCGAAGGCGCACCTGGGGCGGCGTACGAGCCTGGTCGCGGCCGGTTCGCTGGTCCTCGACTACGTCCTCAACGTGGCCGTCGCCGTCACCGCCGGCGTGGCCGCGCTGACGTCCGCCTTCCCGGGCCTGTACGGCGACCGGCTGGTGATCTGCCTCGGTGTCCTGGTGCTCATCACGGCCGTCAACCTGCGCGGGATCGTCGACTCGGCCCGCGCCTTCATCGTCCCCACCGCCGTCTTCGTCGGAGCGATCCTCGTCGTGATCGCCGTCGGCCTGTTCCGCGACGCGCCCGTCTCCACCGCGGCCTCCGACGGGCACACCTCCGTCCTCGCCGACAACGCCACCACCGTCGGCGCTCTGCTCCTCCTCAAGGCGTTCGCCTCCGGCTGCTCCGCGCTGACCGGTGTGGAGGCGATAGCCAACGCGGTGCCGTCCTTCCGGGCACCGGCCGCCCGCCGTGCGATGCGGGCGGAGGTCGCGCTGGGCGCGCTGCTCGGCGTGATGCTGATCGGCCTGTCCGTCCTGATCTCCCGCTTCGGCCTCCAGCCGGTGGAGGGCGTCACCGTCCTCGCCCAGCTCACCGACGCCTCCCTCGGCCACAACGGGGCCTTCTACGTCGTCCAGTTCGCCACCATGGTGCTGCTGGCCCTCTCGGCGAACACGTCCTTCGGAGGTCTGCCCGTCCTGCTGAAGCTGCTGGCCCGTGACAACTACGCACCGCACGTCTTCGGCCTGAAGGCGGACCGGCAAGTGCACCGGCACGGCGTCGTGTGGCTCGCCGTGGTGTCGGCGGCGCTGCTGCTCTTCTCCGGCGGCGACACGAACACCCTGGTGCCGCTCTTCGCGATCGGCGTCTTCGTCGGATTCACGATCGCCCAGACCGGCATGGTCCTGCACTGGAGGGCCACCCGGCAGTGGGGCAGGGCCTTCCTCAACGGCCTCGGCGCCGTCCTGACCGGTGTCTCCGCGATCGTCGTCACCGCCACCAAGTTCCACGACGGGGCCTGGCTGATCGTGATCGCCCTGCCCGCACTCGTCCTCGCCTTCGAGACCGTCCACCGCGCATACGGGCGGATCGGTGAGCGCCTCGGCGTGGGCAGGATCCCTGAGCCGCCGCACCGTGAGCGCTCCCTGGTCCTGGTCCCCGTCTCCTCGCTCACCCGGCTCACCAGCGAGGCCCTCACCACCGCCGTCTCCCTCGGCGACGAGGTCCGCGCCGTGACCGTCTGCCATCCGGACCCCGAGGACCTGGCTGCCACCGAGGCCCTGGAGCGGGACTGGGCCCTGTGGAACCCGGGCGTCCAGCTCGTCCGGCTCCCTTTCGAACGCCGCTCGCTCGGCCGGCCCATCAGCGCCTACGTGCGCGCACTGCGCGACGCCGACTCCGCAACCCGTGTCACCGTCCTCATCCCTGAGGCCGAGCCCGAGAGCCTGTGGCAGCGGCTGCTGCAGAACCAGCGCGGCGCCGTCGTCGCCCATGCCGTACGCCGGGACACCGACGCCGTGATCTGCCGACTGAGGTTCCGGCTCCGGGATCGCTAGCCGGCTGGATCGTGTCCGCCATGCCTCCGACGCGGACATGCCGCCGGATGTGGACCCCGCCGCCACGGGTTTCACGACCGGCCGCTTCACCAGGGCCGATGGGCGGCCGCCCGGTCAGCCGACGTGGACGCGCGGGCGGCGGTCGCGGTCGGACTCGGCCTCGCGGAGGATCTCGCGGGTGACAGGGGCGATCTCGCCCTGACCGAAGAGGAAGAAGCGCAGGAAGTTGGCGAACGGATTGCCCTCGGTCCACTCGAAGTAGACGTGCGGACGGACGCCGGTCATGTCCCGGGCGTGGAGCAGGAGGGCCGCGAGGGCGTTGGGGACCGACGAGGACTCGACGGTGAGCACGCGGTAGCGGCCGTGCATGACCTCGCCGCGGACGGTGAGGCCGGCCTCGAACTCGGAGGGGTCGGTGACGGTGACCTCGATGAAGACGAAGTCCTCGGTGCCGGGCAGGTCGTTGTCGGCGCGGATCTGGTCCTTCTTCGACCGGTACTCTTCCGCGTCGCGATTGTCCGGCTCGTTGGCGATGAAGCGCGGGGTCCGGCTGGCGACGTCGCGGATGAACCGCTCGGCCATGTCGTCGAGCTCGACGTGGGTGACCCGCAGCTCGAAGGCGCGGCCGAGCCGGGAGAGCAGCGAGATCAGGATGATGCCGGCGATGAAGCAGGCGCCGATCTTCACGCCGTCCGGGCGTTCGATGACGTTGACGACCGTCGTGTAGAGGAAGACGACGGAGATCATCCCGAACCCGATCGTCCAGCCGCGCTGCCCTGCCTTGCGGGCCGCGATGGTCACCGCGATGGCTGCCGAGCAGATGAGCACCAGGACGCCGGTGGCGTAGGCGCCGCCCTGGGCGTCGACGTCGGCGTCGAAGATCCACGTCACCAGGAAGGCGACCAGGGTGAAGACGATCACCATCGGGCGGACGGCCCGCGCCCAGTGCGGAGCCATGCCGTACTTCGGCAGGTAGCGCGGCATCAGGTTGAGCAGGCCCGCCATGGCGGAGGCGCCCGCGAACCACAGGATGAGGATGGTCGAGACGTCGTAGACGGTGCCGAAGGCGTTGCCGAGGTACTCGTGGGCGAGGTAGGCGAGCGCGCGGCCGTTGGCCTTGCCGCCGGACTCGAACTCCTCGTGCGGGATGAGCACGGTGGTGATGAAGCTGGTGCAGATCAGGAAGACGCTCATGATCAGCGCGGCGGTCGTCAGGAGCTTCTTGGTGTCCCGGATCCGGCCGGCGGGCCGCTCCTCGGTGTCGCCCGGGTCGCCCTTGACGTGCGGCATGACGGCGACGCCGGTCTCGAAGCCGGACAGGCCGAGGGCGAGCTTGGGGAAGACGATCAGCGCGACGCCGATCATGACGAAGACGTTGCCGTGCTCCTGGGTCAGGGCGGCCGTCCAGTCGGTGACGACGTGGCCTTCGGTGATCACCTGCCACAGCCCCGTGACCACGACGACGGCGTTCAGCGCGAGATAGATCCCGACGAGGGCGACGGCGACGCCGATCGCCTCCAGGAAGCCCTTGAGGAAGACCGCGCCGAGCAGCGCGATCAGGATCATCGTGATGATCACCTGCTTGTCGTGGAGCGCCGACTCCAGGTGCGGGTTCTCCACGAGGTGGGTGGAGGCGTCGGCCGCCGACAGGGTGATGGTGATGAGGAAGTCGGTGGCGGCGAAGCCGAGCAGGGTGAGGACGAAGAGCTTGCCCTTCCAGAAGGACAGCAGGCGCGACAGCATCGCGATCGAGCCCTCGCCGTGCGGGGACTCCTCCGCCACCCGCCGGTAGACCGGCAGGGCACCCGCCAGCGTCACGATCACCAGGACGATCGTCGCGATGGGGGAGAGGAGGCCGGCGGCCAGGGCGGCGATGCCGGGCTGGTAGCCGAGGGTGGAGAAGTAGTCGACGCCGGTCAGGCACATCACGCGCCACCAGGGCTGCCCCTTGTGTCCGGCGTCCGGGGCCGTCTCCTTCGGGCGGGAGGGTTTGCCCTTGCCCATGTCGGACAGCCCTTCCAGCATCCACGCGCGCAGCCTGCTGCCGCGCGTCTCGTCCGTGGTGGCCATGGGGGTGCTCCTGGGGTCTGCTCGAGGAAGGGATTCCGGCCGCTGGTCGCGCGGCCGAGCCAGCGTAAGCAGCGGGTGAGAGGGTCCACCCGTCGAGCGCGTCAGGGAAGCGTCAAGATCCGCCGGTCGGGCGTCACCTTCCTCACACCGGGCGCAGCCTTGAGGCGTACCCGGCGTATGGGGGCCACCGAGGAGGCCGACGATGCGTATGCCGTTCCGGGACGTGGCCGCCGTGGCGGCCGCGGTCATCGCGCCCTTCCTGGTGGCGCTAGCGTTGCTGCCGGTCCGTGCGAGCGTCGCTCCCACCAACCTCGCGTTGGTGCTGGTCGTCGTGGTCGTCGCCGTCTCGGCGCTGGGGAACCGGTGGGCCGGCGCCCTTGCCGCGGTGTCGGCGGTGGCCTGGTTCGACTTCTTCCACACCGAGCCGTACCAGAGCTTCGATATCCGGGACCGGGCTGACGTCGAGACGGCGCTCCTGCTGCTTGTCGTCGGTCTGCTCGTGTCCCAGCTCGCCGCCCGGGCCCGCGTGATGCGGTCGGTCGCGGGCACGGACGCGGAGCACCTGGAGCGTCTGCACCGCACGATCCGCCTGGCGCGCTCGGGCGGCGGCACGAAGGCCGAGCTGATCGACCGGGTGCGGCGGGACCTGGCGGAGGTGCTGGAGCTGCGGGAGTGCCGGTTCACCCGCGACGCGGAGACCGTCGGTTCTCCGCCGCCCAGACTGCAGACGGACGGGTCGGTGCGGGTGGAGGGCTGGATCTGGGACCTGGAGCGTCAGGGGTGGCCGGACGGGGAGACCGAGCTGCCGGCGGTGGCGGGCGGCATGGTGCGGGGCCGGTTTCTGCTGACACCCACTCCCGGAGCCGTACCGGTCCCGGTGGAGGCGCGGCTCGTCGCCGTCGACCTGGCGGGACTCGCCGCGGTCGCGCTCGAAGCCTGGGGGCCGCTAGTCCAGACCGGAGACCCTGAGGACGGTGCGGGCCGTCTCGGAATGGACGTGTAGGGCGAGCCGCGCGAGGTCGGCCGTGCCGTGATCCAGGGTGCCGTGTGCGCGGGACGTGCGTGCGTCCGCTTCGACGCGGAGCCACAGGGCCGGGTTGGTGAGGAGGACGCGGAGGTCGACCTCGGCCCGGGTGCCGTCCTCGTCCCGCAGCGCGAGGCGCCCGGCGGTGTCCGCGGGCCAGACGACCGCCACGAGCCGGTCGGTGCGCACGGTCCTCGTGGTCCACAGGCCCTGGACCATCAGCCGGCCTGGCGCGGCGCTCACCCGGGTGGGCAGCAGGATGACCAGCAGGAGCACGCACAGGGTGATGCAGCCCAGGACTCCCCACAAGGTCAGGCCGTGCGGGGTTCCCGCATCGACGACCAGCGCGACGCCGAGCAGGAGACCCGAGCAGAGCAGGGCGGCCCGGGCCTCACCGGGCCATCCGGCGTCGTGCAGCACGTCGGCGGCGGGGCGGGGTGGGGGGAGCGGTGGCTGCATGGCGCTGACGCTAGGGCCGGGCACCCCGTGTGCGTGGTGTGGGCTACGCGCTGTTTACGCGGCGGCCCGCAGATTTGACGTGCCGCTGACGGCGGTGTGCGGGCCGGTGGTGTGGTGCACGTACTCGCGGTGGAGTCGGAACCCGGAGGTCCAGGCGAGCAGACGGCTCGCCCGGTTCTCGCGGGAGCAGCTCCAGGTGGCGGTCCGGCCGCGGGCGGTGATGTCGGCGGTCAGGCCAGCGACGCAGGCGAGGGCGAGGTGCTGCCGTCGCTCGGCGGGGTCGGTGGCGCAGGCCACGTCCTCGTACCGGCTGCCCGTGAAGCGGGAGCAGGCCACGGCCAGGACCCGTTCCTTGCGGAAGGCGGCCCAGCCGTGCCCGGAACGGGCGAGGCCGTCGGGACCGCCCCAGGTGGCGAAGGGCCGCCCGAGGGAGAGACCGGCTGCGGCGAGTGCCGGGCCGTCCTCCGCGCACAGGCGCCGGACCGTCGTCCCGTGGGGGACCCGCGTCGCGGCCGCCTCCGCCTGTTGTACGTAGAGCATGCGGTCCCACGGGTGCAGGAGGTCGAAGGCGGCGGCGAGCACGGGCAGGAAGCGGGGGGACGCCTCGACGCAGTGGCCGGCCAGCGGGGCGAGATCGGAGGGGGCGAGGGCGGTGGGGTCGCCGGCCAGGAGGGCGTGGCGGCCGCTGGCGACGGCGATGACGCGGGGGTGGACGACCCGGTCGGTCCACCAGGTGCCGTGGCCGGTGGCGAGGACGTGCTCGGCCAGGGTCGCCGTGCCGGGCGCGCCGGTGGGGAAGGCCCGCGCGGCGGAGGGCGGCTGATGGGCGGGGTGGGGGATCACGGGAACCTCCGGGAGTACGGGGAGCGGGGCGGCCCGCCGTCGTGGTGCGGGCCGCCCCGTGGTGGGAACGGCGGGAGAGGGTCAGCTCTGGCCGGCCTTGCGGCCGTGGTTCGCCTTCTTCTTGCGGCGGGCCTTCTTCTTGCGGGCGCGCTTCGACATGTCCGGTGCCCCCTTCAGGCGTTCTGGCCGACGAGGAGGTCGGCGAGCTTGGTGAGGCGCTTGACGCTGCGTTCCTCCAGGGCGATCGGTGCCGGGGTGACGCGCTGGTCGCGGTCGTAGTAGGCGCCGTTGACGATCTCGGTGGCCGGGTCGCAGAGGCGCACGACATGGGCGGCGCCCTCGGCCGGGGCGACGCCCTCGTGCGCGTAGAGGGGGAGGAGGCTGGTGGTACAGATGCCGGGGTGGACGGAGACGGCGGTCACCCGGGGATCGGCGGCGAAGACGGTGAGGGCCAGCTGGGACTGGGCGTAGGCGGCGAGGCGGGAGTAGCGGCGGACGCGGTTGGGGTCGTTCCACTGGATGGAGCCGGTGCGGTGGAGCACGGAGGAGACGTTGACGACCCGGCCGCCGGGGTCGCTGGTGAGGGCGGGTTCGAGGAGGTGGGTGAGGAGGTAGTGGGCGAGGAAGTTGACCTGGAAGGCGATCTCGTTGCCGTCGGCGGTGACGGTGTGGCGTTCGGGTGCGGCCATGCCGGCGTTGTTGACGAGCACGTCGAGGCGCGGGTGCTCGGCCAGGACGCGGTGCGCGAGGCGCTCGACCTCCTCCAGGCGGGTGAAGTCCGCGCCGAGCGGGTGCAGGCGGGCCTCGTCGATGTCGGCCAGGGTGATGAGCCGGTCGGTGGCGGCGTGCGCCTCCTCGGCGGTGCGGCCGTGGACGAGGACGGTGGCGCCGCGCTCGGCGAGGAGCCGGGCGGTCTGGTGGCCGATGCCGGAGGTGGCGCCGGTCACCAGGACGGTGCGGGAGGAAAGGTCGGAAACGGACATGACTGGTCAGTCCCTTACGGGTTTCGAAGGTGTTCGGGTACGGAGAAGGGGCGCCGGACGCGAGAGGTCACGACGCCCCCGTGGCAGGGCCGGAGAGGATCAGCGGCGTACTGCGGTCTCCGGGCAGCGGGGCGCCCGATGGGGCGGCCGGTCGAGCAGGAGCCACGCGCTGTCCATGCTCTCCATCGAAGCCTCGGATCGGTCCGCTCGCAAGCTCAACAGTCTTTCCCTGACGGAGCCCTGACGGGAATTCACCCCAGGCCGGGGACGGTGGAGACGAGCAGGTCGATGGCCTTGATGCCGACGAAGGGGAGGATGAGGCCACCGAGTCCGTACACCAGCAGGTTGCGGCGCAGCAGCTCGTGCGCGGACGCCGGGGTGTAGCGGACGCCGCGCAGGGCGAGCGGGATCAAAACCACGATGATCAGGGCGTTGAAGATGATCGCGGAGGTGATCGCCGAGGTGGGGCTGCTCAGCCCCATGATGTTCAGTGCTTCGAGCCCCGGGTACGCGCCCGAGAACATCGCGGGGATGATCGCGAAGTACTTCGCCACGTCGTTCGTGATCGAGAAGGTGGTCAACGCGCCTCGGGTGATGAGGAGTTGCTTGCCGATCTCGACGATCTCGATGAGCTTGGTCGGGTTGGAGTCGAGGTCGACCATGTTGCCGGCCTCCTTCGCGGCTGACGTGCCGGTGTTCATCGCCACGCCGACGTCCGCCTGCGCGAGCGCCGGGGCGTCGTTGGTGCCGTCGCCGGTCATCGCGACCAGTTTTCCGCCCTCCTGCTCCCTTCGGATCAGGGCGAGTTTGTCCTCGGGGGTGGCCTCGGCGAGGAAGTCGTCGACGCCGGCTTCGTGGGCGATGGCCCGGGCCGTGAGCGGGTTGTCACCCGTAACCATGACGGTACGGATGCCCATGCGGCGCAGCTCCGCGAACCGTTCCCGGATGCCCTCCTTCACGACGTCCTTGAGGTGGACGATCCCGAGCACCCGCGGGCCGTCGCCGTCGTGCAGGGCCACGAGGAGGGGCGTGCCGCCGGCGTCCGCGATCGCGTCGGACCAGTCTCGGGCCTCGGGTGGCACCGCGCCCCCGTACATCTCCACCCAGGCGACGACCTGGGCCGCGGCCCCCTTGCGAATGTGGCAGGCGCCGCCGTCCCAGCGCAGGTCGACGCCGCTCATCCGGGTCTGCGCGCTGAACTCCACGAACCGGGGGTTCGCCAGTTCGCCCTCGGCGGGGGCCTCCAGACCGTACTGCCGCCGGGCGAGCTCGGCCACGGACCGTCCCTCGGGGGTCTCGTCGGCGAGCGAGGAGAGCTGGGCCGCGTCGGCCAGGAGGGCGGCCTCCACTCCTGGGAGCGGGATGAAGGCGGCGGCCTCACGGTTGCCGAGGGTGATCGTTCCGGTCTTGTCGAGGAGCAGGGTGTTCACGTCACCTGCCGCCTCGACGGCCCGGCCCGACATGGCGAGGACGTTGCGCTGCACGAGCCGGTCCATGCCGGCGATGCCGATCGCGGAGAGCAGGGCCCCGATGGTGGTGGGGATGAGCGTGACGAGGAGGGCGACGAGGACGGTGGTGGACGGGGCGGCGTCCGCGTACCCCGCCATCGGCTTCAGTGCGACCACCACGAGGATGAAGACGACAGTCAGGGCGGAGAGAAGGATGTTGAGGGCGATCTCGTTCGGGGTCTTCTGCCGTTCCGCGCCCTCGATCAGGGCGATCATCCGGTCCATGAAGGAGTGTCCGGGCCGGGACGTGACCCGTACGACGACCCGGTCCGAGAGCACCGTCGTCCCGCCCGTGACCCCGGAGCGGTCGCCGCCGGCCTCGCGGATCACGGGCGCGGACTCGCCGGTGACGGCTGACTCGTCGACCGAGGCGATCCCGGCGACGACGTCGCCGTCCGCCGGGATCAACTCGCCCGCCTCGACGAGGACGAAGTCGAACTGCTTGAGGTCGGTCGCGGCCACCGCCTCCGTCGCGGCGCGGTCGACATCGGTGCCGTACCGCCAGTGGTTGAGGCGCAGCGCGACCGTGTCCGTCCGGGCCCTGCGCAGCGACTCGGCCTGCGCGCGGCCCCGGCCTTCGGCGACGGCCTCCGCGAGGTTCGCGAAGACCACGGTCAGCCAGAGCCAGACGCTGACCGTCCAGGTGAACACGGACGGATCGAGCAGTGCCGAGAGCGTGGTCAGCGCCGAGCCGACGGCCACCACGAAGAGCACGGGCTTGCGGACGAGGGTGCGCGGGTGCAGTTTGCGCAGCGCCTCGGGGAAGGACTTCACGAGCTGCACGGGGTCGAGGAGCCCGCCGTGGCCCGCCCGCCGGCGCCCGGGACGGAAGCGGGGGGCGGGGTTGCGGGGCGGGGCCGGCGGGGGGCCGGGGAAGGGCGGTCCGTCGGAGTACGGTGAACCGGCGGGGACCTGCGGGCCGGTGGAAGTGGGCGGGCCGGCGGGAGGGTGCGCCGGTCGGGGCGCGGCGGAATGCATCGCGGAAGACCTTCGGGAAGATCCCGGCCGTCCGTGCGGCGGAGGCCGAGGAGAAACGGCTGGGCCCCTCCCGGGAAGAAGTCCCGGAGGAGTGGACTGTCCGGCCCGCGCCTACGGGTGCCGGGCCGTGTGGACCCGGCACCCGGGGTGCGGCTGTGGACGGACAGCGCGGTCGCGACGCGGGGGCACGGAACGCCGGATGGGAGGGCGGTCCGTGCCCCCGCGGCCGGGACGATCAGGCCACTGACGTCCCTGGGCCGGTGAGCGACCGAGGATGAATCTAGACGCTCGACGCCCGGGTGAAGCCAAGTCGGCGCAGCCTTTGACGAGCCTCTTACGAGCCGTTGGACGTGCTCGTCAAGGTCCCGTCAAAGCGAGGTGACCTGATGTCAGAACGGCGTCAAGAAGGCCGGATCTCCGCCCGGTCGTGGCACAGGATGATCTCCTCACGGGGGATCGGACGACCGTTCGAACGCATGGGGTGGGAGGGGCGCGTCGCCGAGGCGGCGCGCATGGTCCGTGACCGACGGCCCGGACCGACACCTCGGTGCGAGCGAGCGGGACCGTCCGACGAGAGGGACGTTCCGGCCCGCGGCACCAGGGGGTGGCCGCGGGCCGGACGAGCCCTCCTGTACGACAGCCACGCCCTCCTGTGCACAGACATCCGGACCGGGATCGGCGGACGTGCGCGCCCGGCCGTGTGAACCGCCCGTACGGGAACCGTCAAGGTCCCGTCAGCTTCCGGGGCGCGGTCGACAGGACGACGTCAAGGTGGGCGGGCTGCCGCCCGGTGCGGGCTTCGATGGCAGTGGGCGGCCGTGTTCCGGCGCCCTTCGTGTGCCGGCATCGGCCGTACCCCATGGGGAGTTGGTCTTTCGTGAGTGTCGAGAACGTCGTCGGTCTCGTCGTCGCCCTGAGTCTCGTCGGTTACCTGGTAGCCGCGCTGATCCGCCCGGAGAAGTTCTGAACCGTGCCGGGCGTCCGGCGACGCAGTCGCTCACCGGGCGCCCGCAGCCGGGCCCGTCCGCCGGACGCCGGGGACGGCTCAAGGTGCTCGTCGGCGCCGCGCCCGGCGTCGGCAAGACGTACCGGATGCTCGACGAGGGCCACCGCAGGGCGGCGCGGGGGACGGACGTGGTCGTCGGCGCCGCCGACTGCCGCGGCCGACCGCACACCGAGGCACTCCTCGACGGCCTGGAGCTCCTGGGACACCGGGACGACGCGGCCTTCGGCCGTCCCGCGGACGGTCACGGCGGCTTCGACCTGGACGCCGCACTGCGCCGCCGCCCCGGACTGCTCCTCGTCGACGACCTGGCCCACACCAACCCGCCCGGTCACCGCAACGCCCGCCGCTGGCAGGACGTCGAGGAACTCCTCTCGGCCGGCGTCGACGTCCTGACGACCATCGACGTCCAGCACCTGGAGTCCCTGAGCGACGTCGTCGAGACGATCACCGAGGTACCGCCCGGCGACGGCGTCCCGGACGGCTTCGTCCGCGGTGCCGACCAGATCGTCCTCGTCGACGTGGATCCTGAGGACCTGCGCCGGCGGATGGCGCACGGGAACATCCACCCCCCGGAGATGGTGGACGCGGCCCTGGCCAGCTGGTTCCGCCCCGGCAACCTCACGGCCCTGCGGGAACTCGCCCTGCTCTGGGTCGCCGACCAGGTCGATGACGCCCTGCGGAGATACCGCACCGAGCACGGCATCGGCGGGATCTGGGAAGCCCGGGAGCGCGTGGTCGTCGGACTGACGGGCGGCCCGGAGGGCGACACCCTCATACGACGAGCCGGCCGGATCGCCGCCCGGTCGGCCCGCGGCGAACTGTCGGCCGTGCACGTCGCGCGGGGCGACGGGCTCGCTGCGGGCGCCTCGTCCACGGCGCTCGCACGGCAGCGGCGTCTGGTCGAGAGCCTCGGCGGCAGTTACCACACGGTCGTCGGCGAGGATGTGCCGACCGCGCTGCTGGACTTCGCCCGGGCCGGGAACGCCACCCAGCTGATCCTCGGCACGAGCAGACGCGGCCGCTTCGAACGCTTCCTCACCGGGCGCGGCATCGGCGAGACCACCGTCTCGCTCTCCGGCGGGATCGACGTGCACATGGTCACCCATGAGCGGGCGGGCCGGGGACGCCTGCTCCCCACGCGCCGACGCACCCTCCCGCTGTCCCGGCGCATTGCCGGACCCCTCGCAGGTGTCGTTCTCCCCGTCCTCCTCACTCTGCTGCTCGACCGGGTCAGGGGCAGCATCGGCCTGACCAGCGAGGCCCTGCTCTTCCTGCTGGTCGTGGTCGGTGTGGCCTGCATCGGCGGCGTCGGATCCGCGCTCGTCGCGGCCGTGACGGCCTCCCTGCTGCTCAACTACTGGTTCGTGCCGCCCATAGGGGCTTTCTCCTTCGAAGACACCGACAGCGTCCTCGCCCTCGGCGTGTTCGTCGTGGTCGCGGGTGCCGTCGCGGCGGTCGTGGACCGGTCGCTGCGGCTGTCGCGCAGAGCCGCGAGCGCCACGGCCGAGGCCGAGACCCTCTCGGCGCTCGCCGGCTCCGTCGTCAGGGGCGAACACACCGTCCCCGACCTGCTCGCCCGCACCCGGGAGACCTTCGCCGCCCACGCCGCCGAACTGACCGACCACCCCGTGGACGACCCCACCGCGAGCCAGGTCACGATGGGCGACGGCAGCTACCTCGTCCTGCGTGGCTGCACCCTGCCGGCCGCCGACCGCCGCGTCCTCACTGCGTTCGCCGCCCACCTCATGGCCGCCGTCGAACGGGCCCGGCTCGCCGAGGCGGCGGCCGAGGCGGAGACCGCGAAGGCCGCGGACCGGATGCGCACCGCCCTCCTCGCCGCCGTCAGCCACGATCTACGGACTCCGCTCGCCGCGGGCTGGGCAGCCGTGGCCTCCCTGCGGAGCCCCGACGTGGACTTCACACCGGAGGAACAGGCGGAGCTGCTGGCCACGGCGGACGAGTCCATGGCCCGGCTCAGCAGGCTCGTCGACAACCTCCTCGACATGAGCCGCCTCCAGGCGGGAGCCCTCACCCTGGACCTCCGCCCCACGGCCTGGGAAGAGGTCGTCCCGGCGGCCCTGGACGGCCTCCCGGACGACGCGGGACGCCGGGTGTCCCTCCAGGGACTGGAGGAGGCACCGCTCGTTCTCGCCGACCCTCCGCTCCTCGAACGGGTCGTCGCCAACCTCGTGGCCAACGCCGTACGCCACTCCCCGCCCGGACACCCCGTCCTCCTCGGAGCCAGTACGCTCGCCGGCCGCGTCGAGCTGCGCGTGGCCGACCGGGGCCCCGGTCTGCCGCCGGCGGACCGTGAGCGCGTGTTCGAGCCCTTCCAGCGCCTCGGTGACACCGACAACACCACCGGTGTCGGCCTCGGCCTGGCCCTGGCCCGAGGGCTCACCGAGGCGATGGGCGGCACGCTCACCCCGGAGGACACCCCCGGAGGAGGACTGACCATGGTCGTCACGCTGCCCTGCGCGCACGCCCGGACGCAGGGTGTCCCCGTCCCTACGGAGCCCTGACAGCTGCCTGGGCCGTGCGAACGATGCCCTCCAGCCGGGCACAGGAGCCGGTCGCGTAGGGGACGCGTCAAGAGCGGCGTCAAGGACGTTAGAGCGGCGTCAACGACGACGGCGGCGGCCGAAAGAGGCTGTTTCCTCATCTCGTCAGAGAATCCGCTCTTCCTTCTTCCGGGAGTTCACGATGGCCGACATGGCCTTCGTCGTCACCACGATCGCGGTCTTCGCGCTGGTGGCGTTCATCGCCAAGGGGGTGGCGAAGCTGTGAGTGCCGAGAACGTGATCGGTCTGCTCGTCGCCGCCGCCCTGCTGGGAAGGTGTACTCCTCGGAGAAGCACCTCCGGCCCGAGAAGTGGATCTACAAGGCGATCGGCGCCAACCCGGCGGTCGAGATGCGCTGGCCCGCGTACCTGCGCGGGGTCCTCGCCTTCTCCGCGGTGAGCGTGCTGTTCCTGTACCTGCTCCAGCGGGTGCAGGGGTCGCTGCCCGGCTCGCTGGGCTTCGTGTCGATCGACCCGGACCAGGCGTTCAACACGGCCGCCTCGTTCGTCGCCAACACCAACTGGCAGTCGTACTACGGCGAGCAGGCCATGGGCCACGTCGTGCAGACCGGCGGCCTGGCGGTGCAGAACTTCGTGTCGGCGGCGGTCGGCATGGCGGTCGCGGTCGCTCTCGTCCGCGGCTTCGCCCGGTCCCGTACCGGCGAGCTGGGCAACTTCTGGGCCGACCTGGTCCGCGGAGTCGTCCGGATCCTGCTCCCGATCTCCGTGATCGGCGCGCTCGTCCTGGTCGCCTGCGGGGCCATCCAGAACTTCTCCGGCATCCACGAGGTCGGCCAGTTCACGGGCGGGACGCAGCAGTGGAACGGCGGGGCGGTGGCCTCGCAGGAGGTGATCAAGGAGCTGGGCACCAACGGCGGCGGTTACTTCAACGCCAACTCCGCCCACCCCTTCGAGAACCCCAACGGGCTGTCGAACCTCTTCGAGATCTACCTGATCCTCGTCATCCCCTTCGCGCTCACGCGGACCTTCGGCCGCATGGTCGGGTCGCTGAAGCAGGGATACGCGATCCTCGGCACGATGGCCGTCATCTGGGTCGGTTTCACGGCGCTGATGATGTGGACCGAGTTCGCGGGGAAGGGTCCGGCGTTCGAGCTGGCCGGCGGCGCCATGGAGGGCAAGGAGACCCGGTTCGGCATCGGCGCCTCCGCGATCTTCTCGGTCGCCACCACGCTGACCTCGACCGGCGCCGTGAACCTGATCATGGCGATCATCGCGGTGTTCATCGCCGGCCTGATGGTCGGCCGCACCCCGGAGTACCTGGGCAAGAAGATCGGCACCCGCGAGATCAAGTTCGCCGCCTGCTACATCCTGGTCACCCCGGCGCTCGTCCTCGGCTTCACCGCCGCCTCCTTCGTCCTGGACACCCCGGCCAACTCGATGACGAACTCCGGCGCGCACGGCTTCTCCGAGATCCTGTACGCCTACACCTCGGGCGCCAACAACAACGGC
>NZ_JOGX01000007.1 GCF_000719555.1 Streptomyces sp. NRRL F-5727
CCCCGTCCCCTCCCCCGTTCCGCTCGCCCGTTCCGCTCGCCCCGGGCCCCCGCCGACACCCACCCGGCGGGGGCCCAGGTGTCGCCGCGTAGGCTCTGCCCCTGTGAATCTGCTCGACAGCATGGGCTCGCTGAGGTCGCTGACCGCGGGCCCGTGGATCTATCCGGTGGTGGCGACGTCGATCCTGCTCGACGTCTTTCTGCCCGTGCTGCCGAGCGGCTTCCTCGTGATCTCCGCCGCCACGGCCGCCTCCGCCTCCCTCGGCGCGGCCACGGCGCCCGCGGACGTCCCGTCCCTCCTGCCGCTGCTGCTCACCGCGGCGGCGGCCTCGATGCTCGGCGACTTCCTCGCGTACCGGCTGGCGCTCCGCGGTGGCCGGCGTCTGGACCGCGCGATAGCCCGCTCTCGCCGCCTCACCGTGGCGCGGGAACGTCTCGGCACCGCCCTGGCCCGGGGCGGCGGCGTGATCGTGGTCCTGGCGCGGTTCGCCCCGGCGGGCCGCTCGGTGGTCTCCCTGGGCGCGGGCGCGGCACGGCGACGCCCCGAGGAGTTCCTGCCCTGGTCGGCGCTGGCGGCGGTGATCTGGGCCTCGTACAGCGTGGGGCTCGGCTGGCTGGGCGGCGCGTGGCTGGGCGCGACCTGGTTCAGCGCGGGGGTCTCGACCCTGGCGCTGCTGCTGGCGGGCGGACTGGCCGGCTATGTCATACGCCGCCCGGGCGCGGCTCCGGCGACGTCCTGATGCCGGTGCGCTCCTCTCACCTCCAGGGTGGCGAGGAGCCGGGCGGTGGCGTCGGCGATCTCCTCGACGGCCCGGTCGAAGACCTCCCGGTTGTGCGCGGCGGGCGCACGGAAGCCGGAGACCTTGCGGACGTACTGGAGCGCGGCGGCGTGGATGTCGTCCTGGGTCGCCTCATGCGGCAGGACGGGCGGGCGGAGTGTCTTGATGCTGCGGCACATGCCTCCAGTGTGACCCGCACCACTGACAACGCGAGAACGGCACAGGACAGGCCGGGCACGGGCAGAGGCACAGGCATGGGCAGAGGCACAGGCACAGGCACAGGCAGAGGCAGAGGCACAGGCACGGGCAGAGGCACAGGCACAGCCCCCTAACTCCCCCCTCCCTCTCCCCCTCCCCAGGGACTCAGCTCAGCCCACGCCGACTGCGCGCGTTGATCTCGGCGGCGCGGGCGCGGAGCTCGCGCAGGGGCGTGGCGAGCTGGACGTCGCCGGGCTCGGCCTCCCACTCGGCCCCGCCGTGTACGGCGCGGATGAAGAAGCGCCCGGAGGCGCTCCGTACGAAGAATCCGACCCGCCCCGTGGCGGTGTCGCGGACGAGGTCGCCGACCTCGGGCACTGGCTGCACGCAACCCTCCGTCCCGTTCCTCATGCTGCATGGGGACACCCAGGGAAACGCGGAGACCCCGCCCTGTCAACGTATCTCTAGAGATGTCCCCCGATGGATGGATCGCGAGGGCGGGACGGCGCACACCTGTGCACCCTGGCCGCGGGGAGCCCCTTAGGGTGTCCCGCAGACGAAGGGAGTGGTCCACCCGTGACTGACCAGGAGGGCACCCGTCGGCCCAAGTACCAGCGCATCGCTGACGAGTTGAGGACGGCGATCCAGTCCGGCGACTTCGCGCCGGGCGACCGGCTCCCCGGCGAGAACGACCTCATGTCCACCTACGCGGTGGCCCGGATGACCGCCCGCCAGGCGCTCGCGGTGCTCCGCGGGGAGGGCCTCACGGAGGCCCGGAAGGGCGCCGGCGTCTTCGTCCGCGCCTTCCGCCCGCTGCGCCGCCGCGGCGTCGGGCGCCTCGCGGGTGAGGGCTGGGGCGGCGGCCGTTCGGTCTGGGCGGCGGAGATCGAGGACCGGGCCCTCGTCGTGGACCAGGTGACGGTGGCGGAGGAGGAGGCGGGGCCCCGGATCGCGCACGCCCTGAACCTGGCGCCGGACGACCCCGTCTGCGTCCGCAGCCGCCGCTTCGTCCTCGACGACAGGCCGGTCCTGCTCTCCGTCTCGTACCTCGCCGCGGAGCTGGTGCGCGGCACCGCCATCACCCGGCCGGACACGGGCCCGGGAGGCACGTACGCCCGCCTCGCCGAACTGGGCCACCGCCCGGTGCGCTTCCGCGAGGAGCTGCGCTGCCGCATGCCGACGGCCGACGAGACCGGTCGCCTGACCCTCCCGCCGGGCACCCCGGTGGTCCTCATCGGCCGCACGGCCTTCACGGAGCCGGGCAGACCGGTCGAGCTCAACGAGATGACCCTGGACGCGTCGTCCTACATCCTGGAGTACGACTTCGACGCGTGACTCCCGCCGACGCTCACCCCTCCCGGGGCGCGGGCACCCCGCCCCCCTCGCCCGCCTCACCCCCGGCCGGCTTCGCCGACCCGCCGCCGCCCTGCAGATCGGTACTGACCTGCCCGCCGAGCGTCATCACGTTCAACGTGGCGGCGTTCTCGTTGGCGATGGCCTTCTCGACCCGGGCGACGAGCAGACCGAACGCCTCCCGCTTCGACAGCTCCCGGTACGGCCCGACCCGCGCCTCGAAGTAGACCCGCTCGTGCCCGAGCAACTGCTCGGTGGACCGGTAGTTCTTCCACTGCTCGCGGTACCGGAAGACGCTCTCCAACGACACGGCGGCGACGACGACCACGCTCAGCACGGTCGCGGTCACCCGCGCGAACCCGGCATCCAGATTCACGAACACCGGCACGAGCGCCCCGCCGACGACGGAGACGGTCCGCATCCGCAGATGCATCGCCTTCATCCGCGTCGCCTTGACGTCGTACCACTCCTGATACTGCGCCAGCCGCCCCGCGACATACCGCTGCGCCGTCATGTCCCCCGCGCCCACCCCGACTTCAGGCGCATCCCCCACCTCAACCATCCCGGCAGTACACCCACCCCCAACCCCCCACGTCAACTCACCCCGGGCCCCGAAGGCGGTGACGCCCCGCTCCGATCACGCCTACCGTGGCTCCGACGAGCGGAACCACCGCAGACACAGTCCGAGACGGGGCACCGATGAAACGAGTAGAGGCCGAACTGCTCACCGACGGCGGCAACGACGCCGTGATCCGCCTCCCGAGCCGCACCTTCCCCGGTGTCCTGATCCAGGGGGACACCCTCAGCGCCCTCCGGAACGACGTCGCCGAACTGGTCGAACTGTGCGCCGCCGGCGACCTGGAAGAGGCGACCTACGTGGCCGGCCTCCTCCACGCCGACCTGAACGCGAAGCTCCAGCGCTACACGACAGCACTCGAAGCACACGGAATCCCGCGCCCCTTCTAACCCGCCCCTCACCGATCCGCCCGCCCCCGACCGGGTCCAACGGCACTGGCAGCCTCGCCAGCGAAGAGGCAACAAATGCCGAAGACCCCCAGCCAAGATCGACTGGGGGCCTTCGTCCCTGGTGGGCGCGGACGGTTTCGAACCGCCGACATCCGCTTTGCAAGCTCGTGCGGGTCACGGCCGACGAGGGGCAACCCCCGCTCGCGTACGAAGGGCCGTGCAGAGCTGCTGTCATCCACCGTCGTTGATGTCAGATTTGGATGTGGATGTCACCTGTCGCCGGTCCGCGAACGGCCGCCGATAGTCCGCAGCCTCCCCGACCGGTGGATAGTCCCTGACGAAACTCACGTAGACGGGGTGCTCAGGGTGCCCGGCCTCCATCCTCAGGGAGATGTCCACCTCGTGGTTGGCGAACCGGTGCAGGTACTGGACGAACAGCTCCAGCTCCTCGTCGGACAGCCGCTCGTCGAGCCGCTCGTTGTGCATGCCACCCCCGCTACCGACCGATCGACAGGGTCGGACAATACCCGAGCCAAACACACAGGCGGCTCGTGGGCGCCACCGCTACCGTGCGGGTATGAAGCGCGGACGAAAGCACTGGCGGCACGGCTTCGGGGCACCGAAGACGTTCGTTCTGTACCGCACGCCTGACGTGTGGCGCTGTGCCATGTACTTCTCCGGCGCCATCGTCGACGGTTACCTCGCCCAGCCCAGCGCCGACAGCGAACCCGGCGCAGCCCAGTCAGCCGCACACGGCAAGGCCGAGGACCTGGCCGGCCGACCGCTGACGATCTCCTGGGAGTCAAGCGACGAACCAGGTTGGTGGACGGGAACCATCACGACCGAACCCGTGGACCTGACACCTGACTGTGCTGCCGGTTGATGGAGGATCACGCAGAGGGCTGCGAATCTGCCTCCAGCTCCGCACGCTCCAAGGCTGCGATTGTCCTGCGTCGCCATCGAACAACCACAAACGCCCCGATCACCGTCACCAGCAATGTGCCCATCACAGCGCCCCAGGCGTCCGCACCCAGATCACCACCGGCCACCTCAAGCCCGGAGACTGCCTCCCCTCGGAACCAAAGCTGGCCGCCCACCACACGGTCAGCACGCCGACGATCCGCCAGGCCCTAGCCCTCCTCCAGCCCGAAGGGCTCATCGAGAAGCCCACGGCAAGGGCAACTGCGTCCGCCCCCCTTCACAGACTCACGCGTGCGGGAGAGAAACTTCGAGGACTACTGACAACGGACCTGACGAGAACTCTCCATGCCGTGCTCCGCGTGGCTACAAGCCGGGGCGCTCGCCTGATGGCAACACACGGCAACGACCGTTGCTGAGCGGGTCGAGGTTCCTACCTCTTGGTGACCCTCTGCGTCGGCCGCACCCACGCAGGGGGCTCAGAGACCTTGACGCCCCACCAACCCTTGATCGGCGGCTCGATTGCCGGGTGGGGCTACGGAGGCGGTCTCGATGCCGAGGCGACCGACGAAGATCCCTACACAGTATGAGAGGCAACAAGAGTCACCGCTGACGTTCTTACCCAACCAGACCTCAACCACCATGTCTCATCGATACGATGACCGACACAGTGCAGGGGTGTACACGAGGGGGGAACGTGCGGCTCGATTCTATCCACGCTCAAGGATTCCGCAGCCTTCAGGACGTCACGCTAAGCGACTGCGGCGAGCTTAATGTCCTGATCGGAAAGAACAACTCCGGAAAATCGAATCTCCTTTCCGCCGTAAGATTCTTCTTCGATTTCTTCAATCCTGCCGGAGAAGTCGTTAGTGTTTCACCGGCGATTTTCCGCGAAACCGACTGGAATAGGCAGAGTAACGACAAGGTCGTGACTTTTGATGTCAATCTGTCACTGAATGAACAGGAGATAGCTCACCTCAAGGAGGACATCGCAAGCGAAGCAGCCCAGCTGCGTAATGCCCTGTTCACCTCCACCGATGAAACTGGCGTATCGATCACTCTCACTTTCGATGGGAGAGAGGATCCGATTGGGTATGTTAGCAGGATCGCCTTTCTTTCCGGCAAGTCGAACGGAAACGCCATCTTTAGCATGGGGGAGGATTCGGCCTCAGAGATCGCGCTAAATGTTCGCCGCCTCAACCAGGCCAGGGAGGAGATCGAAGCGCTCAATATAGTCATGGAGGGAATTCGCGAGGAAGAGTTCCAGATGGCTAAGGACTTGGGTGTCGCATACTCACTTCGAGGCCGGCGCAATTCCCTTAGCGGCGCGCAACTCCGAGCGCTTGATCAGACCATTAAGAACAGCTCATCCGCTGACGAATTCTATCAGATCTGCCGCAGTAAGGTGTCCCAGCTTACCGCCGTGATGGAATCCGTAGAGAGGGCCGAGATCACCAAGCCTGTAAACATCTTCTCGGGTGAGTCGACGACGGTTCCCAACTATGTCACCGCTCTTGTATCGAGGATCTCGAATCTGCGCGTTCATCACCTTTCGGAACAGCGGAATCCCATTGGTCCCGCAGAGGCCGCGAAGATTCTTCGACTGAAGACGAGTCGAGGGCACGGCGCTGTACTCAATGGCATTCAGTCCGTAGTGTCTACTCTGCTTGGCGTCCAAATCGACGCATTTAGCTCTGACGAAGCCCCCCGTCGGGGCATGCAGCCGGTCGCTGAGCTCGATGTGGATGATTTCCTTGTGCAGGTCAACGGTTCTGGCGTTAGAGAGGCTTTGCGCCTCATCCTGGATTACGAGTTCGAGAAGCCGCAAGTACTGCTCGTGGAGGAACCGGAGGTTCACCTTCATCCTGCTCTAGAGACGGCCCTGATGCAGTATCTGCGAAACGTTAGTCAAAAGTGTCAGGTATTCCTGACCACTCATTCGACGAATTTTCTGGATGTTGGCGCCCTCAAGAACGTCTACATGGTAGCGAAAGCGCCGGAGACGTCGGTTCGCCTTCTCGATATGCCTGAGGCCGAGGAGGTAATTCCTCAAGAATTGGGAATCCGGCTCAGCTCTCTCTTTATGTATGATCGCCTAGTGTTCATTGAAGGGCCTTCTGATGAGCAGATTCTCCGCATCTTTGCGGAGACTCTAAACGTTAGCCTCGCTCGAGCGTCTGTCGGATTCGTTACCACTGGCGGGGCGAGAAACTTCACGCATTTTGCGACCTCTTCGACTCTATCCTTCCTTGGGAAAAGAAATGTGAAGACCACATTCATCCTGGATCGCGACGAAAGGACGGGAGAAGATCTGGAGAAGATGAGGGGACAGATTTCCGGACTGAGCGAATTGGTAGTTCTAAGCATGCGTGAGATGGAGAATTATCTAATTGATGCTCGCACCCTGGCTCGGTATCTGGCAATCCGGACAGACGGCGCGGTTCAAGTGACTCAGGAGCAGGTGCAGGAAAGGATCGACGCCGCGTGCCAGGATCTCCGGAATGTGGCTATTGAGAGGCGGGCTCTCAAGGAGATCTGCTCTCCGATCTATCCACGCAGGGAAAATGTCATCAAGCGCGACTCCGGGGAGGACTTCCTCGCGGCGGCCGAGGCAGAACTTGATGCAGTGATTTTCTCCGTGCAGAAGCTCCGGGATGAGTTGGCGGAGACCCTTGAGTCGGCGGGACGGGCTGTCGAATCGCAGTGGGACTCCAGTAAGGTTTCGCTAATTCCTGGAGATGAGATCCTCAAGCATGTGTTTTCCTCCTATGGGATCTCCTTCAATAAGCGCAAGGATTCAATCAGGATTGCCACAATTATGTCGCGTGAGGAAATTCCAAGCGAAATGGCTGGGGTTGTCCGAGGTTTGGTGACGTAGGGGCTTCTGCTGTCAAGGTCGGCGGAGCGGCTTAAGCTTGCGGCGCGTCGGGCAGGTTGAGGGACCTGCCCGTCCCAACGGCGCTGGCACCATCACCCGGCGGTCCGACGGCCGCTATCAGGCTGCCGTCTACGTCCTCCAGCCCGACGGCATGCGGGCCCGGAAGTTCGCCTACGGCAAGACCTGGGCCGAGTGCGACGCCAAGCGCCGCGCGTTGCTCGACAAGGTCGACAACGGCGTTCCCGTACCGACCCGTTCGATGAAGCTCTCCGAGTGGCTGCCGTACTGGCTGGACAACATCGTCAAGCCGCGGCCAAGTACGAGGTGCACGTCCGGCTCTACCTCGTCGGCGACGCCGACGCGGGTCCAAGCGGCTGGAATCCCTCGGCGTCGCCGACGTCCGGCGCTTCCTCGCCCAGTTGGAGAAGAAGACCAGCGCCGCCACCGCCAAGGAGTCGCACCGCGTCCTCCGCACCGCCCTCACCGCCGCCTGCCGTGAGGAGCTGGTGAGCCGGAACGTCGCGACGCTCGTCGAGCCGCCGACCGTCGCCGCCCGGGAGCTCTCCCCCTGGTCCCTGAACGAGACGCTCGACTTCCTCGCCGCCGCCCGGAAGGACCCGCTGTACGCCGCCTTCGTGCTCGCCATCGCCCTCGGCTTCCGCCGCGGGGAGGTCGTCGGCCTCCGCTGGGAGAACGTCGACCTCGACAAGCGGGAGATCCGGGTCAGGACGCAGCGGCAGCGGGTGGCCGGTGAGGTGTACGAGGACGACCCCAAGGGGCGTCGGCGCAAGCAGACGCTTCCCCTCCCCGCGATCTGCGTCGCTCCCCTGCGGTGGCAGCGTCTCAAGCAGGCCGCCGCCCGGGAGCGTGCCGGGGAGACGTGGACGGAGACCGGGTACGTCTTCACCCCCCGCACCGGCCAGCCCATCGAGTCGCGCAACCTCTACCGCTCGTTCACCCGCGTCGCGAAGAACGCCGGTCTCCGCGTCGTCCGGCTCCACGACGCCCGGCACGGCACGGCAACGCTCCTCACCGCTGCCGGCGTCCCGCCCCGCGTCGTGATGGAGATCCTCGGACACAGCCAGATCGCCGTGACGATGAACGTGTACACGCACGTCGTCCAGGACACGCAGCGGGAGGCCGTGGGTCACGTGGATCGGCTGCTCAGGAGCCGTCCCCGGTCGTGATCGACCGCTCCCGTTGATGTCAGAAATAGATGTCAAAGGCCCCTCGCCATGATCAGCGAGGGGCCTTTGCACTGGTGGGCGCGGACGGTTTCGAACCGCCGACATCTGCTTTGTAAGAGCAGCGCTCTACCCCTGAGCTACGCACCCTTGGGAGAAGGCAACAGCCTACACGGAGGGGATGGGCGGATCGCAAACGCGTATGGGAGGGGCGGGGCGCGAACTGATCGGGTCGTGTGTTCGTCCTCAGGGGGTGGGAGAATGGGCGTCCGGACGGCCGGGCACTTCGGAGACAGCGCGGGAGAGGGACGTGGCGAGCGATGTGAGGGGTGGGGCGGCGTCCGGGGGCGGTTCGGTGGTGGGGCTCGTGCTGGTGTTGCCGGTGCTCGTCGGGGCGCTGTTGCCGCTGTCGTTCGCCGGCGGGGGTGGTCGCCGGTGGTTCGGCGGGGGGCGTCAGGAGGGGCAGCGGGCGGAGGCGCAGGCGGCGAAGGACGCGGCGGCCGCGGCGTTCTACGAGCTCGACACCGCCCAGCGGGGGCTGCGGATCACCATAGAGACGATCACGGCCGTCGACGGGTCCCCCGAGGCCCGGCGGGCCGTCGAGCAGTTCGCGGCGCTGGGGCGGCGGATCGACGAGGTGTCGCACGCGTACATCTCCGCGGTCGACGCCCATGATCTCGACCGGGACGAGCTCGACGCCGGGACCGCCCAGCGGGCCCGGGGCGAGCTGGTGCGGGCGCGGGAGGAGCTGGAGCGGGTCAAGGGGGAGCTCGACCGGTTCGAGAGCGGGCTGGCGCCGTTGCTCGGGCGGGCGGAGACGCAGCTGGCGCGGCTCGCGCCGGCCGTGGAGCGGGCCCGGCAGGCGCTGCGCGGGGCGAGCGAGGCGCTCGACTCCGTGCGGGGGACGGGGCTGCGGGCGGACGATCTGGCCGCGCGGCTCGCGGCGCTCGGGCCCGAGCTGACCCGGCTCAACGAGGGGGCCGGGCGGCACGGGGTCGCCGAGACGCTGGAGCGGGCCGACCGGGTGCTGCGGGATGCCGAGGCGGTACGGGCCGAGGCCGAGCGGCTGCCGGAGCGGGCCGCGGAGATCGACAAGCGGCTGGTGTCGCTGCGGACCCGGGCACAGGCGCTGACGACCCGCGCGGAGGCCGTCGAGCCGGTCCTCTCCGAGCTGCGCCGGCGGTACTCCGCCGCCTGCTGGCAGGACCTCCAGCACGTGCCGGAGCAGGCCGCCGGGGCCGTACGGCAGGCCGAGGAGCGGCTCGCGGAGGCCGCGGTCGCCCGGGCCGAGCAGCGGTGGCCGGACGCCACGGCGCTGCTGTCGACCGTACGCGCGCTGCTCGACACCACCGGGGAGGCCGTGTCCGCGGCCGGTGACCGGCTGCGGCGGCTGGACGCGGTCGCCAAGGACCCGACGGCGGAGACGGACCGGGCGAGGTTCGCGGTACGGGACGCGCAGCGGCTGGCCATGGAGGGCCGCAGCCGGCCCGATCCGCGGCACGCCGGCCCCCTCGACGAGGCCGTGGCGCGGATCGAGCGGGCCGTGGAGGGGCTCGAAGGGCGCCACCCCGACTACTGGCACTTCCTGATGGAGCTGGAGGCGGTACGGGCCGAGGCCGCCCGGGTCGTCGCCGCCATCCGTGAGGAGCGCGGCGCGGGGGCCCACTAGCCGCCGCGCGGGGGCCACTAGCCATGATGCGGGGGTCCAGTAGGCACCGTGCGGGCCCACTAGCGGTGGTGCGGGGGTCCGGTAGCCACCGTGCGGGGGCCTACTAGCCTGGGGGCATGCCTCGTTACGAATACCGCTGCCGCACCTGTGGTGACACCTTCGAGCTGAGCCGGCCGATGGCCGAGTCCTCGGCGCCCGCCTCCTGCCCCGCCGGGCACGACGACACCGTGAAGCTGCTGTCGGCCGTGGCCGTCGGCGGGACGGCCACGGGCGGTCCCGCGGCCCCCGCCGGCGGTGGTGGCTGCTGCGGCGGGGGCTGCTGCGGCTGACCCTCAGGACAGCGCGGCCGCCCTGAAGCGGCGGAGGATCTCCTCGCCCGCCGCGACGCCCCGCTCCGCGAGGACGTCGAGGTGGGGGGCGGTCCAGTCGGTGTCGGCGAGTTCGCCGTGGCCCGGGCGCCAGGCCCGGTCCGCGGCGAGCAGCAGGTCGGCGTCGAGGAGCGAGTCGCCGGCGGCGAGGGTGAGCGCGGCGCCGGTGCGCCGGGCGACCTCGCGGACGGCGGCGCTCTTCGTCAGCGGCTTCGGCACCGCGTACACCTTGCGGCCCTGGAGGGAGACCGTCCAGCCGCGGTCGCCGGCCCAGGCGCCGAAGCGGTCCAGCCAGTCCTCCGGGAGCCGTTCCCGCTCGACGACCAGATAGGCGAAGAGGTCCTCGGCGACCCGGTGCTTGCGCACCCAGGAGAGGTCCGTGGTCGCGGTGAGGTAGGCGCGGATCTCGGAGAGCGGGGCGCACTCGTCGGCGAGCCTGCGGATGACGGAGGCGTGCCAGTCGGCGTCGGTGACGCCGTCGACGAGGATGTGCCCGCCGTTGGCGCAGATCGCGTACTTCGGTGTGCTGCCGGGGAGTTGGATGCGCTGGTACTGCTTGCGCGTCCGGGTCGTGGTGGGCACGAAGACGGTCTCGGCGGTGAGCCGCGCGAGGAGTTCGGCGGCCTCCTCGGTCATGTACGAGAGCGGCTTGGACTCGTGGACCTCGACGCACAGCAGCCGGGGCGCCTGGGCGTCGGGCATGCCGAGGGCGAGGGCCGCGGTCGAGTAGATGAGGGTGCGGTCGAGGTCGCTGGCCACCAGGGTGGCGGTCGAGGGGGTGCTCATCGGGACACCACCGCCTTGCCGTCGGCGCCTGTCGCACCCCTGGTGTACTGGGGGTGGATCAGGCCCACGCAGGTGTACGGGAGGTCGTCGACCTCCTCCACCGGGACGCCGCGCTGTTCGGCGAGGAGGCGGACGTGGGCGAGGTCGGCGCCGGCGCCGCGCTTCGCGAGGATCTTCCAGGGGACGCGCCGGAGGAGGACGCGGGTGGTCTCGCCGACGCCGGGCTTGACGAGGTTGACGTCGTGGATGCCGTACTCCTCGCTGATCCGCTCGACGGCCGCCCAGCCCTCCCAGGTGGGGGTGCGGTCGGCGGCGAGGAGGTCCTTGACGTCGGTGTCGACGGTGTCGGCGACCTCGTCGAAGCGGGCCTCGACGGCGTCGAGGAAGGCGTTCGAGACGTCGGCGCCGGCCAGGTCGCGGTAGAACTTGGCGCCGTGGAAGTCGGCCGCGCCGACCAGGTCGGAGCGGAGCACCGTACGCGATATCAGGCCGGAGACGGTCGAGTTGAGGCAGGCGGAGGGGATGAGGAAGTCCTCGCGGGTGCCGTAGGTGCGGACGCAGGAGCCGGGGTCGGCGAGGACCGCGATCTCCGGGTCGAAGCCGGCGAACTCCTCCGACTCCCGCAGGGCGGCGGCGAGTTCGCGGGTGATGGCGCCCTTGCCGGTCCAGCCGTCGACGAAGACGACGTCGGCCGGGTCGTGGTGGGCGGCGAGCCAGCGCAGGGCGTTGGCGTCGATGCCGCGGCCGCGGACGATGGAGACGGCGTAGTGGGGCAGGTCGAGGCCGTGGCGGTGGTGGGCCCAGCGGCGCATGAGGACGCCGACGGGGGTGCCGGCGCGGGCGAGGGAGACGAGGACCGGGCGGCCGGACCGCTCGGCGAGGACGGTCTCGGTGACGGTGCCGACGGCGTGGGCGATGCGGGCGGCGGAGGTCTCCAGGGCCGCGTGGAAGAGCTCCTGGTAGCGGGCGCTGGGCTGGTACTCGACGGGCAGCGACTCGGCGTAGTGGGCGCCGCCGCGCTGGATGGCTTCCTCGCGTTCCTCGGTGGGCGCCTCCAGTTCGACGTCCGAGAGGTCCTGGAGCAGCCAGCCGACCTCCTCGGGGGCGTACGAGGAGAAGGCGGGGCCGCGGAGGGGCTCGGGCAGCATGGAGCTCCTTTCGGGAGCTTCGGGTCCGGTCGCTTCGGATGCGGTGGCGGAGACCGCGGACCCGAACGCGTCGGACGCGGTGGCGGAAGCCACGGATCCGGTCGCTTCGGGCATGGTCTCGGCGACCGCGGATCCGGTCGCTTCGGACACGGTCTCGGCGACCGCGGATCCGGTCGCCTCGGACGCGGTGGCGGCGACCGGTTCCACGGCCGCCCGCGGTTGCGGTGCGTACGAGGGGACGACCGCCAGGACGACGTGCGGGATGTGGGCGGCGAGCTGGGCCAGCAGGCCCTCGGGGGCGTGCAGCTCGGGGGTGTCGGCGGTCGAGTCGACGACGGCGACGACGGCGTCGTAGCCGCCGCCGGCCACGTTGTAGGCGTAGCGCTCGCCGGGCCCGTCGGCGGGGTCGTCGTGGGCGGGGAAGACGAGCCGGGTGCGGATGGCGTAGCCGGGGTCGTCGACGGCGAGGACGGGTGAGCGGGTGGTGGTGGAGTAGCGGACGTCGAGTCCGGCGTCCTCCAGGGCGCCGGCGAGCCGCAGCGGCGCGTACATCAGCTCCTCGAAGCCGAGGACGAGTACCCGGGGGGCCTCGCCGCCGGGGGCGTCGGCCGCGCTCACGTCCAGCGCCTCGGTGAGGGCCCGGGTCATCGCCGGCAGGGCGGTCTCCAGGCGGGCGCGGTGGGCGGGGGTGAAGCCGTGCCGGCCGCCGTCGGGGAGGTCCGCGGGCCAGTCGAGGTCGACGCGTACGGGGGTGGCGACGGCGGCGAAGCCGCCGCGGGAGCGCGGGGCGGGGGCCGTGCCGGGGGCGGGCTCGTGCCGGGCGACCAGCTCCTGGCCCTTCTCCAGGACGCCGGCGGGGAGGCCGACGGTGCCGGCGGCGAGGCTGACGAGGTCGACGCGGGCGCCGATCTCCTCGGCGAAGCCGGTGAGGCGGTCGCGGTCGGCGGGGCCGCGCATGTCGACCAGGGCGACGACGACGTACCGGTCGCGGGGGTAGCGCTCGTGCAGGCCGCGGATGGTGTTGAGGACGGTGTTGCCGGTGGAGAACTCGTCGTCGACGAGGACCAGCGGTCCCTTGCCCGCCAGCAGCTCCGGGTCCTCCGGGAGCAGCAGGTGGGAGGTGGCGTGCGAGTGGGACTCCTCGAAGCCGCCGGCGGTGGTGACGCCGGCGACGGGGCGGCGGGTGGAGTGGAGGTAGGGGGCGGTGCCGAGGCCGTCGGCGACGGCGTGGCCGAGGGCGGTGGCGGTCTCCGCGTAGCCGAGGACGACGGCCTGTGCGGCCTCGTCGGCGCCGAGGAGCTCCCGGACGCGCAGGCCGAGGCCGAGGCCGGAGCCGTACACGACGGAGGGGTGCTGCGGCACGTGCTTGCCGAGCACGCTGGAGACGAGCAGGTGGGCCCGCTTGGGGTTGCGGCGCAGGGCGAGGCCCAGGAGGGCGGTCAGCTCCTCGTCGCCGGCCAGCTCGACGCCGAGCCGCTCCGCGACCCATGTTCCGGTCCACACCACGTCGCCGCAGTCCTTTCGTCAGCCGGCGAGGCCGGCGGTGAGCAGTTCCACGAAACCGACGTCCTCGCGGGCGACGCCGAAGACCTCGGCGCGGATGAGGGTGCGCTCGGCCCAGGCGCGGTGCGGTTTCACTTCGTTCATCTTGTTGGTGTAGGCGGAGCGGAGCACTCCGCCGCCGTCCTGTTCGGGCCGGAGGATGTCCTGTGCGTCGCTCCACTCCTCGTGGCTGACCACGGACAGGGCGTGGACGGGCAGCACGTGGGTGGGGTGGATGCAGGTCTTGCCGAGGAGGCCGTTGGCGCGGTCGAGCTCGATCTCGCGGAGCAGGCCGTCCATGTCGTGCTCGATGAGGGCGGTGCGCAGGTCCTCGGCGCGGCCCTCCAGGAAGGGGCTGCGGCGCAGCTGGGGCTTGAAGATGCGCTCGCCGGGGCGGAAGTACTCCCAGACGGGGCCGGTGATGGTGAAGCCGGTGCCGTCGGCGCGGCCGAGGACGTTGACGACGTCGGCGATGACGTGGGCGACGACCTTGACGTCGTACGCGGTCATGTCGGGCGAGCGGCGGAGTCCGTAGGCGGAGCAGAAGTCGGTGACGCCGAGGCGGAGCGCGAGGACGCGGTCGCGGTGCTTGTCGGTGAGGGCGGCGATGCCGGCGAGGGTCTCGGCCCGGGTCTCCAGGTGGAGGAGCTCGGGGGACTCCAGGACGGGCATGGCGTAGAGGCGGCGTCCGGCGGTGCGCTCGGCCTGGGCGAGGGCGTCGAGGAAGGCGCTGCCGCGGGCTTCGGTGAACTTGGGGAGTACGAATCCGGCCAGTAGGGCGACGGTGTCGCCGAGGCGGGTGACGAGGTCGGTGATCTGGCGCGGTTCGCGGACCCGGATGAAGAGGAGCGGGACGTCGGGGCCGTCGGTCCGGCCGTCGGCGAGGTCGCGGAACTGGTGGACGAGGTTGGCCTCGCCGGCCTCGACGTCGGCGTCGCTGATGGAGTCCTCCAGGCAGAGGACCATGGAGACGACGCCGCGGGCGGCCTGTTTGCGGATGTCGTCGGCGAGGCGGGGCCGGGTGGCGGGGCTGTAGAGGGTGGCGCCGAGGGCGACCGCGAGCGTGCGGGCGGGCGAGTCGGCGGTGAACTCGGCCGGCTCGCGGTGGAACAGCCCGCTCCGCACCGCGGAGGGGATGTGCCCGAAATGACGCATGTAAGTCCCCCGTCTGCTTGCCTGGACCCTGACGACACGTGGCCGGTAATAGTACGTAGGTGCGGGTGTCCGTAGTTCCCACTCCGCATGAAATCCAGGTAACTCGTCCCCGTCGGGTCCCCTCCCCTCCTCCCGCACCCGCCCCGGTTCCGTCAGGTGTACGGCGCCGCTCCGCTTCGCCCGGTGCCCCCGCGTTGTCCCGCGGTCGGGCAGGAGGGCAGGATGGCCGTCATGACGCACGCGATGCTGAAGGGCTCCAACGTCCCTCTCGACACCGCGGCCGTACGGGCCGTGCTCCGCTGGACCCCGGGCCCCGGGGTCCCCGACGTGGACGCCTCGGCCCTGGTCCTCGGGCCCGACGGGCGGGTCCGCTCCGACGAGGACTTCGTCTTCTACAACCAGCCGCGCCACCCCTCGGGGCTGGTGCGGCGGCTGCCGAAGAAGCGGGTCGCGGAGGCGCTGACGGACACGGTCGAGGCCGACCTCGGCGCGCTCGACCCGTCCATCGACCGGGTGGTGCTCGCCGCGTCCTCGGACGGCGGCACCTTCCGCTCGGTGACGGACCTGCGGATCGTCCTGTACGACGCCACGGCCGCGGACGGGCGGGAGCCGCTGGCGCTCTTCGACGTGACGGCGGAGACCGGCGAGGAGACCGCGGTCATCTGCGGCGAGCTGTACCGCCGGGGCGAGGGGTGGAAGTTCCGGGCGGTCGGCCAGGGCTATCCGACCGGCCTGGTGGGCCTGGCGACGGACTTCGGGATCTCGGTGGACGAGGAGCCCGACGGGGCGCCCGCGGGCGCGGAGACGGCCGCGGAGACGGGCTCCGAGACGGCTGCCGGGGCCCCGGTGGACCCCCTCGCCGAGACCGCGCTCGTCGACGCCGGCGAGGCGGGTACGGGCTCCGCTCCGCACCCGGACCCCGACGCGACCGTCGTCCACACCCCCAGGCCGCCGTCGCCGCCCGTGCCGCCGATGCCCGACCGGGCGCCCGCCTACGGCTACCCGCAGGCCCCGGTGCCGGGCCCGGGGCCCGCGTACGGCTATCCGCAGCCGGTGCCCGCCGGGCAGGGCGCGGAGCCCGTCCAGGAGTTCCGGATGCCGCCGATGGGGCCGCAGTTCCAGCGTCCGTGACGGGTACGGCGACGGAGGCGGCGGCGCCGGGCGGTCCGGTAAGCCGCCGGGCGCGGCCGTCATGCCTTCGACTTGTAGCCGCGGCCCCACTGGAGGCCCCAGCCGTAGAGGCGGTCCAGCTCGGCCTGGAAGCCGTAGACGAACCGCACCTCGCGCCGGACCATCAGCTCGTCCTTGCTGTTGTCCACGGAGAAGACGGCGCAGGAGCGGGCCTGCGGGGCGCGCTCGTCCAGCTCGATCTCGATCCGGGGGCCGTTGCTCGGGTAGAGCGTGATCGTGGCGTGGGTGCGGTCGAAGGCCGGCGTCTGGTCGTAGATGTAGGCGAAGAAGAGCAGCCGCTTGATCTCGTCCTTGTGGTCGAGGTTGACGAAGATCGTCTCCCCTGAGGGGGCGCCGAACCGGTCGTCGCCACTGAGTTTCACGTACGGGGCGGCGTTGAGGTCGCCGAAGAAGCCGCCCAGCGGCTGGACGACGCCCTTGCTGCCGTCCTTGAGCTCGTAGAGGCAGCCGAGGTCGAGGTCGACGTTGACCATGCCCTGGGTGTGCGCCTGGACGACCTCGGGCTTGAAGAACTGGGCCGGGTTGCGCAGCAGCCGGCCGCTCTGCCGGGAGCGGCCCTCGATGTCGGAGGTCCGCATCCGCCAGGAGAGGTTGACGCGGAGGTTGCCGGTGGCGCCGCCCTGTCGGGCGAGCGAGACCGTGGGGCGGCGCCTGGTCAGGTCGATGGTGTGGGACGCGCCCACCCCCGTGTCGAAGGACGTCGTCCGCCCCGGAATCAGGTTGTTCCAGAAGGCCATCGGGCCCCCACCCCCCACATCGGTCGCCTTGCCCGGCCGTCACGCGCCTGCGGGGCGACCGGACGGGCCGGCCGCCCCGCAGGGAAGCGTTCCTCATTGTCCCCGGTGTCACACCCCGTGGCGGGGCGCACACCCGGGTGCAGGGTGTCACACCCCGGAGCTCACCTCGGCCTTGTCGTCCGAGGAGCCGGAGCCGCCCCCGGCCGCCGCCTGCGCGCGGTTGCGGCGGACGGAGGACCAGAAGGACCAGGCGATCAGGACGACGCCGATGAGGCCGGTGATGACCTCGTTGATCTCGTACTGGATGGTGATCAGGAGCAGCACCGCGAGGGCGCCGATGGCGTAGTGCGCGCCGTGCTCCAGGTACACGTAGTCGTCCAGGGTGCCCTGCTTGACCAGGTAGACCGTGAGCGACCGGACGTACATGGCGCCGACGCCGAGGCCGAGCGCCATCAGCACGATGTCGTTGGTGATGGCGAAGGCGCCGATGACGCCGTCGAAGGAGAAGGAGGCGTCGAGGACCTCCAGGTACAGGAACATGAAGAAGGCGGCCTTGCCGGCGAGCTGGACGGCGGACACCTTCTTGCCGCTGCGCTTGGCCTCTTCCTCGGCCTCGTGCTCGCGCTCCTCTTCCTCCTCCAGCTTGTTCTCGAAGAAGCCGGAGAGACCGCCGACGACGAGGTACGTGATGAGGCCGGCGATGCCGGAGATGAGGACCGTCTGCGCCTTGTCGACGTGCATGCCGCCGTGCTGGTGGGCGTGGGTCGCGAAGGTCATCGAGGTGACGAGCAGGACGATCAGCGCGATGCAGACCGACAGCATGTCGACCTTGCCGAGCTTGGCCAGCGGGCGCTCCAGCCAGCCGAGCCACTTGATGTCACGGTCCTCGAAGATGAAGTCGAGGAAGATCATCAGCAGGAACATGCCACCGAAGGCGGCGATCGACGGGTGCGCGTCGGTGACGAGCTCCTCGTACCTGTTCGGATCGCTGAATGCCAGGTCGACCGCCTCGATGGGGCCGATCTTGGCGCTGATCGCGACGATCACGACGGGGAAGACCAGCCGCATTCCGAACACGGCGATCAGAATGCCGATGGTGAGGAAGATCTTCTGCCAGAAGGCATTCATCTTCTTCAGGATGCCGGCGTTGACCACCGCGTTGTCGAAGGAGAGCGAGATCTCGAGGATGCACAGGATGGCGACGACCCCGAACGCCTCCCACCCCCCGTAGAGCACCGCTGCGACCAGGCCGAGCGCGGTGATCGCGAACGACCAGCCGAAGGTTTTCAGAACCACTGCCTACCCCATTGTGTGATAACGCGGCTTTACGAAACGTTGACCCCGAAGTCTAGAGCGATGCCCCGCAGTCCGGACGCGTACCCCTGGCCGACCGCGCGGAACTTCCATTCGCCGTTGTAGCGGTAGAGCTCGCCGAAGATCATCGCGGTCTCGGTGGAGGCGTCCTCGGAGAGGTCGTAGCGGGCCAGTTCCTGACCGTCCGCCTGGTTCACCACCCGGATGAAGGCGTTGCTGACCTGACCGAAGGTCTGGCCGCGGTTGTCGGCGTCGTGGATGGAGACCGGGAAGACGATCTTGTCGCACTGGGGCGGCACCCGGGTGAGGTCGACGATGAGCGACTCGTCGTCCCCGTCGCCCTCGCCGGTCAGGTTGTCACCGGTGTGCTCGACGGAACCCTCGGGGCTGCGCAGCTGGTTGTAGAAGACGAAGTACTCGTCGCCGAGGACCCGGCCCGCCTGGCACATCAGGGCGCTGGCGTCGAGGTCGAAGGGGGCTCCGGTGGTGGACCGCGCGTCCCAGCCGAGGCCCACGAGGACCTTGGTGAGGTTGGGTGCGGCCTTGGAGAGGGAGACGTTGCCTCCCTTGGCGAGCGTGACGCCCATGGTGTTCGGTTCCTCCCCGGTGGTTACTGCTGCCATGAGGCACGTCCGGCGCCGCACGAGAGGTGCGGCGCCGGACGTCGTCGAGCGGGGTCCGGTCCCGGGCCTCGACGGCCCGGCCCCGGACGGCCCTGCAGGTGTTCGGCTCAGACGTTGACGCCGAAGTCCTGCGCGATGCCGCGCAGGCCCGAGGCGTAACCCTGGCCGACCGCGCGGAACTTCCACTCCGCGCCGTGGCGGTACAGCTCGCCGAAGACCATGGCGGTCTCGGTCGAGGCGTCCTCGGAGAGGTCGTACCGCGCGATCTCGGCGCCGCCGGCCTGGTTCACGACGCGGATGAACGCGTTGCGCACCTGGCCGAAGGACTGCTGGCGGTTCTCGGCGTCGTAGATGGACACCGGGAAGACGATCTTGGCCACGTCGGCCGGGACGCCGGCCAGGTTGACCTTGACCTGCTCGTCGTCGCCCTCGCCCTCACCGGTGAGGTTGTCACCGGTGTGCTCGACGGAACCGTCGGCGCTCTTGAGGTTGTTGAAGAAGACGAAGTCCTGGTCGTTGCGCACCTTGCCGGCCTCGCTCACCAGGATGGCGCTGGCGTCGAGGTCGAAGTCCGTACCGGTGGTGGTACGGACGTCCCAGCCCAGACCGACGGTCACGGCGGTGAGGCCAGGGGCCTCCTTGGTCAGCGAGACGTTGCCGCCCTTGCTGAGGCTGACTCCCACGAGTCCCTCCATCATTGGTTTCCAGGGGCAGCGCCCCCGGTCGTGCGTTGGCATCGGATCAACGACTGGATCCTAGTGACGGGTTCCCAGTCGAAACAGGCGATTCGCCCGGGGATTCGGGGGATGTCGGCGCGGACCGCCGATTCCGGGCCCGGGGCGGCGGGCTCAGAGGGTCTCGAGCGCCTTCACGTACGCGTCGAGGTCGCGGGCGTCCGGCAGGGCGTTGACGACCGTCCAGCGGACGACGCCCTCCTTGTCGATGATGAAGGTGCCCCGGACGGCGCAGCCCTTGTCCTCGTCGAAGACGCCGTAGGCGCGGGACGCCTCGCCGTGCTTCCAGAAGTCGGAGAGCAGCGGGTACTCCAGGCCCTCCTGCTCGGCGAAGACGCGCAGGGTGTGGATGGAGTCGTTGGAGACGGCGAGCAGCTGGGTGTCGTCGTTGACGAACTTCGGCAGGTTGTCCCGGAGCTCGCACAGCTCGCCGGTGCACACGCTGGTGAAGGCGAACGGGTAGAAGAGCAGCACCACGTTCTTCTCGCCGCGGTAGTCGGACAGCTTCACGGTGCGGCCGTGGTTGTCCTTGAGCTCGAAATCGGGGGCCTTGGTGCCGACCTCGATCGCCATCGCGTACGCATCCCTTCGACGGGGCCCGGCCTCTGGGCCGAACCGGTGAACCCCACCCTACGGCCTGGCCGGCGGGCTCCCGCGCGAGCCCGGGGGCGGACGGCCGGGGACGCGCGAAAGCCCCCGCCGGGGCACCGGCGGGGGCTTCGCGCAGCAGGGGGATCAGCGCTTGGGAGCGACCAGGCGGGTGCCCGTCCAGTCCTTCGCGACGCTGATGCTCTTGGACTGGGAGAGCCCAGCGGTCTGCGCGGCATCGTTGATGTCGCTCGGCTCGATGTAGCCGTCGCGGCCGGTCTTCGGAGTCAGCAGCCAGATGTTGCCGCCGTCCTCCAGCAGACCGATGCTGTCCACCAGTGCGTCGGTGAGATCACCGTCCTCGTCGCGGAACCAGAGGACGACGGCGTCGGCGACGTCGTCGTACTCCTCGTCCATGAGTTCCTGGCCGATGATGGACTCGATGCCTTCACGGAGATCCTGGTCGACGTCGTCGTCGTAGCCGATCTCCTGGACCACCTGTCCGGGCTCGAACCCCAGCCTCGCCGCCGGGTTGGTCCGCTCCTCCGCGTGGTCCGCGGTCGCGCTCACGGCTTGCCTCCTGATCATGTATCGGAAAATGCTCGGGCCGCGCATGCGCGCGGCGCTGGCCGTAGTCCACACGTGACGGGGCGGATCGCGCAAGTACCCGGCCGTGGAGACCGCCGAAACGGTGACGTTTGGGGCCGTCTCACCGCAACTTCCGGCGGCTTTCGACAGCGCTCCGTGATCGGGCGTACACGATTCGTCCCGCTACGCGGGCTTCTGCGGTTTCAGTCTGCCGAACGCTCTGCCGAAACGCATGCGCGGATTGGGCGTAAGGTTGCGATTTGACCGCACCCGGTGCGCAGGAACGGCGCGGAGAGGGTTACCTCTCGGTAAAGATGACGTGTGCCGCGAGCCGGGTACACGATGGACGTTCCCGGCCTCGGACATCCCGGCCTCAAAGGGGCTCCCCTCCCTCGTGGGGCTCCCCCCGACCAGCGAAGGAACAGCGTGGCTCCCGGATCCGATCGCAACCCGATCATCATTGGCGGCCTTCCCAGCCAGGTCCCGGATTTCGACCCCGAAGAGACCCAGGAGTGGCTCGACTCCCTCGACGCGGCCGTCGACGAGCGGGGCCGGGAGCGGGCCCGCTATCTGATGCTCCGGCTGATCGAGCGCGCCCGCGAGAAGCGGGTGGCCGTGCCCGAGATGCGCAGCACGGACTACGTCAACACCATCGCGACCAGGGACGAGCCCTTCTTCCCCGGCAACGAGGAGATCGAGCGCAGGGTCCTCAACGCCACCCGGTGGAACGCGGCCGTGATGGTCTCGCGCGCGCAGCGCCCGGGTATCGGCGTCGGCGGTCACATCGCGACCTTCGCCTCCTCCGCCTCCCTCTACGACGTGGGCTTCAACCACTTCTTCCGGGGCAAGGACGAGGGCGACGGCGGCGACCAGATCTTCTTCCAGGGCCACGCCTCCCCCGGCATCTACGCCCGCGCCTTCCTGCTGGACCGGCTGTCGGCGACCCAGCTCGACGGCTTCCGCCAGGAGAAGTCGAAGTACCCGAACGGCCTGTCGTCCTACCCGCACCCGCGGCTGATGCCGGACTTCTGGGAGTTCCCGACGGTGTCGATGGGCCTCGGCCCGCTCGGCGCGATCTACCAGGCCCGGATGAACCGGTACATGGAGGCGCGCGGGATCGCCGACACCTCCAAGTCCCATGTGTGGGCCTTCCTCGGGGACGGCGAGATGGACGAGGTCGAGTCGCTCGGCCAGCTCTCCATCGCGGCCCGCGAGGGCCTGGACAACCTCACCTTCGTCGTCAACTGCAACCTCCAGCGGCTCGACGGCCCGGTCCGCGGCAACGGCAAGATCATCCAGGAGCTGGAGTCGATCTTCCGGGGCAACGGCTGGAACGTCATCAAGCTGATCTGGGACCGCTCCTGGGACCCGCTGCTCGCCCAGGACCGGGACGGCATCCTGGTGAACAAGCTGAACACCACGCCGGACGGGCAGTTCCAGACGTACGCGACGGAGACCGGCGCGTACATCCGCGACCACTTCTTCGGCGACGACCACCGGCTGCGGGCGATGGTCGAGTCGATGTCGGACCAGCAGATCCTGCACCTGGGCCGCGGCGGCCACGACCACAAGAAGATCTACGCGGCCTATGCGGCGGCCAAGGCCCACAAGGGCCAGCCGACGGTGATCCTGGCCCAGACCGTCAAGGGCTGGACCCTCGGCCCGAACTTCGAGGGCCGCAACGCCACCCACCAGATGAAGAAGCTGACGGTCGACGACCTCAAGCGCTTCCGCGACCGGCTGCACATCCCGGTGACCGACAAGGAGCTGGAGTCCGGCCTGCCGCCGTACTACCACCCGGGCCGGGACTCCGAGGAGATCCAGTACATGCACGACCGGCGCAACGCGCTGGGCGGCTACGTGCCCACCCGGGTGGTGCGCTCCCGGCCGCTGGCGCTGCCGGACGACAAGACCTACGCCGCGGTCCGCAAGGGCTCGGGCCAGCAGTCGATCGCCACCACGATGGCCTTCGTCCGGCTGCTGAAGGACCTGATGCGGGACAAGGAGATCGGCAAGCGCTTCGTGCTGATCGCGCCGGACGAGTACCGCACCTTCGGCATGGACTCCTTCTTCCCGAGCGCCAAGATCTACAACCCGCTGGGGCAGCAGTACGAGGCGGTGGACCGTGAACTCCTCCTCGCCTACAAGGAGTCCCCGACCGGCCAGATGCTGCACGACGGCATCTCCGAGGCCGGCTGCACGGCCTCGCTGATCGCCGCCGGCTCGGCCTACGCCACCCACGGCGAGCCGCTGATCCCGGTCTACGTCTTCTACTCGATGTTCGGCTTCCAGCGGACCGGCGACCAGTTCTGGCAGATGGCCGACCAGCTCGCGCGCGGTTTCGTCCTGGGCGCCACCGCCGGCCGCACCACGCTGACCGGCGAGGGCCTCCAGCACGCGGACGGTCACTCGCACCTCCTCGCTTCGACGAACCCGGCCTGCATCTCCTACGACCCGGCGTTCGGCTTCGAGATCGCGCACATCGTCAAGGACGGTCTGCGCCGGATGTACGGCCCCCAGGCGGAGGACGTCTTCTACTACCTGACGGTCTACAACGAGCCGATCCAGCACCCGGCCGAGCCGGAGGACGTGGACGTGGAGGGCATCCTCCAGGGCATCCACCTCTTCCGGCGCGCCGAGGCGGGCACGATCCCGGCGCAGATCATGGCCTCGGGCGTCGCCGTCCCGTGGGCGATCGAGGCGCAGCGGATCCTCGCCGAGGAGTGGAACGTGAAGGCCGACGTCTGGTCCGCGACCTCCTGGAACGAGCTGCGCCGCGAGGCGGTGGCGGTCGAGGAGCACAACCTGCTCCACCCGGACGAGGAGCAGCGCGTCCCGTACGTCACCCGCAAGCTCCAGGCCGCCGAGGGCCCCTTCGTGGCGGTCTCGGACTGGATGCGTTCGGTGCCGGACCAGATCGCCCGCTGGGTCCCCGGCTCGTACACCTCCCTCGGTGCGGACGGTTTCGGTTTCGCGGACACCCGCGGCGCCGCCCGCCGGTACTTCCACATCGACGCCCAGTCGGTGGTCCTCGCGGTGCTGACCGAGCTGGCCCGTGACGGCAAGGTGGACCGTGCGGTCCTGAAGCAGGCGGTGGACCGCTACCAGCTGCTCGACGTGGCGGCCGCCGACCCGGGCCCGGCGGGCGGCGACGCCTGACGGAGCCCGCGGGGCGACAGTGCCTGGTGAGGGGCGGTGGGACCGGCGGTCCCGCCGCCCCTCGGCATTCCTTACGATTCCCCGCATGTCCGTGAAGAAGGAGCGCCCCCTGAAGGTCCGCTGGGAAGAGCGCACCCAGACCCCGCTGCTGGTGCTGGCGGTGGCCTTCGGCATCGCGTACGCGGTGCCGATCATCACGCCGGGCGCCGAGCCGTCGGTGCTCCGGCTGTGCCACTACGTGGAGTGGGCGGTGTGGGGCGCCTTCGCGGTGGACTATCTGGTCCGGCTGCTGCTCGCCTCCTCCCGCTGGACCTTCGTCCGCTCCCACCCCCTCGATCTGCTCGCGGTCGTGCTGCCGCTGGTGCAGCCGCTGCGGCTGCTGCGTGTGGTCTCCACCCTCCTCCTCGTGGGCCGGCGGGCCCGGATGGCCCCGCAGATCACGCTCACCACCTATGTGGCGGGCGCGGTGGTCGGACTGATGATGTTCGGCTCGCTGGCGGTGCTGCACGTGGAGCGGGACGCCCCGGACGGCAACATCAAGACCCTGGGCGACGCCGTCTGGTGGTCGTTCACCACGATGACGACGGTCGGGTACGGCGACCACGCGCCGACGACGGGGCTGGGCCGGGTGCTCGCGGTCGGTCTGATGCTGTCGGGCATCGCCCTGCTGGGTGTCGTCACCGCCAACATCGCGGCCTGGTTCATCGCCCGCTTCGAGCGGGACGACGCGGTGGAGCGGCGTCAGACGGAGCTCCTGGAGGCGCTGACCCGGGAGGTCCGCGAGCTCCGCGCCGAGGTCGCCCGCCTCTCGGGCCCGGTGCCCCCGCAGACCACGGCGCCGGAGGCCGTACCGGACGCGGCCGCGCCGGAGCCGGGGGCGGCTATCGCTCCCACAGCTTGAAGGCCCTGACCTCGTACGGCGTCTGCGGGACCCAGGTGCCCCGGCCCGGGTAGGTCTCGAACTCGCCCGTCTCCGCGCACTCCGCCGACTGGTACGCGGTGACCGGCCGGCCCGTGCGGACGGCCAGGGACTGGGCCGAGGCCCCGGCCGGGAGGGCGACGCAGCTGTCGAGGTCCGTCGTCGCCAGTTCGTACGCCCACGGCCTGCCCTTGAAGTCGGGCTTCGGCCAGAGGCAGAGCCGCCCGGGCCCGCAGGCCCCGAGCGCGGCCCCGGCCGCCGGAGCGGCCGGGGCTTCCAGGGCGGCGGCTTCCCGGGCGGCCGGGGCTTCCGAAGCGGCTGGGGCTTCCCGGGCCGCCGGCGCTGCCGCGGCGGTCGGAGCCGCCGGAGCGGCCGTGGCCGGAAGGGCGGCCAGCAGCAGGACGACCAGCCCCGCGAGCACGGCCGACGTCTTCCCCGTCACACAGTTCATGCAGATCAACCCCCATGTCGTCACTCTCTGTAATCATGAGCATGGACGAGGTGACCCTCCGAACGGAAGAGGGGCCGCCCCCGTTCCTTCGAACGGGTGACGACCCCCCTGGGGAACCTCCGGGTCAGATGTGACCGCCGCCCATCCCGGCCTCCGCGTTCTCACCGCGCTTGGTCAGCGTGGCGACCAGGGCCGCGACCACGGCGACGACACCGGCGACGGTGAAGGCCAGGCCCATGCCCTGGAGGAAGGTGTCGTGGATGACGTCGGAGATCTTGGCGAAGAGCTCCGGGGTCATGCCGGGCGCCTGCGCCAGCGCCTCCGGGGCCATGCCGAACTCGGCGGCCTCCTCCAGACGCGGGTCGGCCGGGACCGGGATCCCGGCCTCCTTCCAGTTCTCCGCGAAGGCGCCGGACACCTTGGAGGACATGACGGCGCCGAGCACCGCCGTGCCCAGCGCGCCGCCGACCTGCATGGCGGCCTGCTGGAGGCCGCCGGCGACGCCGGAGAGCTCCAGCGGCGCGTTGCCGACGATGACCTCGGTGGCGCCGACCATGACCGGGGCGAGGCCCAGACCGAGGAGGGCGAACCAGAGGGACATCGCCAGCGTGCTCGTCCCGGCCGAGAGCGTGATCATGCCGAACATCGCGGCCGCCGTGCAGATCATGCCGCCGACGAGCGGCACCCGCGGGCCGAACCTGGTGATGAGCGCGCCGGCCAGCGGCGAGGAGACGATCATCATCGCGGTCAGCGGGAGCAGCCGCAGGCCCGCGTCGATCGGGCCGAGCCCCTTCACGCCCTGGAGGTAGAAGGTCACGAAGAAGAGGCCGCCCATGAAGGCGAAGGCCATCAGGACCATCAGCACCACACCGGCCGAGAGCGGCACGGAGCGGAACATGGCGAGCGGGATGAGCGGCTCCCTGACCTTGGTCTCCCAGACGGCGAAGACCGCGAAGAGGACGATCGAGCCGATCAGACAGCCCCAGGTGTTGGCGCTGGTCCAGCCCCAGTCCGCGCCCGCCTTGATGAGGCTCCAGACGAGCAGGCCCATCGCGCCGGAGAGCAGCGCGATGCCGAGGACGTCGAAGGAGCGCGGCGCGTTCTCGGCGCGGTGGTCCCTCAGGATGACCAGACCGAGCACGAGCGCGACCACGCCCACCGGCACGTTGATGAAGAAGACGGACTGCCAGCTCACGTGCTCGACGAGGAAGCCGCCGAGGATCGGACCGCCCGCGGTCGAGGCGCCGATGACCATGCCCCAGATGCCGATGGCCATGTTCAGCTTCTCGGCGGGGAAGGTGGCGCGCAGCAGGCCGAGCGCGGCCGGCATCAGCAGGGCGCCGAAGAGGCCCTGGAGGACCCGGAAGGCGATCACGAAGGCGATCGAGTCGGAGAGGCCGATCGCGCCGGAGGCGGCGGCGAAGCCCGCGATGCCGATGAGGAAGGTCTGGCGGTGGCCGAAGCGGTCGCCGAGCTTGCCGGCGGTGATCAGGGCGACGGCGAGCGCGAGCAGGTAACCGTTGGTGATCCACTGGAGCTGGTCCAGGGAGGCGCCGAGGTCGGCCTGGATGGCGGGGTTGGCGATGGCGACGATCGTGCCGTCGAGCGCCACCATCATCACGCCGACGGCGACGGCGATCAGAGTCAGCCAGGGGTGGCCGCGCAGGCCCTTCGCCGGGACCGGAGCCGGTTCCCGTACGCCCCCCTGGCCCTGCGGGGCCTTTTCCAAACTGGTCTGACTAGTCATAGGAGGAGGCTAGTGACAGTCACTGACAATTGACAAAGTGATTCACACGTCGGTAACTGTCACGTAGCTCACAGGTACCCTGAGCAGGCATAAGGCCCCGTAATCGACCGAAAAGAGACCTCCGTGACCGTGCCCGCGCCCGGCCTGCGCGAGCGGAAGAAGCAGCGCACCCGCGACGCGCTGATCCGGGTCGCCCTGGAACTCTTCACCACGCGGGGATACGAGCGGACCACCGTCGACGAGATCGTCGACGCGGTCGAGGTCTCCCAGCGCACCTTCTTCCGCTACTTCTCCTCCAAGGAGGAGGTCGCCTTCGCCGTCCAGCGGATGGTGGAGGAGGAGTTCGTCCGGGCGCTGGCGCTGCGCCCGCCGGACGAGGGCCCCTTCGACGCGATGCGGAACGCGGTGCTCGCCGCCTGGGACGGGGTGGGCGACGCGATCGACGAGGTCGTCCCGGTCGAGCTGTATCTGCGGACCTTCTTCATGATCGAGTCGACGCCGGCGCTGCTCGCCGCGCATCTGCGGCGGTCCAGTGAGATGGAGGAGACCATCGCCCGGCTCGTCGCGCGCCGCGAGGGACTCGACGTGGACGCCGATCCGCGGCCGCGGATCGCGGTCGCCGCCTTCAGCGGGGTGATGCGGGTCACCGCGCAGATGTGGGGCAAGGGGCCGGACCGCAGCCTGGAGGGCATCCGGGCGCTCACCGAGTGGTACCTGGACCACCTGGGGCCCGCGCTCTCGCTGCACTGGCGGGAACCGGGCGGGCGCGGCTGAGCGTCCCCCGGGGAGGACTGAGCCCGGGACGGGGAGCGGGACTGGGGCTGGGGCCAGGACTGGGGCTGGGACCGGGACCGGGGCTGGGACCGGGACCGGGGCCAGGACCGGGGCTGGGGCCAGGACTGGGGCTGGGACCGGGACCGGGACCGGGACCGGCACAGGGACAGAGATCGGGACCGGGCGGACGGGTGCGTCATCTTCGCCGTCTAGGGTGTCCGCCCGTGACCTCCGCCGACGCCCCTCCGTCCCTCACCGTCCTGCGCACCCTGCTCGTGCTGGGTGTCGTCCTGGTGATGCTGGCCACCACCGGATGGACCACCATCCGGCAGCGGCCGGTGTCCGGGCTCTCCATGGAGGCCGCGCTGGTCTCCTGGGCGCGGGAGCGGATCGGCGACGTACCGCCGCCCGACCCGGACACCGCCCCGCCCCGTACGGTCGCGGCCTGGTTCGCCGCGCTCGGGCCGGCCCGCGCCGAGGGCCTCGCCGAGCGGCATCCGCTCGTCGTCGGCAATCTCGACGGCGCCCCGCCGGCCCTGCGCTACCGCGCCAACCGGATCGCGCTCACCCGGGCGCTGGCGGCCGAACGGCCCCGCCTCCACGACACCCGGCTCTCCGCCGAGGGCCGGCACGAGGCCCGCCGGCGGGTGGACCGCTTCGTCTCCCTTCTGGAGCCGGGCCGCCGGATCCTCGCCTTCGACCCGACCGGTACGGGGCGGGCCGCCGAGGTGCTGGGCGATCTGGAGCGGGCCCGGCGGGTGTCGGTGATCGTGCCCGGCGTCGACACGCACCTGCTCACCTTCCAGAAGACCCGCGGGCGGTACACCGCCCCCGTCGGCATGGCGCAGGCGCTGTACGAGGCCGAGCGGCGCACCGCGCCCGGCGCCCGGGTCGCGGTCATCGCCTGGGCCGGGTACACCGCGCCCGCCCGGGTGGGGGTGGACGCGGCGACCGGCCGGCTCGCCGCGACCGGGGCCGCGCGGCTCGTCCGGCTGACCGAGGGCCTGCCGGGGAGGGCGCGGGTGGCGCTCTTCTGCCACAGCTACGGCTCCGTGCTCTGCGGGATCGCCGCGCCCCGGCTGCCGGAGCGGGTGACCGACCTGGCGGTGGCGGGCAGCCCCGGGATGCGGGTGGAGACCGCCGCCGAGCTGGGCACCCGGGCCAGGATCTGGGCGATGCGGGACGCCGGCGACTGGATCGCGGACGTGCCCCACCTGGAGCTCGGCGGGGTCGGGCACGGGGCGGATCCGGTGGCGCCGGAGTTCGGGGCGCGGCTGGTCTCGGCGGCCGGGGCGGCCGGGCACAGCGGCTATTTCGAGCCGGGTACGGAGAGCCTCGGGAACTTCGCCGCGATAGGCGCAGGGGCCTTCGGACGGATCGTCTGCGCACGTGCCGACAGCGTGTGCCACGGAGGAATCTCCGGCGGCACCGGCCTCTGACGCGCGTAGATCACGGAATTTCGGGATAGTTCCGAGGGGCGACGCACGGCCACGCGCCGCTTACGATGAGGCGTATGGGTGATGTGCTGGCCGGAAATCATGCCACCTGGGAGCTGGAGAGCGACGCACTTGTCATCCGCTTCGAACGGGGGATCCGTACGCCGAGGCTGTTCCAGGCGCTGCGTGAGCGACGCGTGCCGTACGAGGCGCTGGTCGCGGCGACGCTCGCGCCGGGCCGACGCGGGACGGTCGTCCTGCACGCCGTGCCGCGGCCGGGCGCCGATCCGCTGATGGAAGCGGCGGCGGGGCAGCTCAAGGAGACCTGCGACCCGTACCGGCTGGCGCTGCCCGCCGACCGGGAGGACCTCGCCGCGCGCTGGCGCGACGAGCTGGCGGCGGTGATCCCCGCGGACCCGGTGGACCGGCTCGACGCGGGGTTCCTCGTCGAGGCGCCGCGGGGGCCGCGCTCCTTCAAGGCGTACGACGGGAAGGCCACGTTCGACGGGTCGTCGGAGGTCTCCTTCCGCTGGTCCTCGACGATGGCGACGTCGGAGAAGTGGAAGACCGGCGACCAGTCCTTCCGGGTCCGGGAGCTGAGCGGGGTCGAGTGGCGCTCGCCCGACTCCCCCGGTGGGTTCCTGCGGCTGCTCCCCCGGGGCGGCGCGCCCCGGACGGACCCGCCCGACCACGACCCGGCGTCGGTCGTCTTCGGCCTGGGCTACGGACCGGTGCACGACTCCCTCCCGTTCGCGGCGGCCGTCCTCGCGGCGATCCGCGCCAAGGACCGCACCCCCGTCCCCGCGGGCGCCCGCAGCGCGGCGCACGGCGATCCCGGCGCCATCGCTGAAAGGATTCGCCACTTGGGCGAACTGCATCAGGCGGGCCTGGTGACGGACGAGGAATTCGCCGCGAAGAAGACGGAACTCCTCGCCGAGCTGTAGCGGCGAGGAGTTCCGCGGCCGGACGGCGGCGGGCGGCAGGCGGCCCACCCGGCAGGCGTCAGGCGACAGGCGGCGACGCCCCGCGACCGAGCCTGCTGGGCCCAGCGCCGGCCGGACGTCGGCCGGGCATCGATGGGACGCCGGCCGGACGGCGGCGGGCGTCAGGCGGCTCGCCCGGCAGGCGGCAGGCGGCAGGCGGCGGACGCCGGCGGCGGTGGGGCGCGCGACGAAGGTCGCGCGCCGTCATACCAGAGTCTGACCCGGGATTGTCCTCCCTGGTACGACGACGGTCGGCGGGCGCGAACCTAGGCTGACTCGTCATGAAAGCGTTCGAGAAGCGATCAGGAGCGCGGCGGCTCACGGTGCGGCTCCAGGGATGGTCCCGGGTGGCCGTGCAGGCCCTGGAGGCCACCTTCGCCACGCCCGCCGCGCCGGGCTCGCCGCCCTTCGCGGGTGCCTCGTCCTGGTGGATGAGGCTGCTGCCGTACGGGTTCGGGGTCGCGCTCGTCGCCTCCCTGCTCCCGGTCACCGTCCATCTCCTCATGCACGACTACGACGTGCCCGGCGCGCTGGCCGGGGCGCTCGCCACCGCGCAGACCGCGCCGCTGCTGCTGGCCACCACCAGACCGCTGCATGCCTGGTGGATCGTGTTCCCCGCCGACATCGCCGGGGCACTCGTCCTGATGGCCTCCGACGGGCCCCGCGCCCAGCTGTGGCCGTGGACCCCGCCGGTCGTCGTCGGGTACTGCGCGCTGATGCTGGCGCTCGGGCTGCGCGAGCCGCGCCGCACCCTCCTCGGGGTGTGGCTGGCGACCGGTGCGGCCGGCTATCTGCTGGAGACCGTGCGGCCGTACGGCGACCCGGGCGTCACCACGCTCCTCTTCGTGCTCAGCGGGGTGCTGCTGCTGCTCACCTCGGCGATCCGGGCGCGCGGGGAGGCGCAGCGAAGACTCGCCGAGCAGGAGACGATCAGCGAGGCCGAGCGGGCTCGCCGCACGCTCCTGGAGGAGCGGGCCCGGATCGCCCGGGAGCTGCACGACGTGGTCGCCCACCACATGTCGGTGATCACCGTGCAGGCGGACTCCGCCCCGTACCGGATCCCCGAGCTGCCGGAGGCGGCCCGGGAGGAGTTCGCCTCGATCGCGGGCAGCGCGCGCGAGTCGCTGGCCGAGATGCGGCGGCTGCTCGCGGTGCTCCGCAGCGACGGCGGCGAGGGCGAGCGGGCCCCGCAGCCGGGCCTCGACCGGCTCCAGCAGCTGGTGGAGGCGACCGTGCGGGCGGGGGTGCCGGCCGAGCTGGCGCTCGCCGCGGAGCTCGCGGACGGGCGGACCGAGGTGCCGCAGGCGGTGGGGCTCTCGGCGTACCGGATCGTGCAGGAGGCGCTCGCCAACGTGGTGCGGCACGCGCCGGGCGCCCCGACCCGGGTGTCGGTGCGGGAGGACGGCTCCGGCGGGCTGACGGTCCTGGTGGTCAACGGCCCGGCCGGGGAGCCGGTCGCACCGCTGGAGAGCGCGGGCACCGGGCACGGTCTGGTCGGGATGCGCGAGCGCGTCCGGCTGACCGGGGGCACCCTCGACACCGGCCCGCTCCCGGACGGCGGCTTCCGCATCGCGGCCACGCTGCCGCTGGGGCCTAGGGTGGCCGGGGCGGGGGGACGAACGACGAGCGAGGGTGCCGTGTGACCATTCGGGTGATCATCGTGGACGACCAGGCCATGGTGCGGGCGGGGTTCGCCGCGCTGCTGGCCGCGCAGACCGACATCGACGTGGTCGGGGAGGCGCCGGACGGGCGGCAGGGCGTCGAGGTGGCGCGGGCCGTCCACCCCGACGTGGTGCTGATGGACGTGCGGATGCCGGAGCTGGACGGGCTGGCGGCGGCCCGGGAGATCCTGCACCCGCCGGCCGGGGTGACCCACCGGCCCAAGGTGCTGATGCTGACCACCTTCGACGTCGACGACTACGTGTACGAGGCGCTGCGGGCCGGGGCGTCCGGCTTCCTGCTCAAGGACGCGCCGCCGGCCGATCTCATCGCCGCCGTACGGGTCGTGGCGGCGGGCGACGCGCTGCTCGCGCCGTCGGTGACCCGCCGGCTCATCGCCGACTTCGCCGCGAACCGCCCCGCCGCACGCAAGGACGTGACGGCGCTCCGGCTCAACGGTCTGACGCCGCGTGAGACCGAGGTGCTGGAGCTGATCGCCCGCGGGCTGTCCAACCAGGAGATCGCGGAGCGGCTGGTGCTCGCCGAGCAGACGGTGAAGACCCACATCGGGCGGGTGCTCGCCAAGCTCGACCTGCGGGATCGCGCGCAGGCGGTGGTCTTCGCCTACGAGTCGGGCCTGGTGACCCCCGGGGGTTAGCCCCACCCCGGGCCGGGGGCGGGCTGCTCGTCCACCCCCTACCCGGGTATGGGACGGAAGTTGGCTCGCCGGTGTGACGTGCCGTCACCCACCGTCTTCCTACCTTCCTCTCGCCGACGACGAGAGAGGGAGGGCCGCATGGGCCGCATCACGAGGAGCCTGGTGACCGCCGTCATGGTGACGGCGGTCGTGGCGGGGACGGCGGGCTGGGCGTCCGGGACGGCGCAGCAGCCGGTCACCGGGCCGCCGGCCGGGACCGCCGAGTGGCGGGCGGCTGGCCTGCCGGACCCGGAGCGGATGGACCCGGCGGGGGTCGCCCGCTTCTTCGCCGGACTCGGCCCGGAGGAGCGGGAGAGGCTCGTACGGGAACACCCGACGGTGGTCGGGAACCTGGACGGGGCGCCGCTGGAGCTGCGGTACGCGGCCAACGCCCGTTCCGTCCGGGGCGGTTACCCGGGGGCGCGGATCCTGGCGCACGACTCCCGGGGGCGGGGCCAGACGGTCCTGGTCTACGGGGACCTGGCGACGGCCGAGCGGGTCGCGGTGCTGGTGCCGGGCTCCGACGTCGACGCCGGCCGGATGGCCTCCCTCACCCGGAAGGCCACCGCGCTGCGGGAGGCGACCGGCGGGCGTACCGCCGTCGTCGCCTGGGCCGGCTACACCACCCCGCTCGGCGTCGGACTCGACGCCGCCTCGGGCGAGTTGGCGCAGGCGGGTGCCGAGCGGCTGACCCGCTTCACGGAGGGGCTGCGGGCCGCCGGGGTGCGTCCCGAGCCGTCCGTCTTCTGCCACAGCTACGGCTCCGTCGTCTGCGGTCTCGCCGCGCACGGGCTGAAGGCCAAGGACCTGGTGGTGTTCGGCTCGCCCGGCATGCGGGCGGAGAACGTGGCGGAGCTGCGGACCCCGGCCCGGGTGTGGGCGGCGAAGGACCCGACGGACTGGATCGACCGGGTGCCGAACGTGGCCGTCGCCGGCTACGGGCACGGTGCCGACCCGACCGCGCCGGAGTTCGGCGCCCGGCCCGTACCGGCGCAGGACGCGGACGGCCACGACGGCTACTTCGCGCCTGGCACCTCCTCGCTGCGCGCCTTCGCCGCGATCGCCGAGGGGGACGTCCGATGAAGACCGCGACCACGACGAGGGCCGGCCGCGTGACGTCCCTCGTCCGGAAGATCGAGGCCGGCACCCCGGCCCACCGCGACCGGGCCGTGGACGGGCTGCGGGCCCTCGCGCTGCTCGCCGTGCCCACCGGGCACTGGCTGCTCGGCGGGTTCACCCTCTCCGCCGACGGCGCGATCCACAACGCCTCCCCGCTCGCCGCCTTCGGCGCGCTCGCCCCGGCGAGCTGGATCCTCCAGATGCTGGGGATCTTCTTCCTGGTCGGCGGCTGCGCCTCCGTGCTGTCCTACCGGCGCCGGACCGGCACCACCCGGGCCTGGCTCGGCGGGCGGCTCGCCCGGCTCGGCCGGCCGGTGCTCGGCGTGACCGCCGTGTGGGCGGCGCTGCTGCCGCTGCTCCACCACGGCCTCGGCGTCCCGGTGGACACCCTGCGGACGGCGTCGACGCTGGTGATCCAGCCGCTGTGGTTCGTCGGGGTGTACACGGTGGTGACGGCGCTGACCCCGCTGTGCGTGCGGGCCGCGCGCCGGCTCGGGGTGTGGGCGGCGGCGCCGCTGCTCGGCTCGGTCGCCGTCGTCGACTTCCTGCGGTACGGCCCGTACGCGGACGCCGTGCCGTCCTGGCTGAGCCTGCTGAACATCCTGCCGGGCTGGCTCTTCGCGTACCAGCTCGGGGTGAGCTGGGGCGAGGGCCGGGTGAACCGCCGGCACGCGTGGGGGCTGCTGCTCGGCGGGGCGGCGCTCTTCGCCGGGCTGCTGCTGGTCTTCGGCTACCCGGCGTCGATGGTCGGCGTCCCCGGCGAGGCCCGCACCAACTCGCATCCGCCGTCGCTGCTGGTCCTGGCGCTCGCCGCCGCCCAGAGCGGGGCCGCGGTCCTGCTGCGGGACCGGCTCGGCCGGCTGCTGAGGCGACCAGCCCTGTGGGCTCCGGTCGTGGTGATCAACCTGTCGGCGATGACGATCCTGTGCTGGCACCAGACCGCGATGCTCGCGGCGGCCGTCCCCGCCTCGTACCTGGGCGAGGTGCCCGGTCTCGTCGGGGCGCCGGACTCGGTCGGCTGGATCCTGGCCCGGCTGGCCTGGATGCCGGTCTTCGCCGGACTGCTCGTGCTCATCGGGCGGTACGCGCGCGGCTTCGAGTCGCCGTGGGCGCGCACCGGCCCGGCCCGCCGCACCCTCGCGGGCCTGCTCGCGGCCGGCTTCGCGGTCTTCGCCCTGGGCCTCGCGTGAGGAGGCCCAGGGCGGCCCGGAGGGGGCGGTCAGACCTCGCGGGCGGCGGAGGTGAAGCTCATGTCCGGGTAGCGGTCGCCCGCCACCAGGTCCGCGAGGGGTTCGAGGGCGGCGAGCTCGGCCTCGGTGAGGGTGATGCGGGTGGCGGCGGCGTTCTCCGCCAGGCGGGACCGCTTGCGGGTGCCGGGGATGGGGACGACCGTCAGGCCGTGGACGGCGGCGCGCTGCTGCACCCAGGCGAGGGCGATCTGCGCGGGCGTCGCCCCGTGCGCGGCGGCGATGGTGCGGACCGGGTCGAGGAGGGCCGCGTTCCGCTCGGCGTTCTCGCCGGTGAAGCGGGGCTGGTAGCGGCGGAAGTCGTTGCCCGCGAGGTCCTTGTCGGCGTCGGCGAAGGCGCCGGTGAGGAAGCCGCGGCCGAGCGGCGAGTACGGCACGAAGGTGACGCCGAGCTCGGCGGCGGCGGGCACGGCGGAGCGCTCGACGTCCCGGGAGAAGAGCGACCACTCCGACTGGAGGGCGGTGATCGGGTGGACGGCGTGCGCCTCGCGCAGCTCCGGCCCGGTGACCTCGCTCAGGCCGAGGTGGCGCACCTTGCCCTCGGCGACGAGTTCGGCCATCGCGCCGACGGACTCGGCGAACGGCACGGACGGGTCGCGCCGGTGCATGTAGTAGAGGTCGATGGTGTCGGTGCCGAGCCGGCGCAGGCTGCCCTCGACGGACTTGCGGATGTAGGCGCGGTCGTTGCGGACGCCGCGGTACGCGGGGCGCTCGGGGTCGCGTTCGATGGCGAACTTGGTGGCGAGGACGATCTCGTCCCGGTGGGCGGCGACGAAGGGGGCGAGGAACTCCTCGTTGGCCCCGTTGCCGTAGATGTCGGCGGTGTCGATCAGGGTGACGCCGGCCTCCAGGGCCGCGTCGAGGGTGTCCCGGGCGGCGGCCTCGTCGGTGTCGCCGTAGAACTCGCTGATGCCCATGGCGCCGAAGCCCTGGACGCCGGTCTCGGGGCCGTCCTCTCCGGGGCCGAGGCGTACGGTGTCGATCCTGTCGCTCATGAGGAAGTGCCTCCGCAGATGGTGCCGTAGTGGTCGATCTTGAGGTCGAGCACGGCGAGCGTGGACTGGAGCTCGGCGATCCGGGACCGGACGTCCCGGCGGGTGGCCTCCAGGAGGGCCCGGCGCTCCGCGTGGGTGTGGGAGCCCTCGCGGACCAGCTCCGCGTACCGGACCATGTCCGCGACCGGCATCCCGGTGAGCCGCAGCTTGCCGACGAACTCCAGCCAGCCGAGGTCCCGTTCGGTGAAGCGCCGCTGCCCGGTGTGCGACCGGTCGACGTGCGGCATCAGGCCGATCCGCTCGTACCAGCGCAGGGTGTGCGCGGTGAGCCCGGTCAGGGCGGCGACCTCGCTGATCGTGTAGCGGTCCTTCCGCGCGGACCCGGTCGTGCTCTCGACGCTCTCGATCACGCTCATGCCCCCACGCTAAAAGGTTGGAGTGCACTCGAAGCAAGTAGGCTCGGGGTCATGAAGAGCAGCATGGTGCCGAGCCTGGCGGCGATCGAGAACTGGCCCGTCCCCACCGCGGCGGCGGCCGTGGTCCGCGCCGACGGCACGGTGGCCGGCAGCCACGGGCCGACCGGGCACCGCTTCCCGCTCGCCTCGGTGACCAAGCCGCTGGCGGCGTACGCGGTGCTCGTCGCGTACGAGGAGGGGGCGATCGACCTCGACGAGCCGGCCGGTCCCGAGGGCGCGACCGTGCGGCACCTGCTCGCCCACACCTCCGGGCTGGCCTTCGACGAGAACCGGGTCCAGGCCGCGCCGGGCGCCCGCCGGATCTACTCCAACACCGGCTTCGAGGTCCTCGGCGACCTGGTCGCCAAGGCGACCGACATCCCCTTCGCGGACTACCTCCACCAGGCGGTCCTGGAGCCGCTGGGCATGACGAGCACGTCGCTCGACGGCTCCCCCGCCAAGGACGCGGTGTCGACCGTGGACGACCTGGTGCGGTTCGCGGCCGAGGTGCAGGCGCCGCGGCTGCTCGACGCCCGTACGGTGCTGGACGCGATGACGGTGACGTACCCCGGTCTGACCGGCATCCTGCCCGGTTACGGGCACCAGCGGCCGAACGACTGGGGGCTCGGCTTCGAGATCCGGGGCGCCAAGGCCCCGCACTGGACCGGCACCACGTCCTCGCCGCGCACCTTCGGCCACTTCGGCCAGTCCGGCACCTTCCTGTGGATCGACCCGGACGTCCGGGCCGCCTGTGTGGCGCTGACGGACCGGGCCTTCGGGCCGTGGGCGATCGAGGCGTGGACCCCGTTCACGGACGCGGTCCTCGCCGACCTCCGCCGCTGACGCGGAGCCCCACCGGGCCCCGCTAGGGCTCGCAGGCCGTCGCGGGCAGGGCGCCGTCGGGGCCCGTGACGGTCACCTCGCGCGCGCCGGCGCGGTCGACGGCGTACGCGGCCGTGCACACCAGCTGGGCGACCGCGCGCTCCGACAGCTCCTGGACCAGGAACGGCGTCCGGAGCCGGATCCCGCCCGCGTCCTCCGGCTCGACGCGGATCGGCTCCGTGCTCGCGGGCAGCTCGGTGGTGAGGCCCGCCTGGAGCTCGGCGCCGCCGGGGCCGGAGAGCAGGGCGGCGAGGACCTTCACGGTGGCCAGGCCCTGGACGTTCGGGTGGGTCAGGCCGATCTCGCGCCGGTCCGGGTGGTCGGGGTCCGCCGTCTCCCCGGACCCGGGGTCCGCCGTCTCCCCGGAGCCGGGGTGGGTGGTCTCCGGGACGGGGACGAAGGAGAGGCCGACGTCCCGGGCGACCGGCATCAGCTCGCCGCCGGGGCCGAGGAAGTAGAGCAGCATCCGGCCTTCGGGGACGGGCTGCACGTCGACCGTCGGCGCCTCGCCCGCCTCCACGACGTCGCTGCCCTGGATGCCGCAGCCGGCGAGCAGCGGAAGGGCGGCGGCGAGCAGGGCGATGAGCCCGGTGCGGCGCCTCACAGCGGGATCCTGACCGTGAAGACGGCGCCGCCGGCCGGATGGTTGGCGGCCTCGACGGTGCCCCCGTGCAGCCGGACGTTCTCCTGGGTGATCGCCAGGCCGAGGCCGCTGCCGGCGGAGCGGGCGCGGGCCGGGTCGGCCTTGTAGAAGCGCTCGAAGACGTGCGGCAGGACGTCCGGGTGGATGCCGGGGCCGCGGTCGGAGACCTGGACGACGAGCGTGGCGTCGCCGCCGGCGTTCTCGTCGGCGTCGTCGACGTACACCCGGACCGTGACGAGCGCCCGGCCGTGCCGCAGGGCGTTGCCGACCAGGTTGGCGACGACGACGTCGAAGCGGCGGGGGTCGAGGCGGGCCCGGATGCCCTCGCCGAGGGCGGCGTGGACCTGCTCCGGGTCGGTCCAGCGGCGGGCGGCGAGGGTCTTGCGGACGCAGTCGGCGACGTCGACCTCGTCGGTGTGGAGCTCGGCGGCGCGGGCGTCGAAGCGGGAGATCTCCATCAGGTCCTCGACCAGGACGGCGAGTTTGACGGTCTCGGCGCTGATCAGCCGGACCGCGCGGGCCGTGTCGCTGTCCAGGGCGCCGGCGTCCTCGTCGAGCACCTCGGTGACGGCGAGCATCCCGGCGAGCGGGGTGCGCAGCTCGTGGGAGACGTCGGAGGCGAAGCGGCGGGCGCGGGCCTCGGCGCGGCGCAGCTCGGTGACGGAGCGCTCCAGTTCGGCGGCGGACTCGTTGAAGGTGCGGGCCAGGTCGGAGAGTTCGTCGCTGCCCTTGGCGTGGATGCGGGTGTCGAGGCGGCCGCGGCCCATGCTGTGGGCGGCGTGGCGGAGTTCGCGGACCGGGCGGAGGACCCCTCGGGCGGCGAGCAGCGCCGGTATCAGGGCGATGGCGAGGGCGGGCAGGGCTCCGTCGCGGGCGGCGGTGAGCATGGCCTCGACGTTCGCCTCCTCCTCGCTCAGCTCCATGACGGCGTAGACGACGAGGCCGCTGGGCTGGGGGGCGATGCTCTTGTCGGCGTGGGTGCGGAAGACGGCGGGCACGGCCATCGTCAGATAGGGGGTGCCGTTCTTGACCACGCGCTGGAAGGAGGTGTGCGGGGTGCCCTCCCGCTGGTGGGCGCGGGCCCGCAGTTCCGGGGTGAGGACGGAGGAGACGGGGCGGTCGGTGGAGGAGACCCGGAGGGTGCCGTACTCGGCGTAGACCCGCCAGGTGCGGGGTTTGCCCTGGCGGGCCATGGTCCGGAGGGTGTCCTGGAGGGCTTCCTCCTCCAGGGGGAGGGCGACGTTGAGGGCGTCGACCTGCTCGCGGAAGGCGGAGACGGCGGTGTTCTGCGTCTGTTCCAGGATGGCGCTGCGGGCGGCCCGGTAGGTGAGGGCGGCGGTGGTGCCGCAGCCGACGGCGGCGACCAGGAGGAAGGCGAAGACCATCCGGGTGCGCAGGCCGAAGGGGCGGGGGCGGCGGAGCCGGGCGCGCGCCCGGCGCGGCGCGGCGGGCCCGTCGCCGGGTGCGGCGGTGGTGGTGTACGCGGTCCCCGCGGGGGCCCCGTCGCCGGGGTCCGCCGGGTCGGTCCCCGGCTTCTCGCGGGGGTGCACGCACGCCTTCACAGCGGTCCGAAGCGGTAGCCGAAGCCCCGCAGGGTCTGGATGTAGCGGGGGTCGCCGGGGGTGTCCTCGATCTTGGCGCGGAGCCGCCGCACGCAGGCGTCCACCAGCCGCGCGTCGCCGTGGTAGTCGTGCTCCCAGACGTGCTCCAGGAGCTGCTGGCGGCTGAAGACCTGTTCGGGGGCGGCGGTGAGGTGGAGCAGCAGCTTGAGCTCGGAGGGGGCGAGGGCGATCCGTTCGCCGTTCTTGGCGACGGTGAGGCCGGCCCGGTCGACGGCGAGGGCGCCGTGGTGCTCGACGGCGGGGCGGCCGCCGCCGGGCTCCTCGATGCGGCGCAGGACGGCCCGGATGCGGGCCTCGATGACCTCGGTGCGGGCGGGTTTGACGATGTAGTCGTCGGCGCCCGCCTCCAGGCCGACGACGACGTCGAAGTCGTCGCCGCGGGCGGTGAGCATGATGATCGGGAGCTGGCTGTTCTCGCGGACCCGGCGGCAGACCTGGACGCCGTTCATGCCGGGCAGCATGAGGTCGAGCAGCAGCAGGTCGGGGCGGAACTCGCCGAGGGCGGCGAGCCCGGCCTCACCGGTGGCGGCGGTGCGGACCTCGTGCCCGCGGCGCCGGAGTCCGAGCTCGACGCCTTCGCGGACCGAGGGGTCGTCTTCGATGAGGAGCACGCGAGGCATTCGTGGAGTATCCCAAGGTCGGTGGCGGCCCCGGCGGGGCCCCCGGTGGTCAGGTCCGGCGGGTGAGCCGGGCGGCGGCGGCCGTCAGGAGGGCGGAGACCTCGGTGAGGCGCAGCGGCCGGGCGAGGGCGGCGAAAGCGCCGAGGACGGTGACCGCGCCGGCGAGACCGGAGACGACGGCGCCGGCGGGGGCGGTTCCGTCGGCGACGAAGAGGCCGTAGCCGGCGGCGGGGACGGCGGCGGTCAGCAGCCGGCCGAGGGACCGGCCGTCCCCGTCGTCCTCGGCGGCGGGCAGGCGGCGCCGGAGGACGTGGGCGGTGAGTCCCCAGCCCGCCCAGAGGGCGAGCGAGTAGCCGGCGGCCATGCCGGTGACGGTCCAGTGGGTGGGCAGCCAGTGGGAGGCGGCGAGGGAGAGCAGCGCGTTCAGGCCGGCGATGACCAGGTTGAGCAGGAAGGGGGTGCGGGTGTCGCGGAGCGCGTAGAAGGCGCGGGTGCAGACGTACTGGCCGGAGAGGGCGACGAGGCCGGGGGCGAGTGCCGTCAGGGTCCAGGCCATGGCGCGGACGTCGGCGGCGTCGGTCGCGCCGTACCCGAAGACCAGCGACATCAGCGGGACGGCGAGGGCGAGGAGGGCGCAGGCGGCGGGGACGACGGCGGCCGCGGTGGTGCGCTGGGCGTAGCCGACGTCGCGGCGGACGGCGGCGAGGTCGCCGTCGGCGGCGGCGCCGCTCATCCGCGGCATGAGGGCGGTGACCAGGGAGACGGTGACGATGCCGTGCGGGACGGCCCACAGCAGGTAGGCGTTGTTGTACGCGGCGAGGCCGGCGCCGCCGGTGTCCGCGTCCGTGCCGGCGGAGGTGGCGACCCAGGTGGTGACCCAGTAGGCGGCCTGGTTGGTGAGGACGAGCAGGACGAGCCAGCCGGCGGCGCGCAGCGGGGCGGTGAGGCCGCTGCCGCGCCAGTCGAAGCGGGGGCGGAAGCGGAAGCGGGCGGCGCGCAGCGAGGGCAGCAGGGCGAGGGCCTGGGCGGCGATGCCGGCGGTGGTGCCCCAGCCGAGGAGCGCGGTCTCGCCGGCGGTGAGTTCGCCGCCGTCGCTGACGGCGAGGAAGAGGCCGAAGACGGCGACGACCACGACGTTGTTGAGGACCGGGGTCCACATCATGGCGCCGAACCGGCCGCGGGCGTTGAGGACCTGCCCGAGGAGGGTGAAGAGGCCGAGGAAGAGGATCTGCGGGAGGCAGGCGCGCGTGAAGGCGATCGTGAGGTCGCGCTGGCCGCCGGTGTAGTCGGTGTACGCGTCGACGAGGGCGGGCGCGGCGAGGACCGCGCCGGCGGTGAGGACGGTGAGGGCGAGGGCGCAGAGGGTGAGGAGGCGGTCGGTGTAGGCGGCGCCGCCGTCCTCGTGCTCCTTGGCGGCCTTGACGAGTTCGGGGACGAAGACGGCGTTGAGGGCGCCGCCGAGGAGGAGCATGTAGACGATGGTGGGCACGGAGTTGCCCACCGCGTAGCCGTCGGCGACCAGGCCCGCGCCGAGCGCGGCGGCGACGACGGCGGCGCGGACGAAGCCGGTGGCCCGGGAGACGATCGAGCCGGCCGCCATGAGGGCGCCGCTGCGCAGCGCGGACGGCTGCTTCCGCCGGTCCGGCGCGGGCGGCGCGAGGGTGGTGCCGGTGCTCATCGGCGGGCCAGGTACGCCTGGAAGGCGCGGTACAGCGCCTGGTTGGTCGTGCCGTGCATCGGTGTCTCCCACTCCCCCAGCGTCTCGACGACCTGTCCGCCCGTGCCGAGCTTCCAGCGCAGCAGCCCGTGGGCGCGGTCGTCCGGATCGAGGGTGGAGGGTACCCCGCGCAGGTCGTAGACGTCGGCCCCGAGGGCGTGGGCGTCGAGGAGCATGCGCCACTGGAGGGCGTTGGAGGGGCGGACCTCGCGGCGGTGGTCGGCGGAGGCGCCGGTCTGGTACCAGACCCGCCCGCCGACGGTGATCATGGTGTGGGCGGCGAGGATCTCGCCCTCGTGGCGGGCGAGGTAGAGCTTCATCCGGCCGGGGTGTTCGGCGTTGAGGACGGCGTACTGGCGCTCGTAGTAGGCGAGGGAGCGGCCGAGCCGGAAGCCGTCGCGTTCCTCGGTGATCCTGAGGAGGCGGTGGAACTCGGGGAGGTCGGCGGCGGAGCCGACGGTGATCTCGACGCCGGACTTGCGGGCCTTGCGGACGTTGCGCCGCCACTCCTGGTTGAGGCCGGCCCACAGGTCGTCGGGGGTGCGGCCGGTGAGCGGGACCTGGAAGACGTGGCGGGGCTGGGCGTCGGCGCCGTCCTCGGAGTCGCCGCCGCAGCGCTTCCAGCCGCGGGCGCGGAGCCGTTCGGCGACGGCGGTGCCGAGCGGGTCGACCTCGTCGGCGAGGACGTCGCCGAGCCGGCGGCCGGGGCCGGTGGCGGCCTTGACGGTGGCGGCGGTCCAGCGGCGGTGGGCGGGCCCGGGCCCGATGCGCACGGCGAAGGCGCCGGAGGCCCGCAGATGGGCGAGGAGCGGGTCGAGCCAGCGGTCGAGGCCGGGGTCGGCCCAGTCGGCGACCGGCCCCTCCGGGAGGTAGGCGAAGTGCTTGCGGGTGCCGGGGAAGGCCCGCAGCAGGACCAGGGCGACACCGGTCAGTTCTCCGGACTCGGGTCCCCAGCCGAGGAGTTGGTGGCTCCAGCCGTCCTTCACCTGGGCCCAGGCGGGGAGTTGGAGGAAGCTGGGGCCGTCCGGTCCGGTGGCGCGGGACGCGAGGAAGGCGCGGTACGCCTCGGGGGTCACGGGGCCGAGCCGGACCGGTCCCGCGGGCGGCGCGGGGGCGGGGCGGCGCTTCGCGGGTGCGGGCGTCACGAGCAGCGCTGACACAACGGGAGCCTCCTTGGTTCGTCCGCCCCGGGTGGCGCGGCGCACAGCAGGCTCACAGCCGGATGAGACGGGTCCGCGCGGCGTGTGTGACGGGACGATGACCGTTTCCCACCAGCCGCCGTCACATGGGGCCCGGGCCGGGCGGAGGGCGGTGGGGGCGGCCTAGAGTCCGGGCATCCCACCCTTTTCTCTCCTCTTCCGGAGGTGCTCCGTGCCGCCGATACGCACGTCCCGGCCCGCTCTCGCCGCCGTCGCCCTCGCCGTCTCCCTCACCGCGTGTACGGCCCAGGCCGCGAGCGGCCCCGGCTCCTCGACCGCCCCGTCCGGGGGCGCCGCGCAGGACGGGCCGCCCGCGAAGGTGACCGTCGTGGACCCCGCCGCCGGGAAGCCGGTGACGGTGACGGCGGCCGGCGGGACGTTCGCGTCGGTGACGGTCACCGACGAGGACGGCGGGCGGCTCGACGGCCGGCCCGCCGCGGGCGGGGCCCGCTGGACCTCGGAGCGGAAGGCGGCGCCGGGCGCCGCGTACACGGTCGTGGCCGTCACCCGTACCCCCGGCGGGAAGGAGACGACGACCCGGTCCACCTTCACGACGAAGGCGGCGGACCGGGTGAACAGGCTGACGCTGGCGCCGGGGAAGAACACCACCGTCGGCATCGGGCAGCCGCTGTCGATCGTCTTCGACCGGCCGGTGACGCGGAAGGCCGACGTGGAGCGGCAGCTGAAGGTCACCACCTCGAACGGCACCGAGGGCTCGTGGGGCTGGGTGACCGACTACTCGGGCCGGGACCGGGTGGACTGGCGGCCCCGGGAGTACTGGAAGCCGGGTACGAAGGTCACGCTGCGGGCGGACCTGAACGGCACGGACTCGGGCGACGGCTGGTTCGTACGGGACTACCGGACCGGGTTCACGGTCGGCGCCGCGCAGGTGGTGAAGGTGGACCTGGACGCGAAGCGGCTGTCCCTGGTGAAGGACGGGCGGACGGTCCGGACCATCCCCGTCTCCGGCGGGACGCCGGGCGGCGACAAGCGGTCCTGGCGGGGCACGGCCGTGCTCATGGCGAAGGAGGGCACGATCCGGATGAACTCCGAGACGGTCGGGCTCGGGGACGCCTACGACAAGATGGTCGACTACTCGATGCGGCTGACGTGGTCGGGGATGTACGCGCACGCGGCGCCGTGGAACGCGGGGAACTTCGGCCGCGCCAACGCCAGTTCGGGGTGCATCGGGATGAGCACCGCCGACGCGGAGTCCTTCTACGCGAGCGTGAACGTCGGGGACCCGTTCGAGATCCGGGGCGGGGACACCAAGGGCGTCGTCGCGGAGGGGAACGGCTACGGGGCGTGGAACCTGTCCTGGACGGCCTGGAAGGCGAAGAGCGCGGTGGGCTGAAGGCGCTCAGTCGCGGAACGCCCACACCAGCAGCTCCGCGGCCTCCGTCGCCCGCACGGCCGGGGCCCGCTCCGCCGTGACCCGCGCGGCGTCGCCCGCCGTCAGGGTCTCCTCGGCCAGCCGGACCGCGCCCGTGACCACGTGGACGTAGAGGCTGTCCGCGTCCGGGAGCGGCACCTCGTCACCCGGGGCCGGGCGGTGGACGTGGAGGGTCGCGGCCGCCGCCGGGAGGGCGTACGGGCCGCCGAGGTCCCTGACCAGGGCGTACGACGGCTCGCCGCCGGTCTCGCGCGGCGCCAGCCACATCTGGACGAAGGTCAGCGGGGTGTCGCCCGCGTTGCGCTCGACGTGGCGGACGCCGGCCGCCGAGGAGAGGTGCTGGAGGTCGCCGGGGCGGACCAGCGTCTCGTGGCCCGCCGAGTCACGGTGGGTGAGCTCGCCCTCGACGACCCACGTCACGATCTCCGTGTGGGAGTGCGGGTGCTCGTCGAAGCCCGCGCCGGGCGCGAGCCGCTCCTCGTTGACGGCGAGCAGCGGGCCGAAGCGGAGGTTGTCGGGGTCGTAGTACGGCCCGAAGGAGAGGGCGTGGCGGGTCTCGATGCCGGCCTCGGGGTCGCCGCCCGGGTACCGGTCGCCGGCGCGCTGGATGCGGATCACCCCCGTACGGTAGCGGGACGGCCGGCCGCGAAACCGCCCCGACCCCGCACGTCGGCGCCCGGATGAGGCAGTCTTGTCCCCGTGTCTGAACCCACGAACGCCGCCCATCCGCACGCCGCGACCCTGAAGCGCCTCGAACAGTCCTCCGGGCGGCTCGCCGCGAACGCCATCGCCCGCATGGACGAGACGCTGCCGTGGTACCGGGCGATGCCGCCCGAGAACCGCTCGTGGATCGGACTGGTCGCGCAGGCCGGAATCGCCGCGTTCACCGAGTGGTTCCGGCATCCGGAGACTCCGCAGGCGATCTCCACCGACGTCTTCGGCACGGCGCCCCGCGAGCTGACCCGGGCGATCACGCTCCGGCAGACCGTGGAGATGGTCCGGACGACGATCGAGGTCATGGAGGTCGCGATCGAGGACGTCGCCGCGCCCGGCGACGAGTCGGTGCTGCGCGAGGCGCTGCTCGTGTACGCCCGGGAGATCGCCTTCGCGACCGCCCAGGTGTACGCGCAGGCGGCCGAGGCGCGCGGCGCCTGGGACGCGCGCCTGGAGTCGCTGGTGGTGAACGCGGTGCTGTCCGGCGAGGCCGACGAGGGCGCCGTGTCCCGGGCCGCGGCGCTGGGCTGGAACTCGCCGGAGCACGTGTGCGTGATCCTCGGCACCGCCCCGGACGGCGACAGCGAGCTGACCGTGGAGGCGATCCGGCGGGCGGCCCGGCACGCCAAGCTCCAGGTGCTCACCGGGGTGCTCGGCGACCGGCTCGTGGTGATCGCGGGCGGCTCCGACAATCCGCTGGGCGTGGCGAAGGCGCTGATCGGGCCGTACGCGGCGGGCCCGGTCGTGGCCGGTCCCGTGGTGCCCGACCTGCTCGCGGCGACCCGGTCCGCGCAGGCCGCCGCCGCCGGACTCAAGGCGTGCACGGCGTGGCAGGACGCGCCCCGGCCGGTCCTCGCGGATGATCTGCTTCCGGAGCGCGCGATCGCCTCGGACCCTTCGGCCCGCGAGCAGCTGGTGGAGGAGATCTACAGACCGCTGGAGGAAGCGGGCTCGGCGCTGCTGGAAACTCTGAGTGTCTATCTGGAGCAGGCCAGCAGTCTCGAAGGCGCGGCGAGGATGCTCTTCGTGCACCCGAACACCGTGCGCTACCGGCTTCGACGTGTGACCGACGTCACCGGCTGGTCACCCTCCGATGTCCGATCCGCGTTCACCCTGCGGATCGCCCTGATCCTCGGGCGCTTGGCCGACGCGGACGGGCAGTCCTAGACTTTTGTCGAACACCAACAATTCCCCCGACGGTTCTTCGTCCTAGTCCCCACGGGCGCCGGACACCGTCCCCAAGAGAGAGTGTGAGGGTGCTCGTACTCGTCGCTCCCGGCCAAGGCGCCCAGACGCCCGGCTTCCTGACTCCCTGGCTCGAACTGCCCGGCACCGCCGACCGCCTCGCGGCCTGGTCGGACGCCATCGGGCTCGACCTCGTCCACTACGGCACGAAGGCGGACGCGGACGAGATCCGTGACACCGCCGTGGCCCAGCCGCTGCTCGTCGCGGCCGGCCTGCTCTCCGCCGCCGCCCTCGGCACGCCGACGTCGGCCGCCGCCGCGGCGGGGTCCCCCGGCGCCGTCGCCGGTCACAGCGTCGGCGAGTTCACCGCGGCCGCCTTCGCGGGCGTCCTCGACGACACCGCCGCCCTCCGTCTCGTACGGACCCGGGGTCTGGCGATGGCCGAGGCCGCCGCGATCGCCCCGACCGGCATGTCGGCGCTGCTCGGCGGCGACCCCGAGGTGACCGTCCCGCACCTGGAGAAGCTCGGCCTGACCCCGGCCAACGTGAACGGCGCGGGCCAGATCGTGGCCGCCGGCACGCTGGAGCAGCTGGCCGCCCTGGAGGCGGACAAGCCCGAGGGCGTCCGCCGGGTCGTCCCGCTCAAGGTGGCCGGCGCCTTCCACACGCACCACATGGCCCCCGCGGTCGCCACCCTGGAGCAGGCCGCCCAGGAGCTCTCCCCGGCCGACCCGACCGTGCCGTACGTCTCCAACAAGGACGGGCAGACCGTCGCCACCGGCGCCGAGGTCCTCGCCCGCCTGGTCGGCCAGGTCGCCAACCCGGTCCGCTGGGACCTGTGCATGGAGACCTTCCAGGCGCTCGGCGCGACCGCGCTGATCGAGGTCTGCCCCGGCGGCACCCTCACCGGCCTCGCCAAGCGCGCGCTGCCGGGCGTGGCCACCGTGGCCCTCAAGACTCCCGACGACCTGGACGCGGCCCGTACGCTCGTCGCCGAGCACACGGCCGTCTGACGAGGAGTGTCGAGAACCATGTCGAAGATCAAGCCCAGCAAGGGCGCCCCGTACGCGCGGATCATGGGCGTCGGCGGCTACCGCCCCGCCCGGGTCGTGCCCAACGAGGTGATCCTCGAGAAGATCGACTCGTCCGACGAGTGGATCCGTTCGCGCTCGGGCATCGCGACCCGTCACTGGGCCTCCCCCGAGGAGACCGTCACCGCCATGTCGGTGGAGGCGTCGGGCAAGGCGATCGCCGAGGCCGGGATCACCCCGGAGCAGATCGGCGCCGTCGTCGTCTCCACCGTCTCGCACTTCAAGCAGACCCCGGCCGTCGCCACCGAGATCGCCGACAAGATCGGCGCCGGGAAGCCGGCCGCGTTCGACATCTCCGCCGGCTGCGCGGGCTTCGGCTACGGCCTGACGCTCGCCAAGGGCATGATCGTCGAGGGCTCCGCGGAGTACGTCCTCGTCATCGGCGTCGAGCGGCTGAGCGACCTGACCGACCTGGAGGACCGCGCGACGGCCTTCCTGTTCGGCGACGGCGCCGGCGCGGTCGTGGTCGGCCCCTCCGACGTGCCGCACATCGGCCCCACCGTCTGGGGTTCCGAGGGCGACAAGTCGGAGACCATCAAGCAGACGGTGCCGTGGAACGAGTACCAGCTCGGCGACGTCTCCAAGCTGCCGCTCAACGAGGCCGGCGAGATCAAGTTCCCGGCCATCACGCAGGAGGGCCAGGCGGTCTTCCGCTGGGCCGTCTTCGAGATGGCCAAGGTCGCCCAGCAGGCGCTCGACGCCGCCGGCATCACGGCGGACGAGCTGGACGTCTTCATTCCGCACCAGGCCAACATGCGGATCATCGACTCGATGGTGAAGACCCTGAAGCTGCCGGAGCACGTCACGGTCGCCCGTGACGTCGAGACCACCGGCAACACCTCGGCCGCCTCGATCCCGCTCGCGATGGAGCGGCTCCTGGCGACCGGACAGGCGAAGAGCGGCGACACCGCGCTCGTCATCGGCTTCGGGGCGGGTCTCGTGTTCGCCGCGACGGTCGTTACTCTCCCCTAGGCGACCGGGACCTCCCGGAAGCCCACTCACCGAAGCAACCACAGAAGGAGCGCCACCATGGCCTTCACCCAGGATCAGCTCGTCGAAGGTCTCGCGGAGATCGTGAACGAGATCGCCGGCATCCCGGTCGAGGACGTCCAGCTGGACAAGTCCTTCACCGACGACCTGGACGTCGACTCCCTGTCCATGGTCGAGGTCGTCGTCGCCGCCGAGGAGCGCTTCGACGTCAAGATCCCCGACGAGGACGTCAAGAACCTCAAGACCGTCGGCGACGCCGTCTCCTACATCCTGTCCCACCAGGACGGCGGCATCTCCAAGGGCTGAACCAGCCCTTGATCCGGCCAGCCACCCGGCGGTGGCGCCGTCTTTCGACCATCACACACATGGAGAACGAATTCCTGTGAGCTCGACCAATCGCACCGTGGTCGTCACCGGTATCGGCGCAACCACACCGCTGGGTGGCGACTCCGCATCGACCTGGGAAGGTCTTCTTGCGGGACGCTCCGGCGTCAAGCCCCTGGAGGGCGAGCGCTTCGCCGAACTGCCCGTCCAGATCGCCGCGTTCGCCGCGGTGGACCCGGGCGACGTGCTGCCCCGCCCGCTCGCGCGCAAGCTGGACCGCTCGGCGCAGTTCGCGCTGATCGCGGCCCGCGAGGCGTGGGCCGACGCGGGCTACACCGCCCCGGCCGGTGAGGACGAGGCCATCGCGCCCGAGCGGCTCGGTGCCGTCATCGCCTCCGGCATCGGCGGTGTCACCACGCTGCTCGACCAGTACGACGTGCTGAAGGAGAAGGGCGTCCGCCGCGTCTCCCCGCACACCGTTCCCATGCTGATGCCGAACGGCCCCTCCGCCAACGTGGGTCTGGAGGTGAACGCCCGCGCCGGCGTCCACACCCCGGTCTCCGCCTGCGCGTCGGGCGCCGAGGCGATCGGCTACGCCATCGAGATGATCCGCAGCGGCCGTGCCGACGTGGTCGTCGCCGGTGGCACCGAGGCCGCGATCCACCCGCTGCCGATCGCCGCCTTCGCCAACATGATGGCGATGTCCAAGAACAACGACGAGCCGACGAAGGCTTCGCGCCCCTACGACACCGCGCGCGACGGCTTCGTGCTCGGCGAGGGCGCCGGCGTCGTGATCCTGGAGTCCGAGGAGCACGCCAAGGCCCGCGGCGCGAAGATCTACTGCGAGGCGCTCGGCCAGGGCCTGTCGGCCGACAGCCACCACATCGCGCAGCCCGAGCCGTCCGGCCGGGGCATCGCCGCCGCGCTCCAGCACCTGCTGGACACCACGGACCTGAAGCCGTCCGAGGTCGTGCACCTCAACGCGCACGCCACGTCGACGCCGCAGGGCGACGTCGCCGAGATCAAGGCGCTGCGGCAGGTCTTCGGCGACGACCTCGACCACGTGGCGGTCTCGGCGACCAAGTCGATGACCGGTCACCTGCTCGGCGGCGCCGGCGGCATCGAGACCGTCGCGACGGTCCTGGCGCTCCACCACCGCACGGCCCCGCCGACCATCAACGTCGACGACCTGGACCCGGAGGTCGAGGCCGACATCGTCCGCGGCGAGCCCCGCCCCCTCCCCCAGGGCACGATCGCCGCGGTGAACAACTCCTTCGGCTTCGGCGGCCACAACGTGGTCCTCGCCTTCCGGACCGTCTGACGCGCAGCACCGCAGGAGGCCCGTCCCGAGCCCGGGGCGGGCCTTCGCCACGTCCGCCGGACGGAGTCCGGCACAGCGGCCCGAAGCCCGCGAAGCGGCGCGAGGGACGCACGAAGGAGGGGCCGACTCCTTCGGCTTCGGCGGCCACAACGTGGTTCTCGCCTTCCGGACCGTCTGACGCGCTGACGCGAAACGCGGAGAGGCCCGCCCCCGAATCGGGGGCGGGTCCTTTCGTGTCAGCGGAGGGCGAAGAGGGCGGGGGCGGGGGGTGCGGGGGTGCGGTTGAGGACGACGTGGGCTCCGGTGGCCGGGAGGAGGGCGGGGTCGATCGAGACGACCGCGCGGGGGTCCTTGGTGGACGTACCGCCGCGGGAGGCGCCCGTGGCCGCGTCGAGCAGGACGACTCCCGGGCCCTGGCCTCCGGCGAGGACGGCGACCCGGCCGTCGGGGGCCGGGGCCAGCGCCTCGACGGAACCGCCCTCGGGCGCGTGCTCCCAGACCGGGCGGCCGTCCTTCAGCGCGAGGGCGACCACCTTGTGGGGCGAGGACGAGCCCTGCCCGGCGAGCGCGACCAGCCGGTCGCCGACGACGACCGCACGGCCTCCCCGGCCGGTCTCCGCCACCTGGTCGGGCAGGACGAGCGTCCCGGCCGGCCCGTTGACCGGCATCGTGGCCAGGGGCGTGCCGCGGCCGTCGAAGGCGAGCACGGCGTGGGTGCCGCGCGGGTCCTCCTCGTTCAGGGCGACGACGGCGGGCGTCACCGAGACCACCGCCGCCGCGACCGCCGACTCGACGGGCAGCGCCCTGGTCCACGACTCCCCGCCGGTACGGGTCTCCAGCGCGACCAGCCTCGCCCCGGCCCCGCACTGCTCGACGAGGAGCACGCGCTCCGCGTCGGCGTCGAGCGCCCGGACCGCGCAGCCCCGGTCCAGCGGCCGCTGCCAGCGCCGCTCCCCGGTCTCCGCGGCGCGGCCCCGCACCGCCCGGTCCTCCGCGACGACGACCGTGGCCCCGCCGACCGCAAGGCCGTACGCGGGGATCCCCGCGCCGTCCGCCTTCTGCCGCCACAGCACCTGGCCGGTCGAGGTGTGGACCGCGAGGAGGTGCGCGCAGGGCTTCTCGTGCCGCCCGAACGCGACGACCCCGATGTTCCCGGCCGCCTCCGGGCCCCTCGCGCACACGGCCTCGCGCCGGGGCGCCGGAACGTTCCACCGGACGGCCCCGTCCCGGACGGCGTACGCCGAGAGGCCGTCGGACCGGACGTGCACGACGACCTCCCCCGACCCCCAGCCACCCGGCGCCGTGTCGTACGGCCCTCCGGTGGCCGGCACCGTCCAGGCGACGGCGGCCTCACCGGGCGCGGCGGAAGGGGAGACGGACGGAGACGGGGACGGGGGCGCGGTCGGGGCCGGGGGCGCGGTCGGGGACGGGGTCGCGGCCGCCGGCGCGGACGTCCCGGTCGGCGGCTTCAGCGCCTCGTACCCGGCGATGCCGAACGGGCCTCCGGCGACGAGCCCGACCAGGACGAGCCCGAAGACGAGCGGGTCGTACCAGTCCCCGTCCTCCTCCCCGTCCCCCTTCGCGGCCGCCGGCTCGACCGCCGGCGCCGCCTCGGCCCCCGTCTCCGCCGCTGCCTCCGCCTCCGCCGCCACCTCGTCCGGCAGCGTCGCCCCGAAGGCGCCGAGGAGCAGGGCCGCCAGGAAGAACAGGCCCAGGACCCACGCCGGCATGGCGCCGGTCGACTCGCCGCGGACCACCGCGTAGAGGAAGCCCGACAGCAGCGCCAGGGCGGCGCCCAGGGCGATCGCTCCCAGCGCGGCGGCGACCGCTCCGGCCGTTCTGCGCAGACCCGTCATGCCGTCCCCCGCCCCGCGCGCCCCCTGCGCGCCTAGGGGCCGGAAGCTAGCGCGCCCGGGTGAACGCGCTCAGACGACCTGGTGAAGCCAGCGCACCGGGGCGCCCTCGCCGGCGTAGCGGAAGGGCTCCAGTTCGTCGTCCCAGGGCTTGCCGAGGAGCTTGGCGATCTCGGCCTCCAGCACCGTCTCGCCCTGCGCCGCGCGGGCGAGGGCGGCGCGGAGGCGGTCCTCGGGGACCAGGATGTCGCCGTGCATGCCGGTGACGGCGTGGAAGATGCCAAGGTCGGGGGTGGCGCTGTAGCGCTCGCCCTCGGCGGTCGGGCAGGGCTCGGCGGTCACCTCGAAGCGGAGCATCTGCCAGCCGCGCAGGGCGGAGGCGAGCTTGGAGGCGGTGCCGGTCTCGCCCTGCCAGGAGAACTCGGCTCTCCAGGTGCCGGGCGCCGCCGGCTGGCGGATCCAGTCCAGCTGGACCCGCGCACCGAGGACACCCGCCACCGCCCATTCGACGTGCGGGCAGAGCGCGCGCGGTGCGGAGTGTACGTACAGGACTCCACGTGTCGTCACCGGGACCTCCAGTGTGGGACGAGGTTCGCCTTCCCAGCGGCCTCAGTAAACAGCATCAGGTGAAGAACTCCGCAAACCTTCTGAAAAGGGACAGCATGTGACGTGATGTAATTTACCGGAGCCGGTCGGCGCGGGCGCGCCGCTGGTTCGACGGGGGAAAAGCTACCGTGCCGCGCCGTCGTCAGGGTGACGTACGGTCGGTCAGGGGGCGGGTGGACACGAAGCTTTCACTCGCCAGGAGGCCAGTCGTACGAAGGAGGGGGCCGGTGCCGCACGGCCGACGCCGATTCCGTACCGCGGTCGCGGGCGCCGTGCTCGCGGTGGCCGCGCTCGCGGGCTGCACGGGCGGTTCAGGGCCCGCCCCCGCCGCTTCCGCTTCCTCCCGGGCCGGCACCCCCTCTCCGGCACCCACCTCGCGGTGGGACGTCTCCCCCGCGTCCGTCGCCGCCGTCGGCGACTCCATCACCCGCGCCTTCGACGCCTGTTCGCTGCTCGCGGACTGCCCGGAGGCGTCCTGGGCGACCGGCACCGACCCGGCGGTGAACAGTCTGGCGCGGCGGCTGCTCGGCGCCGGACGGGTGGCCGGGAACAGCTGGAACCTCGCCCGCAGCGGGGCCCGGATGGCGGCGCTGCCGGAGCAGATGGCGCGGGCGGCCGCCGAACGGCCCGAGCTGGTCACGGTGATGATCGGCGCCAACGACGCCTGCCGGCCGACCCCGGCGGGGATGACGCCGGTGGCCGACTTCCGCCGGTCGTTCGAGGCGGCGCTGGACCGGCTGCGGAAGGACGCCCCCGAGGCGCGGGTGTACGTGGCGAGCGTGCCGGACCTGCGGCGGCTGTGGGACACCGGCCGGGCGAGCCCGCTGGTGCGGCGGGTCTGGGAGCTGGGCGTCTGCGGCTCGATGCTGGCGGACGCGGAGGACCTGGGGGCGGCGGCCGAGGCGCGGCGCACGGCGGTGCGCGACCGGGTGGTGGCGTACAACGGGGTCCTCGCCGAGGTCTGCGCGGCGGACGAGCTCTGCCGGTACGACGGCGGGGCGGTGTTCGGCTTCCGCTTCGACGAGTCGCTGCTGAGCACCTGGGACTGGTTCCATCCGAGCCGCGCCGGGCAGGCGCGGCTCGCGGAGCTGGCGTACCGGAGGATCACGGCGACGTAGCCCCGAGGCGGCGGGCGTCAGGTCCGGCGCCCCGGGGCGGTCCGCGGGGGCTACACCTCGACCGTGGCGGTGAGGCGGGTGTCGGCCAGCGAGTGGGCGGCGTGCAGCGTGTAGCGGCCGGGGACGAGGGTCCAGGCGTTCTTCTCCTCGTCCCAGATCTCGAAGGCGCGGCGCGGGAGCGGGATCGTCGTCTCGACGGTCTCGCCGGGCGCGGCCTCGACGCCGGCGAAGGCGGCGAGCCAGCGGGCGGGGCGCTCCACCGGGTCGGAGACGGGCGCGAGGTAGAGCTGGACGGTCTCGCGGCCGGGGCGGTCGCCGGTGTTGGTGAGGCGGACGGTGACCGTCTCGGGGCCGGCCGTGACGGAGTCGTACGACCAGGTGGTGTAGCCGAGGCCGTGGCCGAAGGGGTACGCGGGGACGGCGCCGGCCTTGTCCCAGGCGCGGTAGCCGATGAACAGGCCCTCGGTGTAGGCGAGGACGCCGTCGGTGGGGGTGACCTCGGTGACGGGGGCGTCGGCGAGGGCGACGGGCCAGGTGGTGGGGAGGCGGCCGCCGGGCTCCTCGGCGCCGGTGAGGACGTCGGCGAGGGCGGCGCCGCCCTCCTGGCCGGGGAACCAGCCGAGCAGGACGGCGGCGACGTCGTCGCGCCACGGGAGTTCGACCGGGGAGCCGGCGTTGACGACGACGACCGTGTTCGGGTTGGCGGCGGCGACGGCGCGGACGAGGTCGTCCTGGCGGCCGGGGAGGGCGAGGTCCTTGCGGTCGAAGCCCTCGGACTCGACGCGTTCGGTGGTGGCGACGACCACGACGGCGGTGTCGGCGGCGCGGGCGGCCTCGACGGCTTCGGCGATCAGTTCGTCGGGGTCTCGGCGGGGACCGAGGTGGACGAAGGAGAACATGACGGCCGGGAGCGGGGCGGCGAACTCCTTGGCGAGGGTGTGCCGGAGGGAGACCTCGACGGTCTCGCCGGCGGTGAGCTCGACGGTGCCGCGCTCGACCGGGGAGCCGAAGAAGGCTTCGAAGGGGTCGGTCTCGGGGCCCATCTCCTGGACGCCGTCGAAGAGTTCGCGGCCGGCGACGGTGAGGGTGAAGGCGCCGAGGCCGCGGGTGCCGAAGGCGTGGGCGCCGGTCTCGCGGGGCGTGAAGCTGCCGGTGACCTCGATGGAGGCGAGGGTGTCGTGGGTGACGCCGGCCGGGAGGTCGTCGCCGATCCACTGGACCTGGCCGTTGGGGAGGGTGCCCTCGCCGAGGACGTTCCCGTCGGCGTCGCGGCAGATCGCGCGGAGGGTGAAGCCCTGGTCGGCGGGGGCGAGTTCGTCGCTGGGGTCGGCGCCGATCACATAGCTGAGCGAGCCTTCGGGGAGCGCGGCGGTGAGGCCGTCGAGCGGGGAGACGACGTGCTCGGGGAAGACCTGGGCGGAGCCGCCGCCGAGGACCCGGGCGTCGCGGGCGGCGGCGCCGGAGAGGGCGACGGTGCCGGGCTTCAGCGGCAGCGCGCCGTTCTCGTTGCGGACGAGGACGAAGCCGCGGCGGGCGATCTCGCGGGCGAGGGCGTCGCCGTCGATCGGGGCGGGGTGGTCGGTGACGGCGGCGGGGGCGCCTTCGAGGGCGCCGACGCGGGCGGCGAGCCGCAGCACGTTGCGCACGGCGGTGTCGACGTCCGCCTCCGCGGCCTCGCCGGAGCGGACGGCGGCGGCCAGCGCCTCGCCGTAGACGGTGCCGGGGCCCGGCATGGCGACGTCGAGGCCGCCGGTGAGGTCGCCGACGGTGGAACGGGCGGCCATCCAGTCGGAGACGTTGAAGCCGTCGAAGCCCCACTCGCCGCGCAGGACCTCGTTGACGAGGTAGCGGTGCTCGGTCATCGTCACGCCGTTGACCTGGTTGTAGGCGGTCATGATGCCCCAGGGGTGGGCGTTGGCGACGATCGCCTCGAAGGGGGCGAGGTAGAGCTCGCGGAGCGGGCGCGGGGCGACCTTGTTGTCGACGGTGAAGCGGTCGGTCTCGGCGTCGTTGGCGACGAAGTGCTTGACGGTGGTGCCGACGCCGCCGTCCTGGACGCCCTGGACGTAGCCGGTGCCGATCGCGCCGGTGAGGTACGGGTCCTCGCTGTACGCCTCGAAGTGGCGGCCGCCGAGCGGGGTGCGGTGCAGGTTGACCGTGGGGGCGAGGAGGACGTGGACGCCCTTGCGGCGGGCCTCCTGGGCGAGCAGCCGGCCGGCCCGGCGGGCGAGCGCGGGGTCCCAGGTGGCGGCGAGCGCGGTCGGCGAGGGCAGCGCCACGGACGGGTCGTCGGCGGTCCAGCGGACGCCGCGGACACCGATGGGGCCGTCGGACATCACGAGCGAGGCGAGGCCGATCTCCGGCAGGGCGGGCAGGGACCACATGTCCCGGCCGGCGAGCAGCCGGGTCTTGGCGTCCAGGTCGAGCTGGGCGAGCGCGGCCTCGACGGCTGCCTCGCGCACGGCGTCCTCGTTCACGTCCGTACCTCCGCGTTGAAGTGCTGGTGCGGCCATCATGAACCCACCTACCTGTAGATCGGTAGGTGATGTTATCTTTCCGTTATCCTGCTGGGGCGGGGACGCCATGGCGTACGGTCCCTGTCGACAGGACCTGCGGAAAGGGGGCCGGTGATGGCACGGACCAGGAGCGAGGAGCGCCGCGCGGAGATCCTGCGCGCCGCCCTGGAGGTGATCGCGGAGCGCGGCTACCGGGGCGCCACGCTCGGCTCCGTCGCCGAGCGCGTCGGGCTGACCCAGCAGGGCCTGCTGCACTACTTCCCCACCAAGGAGGCCCTGCTCGTCGCCGTCCTGGAGGAGCGCGACCGCTGGGACACCAGCGGCGGCCGGGACCGCGAGGGCTGGCGGCTCGATCTGCTGGACTCGCTGGTGGAGTACAACGCGATGCGGCCGGGGATCGTGCAGACCTTCTCCGCGCTGCTCGGCGAGAGCGTCACCGACGGGCATCCGGCGCGGGAGTTCTTCACCGAGCGGTACGCGCAGGTGCGGGCCGGCATGGCGGAGGTGCTGCGGCTGGAGTTCGGCGAGCGGCTGCCGGGCGGCCTCACCCCCGAGCGGGCGGCGCCGCTGCTGACCGCCGTGATGGACGGCCTCCAGTACCAGTGGCTCCTGGACCCGGCCGCCGTCGACATGCCGGGCGCCTTCCGGGACTTCCTGCGGCTGCTCGCGGGGCCCGCGGAGCGCTGAGCCGGGTCGTACGGGACGGGTGCGGGGCCGACGGGATTCGAACCCGCGCGAGCTCACCGCCAGGTCCGGCGGCCACTCCCTGCTTCCCGGGCTCCGGGGACCTCCTCGGCCCGGGAAGGCGATCGCCCACTCTGCCACGACCCCACACCCTGCGGCTCCGCGCGCGGAGCCGTTGTCCGCAGCCTAAGTCCCTTCCCCCGCAGCGCGCTCGGGGTTTTCAGCGGGGCGGGAGGGCCACCGCCGCCAGGTCCTCCGCGCGCAGCGCCGGGTCCGCGACCAGGAGTTCGTGGACGGCCTCCAGGAGCGGCAGCTTCGTCACCTCGGCGGCGAGCGCCACGTCCTTGGCGGCGAGCGCCACCGGGAAGTACGAGCCGGTGGCGGTGGCCCGGCCGACGGCGCCGCCGATCGGGCCCGCGCCCAGGGTGCGCAGGGCGAGCTCGCGGGGCAGGCCGAGCGCCTCGGCGAGCCGCAGGCTCTCGGCGACCAGCGCCACTCCCCCGATGGCCGCGTTGATGAGGACCAGCTTGAGCGCGGCGCCGTCGCCGGGCCCGCCGCAGGCGGTGACCGAGCCGAGCCGGGCCAGGACCTCCGCGACCGGGGCGGTGTCGCCGCCCGCGAGGATCAGCAGCTCGCCGGAGGCGGCCCGGTCGACGCTGCCCATGACGGGCGCGTCGATGAGGGTCACGCCCGCCGGGAGCCGGGCGGCGAGTTCGCGGGTGGCGTCCGGGCCGATGGTCGAGGTGTCGATCCAGTGCGTGTCCGGGCGCAGGGCCGGGAGCATGCCGGCGGCGACGGCGCGGGCGGCGGCGGGGTCGGCCAGCATCGTGATCACGACCTCGGCCTCCCGGACGGCCTCGGCGGGGCTCGCGGCGAGGACGGCGCCGGCCTCGACCAGCGGCGCGGCCTTGGCGGCGGTGCGGTTCCATACGGTGAGCGGGTGGCCGGCGTCGAGGAGGCGGCGGGCCATGGGGAGTCCCATGGAGCCCAGACCGAGGAAGGCGATCCGCCGCGGGGTGGTGGTGTCCATGCCGTCGACGCTAGGACCGGCCGAGCCATGCGACAAGCGAATGTCTAGCATGGCGGCCATGCACATCACGCATGGCTCGTCTCCTGGTCTGTACGACGCCTTCCTCGCCGTCGCCCGGTCCGGGTCCTTCACCGCCGCCGCCCGCGCCCTCGGCTACACCCAGTCCGCCGTCTCCCGCCAGGTCCGGTCCCTGGAGGAGGAGTGGGGGGCCGAGCTGTTCGAGCGGCTGCCGCGCGGGGTGCGGCTCACCGAGGCGGGGCGGGCGCTGCTGCCGCACGCCGAGGCGGTACGGGACCGGCTGGCGGCGGCCCGCGCCGAACTGACCGCGCTGCGCACGCTGGACGGCGGGCTGCTGCGGCTCGGCGCCTTCTCCAGCGCCACCGCCGCCCTCGTGCCGCGGGCGCAGGCGACCTTCCGGGAGCGGCATCCGGGGGTGGTGGTGACCCGGGTCGAAGGGCCGTCGGTGAAGCATCTGGCGCTGGTCGCGGCCGGGGAGGAGGACCTGGCGGTGGTCAGCCCGGCCGTGGACGCGCCCCCGCCGCCGGGGGTGACGCTCCATCACCTCCTGGACGAGCCGATGCTGGTGGCGCTGGAGCGCGGGCACCGGTACGCCGGGCGGCGGGACATGCGGCTCGCGGAGCTGTCCGGGGAGGAGTGGATCGTCGGGAACGAGCGCCTGGAGGACACCCTCTTCCGGCCCGCCCTCGCCGCCGGGCTGCGGCCCCGGACGGGGCTGCTCGCGCACGACTGGATCGCCAAGCTGGGCGCGGTGGCGGCCGGTCTCGGGGTCACGCTCGTCCCGGCGCTCGCGGCGTCGTCGGTGCGTCCGGACGTCGCGCTCGTCACCATCCACCCGGACGACGTCCCGTACCGGCGGATCTGCGCGGCCTCGCCGGGGGCTCCGACGGCGGCGGCGACGGCCTTCCTGGAGCGGCTGCGGGAGACGGCGGAGGAGCTGCGAGCATGGACCCCATGATGCTCGCCGCCGCCCAGTTCGCCCCGCTCGCCGGGGACATCGAGGCCAACGTCCGTACGATCGCCGGTCTGGTCCGGGAGGCCGGGGCCGCCGGCGCCCGGGTGGTCGTCTTCGCGGAGCTGTCGCTCACCGGGTACGACACCGCGCTGATCCGGCAGAACCCGGCCCTGGTGCTGACCGAGGACGACCCGCGCCTCGATCCGGTGCGCGAGGCGTGCCGCGCCGCGGGGGCGGCCGCGGTCGTCAACGGGCCGGTGCGGGGCGGGGGTCCGTACCCCGGGCTGACCACGCTGGTGATCGGGCCGGACGGCTCGCTGCTCACCCGCTACGACAAGCGGCACCTCTTCCACGGGCACGAGCGGTCCACCTTCACGGCGGGCACGGCCGACGGGCGGTTCGAGCTCGACGGCCTCCGGTTCGCGCTCGCCACCTGCTACGACAACCGGTTCCCGGAGCTGGCCGAGCGGGCCGCCGCCGACGGCTGCGCGGTCTATCTGGCCAGTTCGATGCTGGAGGCCGGGAACGACTCCTTCGAGACCGTCTATCCGGAGCGGGCCCGCGGGTTCGGCCTGTACGTGGCGCTCGGCAACTCGCTGGGGCCGAGCGAGGTCGGCGAGGGCGGCGGCATGGCCGGGATCTGGGGTCCGGACGGCGGCCGGCTCGCCGACGCGGGGCCGGAGAAGCCGGGGTTCGTGCTCGCCGAGGTGGGCTGAGACGCGCGGAGGGCCGGGCCGCCGTGGGACTCCGGCGGCCCGGCCGGGGAGGCGGTACGACGGAACCCCCGGTCCGCCGTACGGTCCTCCGCCCCCGGGGCGGGGTGTCAGGATCCCGCCCCGGGGCGCTCGTCGCCCGTTACGGGGCGCTCAGGCCCAGCGTGTAGGCGCCGGAGCCGCTGTAGGCGTGCACGACGTAGCGGTAGTAGCCCGCGGTGCCTTGGTAGCTGGTGTCCTCGTCGGCGCCGGCGGTGCCGCCGACGGCCACGTCCGCCCAGCCCGCGCCGTTCCACTTCTGCAGGTAGAGGTCGAAGTCGGTGCCGGCCGGGCCGCGCAGGCAGCCGATGTGGGTGCCGGCGCTCGCCGAGTAGTAGTACGAGCCGTCCGGCTGGGCGGCGGCCTGGCCGGAGGCCAGCGTGCCCCGGTAGGTGTGCTCGGTGGAGTCGCAGCCGGTCGGCGGGGTCGTGGAGCCGACCGTCAGCTGGTAGGTGACGGTGTGGGTGGCGGAGCCCGTGCCGGTGACGGTGATCGGGTAGGTGCCGTTCGGGGTGCCGGCGCCGACCTTGACGGTCATCGTCGAGGAGTTCCCGGAGGTCACCGAGGAGGGGCTGAAGGAGACCGTGACCCCGCCGGGGGCGCCGCTCGCCGAGAGCTGGACGGTCTGCGCGGAGCCGCCGGTGGTGGCGGTGTTCACGGTCGAGGTGACCTGGCTGTCCGGCTGGGCCGAGCCCGAGGACGGGTTCAGGGAGAGCGAGAAGTCCGGGGTCGAGGTGCCGCCGCAGTCGGTCTCGCCGGACTGGGCGGGCACGCCGATCGCGTTCCAGGCCGCCTTCACCGCGTTGCACTCGGTGGCGCCGTAGGTGTTCTTGGCGGTGGTGAGGGTGGCGCGGCGGGCCGCGGGGTGGTTCCAGGAGGACGTCTTCATCAGCAGCGCGCCCATGAAGATCTTGCCGGCCTTCTGGATGCCGATGCCGGTGACGGAGGACGGACCGCCGGAACATATGGGGCTGTTCGGCTTGCCGCCGCCCGGGTTCGAGCCCTCGGCGAGCAGGTAGAACCAGTGGTTCTGCGGGCCGGCCGCCGCGTGCACCTCGGTGCCGGAGGTCAACTGGGGGTAGCAGTTGGGGTCGTTGTTGATGAGGGACGGGTTGTACATGTTGCGGATCGGCTGGTTGTTGCCGGTGAAGTTCAGCTCCTCGCCGACCGTGTAGTCCGGGGTGTCGTTCGGGTTGTTCGCGTAGTGCTCGGTGAGCGCGCCGAAGATGTCGCCGGTGGACTCGTTCATGCCGCCGTTCTCGTTGGACGAGCCGGCCGAGCCCGGGGTGCGGTCGAAGATCTCGTGGCCGTACTCGTGGGCCACGACGTCGATGCCGGTGAGCTGGTTGGTGCCGTTCTGGTTGCGCCCGTAGGTGGTCTTCGTGCCGTCGTAGTAGGCGTTGACCTGGGCGAGTCCGGCGCGGGCCGGGACCATGCCGCCCTGGCCGTTGATGCCGTTGTAGCCGAACCACTCCTTGAGCATGTCGGACTCGCGCTGGGCGGCGTACATGATGTCGACGCAGGCGGTCACGAGGTCGTTGGCGCCGCCGTTGCCCCACGGGGAGGAGCCGGTGTACGCGCTGCCGTTCTGGCCGCCGCACTTGAAGGAGCCGCGGCTGGTGTCGGTCATGGAGGTCGCGGCGGTGTCGATGGTGACGTTGCCGTTGTGGTAGCCGCGGCCCTCGGCGTGCCGGACCTTGTCGGTGGCCTGCGCGACCTTGCCGGTACGGGCGTCGACGTAGGTGTCGAGCGAGCCGGGCAGGCCCCGGGCGGTGGTGCCGACGACCAGGGTGTGCCAGGCGAGGACGGGCTTGCCGGCCTTGAGGAGCACGGTCAGTTCGGGGGCGCTCGCGCTCTCCACGGCGGCCAGCTGTCCACGGGCGGTGGCGAGGGCGGCCTCGGCGGTCACCCTGGCGCTGGTCGTCGGCAGCTTCAGCGCGGGGGCGGCGGCGCCGGTGACGTCGCGGACCTTGCCGGTGGAGTCGGAGAGGACGACGGCGTCGCCGCCGCCGTGGACCGGCAGACCCTTGTACGTCCGCTGGTAGGCGGTGTAGTAGAGGCCGTTCGCCCACGGGGTGACGGCGGTCCTGACGAGGTCCTCGTCGGCGCCGTGCCGCAGTTCGTCGAGGCCGCTGGCGGCGGCGGAGTCCGCGGCGGCCAGCGCCAGGGACCTCCCGTGGCCCGGCGGGACCGGCTGCGCCTGGGGAGCGGCGGAGGCGGTCCCGGCGAGGGCGGTGGCGAGGCTCGCCGAGAGGGCCAGGGCGGCCACGGCCGCCGTGAGTCTGGTGGGGTGCAACGTCGTGCTCCGTTCAGGGTGGGGGAGACGGATCGTCGCGCCGAGTATGGGCGTGAGCATGGCGGGTTCGGGACATCTCACCGGGCATAAGACGCGGGTTATGGTGCGCCCGCGCGGGGCTGCGTACGCTGCTGAAATGCAGCTGGAGTTGAGGCATCTCGAAGCCGTCTGCCGGATTGCGGAGGCGGGAAGTCTGGGCCGCGCGGCGCTCCGGCTCGGCATCTCGCAGCCGGCGCTCTCGGCCCAGTTGCGCCGGATCGAGCGGGTCGCGGGCGGGGAGCTGTTCCTGCGCGGGCGGCACGGCGTGGAGCCCACCCCGCTGGGCGAGTTCGTGCTCTCCAAGGCGCGGCTGGTGCTCGGCGAGATGGACGCGATCGCGGCCGGGGCGCGGGCCGTCGCCCCCGACGCCCCGCTGCGGCTCGGCTGCATCCTGCTGGTCCTGGTCGACACGCTGCTCGATCGGCTCGAACAGGTGGTGGCCGGGCGGGAGTTCGCGGTGACGGTGGAGCACTCGGCGACCACCCTGACCCGGCAGCTCGGCGCGGGCCGCTACGACGCGGTGCTGTACGGGGAGGTCAACGACCACGAGGTGCCGCTCCCGGAGGGGACGACGGCCCGGACGCTGATCCCCAAGGAGCCGTTCTGCGTCCGCCTCTCGGCGGAGCACCCGCTGGCCGGGAAGGAGCGGATCGCGCTGGCCGAGCTGGCGGGCGAGTCCTGGATGACGCTGGTGGAGGACGACGACGGCGGCCCCGAGGCGCTGGTCGCGGCCTGCGAGCGGGCCGGCTTCACCCCGTCGCTGCGGCACCGGGTCGCCGACCGGAAGATCCACTACGACCTGATCGCCTCGGGCCGGGCGATCTCCCTGAGCCAGCCCACCGCCCCGGCCGCCGAGGGCACCGTGCTCCGCCCCCTGGAGGGCGACCCGGTGACCGGCCGCATCCGCCTCGCCTGGAACCGCTCGACGGTCGCCGCCCGGCACGCGGAACTCCTGTACCGCGCGGCGGCCGAGGCGTACCTGGCCAACATCGCCAACAACCCCTTCCACCAGGAATGGTGGACCGCCCGCCCGGAACTGCACCCGGTCCTGGCGGTGGAGTGAGCTAGTCGTAGCTGATGTCGGAGGGGGTGTAGCGGCAGGTGGTGGGGTCGGGGCCGGTGCCGAGTTCGGTGGGCTCCTTGCCGGTGTCGTTGCCGGTGAAGCGGGTGCAGGGCTTGATCTTCTTCTTGGTGTCGCCGTGCACGCGGACGTTCCGGAGTGACGCGGTGTCGCCGTAGTTGGCGTTGACACCGACGATCGACTTGCCGGGGGCGGTGATGTCGACGTCGTTGACGATGATCGTGCGCTTGTACTGCTTCTTGCAGTTGCCGCAGGAGCGGACCAGCTTGCCGAAGTCGGCGACCTGGAACCTGGTCACCACGAGCTTGCCGGCGCCGTTGAACTGGAAGACCTTGTCGGAGGCGCCCCGGGCTCCGCCGCCGTACACCGCGTAGACGGCTTTGGCCGAGGTGCCCTTGAAGGTGGCGGCGTCCTCGCCGACGTTCTCCCACCAGACGTTCTGGAGGGTGCAGCTGCCGAGGCAGTGGACGCCGTCGGCGGCGGGGGTGCCGAGGACGACGTTCTTGAGGGTGGCGCCGTCCTTCAGGACGAAGAGCGGCTGCTGGCTCTCGCCCTGGCCGTCGGAGCCGAGGTCGCCGGTGCCGGAGAAGCGCTTCAGCTTGCCGTCGTAGGTGCCGGAGACCTGGATCGTCTCCGCGACCGGCTTGTCGCCCTTGGCGGCCGGCCAGGCCGGGACGGCGGCCGGGGCCGCGCCCGCGGGGGCGAGCAGGCTGGTGGTGACGAGGGCCGCGCCGGTGACTCCGCACGCGGCGAGGCCGCCGAGGAGTGCCCTGCGGCGGCCGGCCCTGCGCTTGTGTGACGTCATGAGTTGTCTTTCCTGAGGGGGATGCGGTGCACCCCCTGGTCGCCGCCCGGCGAGGAAAGGTTGCCGTCTTCTTGATCGTTTTCTTCGGTGTCGCCGCCCTGCTCCCCGCGCAGGTCGCGGACCATCAGCGTCGCGCCGGCCACCGCGCCGGGCATCAGGAAGACCGCCACGAAGGGGACGAGGAAGGCGAGGGTCAGCGGGACGCCGAAGCCGAGGGTGACACCGCGCCGGCCGCGCAGCAGCGTCAGGCGCTCCTTGAGCTCGACGCCCCGCCGCTGGAGGGCGACGGCGGTCAGCTCCTCGGCGAGGAAGAAGCCGGAGACGCAGAAGCCGAGGGCGGGCACGACGGTCTGGCCGACGACGGGGATGAAGCCGCAGGCGAAGAGCAGCACGCCGTAGAGGGCGACCCGGAGCACCACCCGCAGGCTGTCGCGCGCCGAGATCCACAGCTCGCGCCAGAGCGGGAGGCCGGACTCGGGGACGTCGCCGCCCTCGCTGCGGTCGACGTCCTCGGAGAGGGACTCGTAGAAGGGCTGGCCGACGAGGAGGGTGACGGCGGTGAAGGTGATGACGGCGAGGAAGAGGCCGAAGACGAAGACGAGGGCCGTCAGCGCGTTGCGGAAGAGGCCGAGCCACGGGGAGGACCAGTCGTCGGCGAACGGCGTCGCCCAGGCCACCAGGTCGTCCGCGCCGAACCCGAGGCCGGTCAGGGCCCCGGCGTAGAGGACGAGGGTGACGAGACCCGGCAGCAGTCCGAAGCCGAACTGGCGCCCGTGCTGTGCCACCCACTTCTGGCCCTGGACCAGATAACCGAAACCCGCCCCGAAATCGCGCATACGCGCAGCCTATCGGGGCGGGTCGGCGGTTCCGTACGGGCGTACGGGTCGGGTCAGACGGCGAGCTCGACCGTGATGTTGCCGCGGGTCGCCTTGGAGTACGGGCAGACCTGGTGGGCCTTCTCGATCAGGCTCTTGGCGGTCTCGGCGTCCACGTTCGGAAGGGAGGCCGAGATCTTGACGATGAGGCCGAAGCCGTCGTCGTTCTTGCCGATGCCGACCTCGGCGGTGACCGTCGAGCCGGAGATGTCCGCGTTCTCGTTCCGCGCGACGACGCCGAGGGCGCCCTGGAAGCAGGCGCTGTAGCCGGCCGCGAAGAGCTGCTCGGGGTTGGTGCCCTCGCCGGAGCCGCCCATGGCCTTGGGCGGGTTGACGACGACGTCGAGCTTGCCGTCGTCGGTGGCGACACGGCCGTCACGGCCGTTCTCCGCGGTGGCGACGGCGGTGTAGAGAACGTCGGAGTGCTGGATGGACATGCTGGTTCCGCTTTCTTCTCCCCGCCGCGACTCGCGCCCACGATCGCGGCGGCTGAGGGCAGACTACCGGTCCAGCGAGACGATCATCTTTCCGGTGTTGTCACCGCGGAGCAGGCCGAGGAAGGCGTCCACACCGTTCTCGATCCCGGTGGCGAAGGTCTCGCGGTACTTCAGCTCGCCGGCGCGCAGCCGGCCGCCGACCTCCTCGACGAACTGCTGCTGGAGGCCGTAGTGGTCGCCGACCAGGACGCCCTGGAGGCGGAGCCGCTTGCCGATGATCATCGCCATGTTGCGCGGGCCGGGGACCGGCTCGGTGTCGTTGTACTGCGCGATCATGCCGCAGATGGCGGCGCGGCCGTGCACGTTGAGCGAGGAGATCGCGGCCTCCAGGTGCTCACCGCCCACGTTGTCGAAGTAGACGTCGATGCCGTCCGGGGCGGCCTCGCGCAGCTGGTCCCGGACAGAGCGCCCGCTCTTGTAGTTGAAGGCGGCGTCGAAGCCGAGCTCCTCGACCAGCCACTTCACCTTCTCGTCGGAGCCGGCCGAGCCGATGACGCGGGAGGCGCCGTTGAGCTTGGCGAGCTGGCCGACCTGGCTGCCGACCGCGCCGGCCGCGCCGGAGACGAAGACGGCGTCGCCCGCCTTGAAGGAGGCGGTCTCGAAGAGGCCCGCGTAGGCGGTCAGGCCGGTCATACCCAGCACGCCGAGGTAGGTGGAGAGCGGGGCGAGCTCCGGGTCCACCTTGGTGGCGTACTCGGCCGGCACGGCGGCGTACTCGCGCCAGCCGAGGCCGTGCAGGACGTGGTCGCCCTCGGCGAAGCCCTCCGCGTTCGACGCCACGACGACGCCGACCGCGCCGCCGTCCATCGGGTGGTCCAGCTTGAACGGCGGGATGTAGGACTTCACGTCGTTCATCCGGCCGCGCATGTACGGATCGACCGAGAAGTGGAGGTTCCGCACCAGGATCCGGCCTTCGGCGGGCGCCTCGACCGGGACCTCGCGCAGGGCGAAGTCGGCGGGGACGGGCCAGCCGTGCGGGCGGGCGACGAGGTGCCATTCACGGCTGGTGGCGGGCAGAGCGGTCATGGGGGGACCTCCAGAAAAAGCTTCACTTGATGAAACAACCATGCGCCTTGATATTTCATGTTGTCAAGCATCGGAGTACGATGGTGCCCATGCCCACCTCACACACCGACCCCGTGACCCTCGAAGTCGTCGAGCTGATCGGCACGGTCGTGGCGCGCTACCACCAGGAGTACGAGGAGGCCGCCGCCACCCACTCCCTCACCGGCGCGCAGGCCCGCGTCCTCGGGCTGCTCGCCCTGGAGCCCACGCCGATGCGGAAGATCGCCGAGAAGCTCAAGTGCGAGCCGTCCAACGTCACGGGGATCATCGACCGCCTGGAGTCCCGGGGCCTGGTCGAGCGGCGCCCCGACCCGGCCGACCGCCGGGTCAAGCTGGCCGCCCCCACCGACGAGGGCCGGGACACCGCCCGCCGGCTGCGCGACTCCCTGCGCTTCGCGCGCGAGCCGCTCGGCGAGCTGACCACCGTGGAGCGCACCCTGCTGCGGGACCTGCTGCGCCGGATGCTCGGCGAGGACCCGGACCCGGCCTGACGGACTCCCCCGGGAGCACCGGTCCAGGTCTAGACGCACCACCACAGGAACGGGGTGCAGGTCTCCGAGGGCTCCGGTGCCGGTGTCGTCGCGGGCGGCGTCGTCGCGCTCGCGGAGGCGGACGGGGTCGCGCCGCCCGAGGCCGGGGCGGTGGGCGAGCCCGAGGCGCTCGGCGTCGCACCGGGCCCGTCGCCCTGCGGACCCGAGGTGACCTCCGGAACGGACGGCGCCGGCGAGGAGGGCGCGGCGGAGGTGGCGGCCGGTCCCGCGGTCACGCCGCCCGTCCCCGTACCGGATCCCGTCCCCGCTCCCGTACCGGATCCCGTGCCCGTGCCGGATCCGCCGCCGGAGCCCGAGACGGGCGCGGCGACCATGCCGGAACCGCCGCCGGAACCCGTACTGATGCGGCGCGGGCGCCCGGTCGGCGTCGCCGGGCCCGCGGAGCCCTCGGTCGCCCGGTCGCCGTCCTCGCCGTCCCCCTCCGCGCGCTCGCTCGGATCGCGGGTCGGCAGCGCGGGCGCCGGCGGGGTCTCGGTGACCTCCAGCTCCTCCACGGCCAGCGCCGGCCCCTTCTCCTCCGGCTCCTCGAGCGCCGCCTTCGCCAGGCCCAGCGACCCCGCCGCGAGGACCAGCCCCAGCGTGCTCATCGCGACCGTCCGGCCGCGGCCGAACCTCCCCCGCTTCCGGCGGCGCGTCGCCGACCGGCCCGCCGACCGGCCCGCGCTCCTCGGCGGCACCACCACGTCCAGCTCGTAGACGTGCTCGGGCGCGAGCGGCGCGCCGACGCCCGCCTCGGCCTCCGGCTCGGGCACGGGCTCCGGCTCCAGCTCGGCGGCGTACGGAACGGAGGCGTACGGCTCGGACCCGTACGACGCCGGCGCGTACGACTCCGACGGATACGGCTCCGCCGGATACGGCTCCGCCCGATACGGCTCGGCCGGATACGGCTCCGGTGCGTACGGCCGTCCGGTCGGGTACGGCTCCGGTGCCTCGACGCCCTCGTGAGGCGCGGAGTGAGGCAGGGCGTGGGGGGTGTCGTACCGCAGCCGCTCGACGGAGGTCCCGCACCCGGCACAGGCGAGGGCCCCGTTGAGATACCGCCGGCACGCGTGGCAGTAGTCCATGGGGCTCGCACGCTAGGACGAGCGGCCCGGCCCCGGGGAGTCCAGGGTGTGAGGATCCTGTGAGGAAACCGCAGGTGAACGCCATGGCGCCGCGATTCTCCCGGTTCGCCACCCCCCGCCCCCCGGCCCCGGGCGGCGCAGCCCAGCGCGCGCGGCGGGCCCGGCGGTCGCACGATGCGAACAGGACACCCGACCGCGACACCTCGCCCGTGTCAGCACCGCACCCCGGAGGATCCGCCGTGACCGTCAGCCTCGATCAGCTGCGCCGTTGCCATGTCGCCGTCGACCTGGGTGCCGCCCGCACCCGGGTCTTCGTCAAGGGGGCCGGGCTCGTCGTCGACGAGCCGAGCGTGGCCGCCGTCAACACCCGTACCGGAGCGCTGATCGCGGTCGGCGCGCTCGCCGAGAAGATGACCGGCCGCACCCCGGACTACATCCGGGTCGTGCGCCCGGTCTCCGGCGGCACCGTCGTCGACATCGAGATGGCGCAGCGGATGCTCCGTCACCTCCTCGGCGAGAAGCTGCGCCGCCAGCTCCGCCGCAAGCCCCGGCTGCGCGCCGCCGCCTGCACCCCGCACGACAGCGACCCGCTCGCCCAGCGCGCGGCCGTCGAGACCCTGGTGGGGCTCGGGGCGCGCCGGGTCGAGCTGGTCGACACGCTGATCGCGGCGGCCGTCGGCTGCGGTCTGCCGGTGGAGCAGCCCACCGCGACCATGATCATGGTGTGCGGGGCGGCGACGACCCAGGTCGCGGTGCTCTCGCTCGGCGCGATCGTCACGGCCGAGCGGATCCCGGTCGGTGGCGACGCCATCGACCACGCGATCATCCAGCACCTGCGCCACCACCACGAGCTGATGCTGCCGAGCCAGTCGGTGCGCCCGCTCCAGCTCGCGCTGAGCGGCAACGGCCTGACCCCGCACGGCCCGGTGTCGACCGAGATCCACGGCCGGGACGTGGCCACCGGTCTGGCCCGCTCGGTGACCGTCGAGACGGCGGCGGTGCGGGAGGCGATCCACACCCCGCTGACGGCGGTGCTCGACGGCATCGGGAAGGTGCTGCGGGAGTGCCCGCCGGACCTGGTGGCCGACCTCGCCGACCGCGGGATCATGATGGTCGGCGGCAGCGCGCTGCTGCCGGGCCTGGACCAGATGCTGCGGGACGCCACCGGCATGCCGGTGCACATCGCCGAACGGCCGGACGTCTGCGCCGTGCTGGGCCTCGGCGCGATGCTGGAGGGCAAGGTCCAGCCGATGGTCCTCGACCCGCTGGGCGACCACCGCGGCCTGGCCGACGCCGACGACGGCCTCGGCGACCGGGACCGGGACCGGGACCGGGACCGGGACCGGGACCGGGACCGGGACCGGGACCGCGTGTTCGCGGACGATCTGACGGAGTGACCAATCCCGACATCGCCCGATTCGTATGCCGATGAGACCATGGTGATCATGGACGAGGACGGGGACGTGGAGCAGGAGCAGGCCCGCCTGCCCATGCTGCTCGAAGCCGTCCTCGGCGTCGGCACGGACCTCGAACTCCGCGCCACGCTCCAGCACCTGGTGGACGCGGCGACGGAGCTGGTCGGGGCCGGCCAGGGGGCGCTGCGGGTCGTGGACCCCGAGCGCCCCCGGCTCACCGGACTCTTCACCACCGGGATGACCGACGAGGAGCGGGCCCGCGCCGGCCGGCTCCCCGAGGGGCCGGCCGGGGAGCTCGGGGTGCCGATCCGGGTGCACCACCAGGTCTTCGGCCATCTCCACCTCTCCGGGAAGCCGGGCGGCTTCACCGAGGAGGACCTGGCCCTGCTGCGGGTCCTCGCCGCCCAGGCCGGCATCGCGATCGGCAACGCCCGGCTCTACGAGACGGCCCGGCAGCGCGAGCGGTGGATCGAGGGCGCGGCGGCCGTCACCACCGCGCTGCTCACCGGCGAGTCCGCCGAGGACGCCCTGACGACCGTCGCCGAGCAGGCCCGGATCCTCGCCGGGGCGGCCGCCGGGGTGATCCTCCAGCCCACCCCCGAGGGCGGGATGGAGATCGTCGCGGCCTCCACCTCGGAGGACCCCGGCGAGCTGGTCGGCACCACCATCCGGCCCGGCTCCGCCGTGCTCGTCCAGCTCCTGGGCGGGGAGCCGGTCTTCGTCGAGGACTCGGCGACCGACCCGCGGATGACCACGCCGGTGCGGTCCCGGTTCGGGCCGTCGATGATGCTGCCGCTGCGCAGCGGCGGGAGGCTGATCGGCACCCTGGCCCTCCCCCGCCGGCGGGGCGACGAGCCGTACTCGGCGGTGGACCGGCTGCTGGCCTCGCAGTTCGCCTCGCAGGCGGCGCTGGCGCTGGTTTTGGCGGACGCGCAGCACGACCGGGAGCGGCTGGCGGTCTTCGAGGACCGCGACCGGATCGCCCGTGACCTGCACGACCTCGTCGTCCAGCGGCTGTTCGCCACGGAGATGATGCTGGAGTCGACCCGCCGCCGCGCCGGGGAGGAGTCCGGGGAGGGCGAGCTGCTCGGCAGGGCGGTGGACGAGCTGGACTCGACGATCCAGGAGGTGCGGACGACGATCTTCGCCCTCCAGCAGCCGCCGGCGGAGGCGCCGACGACCTTCCGGGGGCGGGTGCTGCGCGAGACCGGCGGGGCGGGGGTGCTGCTGGGCTTCCAGCCGTCGGTGCGGTTCACCGGGGCGGTGGACACGCTGGTGGACGAGCCGGAGGCGCGGAAGCTGCTGGCCGCGCTGCGCGGGGCGCTCGCGGCGGCGCACCGGCGGCCGGGGGTCGGCCGGATCCAGGTGGACGTCGGCGTCGGCGACGCGGGCGCCTGGCTGCGCGTCGAGGACGACGGCACCCCGCCGGCGACGGTGACCTTCCCCTGACCGGCCCCTCCCCTGACCAGCCCCTCCCTGACCGGCCCTTCCCCTGACCGCCCCCGGACGGAGCAGTCCCGCGCGCCGGGCCGCGGCACCGGATCTTGACTGAGGGGGTGAACTCCGACGCCAAGCCCCCGACCGCGGCGGCCTACCGCAACCTGGTGATGACCACCATCGGCTTCACGCTCACCTTCTGGGCGTGGGACCTGATCGCGCCCCTCGGCAGCTGGTACGGCGAGCGCCTGGGCCTCAGCTCGTTCCAGCAGTCCTTCCTCGTCGCCGTGCCGGTGCTGGTCGGCTCGCTGGGCCGCATCCCGGCCGGCGCGCTGACCGACAAGTACGGCGCGAAGCTGATGTTCCCGCTGGTCGCCGCGCTGACGATCATCCCGGTGCTGCTGCTGATCGTGGTGAAGGACTCGTACGGCCTGATGATCGTGGTCGGCTTCCTGCTCGGTCTCGGCGGCACGACCTTCGCGATCGGCATCCCCCTGGTCAACTCCTGGTTCCCGCCGGAGAAGCGGGGCCTGGCGCTCGGGGTCTTCGGCATGGGCATGGGCGGTGTGGCGCTCTCCGGCTACTTCACCCCGCGGATCGCCGAGCACGGCGAGAACCTGCCGTTCGTCGTCGTGGCGGTCGCGCTCGCCGTGTACGCGGTCCTCGCCGCCGCCCTCATCACCGACCGGCCCGACCGGCCGGTGCCGACGGCCTCGCTGGCGAGCCGGCTGGGCTCGGCGGGGCGGCTGCGGGTGACGTGGGAGCTGTCGGCGCTGTACGCGATCGGTTTCGGCGGCATCGTGGCCTTCGGGGTGTACCTGCCGACGTACCTGAAGACCTGGTACGAGCTCGACCCGACCGACGCGGGCACCAAGGCGGCCGGGTTCGCGCTGGTCACGGTCGTCTTCCGGCCGATCGGCGGCTGGCTCTCGGACCGCGTGCACCCGGCGGTGGTCACCGCGTGGGCGCTCGGCGTCGTCGCCCTCTTCGCGATCGTCCAGGCGTTCGACCCGAAGCTGAACCCGGGCGGCACGATCGCCCTGCTGGTGATGGCGGCCGGTCTGGGCACCGCGAGCGGCTCGGTCTTCGCGCTGGTCTCGCAGGTGACCCCGCAGGCCAAGGTGGGCTCCGTGACCGGCATCGTCGGCGCGATGGGCGGCCTCGGCGGCTTCGTCCCGCCCCTGGTCATGGGCGCGATCTACAGCGCCAAGGACTCGTACTCGATCGGCTTCATGCTCCTGTCCGACCTGGCGCTCGCCGGCTGTGTGTACGCGTACGGGCGGATGCGCGGGCTGCGGCCGGACGGCGAGGCGTCGGACGCCGGAGCGACGAAGGTCACCGCCGACGGCCGCTGACGCCCCGGCAGAATGCTCCCCGGCAGCACCCCTCGCCCCCGACCCGAGGAGTACGACCGGTGAACGCGCCGCTCCCCCGCCCGCCCTTCCCGCCGCTCTTCCCGGCCCTCGCCGCCCCGACCGCGCGGCCCGCCCTGCGCTGCGGCCCGGACGCGCTCTCGTACGAGGGGCTGGCCCGGGCCGCCGGAGCGCTCGCGGCCCGGCTCGCCGGGACCCGACGGGTCGCCGTGTGGGCCGTGCCGACCGCGCGGACGGCGGTGGCCACGGTGGCGGCGCTGCTCGCGGGCGTCGCCGCCGTCCCGCTGAACCCGCGCTCCGGGGAGCGGGAGCTGGCGCACGTCCTCGGCGACAGCGCGCCGGACCTGGTGCTGGCGGGTCCCGGCGACGAGCTGCCGCCGGCGCTCGGCGGGCTCCCCCGCGTCGACGTGCCGCTCGACGGGCCGGCCGGACCGCCGGTGTCGCAGGACGTCGATCCCGAGTCCACCGCCCTGGTCGTCTACACCTCCGGCACCACCGGCCCCCCGAAGGGCGTGCTGCTCTCCCGCCGGGCGGTCGCCGCCTCGCTCGACGCGCTCGCGGAGACGTGGTCCTGGACGGCGGACGACGTCCTGGTGCACGGGCTGCCGCTGTTCCACGTCCACGGTCTGGTCCTGGGGATCCTGGGGCCGCTGCGGCGCGGCGGAGAGGTCCGGCACCTGGGCGCCTTCTCGGCCGAGGGCGTCGCCCGCGAACTGGCCGGCGGCGGCACGATGCTGTTCGGCGTCCCCACCATGTACCACCGGCTCGCCGACGCCCTTCCCGGCGACCCGGCGCTGGCCGGCGCCCTGTCGGGGGCGCGGCTGCTGGTGTCGGGGTCGGCGGCGCTGCCGGTCCACGACCACGAGCGGATCGCGGCGGCGACGGGCCGGACGGTGGTGGAGCGGTACGGGATGAGCGAGACGCTGATGATCACCAGCGTGCTGCCGGGCGGCCCGCCGCGCCCCGGGACGGTGGGGCTGCCGCTGCCGGGCGTGGCGGTGCGGCTGGTGGAGGAGGACGGCTCGGTGCTCGCCGGGTCGGACGGGGAGACCGTCGGCGAGGTGCAGGTGCGCGGCCCGAACCTCTTCTCCGGCTATCTGAACCGGCCGGACGCGACGGCGGCGGCGTACGACGGCGACTGGTTCCGCACCGGCGACATGGCCGTCCGGGAGTCCGACGGAACGATCCGCCTGGTGGGCCGCAAGGCGACCGACCTGATCAAGAGCGGCGGCTACAAGATCGGCGCGGGCGAGATCGAGAACGCGCTGCTCGACCACCCGGGGGTGCGGGAGGCCGCCGTCACCGGGGAGCCCGACCCGGATCTCGGCGAGCGGATCGTGGCCTGGGTGGTGCCCGCCGACCCGGCCCGGCCGCCGGCGGACGCGGAGCTCGCGGACCACGTGGCCCGGCTGCTCGCCCCGCACAAGCGGCCCAGGACGGTCCGGCTGCTCGACGCGCTGCCCCGCAACGACCTGGGCAAGGTGCTGAAGAAGCGGCTGCCGCGCGGGTGACGGCGAAGGGCCGGACCCCGGCGGGTCCGGCCCTCCCCCTCGTCGGAGGGGCTACTTCACGCCGACCGCGTGGATCAGCTCCTGGGTGACGGAGCCGCCCTGGTCGTCGGTGGCGGCGGCCCGCAGGGAGACGGCCGCCGCGCCGGACGGGACGCGCAGCTCGCCGGTCCAGGCGGCGGTGCCCTTCGCGGACTTCCGCAGGTCGACCGTGCGCCAGGTGGCGCCGTCGTCGTACGAGACCTCCAGGCCGGCGCCGGTGATCGTGCCGGTGCCGGTGGCGCCCTGCACGTACTCGGCGAAGACGCCGACCGGGATCCGGGAGCCCGCCCGGACGTCGCCGTACAGGTCGGTGTCGAGGTCGAGACCGAGGTTGAGCATCGGCAGGTAGGTGACCCGGTCGGACGGGGTCTCGGCGGAGCGGACGGTCCACTCGCTGTGCCCCTTGGCGCCGAGCCGCCAGCGCGCCGGGTCCAGGGCGGTGTCGGTGACGACCCTGTAGGTGGCCTCCTCCGCCGGGGCGTCCCAGGCGTAGGCTCCGGAGCTCTTCTTGCGGTCGACGCGGACCCCGTTCACGTACACCTCGGTGTACTGGGTCATGGTGTCGTCGCTCCACACGTTGCCGAAGCCGGTGTGGTCACGGCCGGAGTCGCCCCAGCCGGGGGTGTTGAACCGCAGGTCGTTGCCGATGCGCTGCTGGCCCCAGCCGAGGCCGGTGCCGAGCCAGGGGTGCCAGACGGGGCCGAACCATTCGAGGCGGGCGGTGGAACCGCCGCGGTAGACGGAGCGGCCGCCGCGCTCCTCCAGGGAGTCGCCGAGGTCGACGGACTCGTGCCACTGCTGGCCGGCGCCGGTGGAGACGTACTCGGTGCGCTCGGCCGGGAAGCCGATCCACTCCTTGAAGCCGACGCCGACCGGGAAGGTGTCGGTGATCGAGTAGCGGAACTCGCCGCCGAGCTCCTTCCGCCCGGTGGGGGCGTGGAAGGCGGAGCGGACGGTGGCCAGGTCGCGGTCGCCGGGACGGTACACCAGGTCGGTGCCGATGCGGCCGGGGTGGCCCTCGGAGAGGTCGTAGACGTACGGGGGGAAGCGGGTGCCGGTGAGGTCGACCGGCTCGCCGCGGGCGGCGCCGGCGGCCAGCCGGGCGGCGTCGGCGCGGTTCACGGTGGCGACGGCGAGCGGACGGTCCTGGTAGTCGGCGGTGCCGAACCACGTCATCAGCCGGCCCGCGGCGTCGTCGGTGACGATCAGCGCCCGGGCGCCGGCGTCCTGGGCGGTCTGGGCGACCTCGGCCGGGTTCGCGCCGGGGGCGAGGCGGACGAGGACGGCCTTGCCCGTGACGTCCCGGCCCTCGTACGCGGCGGGGGTGCCGGTGCCCGCGTCGACGAGCCCGAGGCGGTGGCGGCCTTCGAGGAGGGTGGCGCCGGCCTGCGGGCGCAGGTCGGCGAGGCGGACTCCGTCGACGGACGCCTCCAGGACCGGCTTGCCGAGCCGCCAGACCGTGCGGTACTCGAAGGAGCCGTCCGTCACGGGCGCGGTGGGCGCGGCGAAGAGCGAGTCGTAGAGCGGCGGCACCTGCACGATGTCGGTGTACGAGACGCCGTCGAGCTCGCGGTCGTACTCCATGAGGAGCTGGCGGGTCTCGGTGCGCTTCTCGACCTCGGCGCGTATCTCGCGCAGCTGCCGGCCGTCGAGGGTGATCTCGCGGTCGCGGTCGAGGACGACCTCGGGGGCGGCCATGAAGCCGAGGCCGAGGGAGTCGGCGCCCTTCGACCCGCGCACGTCGAGGAAGGTGTCGACGGTGTACGTGCCGGGCTTGAGGCGCAGTTCGACCGTGCCGGAGTCGCCGACGGAGGCCGGGAAGGGGTCCGTGCCGGTGGTGAGGTTCCGCAGGCCGAGGCCGGCGGCGGCGGGGGCGCCGTCGCGGTCCTTGACGTGGACCGTGAGGGTGTAGCGCTCCTCCTCCTTGACCAGTCCGAGGGCGGTGTGGGCGACGGGGGCGCCGCCGGCGGTGGCGGTGATCCGGCCGGAGCTGGTGCCGACCGGGGCGCCGGTGCCGTCGCCGGTGACGGTGGTGGACGCGGTGCCGTGCGCCGGGACGGTGAGGGTGGTGTCGCCGAGGGTCGCGGTGCCGGCCGGCATGCCCTCGACGGCGAGGCTCAGCTCGACCGGGGCGTCGGAGGAGTTGGTGTAGGTGACGGTCCTGGTGACCGGCTGGTTCGCCTCGTACGGCCAGGAGAAGAAGCCGAGGTCGGCGGAGCCGGTGGCGGTGACGTCCGCGGCGATCGCGGCGGCGACGTCGACGCGGCCCGCACCGAGGGCGTACGCGGAGGCGTCGAGCCGCTTCGAGCTGGACATGAGCGCGTCCTTGAGCTGGGCGCCGGTCCAGTCGGGGTGCTGCTCCGCGAGGAGGGCGGCGACTCCGGCGACGTGCGGGGTCGCCATGGAGGTGCCGTTCATCGAGGTGTAGAGGCCGGTGCCCTCGGTGAGCTGGGAGCGGGCGGCGAGGATGCCGACGCCGGGCGCGGAGAGGTCCGGCTTCAGGGCCTGGTCGCGGTAGCGGGGGCCCTGGCTGGTGAAGTAGGCGGCCTCGTCGGCGGAGTCGACGGCGCCGACGGTGAGGGCGGAGTCGGCGGCGCCGGGCGAGCCGATGGTGCCGGGGGCGCCGGAGTTGCCGGCGGCGATGACGAAGAGGGCGCCGGTCTCGGCGGAGAGGGTGTTCACCGCCTGGGCCATGGGGTCGGTGCCGTCGCTGCTCTCGCGGGAGCCGAGGCTCATCGAGACGATCTTCGCGTCGATGTCCTTCGCGGCCCACTCCATGCCGGCGATGATCTGCGACTCGGTTCCGTAGCCCTCGTCGCTGAGGACCTTGCCGACGGCGAGGGTGGCGCGGGGGGCGACGCCCTTCTCCCTGCCGTCGGAGCCGGCGCCGCTGCCGCCGACGGTGGAGGTGACGTGGGTGCCGTGGCCGTCGCGGTCGGCGACCTCCTGGCCCTCGATGAAGGACTTCGACTCGGCGACGCGGCCGGCGAGGTCGGGGTGGGAGACGTCGACGCCGGTGTCGAGGACGGCGACCTTGACGCCCTTGCCGGTGAGCCCGGCCTCCCATGCCTTCGGGGTGCCGATCTGGGCGTTGGAGTCGGCCATGGCGGCCCGCACCCGGCCGTCGAGCCAGACCTTGGCGGGAGCGCCGGCGCGCGCCTTCGGCGAGGTGAGGGAGTGCCAGAAGGCGGCCGGGTCGGTGGCGGTGACGGCCGCGCCGCCGACGCTCGGGAGGGCGCGGACGGTCTCGGTGCCGCGCGGGGCGCCGGCGGCGCGCGTGCTCGTCCCGTACGTGACGATGAGCGGGAGCGCGTCGGTGAGGCCCTGCTCGACCAGGCCGGTGACGTCGAAGAGGCGCGGGTCGAGGACGCCGGAGTCGAGGAGGGGGCGGGCCTCGTCGGGGACGACGGTGACCCGGCCGTCGGCGACCTGGGTGCGGACGGCTCCGGTGGCGCCCTTCGCCCGGTCGACGGTGACGGTCCGCCGTCCGCCGTCGAGTTCGGTGAGGGTGACCCGGTCGCCGGTGACGAGGGTGACGGTGGTGGAGGCGGCCGGGCCCTGGAAGGTCTCGGGCACGGCGGCGGCCGTGCTGCCCGGCGCGGCGGCGGTCTGCCCGGCCGTGAGCATCACGAGGGAGACGCCGGCGGCGATCAGCCCGGCCCTTCCTCTGGTCGGCGGTGCGGTCATCGAACGACTCCTCGCGGACCCGGTGTTCGGGGGTTGGGATTCCGGATCCGCGAGGAGTCTGGCCGCTGGGAGGGGGACTTGGCCCTGGTCTGGGCTGGCGGTTATGTGCCCTGGCGGGCAACCGCCAGAAGGGCGCAGTCGGTTCAGGACGGGACCGTCCGGGACGAGCGGGGAGCGCTCCCCCGTGGTGTGGCCCGGGTCAGGGCGTCGGGTGCTCGGCGTCGTACCGCCGGAAGCCGCGGGCGAACACGGCGAACACGGCGACGGCGAGGACACAGAGGAGACCGCCGCCGGTGATGGCGACGAGCGGCGAGGTGAGGTCGGCGACCGAGCCGGCCACGAAGTCGCCGAGCCGGGGTCCGCCCGCGACGACCACGATGAAGACGCCCTGGAGCCGGCCGCGCATCTCGTCCGGCGCGGCGACCTGCATCATCGTGTTCCGGAAGATCATCGACGAGGTGTCGGCGTAGCCGGCGGCGGCGAGGCACAGCAGGCCGACCCAGAGGTTCCGGCTGAGGCCGAAGGCGGCGATGGCGAGGCCCCAGGCGGCGACGGAGACGAGGATGGCCTGCCCGTGCCGGCGGATCCGGCTCTGCCAGCCGGAGACGACTCCGCCCATCAGCGCGCCGAACGCGGGCGCAGCGACGAGGAGTCCGGTGGTCCTGGCGTCGCCGCCGAACCAGAGGACGGCGACGGCCGGGAAGAGCGCCTTCGGCTGGGCGAGGATCATCGCGAAGAGGTCCGAGACGAAGGTGGCCCGCAGGTTGGGGCGGGTGCCGAGGAAGCGGAGCCCGGCGAGGACGGAGGCCCTCTTCGCCCCGGTGTGCTCCGGCGGCATGGAGGGCAGCCGCCACATCGCGTAGAGGCTCGCGAAGAAGGCGAGGGCGTCGATGGTGTACGCGGTCTGGTAGCCGGCGAAGCCCACGATCACGCCGCCGAGGCTGGGTCCGACGAGCGTGCCGAAGGTCATGACCATGGAGTTCAGCGCGTGGGCGGCGCGCAGCTGCTCGGGCGGGAGCAGGCGGGGGATCATCGCGCTGCGGGCGGGCGAGTTGAGGGCGCCGCAGACCGCCTGGAGGGCGACGATCGCGTAGAGGAACCAGACGCGGTGGAAGCCGGCGAAGGCGGCGGTGGCCAGCGCGGCGGAGAGGGCGGCGGCGCCGGCCGCGCCGACGAGTCCGAGGGTGCGCCGGTCGACGGTGTCGGCGATCGCCCCGCCGTAGAGGCCGAAGACGACGAGCGGCACGAGGGAGAAGAGGCCGACGAGGCCGACGGAGAACGCCGAGCCGGTGATCTCGTACACCTGGAGCGAGATCGCGAGGGTGGTCATGCCCTGGCCGACCCAGGAGACGCTGCTGCCGAACCAGAGGCGGCGGTAGTCGGCGGAGGTGCGCAGCGGGGTGAGGTCGGCGAAGATGCGCCGCTTCTCGTCCTCCCGCGGCGGCTCGACGGCGGTCACGCGGCGGCCGCGGTGAGGTCGTAGCTGAGCTCGGGGCGGTCCCAGTGGACGCGTCCGGCGGCGGCGACGGTGCCGGTGCGGCGGGCGCCGGTGCGGAGGTAGAACGCCTCGGCCGGCGGGTGGGCGACGACCCGGACGGCGTCGAGCCCGGCGGCGCGGGCCTCGGCGGTCATGTGGGCCATCAGCAGGCGTCCGATGCCGAGCCCCTGGGCGGAGTCGGCGACGAAGGCGAGGTCGAGCTCGGCCTCGTCGAGGAGGAGGGCGTAGAAGCCGAGGACGCGGTCGTCGGCGTCGACGGCGGCGTAGACCGGGTGGTGCTCGATGTAGGCGCCGCCGACCCGGTAGCCGTCGACCATGACGGCGTACGGGCCCCGATAGGCGGCGGAGCGGCGGACCAGCCGGGTCAGGCGTGCGGAGTCGGCGGCCGTGGCGCGGCGGACGGTGATCTCGGGCATGGGGCGAGTATAGGAATGCTTTTCGTACTCGGCCCTTACATTTCTCAGCCGCAGTCGGGGCGCAGCGCGGCGGGGTCGGCGCTGTCGAGGCGGGCGGCGAGGGTGCCGAGCCGTTCGCGCAGCTCGGCGATGTCCGCGAGGTCGAGGCCGGTGGCGGCGGCGATCCGGCGGGGGACGCCGAGGGCCTGCTCGCGCAGGGCGGCGCCGGCCGGGGTGACCCGGGCGGTGACGGACCGCTCGTCCTCGGCGCTGCGCCGGCGCTCCACGAATCCGGCCGCCTCCAGCCGCTTGAGCAGCGGCGACAGGGTGCCGGAGTCGAGCCGCAGCCGCTCCCCGAGGCCCTTCACGGGCAGCTCGTCGTGCTCCCAGAGGACGAGCATGACGAGGTACTGGGGGTAGGTGAGCCCGAGCTCCTTGAGCGCCTCGCGGTAGACGCCGTTGAAGGCGCGGGCGGCGGCGTGGAGCGAGAAGCAGATCTGCCGGTCGAGCCGGAGGAACTCCGCGTCGGGGAGGGGCAGGGTGTCGGGCGTCTCCATGGCTCCAGGGTACTCGAGTCCCCGATTCAGTTGTGCACAACTGAATCGTGCGCTATCAATAGAGGGGCGGCACACCACCGCCCCCGCCTTCCGAGGACCACTGCCGAGGAGCCGAGGAACTCTTCCGAGGCCCCCTTCCGAGACTGGAGACCCCATGGACGCCCTCTACACCGCCGTCGCCACCGCCAACGGGCGCGAGGGCCGCGCCGTCAGCTCCGACGGCCGGATCGACCTCCCCCTCGCCCACCCCCAGGCCCTCGGCGGCAACGGCGAGGGCACCAACCCCGAGCAGCTCTTCGCCGCCGGTTACGCGGCCTGCTTCGCCAGCGCCATGGGCGTCGTCGCCCGCCAGGAGAAGATCGACATCTCCGAGGCGTCCGTCACGGCCGAGGTCTCCATCGGCAAGGACGCCGCCGACGGCGGCTTCGGCCTCGCCGTCGTCATGCGCGCCGAGTTCCCCGACCACCTCCAGGGCGAGGCCGGCCTGGCCCTGCTGGAGAAGACCCACGCCTTCTGCCCCTACTCCAAGGCCACCCGCGGCAACATCACCGTGGACCTCGTCGTCGAGTAGTACGCCGGTCCGCCGGACCGCCCGCCCGTCGGCCTCCCCCGGACGTCCCGCCCGTTTCCGGGGGAAGGATCGGCCCACGGGGTGGCGACGGCTCCGGCCCGCGCCATACCCTGGACCGCAGGGCGGCGGCGCCCGTACCACCCATGCGCGATCGGGAGTGGGGACCACAGGAGCCGTGACGGGGGGGCTTTTGTTCGACGAGGGCCACGGCGCTCACGCACCCGAGTTCCGGCGTGAGCTGGTCGATCAGCTGTGCGCGGTACCGGGGCTCGACGTCCCGGGCAGCCGGGACCTCCTGATCAGCATGCTCGCGGAACGGCTGCCCGAGGTGGGCGACGTCCCGCGGCACGGGCGCACCCGGCTGGACATCCTGGAGATCGTCCGCAGCTGCCTGCGCGAACCGCACGGCCTGCGTGAACTGGCCGACGCCCTCACCCTCTACGCCCCCGGCGCCACCCCCGTCCTCCGGATCCGGGAGCTCGCCGACTCCGTCCCCTCCGCCGGGCCGGACGTCCTCCCGGTCCTGCCCGAGGCCGAGTTACGCGCGGCCCGCGCCCGGCTGGCCTCGCTCCGCCACCTCGACGCGCACGGCCTGCTGCACGCCGCCGCCGGCGAACTCCCGCTCCCCCAGACCCCCGTGGCCGGACTCGGCGAGGCGTTCGACCTCCTCGCCCGGGTCAACGCCCGGCCCGACGGCCTCCTCCCGGTCCACGTCCTGGTCGAGCACGTGATCACCGCGCTCGACGGCTCCGAAGCCCACCGGAGCGCCGCGGACGAGCTGCGCGCCTGGAACGACGCCCAGGCAGCCGCCCTCCACCTCGCCCCGCAACTGGCCGCCGTCCGCGCCGAACTCGCCCGCGAGGCCGCCGCACAACCCGCACCCGCCTGTCTCGTTGTCCAGTTGTGCAGAAGCGGAATGGACCCGGACCGGTATCTGCTCTCCCACTGGCGCCAGATCCGGCCCGGCCCCTGGCGGCCCGAGCGCGGCGAGGACCGGCTCGTGACCCTCGCCGAGGTCCCCGCCGCCGTGGGCGAGCTGGTCGACCGGGCGGAGAAGGAGTGGGCCGGCCGCCCCGGCCGCCCCGTCCTGGAGTTCGTCCTCCCCTTCCACCTGCTCAACCACCCGATGGAGTGGCTGACGTCCGGATCGGACCTCACCACCGCCCTCTGCCTCACCTACCCGGTGGTCCTGCGCAGCCTGGAGCGGATGCGGGCCAGGGAGCACCACCGCAAGTGGCACAACCGCTGGCAGCAGATGCTCGACAGCCCCGACACCGTCTGCCACTGGGACACGGCCGGGCGCCGCGGCCACGACGCCGTCCGGTGGAGCAGCGCGCTCATCGCCGACGAGCGGCTCGTCTCCGTCGCGCTCGGCGCGCCCCCGCTGCGGGGCCCGGCCGGCCGGCCCTCCTCCCTGGAGACCGCACTGCGCGCCGGAGTGCCGCTGGCGGTCTGGGACCGACGGCCCGAGCCGCCCCCCGAGTTCCGCAGGCGCGCCAAGCGCCTTCTGAAGGGAAAGGCGATCGAACTCCCGCAGCGCGTCAAGAAGTTGCGGAGCGAGGCCGCCACCGCCGCCGCGGGCCAGCGGGACGTCCATGTGGGGCGGCACCTCGCCGTCCTCTTCGACGACCCGAACCGGCTCGTCGACTGGTCCGGATCGCCGGGGCCGGCCGCCGGGAGCGCGCGCGGCGGACACGACGACGAGGGGGAGACATGAGCGGTGTCCGTCATCCGGTCGACAACAGCCGGAACGGAGGGCACGTCACCAGCCGCAGCTGGTGGATCTACCGGGGCACCGGCCAGCCGCTGACCGACATCCGCCTCGGCGACGTCCTGCCGCCACCGCCCGGCTGGCGGAACTTCGACGGCGGCCCCGTGCTGCCCCCCGTCCCGGCCGAGAGCGCCGAGACCGACCGCCGCCTCGGCGCCGTCGGCCGCGCCACCCCCCGGCAGGACGCGCACGACATCGACCTGATCAACACGGCCCTGCTGCTCCGCCGGCCGCTGCTCGTCACCGGTCGCCCCGGCATCGGCAAGTCCACCCTCGCCTACCTCGTCGCCCGCGAGCTGGGCCTCGGCCGCGTCCTGCACTGGGGCATCACCTCCCGCAGCACCCTGCGCTCCGGCCTGTACGAGTACGACGCCATCGGCCGCGCCCAGGCGTCCCTCGGCGCCCGCGCCCGCACCGCCGCCGTGCCGGTGCCCGCCCAGCCGTCCGGTCCGGCGGCGGGGACCCCCGACGCCGACCCCGGCCCCCGCATCGGCGACTTCGTCCGGCTCGGCCCGCTGGGCACCGCCCTGCTGCCGTACGAACTCCCCCGCGTCCTGCTCATCGACGAGCTCGACAAGAGCGACATCGACCTGCCCAACGACCTCCTGCACGTCCTGGAGAACGGCTCCTACGACATCCCCGAGCTGGTCCGCGCCCGCCACCAGGAGAGCACGGCCCGGGTGTTCACCGACGACCCCGACGGCACCGCCCCCGTCACCGACGGGCTCGTGCGCTGCCGGGCCTTCCCGTTCGTCGTCATCACCAGCAACGGCGAGCGGCAGTTCCCCGCCGCCTTCCTGCGCCGCTGCGTCCGGCTCGACGTCTCCCCGCCGCGCGAGGACCAGCTCGCCGCCATGATCGCCGCCCACTTCCGGGACCAGGGCGGCCGCCACGACGCCATGATCCAGACCTTCATGGAGCGCAGCCGGGAGAACGGCGGACTCGCCGCCGACCAGCTGCTGAACGCCGTCTACCTGCGGTCGGCCGGCGTCAGGGACGACGACGAGACCTGGGGCGAGCTGCTCGACGCGCTCTGGCGGCGGCTGTCGGGGGCACCCTGATGGACGACGACGCCGACGCCCGCTCGCTCCCCGAGCCGTTCGAGGTCGCGGAGGCGCTCTGGCTGCACGCGTACCAGACGCTCGCGGCCCGCCTCCCGTCCTCCGAACCACCCCGCCCCCGGCCGGTGAGCCTCCCCGGGCTCCCCGTGCTCGGCCGGGACCTGCCCACCCTGCCCCTCGACGTCCCCACCGCTCCCACCGGCCCTCCCCACTCCCCCGCCTCCCCCGGTGATCCCCCGGCGGGCGCTCCCCGGAGCGGCGGAACCGAGAACCCCGACGGCACCCCCGACAGCACCGACGACGGCGCCCCCGGCGCGGGCCACCCGGCCGGGCCACCGGGCCTGCTCGCCCGGGAGTTCGCGCTGGCCCGGGAGCTCCACCGGACGCCCGTGCGGGCCGAACCGCTGCCGGACCTGCGCGACGCCCCCGGGATCGCCCGCCGGCTGCGGCCCCTGAAGCAGGTCGTGCCCTCACCGTTCGACGTCGAACTGGACGAGGAGGCCACCGCCGAGCACGCCGCGGAGGACGGCCTCTGGCTCCCCTACACCCGGGCGGCGGACGAACGCCGCTTCGACCTGGTCCTCGTCGTCGACGACCACGCCACCATGGCGATCTGGGAACAGACGATCGCCGAGTTCACCGCCGTGCTCGAACAGCTGGGCGCCTTCCGGGACGTCCGGGTCCGCCGGATGGGAGTCCGGGCGACCCCCCGCGGCGACGAGGCCGTGCTCCACGGGCCGGTCGCCGGACAGGGCCCCGCCGCCACCCCCGCCGAACTCCTCGACCGGACCGGCCGCCGCATCGTCCTCGTCCTCACCGACGCCCTCGGACCCCTCTGGCGGGCCGGCGCCGGTCCCGCGGCACTGGAGCTGTGGGCGGCGGCCGGACCGACCGCCGTGGTCCACCTCCTCTCCCAGCGGGACTGGCACCGCACCGCCCTCACCCCCCGCCGGGTGCGGCTCGCCGGCCCCCGCTCCGGCGCCCCCAACACCGAACTGGCCGTCTCCTTCCCGCCGGACGAGTACGACCCGTTCGACCCGCCGCCCGCCACCTGGACCGCGCCCGTCCCCGTCCTGGAACTGGACGCCGACTGGCTGGGCCGCTGGGCCGCCCTGGTGGCCGGCGAGGACGGCGGCTGGACGGACGCCTCCGCCCTGCTGCTCGGCGCCCCCGCCCCGGAGCCGCCGGAGGACCCCGGACCGCCCGACGACCCCCCGGCGCCGACCGTGCAGGAACGCATCCGCCGCTTCCGCAGCCACGCCACCCCCACCGCCTTCCGCCTCGCCACCCATCTGGCCGCCGCCGTCCTCGACCCCCGGCTGGTCAGGGACGTCCGGCACCGGCTCGTCCCGGAGGCCCAACCGGTGCACGTGGCCGAGCTGTTCCTCAGCGGACTGGTCGAACAGCCCCCGCACGACGCGCCGTCGGCTGGCGCGGCCGGCGCCCCCATGGAGTTCGTCGACGGAGCCCGCGAGGCCCTGCTGGCCGGCGCCATGCGGGCGGACACCGCACGCGTCGCGCACTCGGTCTCGGACTTCTTCGGCGACCGCTCCGAGGCGGCCCGCCGACTGCACCGCGCCCTCCTCGCCCCGGAGGAGGTACCCGACCCGCCGCTGACGGAGGAGAGCCTGCCGTTCGTCCGCGTCGAACTGGCGATCCTCCGCGCCCTGTCCGGGCCCTATCTGCGCCGCGCGCACCGGATCAGCACCGCCCTGTCGGGCGGTTCGCCGGGAGAGTCGCTCATGCCCGGCACCGCCCGAGTGGTCCACGATATCCGCGATACCCCCGTACATCCCGACACGGACGGCTCTTCCATGACCGAGGACACCACGACCCGTCAGCCCGCGCGTGAGGAAGGGGGCGTCCAGCGGACCCCGGTCCCGCACCCCTCCGGCGCGCCGACCCCGGCCTCCGGCACCCCGATCCCCGCCTCCGCCACCGGGTCGATCCCGGTCCCGGCCCGGCCGCGTCCCTCCGTACCCGCCATCTGGGGCAACGTCCCCCCGAACAACCCCAACTTCGTGGGCCGGGAGGACCTGCTCGCGCAGATCCGGGACCAGCTGCTGACCGGCGACACCTCGGCCGTGCTCCCGCACACCCTGCACGGCATGGGCGGCGTCGGGAAGTCGCAGATCGCCATCGAGTACGTCTACCGGTACGCCGCCGACTACGACATCGTCTGGTGGATCCCCTCCGAGCAGCCGACGATGATCCTCACCGCCCTCACCGAACTCGCCCAGCGGATGGGCCTGAACGTGAGCGACGAGGCCAACCGGGCCGTCCCCGCCGTCCGCGAGGCGCTGCGCCGCGGCGAGCCGTTCGACCGCTGGCTGCTGGTCTTCGACAACGCGGAGAACGTGGAGGCCGTCCGCCCCTACTTCCCCACCGGCGGCACCGGCAAGATCCTCATCACCTCCCGGAACCAGGAGTGGGACCGGGTCGCCCGCACCCTCTCCGTGGACGTCTTCACCCGCGAGGAGAGCAAGGCGCTGCTCCGCCGCCGCGCCCGCGACCTCAGCGACGCCGACGCCGACCAGCTCGCCGAGGCGCTCGGCGACCTGCCGCTCGCCATCGAGCAGGCGGCGGCCTGGCAGGCCGTCACCGGCATGACCGTCCCCGACTACCTGCGGCTGATCAACGAGAAGATCGCCGAGCTGATGCTCGAACTCGTCCCCTCCCCCGACTACCCCATGTCGGTGGCCGCCGCCTGGGACGTCTCGCTGCGCCAGCTGGAGCAGCGCAACCCGGCCGCGCTCCAACTCCTCCAGGTCTGCTCCTTCTTCGCCCCCGAGCCGATCTCCCGCTCGCTCTTCAACAACGCGCGGACCACCTCCATCGCCCCCGAGCTCGACGAGGCCCTGCGGCATCCGATCAAGCTCGGCCGGGCCATCCGCGAGATCAACATCTACGCCCTGGCCCGGATCGAGCACCGGCACGACACCATCCAGCTCCACCGCCTGGTCCAGGCCGTGCTGGTCAACCGCATGTCCCCGCAGCAGCAGGCCGACATGCGGCACGGCGCCCATCTGCTGCTCGCCGACGCCAACCCCGGCAGCCCCAGCACCCGCGCGCTCTGGCCGCGCTACCAGGAGCTGCTGCCGCACGTGGTGGTCTCCCGGACCGTCGAGTGCGAGTCCCCGTGGGCGCGCCGCCTCGTCCGCGAGATGGCCGAGTTCCTGTACGCCTGGGGCGACCACGCGGGCTCCGCGCGGATGGCCCGCGAGGCGCTGGAGATCTGGACGGAGAAGTTCGGCGCCGAGGACCAGCTCACGCTGGAGATGGCGAAGTGGCTGGCCTTCATCCTCCGGGTGCTCGGCCAGTACGAGGAGGCCGCGGCGATGATGGAGCACACCGCCGACGTCTACCTGCGGACCGCGGGCGAGGACGACGAGGGCACCCTGGACGCCCTCATCCAGCACTGCAGCGGACTGCGGCTGCGGGCCGAGATGGCCAAGGGCCTGGAGATCAACCGGCAGGTGTACGACCGCGCGCTGCGGGCCTTCGGCGAGGACGACCCGGCCACCCTCCGCGCCGCCCACAGCCTCGGCGTCGGCCTGCGGCTCATGGGCCTGTACCGGGAGGCGCGGGAGTACGACACGGAGACCGCCCGGCTGCGCGCGCTCGCCCTCGGCGACGACCACGTCGAGACCCTGAACACCCTCGTCGGCCTGGCCATCGACATCCGCGAGACCGGCGACTACCTGGAGGCCGCCGCCCACCTGGAGGACGTCTACGCCCGCTACCTCACCACCTTCGGCGAGGACAACCACCGCACCCTCGGCTGCGCCCGCGTCCTCTCCGTCTCCCGGCGCCGCGCGGGCGACCACGAGGGGGCGCTGGCGCTCTGCGAGAGGGCCTGGTCGACCTTCGAGGGCCGGTACGGCGCCGACCACCCGGACGCGGTGGCCTGCGCCGCCAACCTCGTGGTGGACCTGCGCCAGGACGGGCAGCTGCGCCGCTCCCGGGAGCTGGGCGAGGCGACGCTGGCGCGGTACGCGGCGCAGCTCGGCGCCGACCACCCGTACACCCTCTCCGCCCGGGTCAACCTGGCGATCACCCTGCGCCACCTGGGCGACCTGGACGCCGCCCGGAGCCACATCGAGGTGGCGTGGCCGGGGCTGCGGGAGTCGCTGGGCGACGACCACGTCCTCACCCTGACGGCGGCGATCGGGGCCGCCAGCCAGTACGCCGCCGACGGGCGGCACGAGGAGGCCCTGGAGCTGGACCGGCGGACCATGGAGGCGCTCGCCCGCGACCTCGGCGAGGACCACCCGACCACGCTGGCCTGCGCGACCAACGTGGTCCTCGATCTGCGGGCGCTGGACCGGGCCACCGAGGCCACCGCCCTGCACACCGACACCCTGGCCGGGTTCCGCCGCCGGCTCGGCGAGGACCACCCGGCGACCACGTCCTCCGCCGCCGGCCGGCGGGCCGACGTCGACATCGCGCCCGTCCCCTTCTAGGCCGGGCGGGCACGCGAGAGCCGGCCGGGTCCGTGCGGACCCGGCCGGCTCCGTCGTGCGGCCGGGCGGCCGTCAGGGGCTCGGGGCGGCCTCCGCGTCGGCGGCGACCGGTGGCGCGGAGCCCGCCCCGGACCGGACGTCCGGCACCTTCCGCTCGACCGGCGGCCGGGGCGGCGTCTCGTCCGGGCGGTGCAGCAGCCGGATCAGCGGCCCGGTGGCGGCCGTGGTCAGCAGCGCCATCACGACGAGCAGCGCGTAGAGCCGGGGGCCGATCACACCGGCCTGGAGGCCGACGTTGAGCACGACCAGTTCGGTCAGGCCGCGGGTGTTGAGCAGCACGCCGATCAGCAGCGCGTCCCGCCAGGACCGGCGGGCGCCGCGGGCGCCGCGGGCGCCGCGGGCGCCGCGGGCCGAGACCGTCCCCGCCCCCACCTTGCCCGCCACCGCCGCGGCACATATCACCGCGAGGATCAGCAGGTCGGAGGCGCGCAGCCCGCCGAGCACGACGGCCGTCCCGGAGATCGCGAAGAACATCGGCAGCAGCAGCCCGCCGATGTCCTGGAGCGGGCCGAGGATCCGGGCGTCCGGGGAGCCGTCGGGCAGCCGGGGCATCACGATCCCGGCGAGCAGCGCGCCGAAGATGACGTGCAGGCCGAGCTCGTGGGTGACCCAGGCGGAGGCGAGGGCGAAGGTGACGGCCAGCGGGACGCGGGCCGCCGGGCCGCCCGACCGCCGGAACCACCGGGCGAGCAGGGGCCGAACGGCGAAGAGCATGACCAGGACGTAGCCGGCGAGCAGGGCCGTCTCGACCACCCAGGCGCGCGCCGAGCCGTGCGCGCCGCCGACCAGGACGACGGCGAGCACCGGCCAGCTCAGGGCGTCGATGACGCCGGCCGCGGCCATGGCGATCGTGCCCGGGCCGGTCCGGGCGATCCCCTGGTCCTTGATGATGCTGGCGAGCACGGGCACGGCCGTGATGGAGAGCGCGACCGCCATGTAGAGGACGAAGGTGGTGTCGACCGGGCGGCCGTCGTTGACCTCGGCGAAGGCGTCCGGGAGGGCCAGGACGATGCCCGCGCCGAGCAGCATGGGCAGGACGAATCCGGTCACCGAGACGGCGGTGACGGCCTTCTGGTGGCGGAGCAGCCCGAGGTCGAGCTCGTAGCCGACGGCGAAGAGGAAGAAGACCAGGGCGACTTGGGCCAGCGAGGTGAGGACGGGCTGGATCTGGTCGGGGAACAGCTTCTCGTACACCCCGCCGGGCAGCAGGCCGAGCAGGCTCGGGCCGAGGGCGATGCCCGCGAACAGCTGTCCGATGACGGGGGGTTGGCCGAGCCGTCGGGCCAGCGCGCCGGCGGCGTGGGAGGCGGCGATCACCACGGTGAGTGCCGCGACGACGTGCGAGACGACGGAGTCCGTGCTCACCGGCATACCCCTTCCCGGGCATGCGCGACCCTGCGCCAGGCCCCCTACGCAGTGTAGCCGTCGGAGCGTCAAGTGCCTTATTGTGAACTCCATTTGGCCTATGCCACCGCGGACGGGGGTCAGCAGTGACGACGGTGCTTCTCGTACACGGCACGGGGGTGCGCGAGCCCGGGTACTCCGAGGGACTGGAGCGGGTGCGGGCCGGACTGCGGCCGTCACGGCCCGACGTCACCGTCGCTCCCTGTTACTGGGGCGGACGGGCGGGCTCCGCGCTGCGCTCCGGGGGTCTGTCGGTGCCGGGGTACGGGACCGGGCGGGACGTGGCGGAGCCGGGCGCCCGGGGCGGGGACGGCGGCGGCGAGGACGAGGACGTCGAGCTGTGGGGGCTGCTCTACCTCGATCCGCTGCTCGAACTGCGGCTGCTCGCCGCGGAGTCCGGGGGCCGTGCGGAGCTGGCGCCGGGCGCCGTGCCGCCGGGCGAGGCGCTGTCCTCGGCGGCCCTGGCGCTCGGGTCCGACGAGCTGCTTCGGGGGCTGCTCGACTCCGCCGGGATCGGCGGGGAGTTCGCCGCCGCGGTGGCCGCCGTCGTCACCGCCCCGGACGGCCGGGGCTTCCTGCGCTCCCCCGCCGCCGCCGACGGCCCGGACGTCCTGGCCCGGGCGTTCGCCGCCGAGGCGGTACGCCGCCGGGCGGAGCGGAGCGGATCGGCCGCGGCCTTCGACGGCACCGCCCGCGACGCGGCCGTCGAGCGGATCACCGCCCTGCTCACCGCCGCCCTCACCGACGGGGCCGGCACCCACCGGGGGCCGGTGACCCGGGGGGTGAAGCGGCTCGCCGGGCGGCTGGCGCTCGGCCTGGCCTCCGCGCAGGCGGTGAAGCGGCGGTCCGCCCTCACCGACGCCGCCCACCCGGCGGCCGGGGACGTCCTGCTCTATCTGGCCCGGGGCGGCGCGATCCGCGAGCTCGTGGCGGAGGCGGTGCGCGCCGCCGAGCCTCCGGTGGTGCTCCTCGCGCACAGCCTGGGCGGCATCGCCTGCCTGGACCTGCTGGTCGAGCGGGCGCTGCCGGAGGTCGAACTGCTGGTGACGGTCGGCTCGCAGGCGCCGTTCCTGTACGAGCTGGGGGCGCTGCCGAGCCTGGAGCACGGCCGGCCGCTGCCCGCCCACGTACCGCGCTGGATCAATGTGTACGACCGCCGGGACCTGCTCGGATACGTCGGCGCCGGGGTCTTCCCGGGGCGGGTCGAGGACGTCGCCGTGGACGGCCGGCAGCCGTTCCCGCTCGCGCACAGCGCCTACTGGGGCAATCCGGAGCTGTACCGGCTGCTCGCGGCGGAGCTGCCGTGACCGCGGCCCGGCCGGAGCGGACGTACGCGGTCGTCGTCGGCGCGGAGCGGTACGCGGCCGGCCCGTCCTGGGACCTGCCGGGGCCCGCCGCCGACGCCCGCCGCTTCACGGCCTGGCTGCGCGGCCGCGGGGTGCCCGCGTCGCACGTCTCGCTGCTCCTGGCGCCGCTGCCGGGGGCGGGCGGGCCGGGGGTGGACGTACCGGAGCTGCCCGCCGGACGGGAGGCCGTACAGGACGTGCTGACCCGGCGGCTGCCGGCCCTGGAGGGCGACCTGCTGTGGGTGTTCTGGGGCGGGCACGGGGTCACCGACCCGCAGGGGCACCGGCGGCTCTTCTACGCCGACGCCGGCCCGGACGACCGGCGCAACCTCGACCTGGACGCCTGGCTGACCGCCTTCTCCACCGACCTCGTGCCCGGCTTCCGGCGGCAGATCTGGCTGGTGGACTCCTGCCAGACCTTCGTCGAGGACCTGATGCTCGCCCGCCCGCTGCCCCAGGAGATCCCGCCGGGCGGCGAGCGGTTGCCGGGCCGGGAGCAGTTCGTGCTGCTGGCCTCCGGGCGGGGGCAGCGGGCGGCCAACGATCCGGTGCGGCAGACCGGGGCGTTCTCCCGCGCCGTGCTGGCGGCACTGGCCGCATCGGACGGTGAGGGCGCCTGGCCGCCGGACATGGCGGCGCTCGCGGACACCGTGCTGCGGGAGTTCACCGGCGGCGGCCAGCGGCCGACCTCGCTCTGGCACCGCTCCTGGGCGGGCGACGAGCACCGCTTCGACGCCTCCCCCGCCCCGGCCGCGTCCGCGGCGCCGGCCGTACCCGCCCCGCGGCGGGACGCGGAGGAGCCGGTGCCGGACGCGGCGCTGGCCGCGCTGATCGGCCTGTTGGCCGACTGGCCCGGGGTGACGGACCAGAACCAGCGGCAGCTCGTCCTCGGGATGCTCCCCGCCGACCTGGCCGGCTCCATCCCCCGGCACGGGGCGGCCCGGCCCGACATCATCAGCATCGTGCGGACCTGCCGGCGCCATCCCGGCGGCCTCCACGCCCTGGTCGACGCCCTCACCCTGCTCGAACCCGGCTCGCGGGAGCAGCTCCTGCTCGCGGAGTGGGCGGAGTGCTGGCTGGGGCCTCGACCAGGGGGCGCACCCGCCTGATCACGCCCTACCGGAACCACCCGGGCTGCGCCATCATGAAAGGCCAACGGGGTTCAGGGCAGGGCAAGGGGGATGTCGATGCACACGTCCGACGCCTACACGGGGCCGGAGCGCACGGCACACGAGCAGACGGGCCACGACGGCCCGACGTACCACCACACGGCACACGAACGCCCGGAAGCGGAGCCTGCGGCACCGGCGTACCTGGGATCGGAGCTGGTCGATCTCAGCGACGTCCCGCTGTCCGCCCTCCAGTCGCAGCATCCGCGGCTGCACGCGGGTTCGCTGGAGCGGCTGCTCCGTCAGGTCGAGCGGCCGCGGGTGAACTTCGCCGGCGGGTCCGAGCCGCCCAAGCGGTTCGACTGACGGTCCGCCGGGAGGAGATCCGTGCAGACCGACGCAGGTCACCAGCCCGCCCGTGCCGCGCACCATCTCATCCCCTCGGCGGACTTCGACGCCCTGGCCGCCGGCCGGGGCGACCCGGACACCGTCCGCTTCCTGCGGACGACCGAGTACAGCAGGCGGCTCCTGCTGCTCCGGGCGCTGCTCGACACGGCGGCGCGGACGCCCGGCGCGCTGGGGCCGCTGCCGTCCGTGGACAGCGCGTGGGCGGCGCTGACGGCGGCCCAGGAGCGGGCCCCGGAGGAGTTCCGGGAGCTGCTGCTCCATCCGCAGGTGGGCAGCTGGCTCGGCCACGGGCTGCGCCGGCTGCGGCACACCGCCTGGGGCGACGGGCCGCTCTGGACCGATCTCGGGCAGGTGTACGCGCTCTGCGCCGTCGCCGCGCTGCGCGCCGGGCTGCCGCTGTCCACCACCGTGCCGCTGCGGGACGGCGCCGTGATGTTCCCGGGTCTCGGGCTCGCGGTGCTGCCGGGGCGCCCGGCCCTGGGGACGGCGGAGGTGGCGGTGGCGGCGGGCCGGCTGACGGTCGAGCCGCACCGGGAGGCCGTGGGCCCGCCCGCCGCGCCGGAGGGCGACGCCCCGGGCTGGCTGACGCTGCGCGGGCTGCACGCCCGCGCGGCGGGGCGGCCGGTGGACTGCCGCCTGGACGACGTCGATCCGTACCGCGACCTGGGGGACCCGCTGCCGCCGGCCCGGCTCGCCCCGGAGGAGGTGGCCGGCTGGCAGGACGGGTTCGAGGGGGCCTTCGAGGTCCTGGAGGCGTGCGACCCGGAGGCGGCGGAGGCGCTCGCGGTGGGGTTACGGAGCCTGACGCCGGTGGACCCGTCGCCGACCGGGGTGGTGCTCAGCGCCTCGTCCGGCGACGCCTTCGGCGGGCTGCTGATGTCGCTGCCGCCGGACCCGGTGACCTTCGCGGTCACCCTGGTCCACGAGTTCCAGCACACCAAACTGGGCGCGCTGCTGCACCTGCTGACACTGGAGCGGGACGGCGGCGAGGAGCGGCACCACGCCCCCTGGCGGGACGACCCGCGTCCGCTGGGCGGTCTGCTCCAGGGGGCGTACGCCTTCCTCGGTATCACCGACTTCTGGTCCCGGCACCTGCACCGTGCGCCCGCGGCCGAACGGGCCCCGGCCGAGTTCGAGTTCGCGCTCGCCCGCCGGCAGACCCGGGAGGCCGTCGGAACGCTCGCCGCCGACCCCGCGCTCACCGCGCACGGGCGACGCTTCGTGGCCGGCATGCGCGCCCGGCTCGACGCCTGGGAGACGGACGGACGGGTCCGGCCGAAGGTCGACGCGTGGGCGGCGCTCGCCGCCGCCGACCACCGCACCGAGTGGCGGATCCGCCATCTGGCCCCGGCGCCCGCCGACGTCCGCGCCCTGGCCGAGTCCTTCCTCGCCGCCGCCCCGCCCCCCGAACTCCCGCCGCCCGCGCTCGCCCCGGACCTGACCACGCGCTGGTCCCACACGCGTGTCCGGCTGATCCGCCACCTCCTGGCGGCGTCCCCGGCGGCCGGGCCGCCCGCCCCGGCCGCGGACCACGCCCTGCTGGCCGGCGACCCCGAGGCCGCCGCGGCCCACGCCCGGCTGCTGGCCGAGGACCCCGAGTCCCCGGAGGCGTGGACGGGCCTGGTCCTCGCCGTCGCCACGGCCAGCCCGTCGGCCCGCGGCCTCCTCGACCGCCCGGAGCTCCTCCGACCGCTCCACCGCGAACTCCGCGCGACCTCACCCCACACCCTCGCCCGCTGGCTGGCCACGGCCCTGTGAGGACCGGTCAGGCGCCGAGGGCCTCGCGCAGGTGCGCGCCGAACTCGGCGGGGTGGGTGGTCAGGCCGGTGTGTCCGCCGGGGAAGTGCCGGAGCCCGGTGCCGAGGCGGTCGGCCAGGAAGGCGGCGGTGCGGTAGGGCAGTTCGCCCCGCGACTCCTCGCCGCCGGCGAGGACGAGCCGGCCGGCGAGTCCTTCCAGGCGGTCGGTGTCCGGGGTGTACGCCATGAAGCTCGGGACGATGCGCCCGACGAAGTACGGCAGGTCGGCCAGGGTCCGCTCCAGCCGCGCGGCCGCGTGCGGCGGCAGTTCGGTCACGTTCTCCGGCCCGGCGGTGTCCCCCTCCTTGCGCAGCCCCTCGGCGAACACGCCCATCGCGGGCATGAGCCCCCGGGTCCTCAGCGTCTCCCGCACCCTGGCGACGAGCGCGCGGTGGACGGCGGCGTCCGGCAGGACCTCCGCCACCGGCGGCTCGTGCGCGACGACGCGCTCGACGCGGTCGGGGCGGGTGGCGAGCAGGTGCAGCGCGGTGATCGCCCCCGAGCTGGCGCCGAACACCCGGGCGGGCGCGCCCGGCGACAGCTCGTCCAGCAGGCGCAGGGCGTCGTCGGCGTGTTCGGACACCCGCTGCTCGGCGCCGGGGTCGTCCAGGGGGCTGCCGGCCATGCCGCGCGGGTCGTAGGACGCGACCGTGTACGCGTCGGCGAGCGCGTCGGCGACGTCCTCGACCGCGGCCGCGCCGCCCGCGCCACCGGGGATCAGCAGCAGGAGCGGGCCCCGGCCGCGCACCTCGTAGCGCACGGTCGCGCCGGGCACGCGCAGGCTTCCGACGGTGGGCTCGGTCATCGGGGGTCTCCTTCTCGGGCGGCCGGCCAGTGCTCCAGGAGGGCGTGCAGGGCGTCGAGGGCGCGGCCCCAGGACTGCTGCGGGGTGCGGGCGTGGGCGAAACCGCCCGCCGCCTCCAGGGTGACGAAGCCGTGGAAGGTGCTGCGCAGCAGCCGGACCGCGTCGGTCAGATCGGGCTCGGCCAGCCGGTAGCCGCGCAGCATCCCGTACGTCAGCTCCACCGCGCGGCGCGGTCCGGGCGCGTCCGCCGCCAGCCGCGGGTCGATCTCGATCGCGGCCTGCGTCGCCGCGTAACGGCCCGGGTGCTCATGGGCGTACGCCCGCCAGGCGTCGGCGAACGCCACCAGCGCGTCCCTGCCCGACCGCCCCGCCACGGCCTCCGCGATGCGGATGGTCTTCTCGTCCGCCGCCAGGAGCGCGATCCGGCCGCGCAGGTCCTCCAGGTTCCGCACGTGCGCGTAGAGGCTCGCGTCCTTCACCCCCAGCCGCCGCGCCACCTGCGACATGGACACCCGGTCGAACCCGGCCTCGTCCGCCACCTCGGCCCCCGCGACCGTCACCCGCTCCGCCGTCAGCCCGGCCCGCACCATCGCCCCACTCCCTTCCTAGGAGCCCTAGGTTAAAACTAGGATCCCTAGTTTCGTCAACATCCACTCCTTGGCACGGGCCACCCGGGACAGCTACCCGAACGGCGGTTTCACCCGATATGACGCCGTTTTAGGCTGCCGAGGGAAACGGGCCGGATGCAGTCCGCACCGACAGCCCCGGATAGGGAGGCTCCATGCGCGTCCGGACGACTCGTCGTCGGAGCAGGACCAGGGGCGCGCTCCTCGCGCTCGTTCTCCTCTGCACGGGGGCCGCCCCGCTGACCGGCTGCTCCTCCGGGTCGGAGGACGAGGACCGGACCGCCGAGAGCGGCGTCACCTCGGATCCCACCGGCGGCACGGAGTCCGCCGGGACGACGGGGGGAGGCGACACGGAGGAGGACGCGCAGGAGCGGCGGAGGCAGGAGAAGGACAGCGGAAACTTCAGCCGCGCGGGCCGGCTCTCCGACGCCTTCGGCGGCTTCTTTCCGGAGGTCTACGAGAAGTTCGTGGAGAACCCCTCGTCCGAACCGTACGTGGGCACGGTCGCGGCCGTGGACTGCTCGCCGGACGGGAACCCCCAGCCCATGAGCCCGTCGAGCCAGACCGTCACCGTCCCGCCGCATACGCTGGGGAAAGCCTTCAGCGTGCCCTTCGATTTCCCCGAGGGACAGGGAGACGTGACCTCCAACGAGCCGCGCATCATCTGCGTGACCCTTCGGGACGAGGGCGGGTTCAGGGGTGAGGACAAGGACTCGCTCACCGCGCAAGTGACCCCCACCGGCGAGACCACCGACGAAACAACCGGGGAGACGACGACGGGCGAGACCACCACGGGCGAAACGACCACCGGGGAGACGACCACCGGCGAAACGACCACCGGGGAAATGACCACGGGCGAGACCACCACCGGGGAAACGACCACGGGCGAGACCACCACCGGGGAGACGACCACCGGCGAAACGACCACCGGGGAAACCACCGGCGAGACCACCGGGGAGACCGCCGACGGGGGCACCGGCGAGTCCGGCGGGTTCGACTGAGCCGCCCGAGCGAAGGGGGTCGTATGACCGAAGGGAACCGGGGGGACGACGAAGGCCCCGCGAGCGAGGGGGATTCCGGCGGCGACGGGCGCCCCTGGAGCAACTGGGCCGTCACGCTCGCCACGCTGCTCGGCCCGACCACCTTCATCGGCGCCCTGCTGCTGTACTTCGGCTTCGCCTTCACCGACGCCCAATACGCGCACTTCGGCGTCGACGCGGCGACCCTCGGCTTCTCCACCCAGGACTACGCGCTGCGCAGCGCGAGCGCCCTCTACGTGCCCGCAGGCGTCGCGCTCACCGTCGCGCTGGCCGCCGTCCTGGTCTACTACGCGGCACGCGCGCTGGGAGCCAGGGGCGGCCGCCTGCCGGCCGGCGGCCGGTTCGCGCCGTATCTGCTCTCGGCCTGCGGCGTGGTCCTCTTCGTTCTCGGCATGCTCGGCGGGCTCGGCGCGTGGGACGCCGGGGCGATGGACACCCCGCTGCTGCTCGGCGGCGGACTGGTGCTGGTCGTGTACGGCAGGGCCCTGTTCTTCAAGCTGAACGGCGCCGACTACCCGGTGGCGCGCGAGCGGCTGGCGCTGACGCTCGTCGCCGCGCTGGTCGGCCTGTCGTCCTTCTGGGCGGTCCACGCGTACGCGAAGCAGCACGGCGACGACGAGGCCCGTTATCTGGCGCGCCGTCTGTGGCTGCGCCCGGCGGTGACCGTCGACACGGCGGAGCGGCTCCACTTCCCGCCCCGGCAGGCTCGCGAGACCGTCCTGCCCGTCGCCGACCACCCGCAGCGGTTCCGCTACCGGTACGAGGGCCTGCGCCTCCTCGCGGAGGTGAACGGCCGGATGTTCCTCATCCCCGAGAACTGGTCCGAGCAGGGCGGCAGCGTGCTCGTGATCCCGGCGGACGACAGGGTCCGCGTCGCCTTCCGCGTGGACTGAGGCGTCCGGGTGGCTCCGGGCGTGTCGCTGCCGTGATGCGCGTCACGACCGGTGCACCGTGGAAGCGAGAAGCCCGTGGTCACGGAGAAACCTTCCTGCGTCCACGGGCTGTGGTGGGGCGGGTGGGACTCGAACCCACGGCCGACGGATTATGAGTCCGCTGCTCTAACCGGCTGAGCTACCGCCCCTCGCGGCGACGCGCGTACAAGTGTGCGCGCCGTCCTGCCGCAGCATAGCCGCTCATACGATCTCCTGCTCCGGGTGATCGGTACGACCGGGTCCGCTCGACCATGAAGACCACGGTGGGGAACGGATGGTTCCCGGGAACGCGAAAAAGGACCCCTGAGGGTCCTTTTCCGATCTGCTCCCCCGACTGGACTCGAACCAGTAACCCTCCGGTTAACAGCCGAATGCTCTGCCAATTGAGCTACAGGGGATCGCGCTCCCCCGACTGGACTCGAACCAGTAACCTGCCGGTTAACAGCCGGCTGCTCTGCCAATTGAGCTACAGGGGATTGCTGCGGTGCACCGAACGGTCGTGCCCCGGTCGTCCCGGGCGGCGGTCGCTCGCTGCGAGACATACATTAGCGCAAGCAGGGGGGTGCTCCGCCAATCGGTATCCCCAGGACATCCCCAGGGCCCACCAGGGAAGGATCGCAGCGTGCGGTACAAGCTGACGTTCGCCGCGGGTCTCGCGCTCGGTTACGTGATCGGAACGCGCGCCGGGCGCGAGCGGTACGAGCGGATGAAGAAGGCCACCAAGGACTTCGCGCAGAACCCGGCCGTGCGGAACGCCGCCGAGTCCGCCGCGCAGACCGGCCGGCAGTACGCCGGGAAGGCCGCGCACGTGGTCGGCGACAAGGTGGGCGACCACCTGCCGGCCTCCGTCACCGACCGGGTGCCCGCCCTCCGCGGACGCGCCCACGCCAACGGGCAGGTCGCCGAGGACGACGACTGGGGGACCAGCAACACGTGACCGCCCCGCACCGGCCCCGCGTGCGGCAGAATCGGGTGTCATGGGGATAGTCGCCGGACTCGACAGCTCTTCGGACGCCACGCGCATCGTCGTCTGTGACACGGACACGGGCGCCGTACTGAGGCACGGGCATGCCCCGCACCCGGTCGACGCCAAGGCCACCGACGTCGACCCGCAGGCATGGCTGCTCTCGCTCGGGGAGGCCGCGACCGGCGGTCTCCTCGAAGGCGTGGAGGCCATCGGCGTCTGCGCGCAGGCGCACGGCGTCGTGCCGCTCGACGACCGGGGCGGCCTGGTGCGGCCCGCGCTGGTCGGCAACGACAAGCGGGCCCAGGTCGCCGCCGCCGACCTCGTCGACGCGCTCGGCGGGCGCGACGCCTGGGCCGAGGCCGTCGGCACCGTCCCCCAGTCCGGGCTGCCGGTCGCGAAGCTGCGCTGGCTGGCCCGTACCGAACCCGAGCACGCGGCGCGGACCGCCGCCGTCCTCCAGCCGCACGACTGGCTGGTCTGGCAGCTCCTCGGCCGCCCCGCCCGCCGCACCACCGACCGCGGCGCCGCCTCCGGCACCGGCTACTGGTCCGCCCGCACCGGCGCCTACCGCCCCGACCTCGTCGAGCTGGCGCTCGGGCAGGCCGCCGCGCTGCCCGAGGTGCTCGGCCCCGCCGAGCCCGCCGGCACCACCCCCGAGGGGCTGCTGATCTCCGCCGGCACCGGCGAGACCATGGCCGCCGCCTTCGGGCTCGGGCTCGGCGCCGGCGACGCCGTCGTCTCGCTCGGCGCCTCCGGCTCCGTCATGGCCGTCCACCACCAGGCCGTGGACCGGCCCGGCGCCGCCGTCACCTCGTACGCCGACGCCACCGGCATGCACCTGCCGGTCGTCTCCGTCACCAACGCGGTCCGGACCCTGCGCGGCACCGCCGAGATGCTGGGCGCGGAGTCGCTGGACGAACTCTCCGCGCTGGCCCTGAAGTCCACCCCGGGCTCCTCCGGGCTGGTGCTCCTCCCCTACCTGGAGGGCGAGCGGACCCCCCACCTGCCGCACACCGCCGGCACCCTCACCGGACTGCGCCGCGAGGCGATGAAGCCCGAGCACCTGGCGCGGGCCGCCTTCGAGGGCATGCTGTGCGGGCTCGGCGACGCCCTGGACGTGGTGCGCGGCCGGGGCGTCGAGGTCCGGCGGATCTTCCTGCTCGGCGCGGCGGCGGCGCTGCCCGCCGTCCAGGCCCTGGCGCCCGCGCTGTTCGGCGCGCAGGTCGTCGTCCCCCAGCCGGCCGACTACGCGGCGCTGGGCGCCGCCCGGCAGGCCGCCTGGGCGCTGGGCGTGGCCCGCGGGACGCTCGCCCCGTCCGCTCCCCCGGCCTGGCAGGGCGCCGCCGCGCAGATCCTGGAGCCGGGCGACGAGCTGGCGGTGGGCCAGGCGGTGCGCCAGCAGTACGTGGCGGCGCGGGAGCAGATCCACCCGGGGGCGTTCGACGCCTGACACGCGCAAAACGCGGTCGTAACGGTCCGGGCCCGAGGGCGATAGTGGGAACCGTGCTCATAAGACTTCTCCGAACCCACCTGCGGCCCTATCGAAAACCCATCGCCCTGCTCGTCCTGCTCCAGTTCCTGGCGACCTGCGCGAGCCTCTACCTGCCCACCCTGAACGCCGACATCATCGACGAGGGCGTCGTCAACGGCGACACCGGCTACATCCTGCGGTTCGGCGCGCTGATGATCGGCGTGTCCGTGGTCCAGGTGCTGTGCAACATCGGAGCCGTGTACTACGGCGCCCGGACCGCCTCCGCGGTCGGCCGGGACGTGCGCGGCGCCGTCTACGACCGGGTCCAGTCCTTCTCGGCGCGCGAGCTCGGCCAGTTCGGCGCGCCGTCGCTGATCACCCGGACGACCAACGACGTCCAGCAGGTCCAGATGCTGGTCCTGATGGCGTTCACCCTGATGGTCTCCGCACCCATCATGTGCGTCGGCGGCATCGTGATGGCCCTCGGCCAGGACGTGCCGCTCTCCGGTGTGCTGCTCGCCGTGGTGCCGGTGCTCGGCGTCTCGGTGTCGCTGATCGTGAAGCGGATGCGGCCGCTCTTCCGGACCATGCAGGAGCGCCTCGACACGGTGAACCGGGTGCTGCGCGAGCAGATCACCGGCAACCGGGTGATCCGCGCCTTCGTGAAGGACGGGTACGAGGAGGAGCGCTTCCGGGGCTCCAACGGCGAGCTGACCGACGTGTCGATGGCGACGGGCCGGCTGATGGCGCTGATGTTCCCGACCGTGATGACGGTGGTGAACGTGTCCAGCGTGGCCGTGGTCTGGTTCGGCGCGCACCGCATCGACAGCGGCGGGATGGAGATCGGCGCGCTGACCGCCTTCCTCGCCTATCTGATGCAGATCGTGATGGCGGTCATGATGGCCACCTTCATGTTCATGATGGTGCCGCGCGCCGAGGTCTGCGCCGAGCGGATCGAGGAGGTCCTCGCGACCTCGACGAGCGTGGTGCCGCCGGCCGAGCCGGTGACGACGCTCGACCGGCGCGGGCACCTGGAGGTCAGGGCGGCGGACTTCCGCTACCCGGGCGCCGAGGAGTCCGTGCTCCGGGACGTGGAGCTGGTGGCCCGCCCCGGCGAGACCACCGCGATCATCGGCTCGACCGGCTCCGGCAAGTCGACCCTGCTGGGCCTGGTGCCGCGGCTGTTCGACGTGACCGGCGGCGAGGTCCTGGTCGACGGGGTGGACGTGCGGAAGCTGGACCCGTCGCTGATGGCGCGGACCGTCGGGCTCGTCCCGCAGAAGCCGTACCTGTTCTCGGGGACGGTGGCGTCCAACCTGCGGTACGGCAACCCGGACGCGACCGACGAGGAGCTGTGGCACGCCCTGGAGGTGGCGCAGGCGGCCGACTTCGTACGGAGGCTGGAGCGCGGCCTGGAGGCCCCGGTGGCGCAGGGCGGCACCAATGTCTCCGGCGGCCAGCGGCAGCGGCTCGCGATCGCGCGGACCCTGGTGCAGCGGCCGGAGATCTACCTCTTCGACGACTCGTTCTCCGCGCTCGACTACGAGACGGACGCCCGGCTCCGGGCGGCGCTCGCGGAGGAGACCTCGGACGCGACCGTGGTGATCGTCGCCCAGCGGGTGTCGACCATCCGGGACGCCGACCGGATCGTGGTCCTCGACGAGGGCCGGGTCGTGGGCACCGGGCGGCACCACGAGCTGATGGCGGGGAACGAGACGTACCGGGAGATCGTGCTCTCCCAGCTGACCGAGGCGGAGGCAGCCTGATGGCCGGTCCTGGCGGACGCATGATGGCCGGGGGCGCCCCGGGTGAGCGGTCGATGGACTTCAGGGGGTCGTCGAAGCGGCTGCTGAGGCAGCTGGCGCCGGAGCGGACCGCACTGTGGGTGATGCTGCTCGCCGGCGTGCTGTCGGTGGCGGGTGCGGTGGTCGGCCCCAAGATCCTCGGCCGGGCGACGGACCTGGTCTTCGCCGGCGTCGTCGGGCGGGAGCTGCCCGAGGGCGTGACGAAGGCGCAGGCCCTGGAGAGGCTGCGGGCGGACGGCGACGGCGGGATGGCCGACATGCTGTCCGGGGTCGACTTCACGCCCGGGCAGGGCATCGACTTCGGCGCGGTCGGCGAGGTGCTGCTGCTCGCGCTGGCGGTGTACGTGGTGGCGGGGCTGCTGATGCTGGTCTCCACCCGGATGTCGATCAAGGTGATCAACCGGACCGTGTACCGGATGCGCGAGGACGTGCAGACGAAGCTGGCGCGGCTGCCGCTGTCCTACTTCGACCGGGCGAAGCGCGGCGAGGTGCTGTCCCGGGCGACCAACGACATCGACAACATCTCGCAGACGCTCCAGCAGTCGATGGGCCAGCTCATCAACTCCCTGCTGACGATCGTCGGCGTGCTGGCGATGATGTTCTGGATCTCGCCGCTGCTCGCGCTCGTCGCCCTGGTGACGGTGCCGGTGTCGGTGGTGGTCGCGGCGCGGATCGGCAAGCGGTCGCAGCCGCACTTCGTCCAGCAGTGGAAGTCCACGGGCGCGCTCAACGCGCACGTGGAGGAGATGTACACCGGGCACACGCTGGTGAAGGTCTTCGGCCGGCAGGAGGAGGCGGCGAAGGGCTTCCGGGAGCAGAACGAGGCGCTGTACGAGGCCGGTTTCCGGGCGCAGTTCAACAGCGGCATGATGCAGCCGGTGATGTTCTTCGTCTCGAACATCAACTACGTGCTCGTGGCGGTGGTCGGCGGTCTGCGGGTGGCGAGCGGCACGCTCTCCATCGGTGACGTGCAGGCGTTCATCCAGTACTCGCGCCAGTTCTCGATGCCGCTGACGCAGGTGGCGTCGATGGCGAACCTGGTGCAGTCGGGCGTCGCCTCGGCGGAGCGGATCTTCGAGCTGCTCGACGCGGAGGAGCAGGAGCCGGACGCGCCGGTCTCCGAGAAGCCGCGCGACTTCAAGGGCAAGGTGGCCCTGGAGCACGTGTCCTTCCGCTACGAGGCCGACAAGCCGCTCATCGAGGACCTGTCGCTCACCGTGGAGCCGGGCCAGACGGTCGCGATCGTCGGCCCGACGGGCGCGGGCAAGACGACGCTGGTCAACCTCCTCATGCGGTTCTACGAGGTGACCGGCGGGCGGATCACGCTGGACGGCACGGACATCGCGTCGATGTCCCGGGAGGAGCTGCGGGCCGGGATCGGCATGGTCCTCCAGGACACCTGGCTCTTCGGCGGGACGATCGCCGACAACATCGCGTACGGCGCCACCCGCGAGGTGACCCGGGCGGAGGTCGAGGCGGCCGCGCGGGCGGCCCACGCCGACCGGTTCGTCCGCACCCTGCCGGAGGGGTACGACACGGTGGTGGACGACGACGGGGCGGCGGTCAGCGCGGGCGAGAAGCAGCTGATCACCATCGCCCGGGCGTTCCTGTCGGACCCGGTGATCCTGGTCCTCGACGAGGCGACGAGTTCGGTGGACACCCGGACCGAGGTGCTGATCCAGAAGGCGATGGCCCGGCTGGCCCAGGGCCGTACCTCCTTCGTGATCGCGCACCGGCTCTCCACCATCCGGGACGCGGACGTGATCCTGGTGATGGAGAACGGCTCGATCGTGGAGCAGGGCACGCACGAGGAGCTGCTCGTCGCGGGCGGTGCCTACGCCCGGCTGTACGCGGCGCAGTTCGCGGAGGCGGTCGCGGAGGTCGACTGACCGGGACACCGGTTCCGCCGGGAGGGGTCCGTGCCGGGGAGCGGCGCGGGCCCCTTCCGCGTGCCGGCCGGCGTCAGTCCAGGTAGCCGCGCAGCTGGTCCGCGTAGGCGTGGTCGCGCAGTTTGGAGAGGGTCTTGGACTCGATCTGGCGGATGCGTTCGCGCGTCACGCCGAAGATGCGGCCTATCTCCTCCAGGGTGCGGGGCCGGCCGTCGTCGAGGCCGTAGCGGAGCTGGACGACCTTGCGCTCGCGCTCGCCGAGGGTGGAGAGGACGTCCTCCAGGTGGCGGCGGAGCAGCAGGAAGGCGGCGGACTCGACGGGCGAGGCGGCGTCGCCGTCCTCGATGAGGTCGCCGAGGTCGACGTCCTCCTCCTCGCCGACGGGGGTGTGCAGGGAGACCGGCTCCTGGGCGAGCCGGAGGACGTCGAGGACCCGTTCGGGGGTGAGGTCGAGGTGGGCGGCGACCTCCTCGGCGGTGGGCTCGGAGCCGCGCTCCTGGAGCAGGTGGCGCTGGACGCGGATGACCCGGTTGATGAGTTCGACGACGTGGACGGGGACGCGGATGGTCCGGGCCTGGTCGGCGAGGGCCCGGGACATCGCCTGGCGGATCCACCAGGTGGCGTAGGTGGAGAACTTGTAGCCGCGGGCGTAGTCGAACTTCTCGACGGCCCGGATGAGGCCGAGGTTGCCCTCCTGGACGAGGTCGAGCATGGTCAGGCCGCGGCCGACGTACCGCTTGGCGACGGAGACGACGAGCCGGAGGTTGGCCTCGATCAGCCTCCGCTTGGCGATCCGGCCGAGGACGACGAGCCGGTCGAGGTCGTACGCGAGCTGCGAGTCGAGGTCGGGGGTGCGGGCGAGCTTCTCCTCGGCGAAGAGGCCGGCCTCGACCCGGCGGGCCAGGTCGACCTCCTCCTCGGCGGTGAGGAGGGGGATGCGGCCGATCTCGCGGAGGTACTGGCGGAAGAGGTCGGCGGAGGGGCCGTTGCCGCCGGTGTCGGCGGTGCGGCGGCGCTGGGCCGGGACTTCCGGGACCTCGGGGAGTTCGGGGAGCGGGGGGAGTTCGTCCGGGTCGGTGGTCTGGATCTCGGTCTGCACGGCGGGCGACCTCCAGGAAGGGCGGAACGGCTCCGTCACCCAGCCCAGTGTGGGGTACGACACATCGCCGCCACGAGGGGCGTGCGGTGACTTTTTGGGACCGGCGGGTCACCGAGGGTCAGAGGGCGGCGGCGCCGTGGTTGCGGAGGGACTGCCCGTACTGGGTGAGGATCCAGAGCTCGTTCTGGACGGCGGCCAGCCGCTCCTGGTCGCCGTGGGCGCCGAGCCGGGCGAGGCTGCCCTGGACGTCGCGGATGCGGCGGTCGACGGCGCGGAGGCGGACCTGGACCAGCTGGGCGCCGGCGTACACCTCGTCGATGGTCTTGGCGAAGATCGTCTCGACGGCGAGTTCGGTGACGAGGGCGCGGACGGTGTCGTCGGGCGCGGCCTCGCGGACGGCGTCGAGGTAGTCGGCGGGGGCCCCGTCGGCGCCGCCGGCGTCCTGGATGCACTGGCGGACGGCGGCGTAGGGCGGGGCGGTGAACTCGTCGATGCCGTAGGCGTCGAAGGCCGGGGAGACCAGCGCCGGGTACTGGAGGGCGAGCTTGAGGAGTTCGCGCTCGGTGCGGTGGGCGGGGCTGCGCAGGTTGAGCGCGGGTCCGGCGGGGCCGCGGGGGGCCTGGACCTCGCCGTACGAGCGCTGCTGCCGGCCGTCGCCGCGCTGGGGACCGCCCTGCTCCTTGCCGCCGCCGCGCTGCCAGCGGGCGATCTGGGCGACCCGGCGGACGACGAACTGGGTGTCGAGGATGCCGACGAGTCCGGCGAGCTGGACGGCGACCTCGTGCTGGGAGGCGACGTTCTTGATCTTGGCGACGACGGGGGCGGCCTCGTCGAGGGCGGCGGCCCGGCCGGCCGGGGTGTCCAGGTCGTAGCGGTTCACGATCTGGCGGAGGGCGAACTCGAAGAGCGGGGTGCGGGGCTCGACCAGGTCGGCGACGGCGTCGTCGCCCTTGGCGAGGCGCAGCTCGCAGGGGTCCATGCCGTCGGGGGCGATGGCGATGTACGTCTCGGCGGCGAACTTCTGGTCGTCCTCGAAGGCGCGCAGGGCGGCCTTCTGGCCGGCGGCGTCGCCGTCGAAGGTGAAGATGACGCGGGCCGAGCCGTTGTCCATGAGGAGCCGGCGGAGGATCTTGATGTGCTCGCCGCCGAAGGCGGTGCCGCAGGTGGCGATGGCGGTGGTGACGCCGGCCAGGTGGCAGGCCATGACGTCGGTGTAGCCCTCGACGACGACGGCCCGGCTGGTCTTGGCGATCTCCTTCTTGGCGAGGTCGATGCCGTAGAGGACCTGGGACTTCTTGTAGACGGGGGTCTCGGGGGTGTTGAGGTACTTGGGGCCGTTGTCGTCGTCGCGGAGGCGGCGGGCACCGAAGCCGACGATCTCGCCGCCGACGTCCCGGATCGGCCACATCAGGCGGCCGCGGAAGCGGTCGATGGGGCCGCGGCGGCCTTCCTGGGAGAGGCCGGAGACGATCAGCTCCCGGTCGGAGAAGCCCTTGCCGCGCAGGAAGCGGGTGAGGTGGTCCCAGCCGGCCGGGGAGTAGCCGACGCCGAAGTGCTCGGCGGCGGCCTGGTCGAAGCCGCGCTCGGCGAGGAACCGGCGGCCGATCTCGGCCTCGGGAGAGGCGAGTTGGCCGGCGTAGTACTCGGCGGCGATCTTGTGGGCCTCGATCAGGCGGATGCGCTCGCCGCGCTGGTGGCCGGGGTTGTAGCCGCCCTCCTCGTAGCGGAGGGTGATGCCGGCCTTGGCGGCGAGGCGCTCGACCGTCTCCGAGAAGGAGAGGTGGTCGATCTTCATCACGAAGGCGATGGTGTCGCCGCCCTCCTGGCAGCCGAAGCAGTGGAAGAGTCCCTTGCTGGGGCTGACCTGGAAGGAGGGCGACTTCTCGTCGTGGAAGGGGCAGAGTCCCTTGAGGTTCCCGCCGCCGGCGTTGCGGAGCTGGAGGTACTCGGACACCACGGAGTCGATCGGGACCGCGTCCCGGACCGCCTTCACGTCGTCATCGTTGATCCTGCCTGCCACGCGTAGAGTCTACGGCTCGTTCGAACGGTTCAGAGCAGGCTCTCCAGGGCCACGGAGGGGTCGCTGAGGGCCTCCGGATCCACGGTGGCGCGGGAGCGGATGAGCTTCTGGATCGGCTCTGTGACGTCCCACACGTTCACGTTCATCCCGGCGATCACCCTGCCCTCGTGCAGCCAGAAGGCGAGGAACTCGCGCTTGCCGGTGTCGCCGCGGACCACGACCTGGTCGTAGCTGCCGGGCGGGGCCCAGCCGGAGTACTCCATGCCGAGGTCGTACTGGTCGGTGAAGAAGTACGGGATGCGGTCGTAGGAGACGTCCTGGCCGAGCATGGCGCGGGCGGCGGCGGGGCCGCCGTTGAGGGCGTTGGCCCAGTGCTCGACGCGGATGCGGTGGTGGAGGAAGGGGTGGTCGAAGGCGGCGACGTCGCCGGCCGCGTAGATGTCGGGGTCGGAGGTGCGCAGGGAGGCGTCGACGGCGACGCCGCCGCCGTCGGCGCGGTCGACGAGGGCGAGGCCGGCGTTCTCGGCGAGGGCGGCGCGGGGGGCGGCGCCGATGGCGATGAGGACGGCGTGGGCGGGGTGCTCCTCACCGTCGTCGGTGCGGACGGCGAGGACCATGCCGTCCTGGCCGGTGATCTCGGTGATGCGGGCGCCGAAGTGGAAGCGGACGCCGTGCTCGGTGTGGAGGTCGGCGAAGAGCTGGCCGAGCTCGGGGCCGAGGACCCGGTGGAGCGGGGTGGGGTCGGCCTCGACGACGGTGACCTCGGCGCCGTAGGTGCGGGCGGCGGCGGCGACCTCCAGGCCGATCCAGCCGGCGCCGGCGATGACGAGGTGGCCGTTGTCCCGGCCGAGGGCCTTGAGCTCGTCGCGGAGCCGCTCGGAGTGGGAGAGGCGGCGCAGGTGGTGGACGCCGGCGAGGCCGGTGCCGGGGATGTCGAGGCGGCGCGGCTCGGAGCCGGTGGCGAGGAGCAGCTTGTCGTAGCGGATGACGGTGCCGTCGCCGAGGCGGACGGTGCGGGCGTCCCGGTCGACGGCGGTGACGGTCTGGCCGAGGCGGAGCTCGACGTCGTGGGCCGCGTACCAGGCGGGCTCGTGGACGAGGGCGGCGTCCCGGTCCTTCTTGCCGAGCAGGTAGTCCTTGGAGAGCGGGGGGCGTTCGTAGGGGTGGTCGCGTTCGTCGCCGATGAGGATCACCCGGCCGTTGAAGCCCTCCGCGCGGAGCGTCTCCGCCGCCTTGGCGCCGGCCAGGCCCCCGCCGACGATGACAAAGGTCTGATCTGCGTCGACCACGTTGATTCCTCCTCGTTGCGACCGGTTCCCTACGCTACGCCTCCGGGCCGGGGCCGGGCGGCAGCGTCCCTGGACGTGCATGCGAGGGTCCCGCACGGCGCGGGAAGGCGAAAGGGGGCGAACGGCCCGGGGCGGGCCCCTACGCGCGCGGGGTGCGGAGGCGGTCGTGGAGGGCGCGGGCGGAGGCGTCGGTGAGGTTGGCGATCTGGTCGACGATCACCCGCTTGCGGGAACGGTCGTCGGGCGCGGCGACGAAGAGGGCGCGGAACTGCGGTTCGAGGCCGTCGGGGGCGCGGGCGACGAGCGCCTCGGCGAGCTCGGCGACGACGATCCGCTGGTCGGCGCGGAGCGCCTCCTGTTCGGCGCGCTGCATCACGTACCGGTCGGCGACGGCCTTGAGGACGGCGCACTCGTTGCGGGTGGGGCGGGGGACGACGAGTTCGGCGCCGTAGCGGGTGAGGCGGCCGGTGCCGTACGCCTGCCGGGTGGCGCCCTCGGCGGCGAGGCAGAAGCGGCCGATGAGCTGGCTGGTGGCGTCCTTGAGGCGGGCCTGGGCGGCGGCGGAGCCGTCGTAGCCGTGCGGCCACCACGGCTGGTCGATGAGCCGGTCGAGGGCTTCGGCGAGTTCGGCGGGGTCGGTGTCGTCGGGGACGTAGCGGCCGATGGCGACGGCGAAGACGTCGGCGCGCTCGGGTTCGGCGTAGAGGAGGTTGGGGTCGATGTGGCCGGCGTGCAGGCCGTCCTCGAAGTCGTGGACGGAGTAGGCGACGTCGTCGGACCAGTCCATGACCTCGGCCTCGAAGCACTTGCGCTGCTCGGGGGCGCCGCGCCGGATCCACTCGAAGACGGGGAGGTCGTCGTCGTACACGCCGAACTTGGAGGAGCCGGGGTCGGTGGGGTGGCCGCCGCGCCGCCACGGGTACTTGGTGGCGGCGTCGAGCGCGGCGCGGGTGAGGTTGAGGCCGACGCTGGCCGGTTCGCCGTCGGGGCCGGTGACGAAGCGCTTGGGCTCGATGCGGGTGAGGAGGCGGAGCGACTGGGCGTTGCCCTCGAAGCCGCCGCAGTCCTTGGCGACGTCGTTGAGCGCCTGTTCGCCGTTGTGCCCGAAGGGCGGGTGGCCCATGTCGTGCGAGAGGCAGGCGGCTTCGACGAGGTCGGGGTCGCAGCCGAGGGCGGCGCCGAGCTCGCGGCCGACCTGGGCGCATTCGAGGGAGTGGGTGAGCCGGGTGCGGGGGCTGGCGTCCCAGGCGTAGCCCCGGGTGCCGGGGGTGACGACCTGGGTCTTCCCGGCGAGCCGGCGCAGGGCCGCGGAGTGCAGCACGCGGGCGCGGTCGCGCTGGAAGGCGGTGCGGCCGGGGCGCTTGTCGGGCTCGGCCGCCCAGCGCTCGGTGGCGGTCGGGTCGTACCCGGGGGTCTCGCTGGTGCCGTCGTAGCCTGCCATGTCTCGACGGTAACCGGAGGGACCGACAAAAGGGTTCAGATGGACGCGAGTTCCCGCGCGGGGGTGGCGGGGAGGGCGGTGCGGGCCCGGGCGGCACCGTCGTAGCGATGCAGGACGAGGCGGGCGAGGGCCGGGTGGGCGCCGAGCGGGTCGGCGGCGATCCAGGGGGCGTGGGCGGCGGAGCGGGTGGCGAAGAGGCCGGGGGCGGTGAAGCAGGAGGCGACGGCGACCCGGTGCCGGCCGCGGGCGGTGAGCGCCGCGACGGCGTCGGGGACGGTGGGGGCGGCGGCGGAGGCGTAGGCGGCGACGACGGGGGTGCCGCCGAGGCGCGCGCCGAGGGCGGCGGCGATCCGGCGGAGGGTGGCGGCGGAGCGGGGGTCGCGGGAGCCGGCGGAGGCGAGGACGACGCCGGTGGCGGCGGAGTCGGAGTCGGCGGCCGTCCAGCCGGCCTCGGCGAGCCGGTCGGCGAGGGCCTCGACGAGCAGCGGGTGCGGGCCGAGCGGGGCGGCGACGCGGGCCCGGAGCTCCGGGACGGCGGCGAGGGCGGCGGGCAGGTCGTGGGTGACGTGGTAGCCGGGGGCGAGGAGGAGGGGGACGAGCACGGCCTCGCGCCCTTCGGCGGCGAGTTCCGCGAGGGTGTCGTCGAGGAGCGGCGCGTTCAGCTCGATGTGGGCGAGCCGGACGTCGAGGCCGGGGCGCAGGGCGCGCACCCGGTCGAGGAGCCGGGCGAGGGTGGCACGCGCGCGGGGGTCGCGGCTGCCGTGCCCGACGGCCACGAGGGCGGGGCGGTGGCGGGGGAGCTGCGTGAACGGCTGCATGGGCGGCGTACCTCCTGCTCGGGCTTCCCCGCCGGGGCGTCGTACGGACGCACCTGGCGGAGCTGGAGTCCGAGCTGATCCACGATCCGCCCCAGCAGGGCGGCGGCGTCCGCGAACGTGCTGTCCGGCTCCGTCATGGACCGATCCTGGCGGGGGCAGGTTGCCTGCCCGTTGCGCGGCGGTCACGTCTGGTTTCCATGACCCGCACGCCGGTGTTTCGCCGGGCTCACGCGCGCGTGGGGACGGCTGTCAGGAGGCGAGCCAGACGCGGAGCGGGCCGAGCCCGTCGAAGCCGGCGGCGAGGGCGGCGGTCAGTTCGTCGCCGGACTCGTAGCCGACGACGGGGAGGGCGGGATCGGCGGCGGCCAGGGCGGCGGCCCAGACGAGCGCCGGGTCGGTGCCGTCGGCGGCGAAGAGGTTGGAGACGCCGGTGGCACCGGCGGCGGTGGAGAGGACGGCGCCGCCGAGGATCCGCCCGTCGGGGCCGGGGACGGCGAGGACGGTGACGGTCGGGTCGTCGAGGAGGGCGGGGCGGAAGAGGGCGGCCTCGTCGGCGTCGCCGCCGCTCCAGGCGTCGGCCCAGGCGGCGAGCGCCTCGGGGGTGGCGGCGCGGGTCCAGGCGGCGCCGGGGCCGGCCGGGGCGCCGGCGCGGCGGCCGATCCAGGTGGCGTCGAAGAGCGGCCGGAAGCCGTCGGCGGTGAGGTCGAGGCGGGCGTAGGAGTCCTTGACGGAGGCGCCGGGCGCGGTGAGGTCGATGCCCGTGACGACGTCCGCTGCGGTCGCGTCCCCGCTGAGGGAGACGGCGTCGGGGTAGTAGAGCGGGGTGCGCCGGGGGCTGGTCCAGGCCCGGGGGCCGGTGGTGGTGGCCAGGCCGTGGGCCCGGCACATGCCGGCGCACCAGGCGGCGTTGTTCCGGACCGCGGCGGTCAGCAGTTCGTCGTTGATCACCGTCGGATCGTACGGAAGTCGCACCCCTCCCCTCCCCCCTTTTTTCGTTCCGAATCACGGAATATCTTTTCCACTATGAGAATGTCCCCTGCGTCGCTCCCCCGGCGCGCCACCGCCGAGTTCACCGGCACCGCCGCCCTCGTCGCCGTGATCGTCGGCTCCGGCATCCGCGCCGACTCCCTCAGCCAGGACGTCGGGGTCCGGCTGCTCGCCAACGCCGCCGCCTCCGCCCTCGGCCTCGGGCTGCTCATCGCGCTCCTCGCGCCGCTCTCCGGCGCCCACTTCAACCCGGTCGTCACGCTCTCCGAGTGGTGGGCCCGCCGCCGCGAGCGGGGCGGCCGCGAGGTCCTCGCCTATGTCGCCGCCCAGGTGAGCGGCGCCGTCGCCGGAGCACTGCTCGCCGAGGCGATGTTCGGCCGGGCGCCCGGCTCCTGGTCCACCGAGCCGCGCGCCGCGCTCCATCTGCTGCTCGGCGAGGCGGTCGCCACCGCCGGGCTCGTCCTCGTCGTCCAGGGCCTGCGGCACATCGGCCGCCCCCAGCTGGCCCCGGTCGCGGTCGCCGGGTACATCGGCGCGGCGATCTGGTTCACCTCCTCCGGCTCCTTCGCCAACCCGGCGGCCACCGTCGGCCGCTCCCTCACCGACTCGTTCACCGGCATCGCCCCCGCCTCGGTGCCCGCCTACGCCGCCGCCCAGCTCCTCGGGATGCTGCTCGGGATGGGCCTGGCGGGTGTGCTGTACGGCACGGAACGGGCCGCCGCCGAACCGAAGGCCGCACCCGCGCGTCGAACGGGGTGACCGCCCCTCTCCCCGACCCCCGGAGGCACAGCCGATGCAGGTCCGGTTCCCCCGCACCGTCCGGGCCCGCCGCCGCGCCGTCCAGGCCGTGATGGCGGCCGCCGTCCTCGCCCTGGTCCCCGCGACCTGGATGCACACGGCCGCCGCCGGAAAGCTGCGGACGACCGCCGACGTGCCCGCCCGGGACGTCGCCGTGGTCTTCGGCGCCGGCCTGTGGAAGGGGCGCCCGACCCCGTACCTCGCCCACCGGCTCGACACCGCCGCCGAGCTCTACCGCACCGGCAAGGTGAAGGTCCTCCTCGTCACCGGCGACAACAGCCGGACCTCGTACGACGAGCCCGGCGCCATGCGCGCCTACCTGGCGGCCCGGGGCGTCCCGGACGAGAAGGTCGTCAGCGATTACGCCGGCTTCGACACCTGGGACAGCTGCGTCCGGGCCCGCAAGGTCTTCGGCGTCGACCGGGCCGTCCTCGTCACCCAGGACTTCCACGTCAAGCGGGCCGTCGCCCTGTGCGAGCGGGCCGGGGTGGCCTCGTACGGCGTCGGGGTCGCCGAGCCCCACGACGCCACCTGGTACTACGGCACCACCCGGGAGCTCTTCGCCGCCGGCAAGGCCGCCCTCGACGCCGCCGTCCGCCCCGACCCGCGCTTCCTCGGCCCCCGCGAGACCGGGGTGACGGAGGCCCTCGCCTCACCCCGCGCCACCCCGTGACCTGAGCGGAGAGCACCGCGCCCGTAATACGGGACGCCGCCGCCCGTAACACGCCCGACGCACTCTTGACGGCATGTCCGACGCCACCGCGGTCCCCACCCACTGCCCCTACTGCGCCCTGCAGTGCGGCATGCGGCTCCGCCCGACCGGCACGGCGGAGCTGCCCGCCGAGGTGGTCGAGCGGACCGACTTCCCGGTCAACCGGGGCGCCCTGTGCGGCAAGGGCCGCACCGCCCCCTCCGTACTCTCCTCCCGGGTCAGGCTCACCGAGCCCCTGGTCCGCCGCCCTGACTCCGGGGCGCTCGAACCGGCCTCCTGGGAGGAGGCGCTCTCCGCCGTCGCCGAGGGGCTGCGCCGGACCCGCGCCGACCACGGTCCCGACGCCGTGGGGGTCTTCGGCGGCGGCGGACTCACCAACGAGAAGGCGTACACGCTCGGCAAGTTCGCCCGGCTCGTCCTCGCCACCTCGCAGATCGACTACAACGGGCGCTTCTGCATGTCCTCGGCGGCCGCCGCCCACCAGCGGGCCTTCGGGCTCGACCGGGGCCTGCCCTTCCCGCTGGAGGACATCCCGAAGACGGGCTGTGTGATCCTCGTCGGCTCCAACCTGGCCGAGACCATGCCGCCGGCGCTGCGCTACCTCACCGAGCTGCGGGAGAACGGCGGCAGGCTGATCGTCGTCGACCCGCGCCGCACCCGCACCGCCGAACAGGCCGACCTGCACCTCGCCCCCCGCCCCGGCACCGACCTCGCGCTCGCCCTCGGCCTGCTGCACCTGGTGGTCGCCGAGGGCCGGGTCGACGAGGAGTTCGTCGCGGAGCGCACCACCGGCTGGCCGGAGGCCCGGGCCGGGGCGATGGCCCACTGGCCGGAGCACGTCGAGCGGATCACCGGCGTCCCGGTGCCCGACCTGCGCGCGGCGGTCGCCCTCTTCTGCGACGCCGAGAACTCCATGGTGCTCACCGCCCGCGGCCCCGAGCAGCAGTCCAAGGGCACCGACACCGTCGGCGCCTGGATCAACCTCTGCCTCGCCACCGGGCGGGCCGGCCGGCCGCTCTCCGGCTACGGCTGCCTCACCGGCCAGGGCAACGGCCAGGGCGGCCGCGAGCACGGCCAGAAGGCCGACCAGCTGCCCGGCTACCGCAAGCTCGACGACCCCGCCGCCCGCGCCCACGTCGCCGGCGTGTGGGGCGTCGCCCCCGAGACCCTGCCGGGGCCGGGGCGGAGCGCGTACGAACTCCTCGACGCGCTCGGCGGCGAGGTGAGGTCGCTGCTGCTGATGGGCTCCAACCCGGTCGTCTCCGCCCCGCACGCCGCCCACGTCGAGGACCGGCTGCGCTCGCTCGACTTCCTCGCCGTCGCCGACGTGGTGCTCTCCGAGACCGCCGAACTCGCCGACGTCGTCCTGCCGGTGACCCAGTGGGCCGAGGAGACCGGCACCATGACCAACCTGGAGGGGCGGGTGCTGCTGCGCCGCCGCGCCCTCACCCCGCCCGAGGGGGTCCGCAGCGACCTGGAGGTGCTGCACGCGCTCGCCGGGCTGCTCGGCTGGGAGAAGGGCTTCCCCACCGATCCGGAGGAGGTCTTCGAGGAGCTGCGCCGCGCCTCCGCCGGCGGGCCCGCCGACTACTCCGGCATCAGCTACCGGCGGATCGAGGAGGAGCAGGGCGTCTTCTGGCCCTGCCCCGGGGAGAGCCACGGGGGCACGCCCCGGCTCTTCCTCGACCGCTTCGCGACCGCCGACGGGCGGGCCCGGTTCGTGCCGGTGACGCACCGGCCGGCCGCCGAGGAGACCGACGCCGAGTACCCGGTGGTGCTCACCACCGGCCGGGTCGTCTCCCAGTACCAGTCCGGCGCGCAGACCCGGCGGGTCCCGGAGCTGAACGCCGCCGCGCCCGGCCCGTTCGTGGAGCTGCACCCGCGGCTCGCGGACCGGCTCGGGGTCGCGGAGGGCGAGCCGGTCGCCGTCGTGTCGCGGCGCGGACGGGCGGTGGCGCCGGCCCGGATCACCGGCGCGATCCGCCCGGACACCGTCTTCATGCCCTTCCACTGGTACGGGGAGGGGCGGGCGAACACACTGGTGAACCCGGCCCTCGACCCGGTCTCCCGGATGCCCGAGTTCAAGGTGTGCGCGGTCCGTCTGGAGCCGGTCGCCGAGTGACCGGCCGGGCCGCCGTCCACGGCCGGTCTAGGGCCGGTCGAACCAGTCGCCGCTCTCGATGACCGGGCCGAGGGGCGCGTCCGGTGCCGCCACGAACACCCAGGCGGAGACCTGCGCCCCGTCCTCCGTCCGGACCACGTCCATGGCCACCCGCTCGTAGCCGACGGGCAGCTCCAGGCGGTCGAGCAGGCCGAACAGCTCGCCGTAGTCGCCGGCCGAGGGCGTGAGCAGCGAGCCGATCACCCGGCCGCCGGCCTGCGGGACGACGTACGGGTAGCCGGGCCCGTCGTGCAGGACCGCGCCGGTCAGCACGGCCGCCGCCTCGGTGCCGATCCGGCCCGCGAGGAACCGGTCGTGGTTGTAGCCGCCCGGGCGCAGCGTCCCGTACACGAAGAACGGCCGCTCGTCCCGGGCGGCGGACTCCGGCTCGACGGCGCCCGCCGTCTCGTCCTCGACCCAGCGGGCGTACCGCTCGGCCACCCGGGTCACCCGGGTGGCGAGGATCTCCGGCGTCTCGTAGTCGTGGGCGGCGGTGAGGTGGGCCTCCAGGGCCTGGTAGCGGGCCTCGGTGGTCTTGAGGACCACCTCCCACTCCTCGGTGGTCTCGATCGCGCCCCGCCAGTGGTAGACGGAGGTGACGGGCCCCGAGACCTGCGCGCAGGCGGCGAGCCGGGCCTCGACGGCGCCGCGCGCCAGGGCGTCGGCCTTGGCGCGGGCGTCGGTGGTGGTGCGGACGGTGACGATCACCCCTCCACCGTACGGGCCGACCGGTCCGCGTGCAGCCGGGCGTAGGCCGATCCCGGTCCGTGGGCGCGGCGCGGGGCCGCGGCTCAGGCCGCGTACGGACGGACGGACTTGGCTTCCTTGAGGGCGCGGCCCCACCAGGCGAGCTGGTCGAGCATGAGCTTCGCGCCGTTCTCGGGGCCGGTCGGGTCCTTGAAGGCGCCGTCCTCGTCGAACAGGCCGTGGGCGTTGGGCAGGACGACGCCGTCGCGGACGGTCACGGCGTGCATCTCGGCGTAGACCTGGCGGAGTTGCTCGACGGCGCGGATGCCGCCGGAGATGCCGCCGTAGGAGACGAAGCCGACCGGCTTGGCGCGCCACTCGGTGTAGTGGCGGTCGATGAGGTTCTTCAGGGAGGCGGGGAAGGAGTGGTTGTACTCGGGGGTGAGGACGACGTACGCGTCGGCGGCCTCCAGGACCGGGGTGACCCGGGCGAGTTCGGCGCGGACGCCGGGGTCGGGATCGTAGGAGAGGGAGGTGGGGAGGGTGATCTCGGCGAGGTCGACGACGGTGAGGGCGAAGTCGGAGCGCTCGGCGACCCGGGCGCGGAACCAGTCGGCGACCACGGGGGCGAAGCGGCCCGCGCGGTCGCTGGCGACGACGAGGGCGAGGGTCAGGGGGGCGGCGGCCTGGGCGGCGGAGTTCGTGATGTCCATGCCGAGAAGAGTGGTACCTCAAGTTTGGTTGAGGTCAAGCGTGTTCCGGGGGGATCTTCCGGGCGGATCCCGGGGGCTACCGTGAGGCCATGACGACCTCCCCCTCCCCCGCGCCCGTGCACATCGAGATCGACGGGGTCCCGGCCGCCGATCCCGGGCCGCTCGCCGCCGTGATGAGCGGCTACGGCCACTTCACCGCGATGCAGGTGCGGGACGGCCGGGTGAAGGGCCTCGGGCTGCACCTCGACCGCCTCGACCGGGCGACCCGGGAGCTGTTCGGCGAGCCGCTGCCCGGCGGGCGGGTCCGGGAGCTCCTGGCGCGGGCCGTCGGGGCGTCGGGCCGGCGGGACTGCTCGGCGCGGGTGTACGTGTACGAGGCCGGGTCCGGGTTCCTGGTGGCGGTCACCGTCCGGGAGGCCGCGCCCGACGGCCCCGGCGCCCCGCAGCGGCTGACGGCCGTCGACCACCTGCGCCCGGCAGCGCACCTCAAGCACCTGGGCGGCTTCGGGCAGCGGTACCACGGGGACGCGGCCCGCCGGGCCGGCTTCGACGAGGCGCTGCTGACCTCCCCGGCGGGCGAGGTCGCCGAGGCCGCGGTCGCCAACATCGGCTTCTGGGACGGCACTTCGGTGGTGTGGCCGACGGCGCCCCAGCTCACCGGGATCACCATGGCGCTGCTCGATCCTCTGCTGCCGTCGGTCCACCGCCCGGTCGCCCTGGGCGAGTTGGCGGGGTTCCGGGCCGCGTTCACCGCCAACGCGCGGACGATCGCGCCCGTGACGGCGGTCGACGGGGTGGCGTACCCGGTGGACGAGACGCTGATGGAGCGGGTCCTGGGCGCCTACGCGGACGTGCCGGGCGAGAAGATCGTTTCCGGTGACGGGGCGGGTTCCGCCGATTAGCCTGCGGCCATGGTGTTCAAGAGACTTTTCGGCAATGGCGGGATCCCGCTGGAGATCGACACGATCGTCCCCGACGAGCCGTTCCGGCCGGGTGGGACGCTGCACGGCGAGGTCGTGGTCCGCGCGCCCGAACGCGACCTGAAGATCGAGTCGATACGCATGCGGCTCGTGGTCAACGCGTCCCTGACGCACAAGGGCGACGGCGACGGCGAGGACGACGGCAAGACCCTCGGCTACCCCAGCGCCAGCGGCTGGTTCGAGATGAAGAAGGGCGAGGAGCGGCGGATCCCGTTCTCCGAGCGGCTGAAGTGGGAGACGCCGCCGAACGAGACGCGGGGCGAGCGGCTCGGCGTCTCGATCGGCGTGCGGACCGAGGTCGAGGCGGCCGGCGTCAAGGCGGCCACCGACCTGGACCCGGTCCGGGTGGAGACGCTGCCGCTCCACGAGGCGGTCCTCGACGCCTTCGCGGCCGAGGGGTACGCCTTCGACAGCTCGCGGGTCTACGAGTCCTCACTCAGCCACGTCGAGTACCACCTCTACGCCTGGCAGGGCTTCCGGCTCGTCGACCGGCGGGGCGGGGAGGGCCGCCCGCCCCGGGTGGAGCTGACCTTCCACACCAACGCGGTCGGCTGCGAGATCTTCCTGCGCCGGTTCCAAGGGAACAGCGGCCAGTACTGGGACAACAAGCCGAAGGCCCTGCGCTTCGTGGCCGCGCACCACGAGGTCGGGAGCCGCGACTTCGGCGCCGACGCCCGCCAGTGGCTGGAGGGCCTCGCCCGGCTGAAGCCCGGCAAGGGCGACGGGAAGGACGAGGACTGACACGGGGCGCCCCACCCTCCGGGACGGCCGCTCACCCGTTCGGCACGACACGTCAGCTGACGCCCCATAACCGGCTCTGACCTGCGGAAACGCCGCGATTCCAGTCGACGCGCCGTATCGGACGGAGCAATCCTGACGCGCCATCAGCAGGCGGGGGGCGCGCCGGGGCCGTTACCTCGGTCGTACGGAAGACCGAACGACCGCGCGCCCCGGAGGAACCCCACCATGCGCCCCACTGCCCGCCTGCTCACCGGAACCGCGCTGACGGTCGTCGCGCTCGGCGCGTTCGCCGCGCCGACGGCGTACGCGAACGGGAACGAGAACGACGGCCCCCACACGCTGGAGATCTACCCCTCCACCGCCTCGCCCGGCACCACCGTCACCGTGAACACCCTGGCCTGCGGCAAGAACGGGCACGGGGTCGGGGACGCGAACTCGGTCGGCGCCGGGGAGTTCCAGCTCAGCCCGAGCACCCACAAGGAGGTCGTGGTCGGGCAGTTCACGCTGCCCCAGCACGCCAGGCCGGGCACCCACTGGATCGCCGTCGCCTGCGACAACGGCCGGACCGCCCGCGGCGAGCTGACCGTGAAGCACCGCGAGCCCAGCGGTCACGTCAAGACCGGTGTCGGCGGCAGCATCGGCCCCGACACCGCCCAGGTCACGGCGGGCGCGGCGGTGCTGGCCGCGGCTGCCGTCGGCGGTGTGTGGCTCATGCGGCGCCGGGCGAGCGGCGCCCAGGGCCACTGATCACACCGCCCGTCCCGCCCCCGCCCGGCTCCCGCACACGGCCGGCCGGGGGCGGGACCCTCGCCGTCCCCCGCCGCAGCGACCCCGAGGAACCGACGTGAGCAACAGGAGCAAGGGCTGGGGCCTGGCGGTGGCCGCCTGCGTCGGCCTCTGGCTCGTCCAGAACGGCTCGCAGGACGTCACCCCGCCCGTCCCGTCCGCCGCCCAGGCGTTCGCCGCCGGGCCGAGCGTGCACACCGACGCCGCCGCCGACCCGCTGCCGTCCTCCCCGCCGGTGCGGCTGCGCATCCCGGAGACGGACGTGGACGCCCCGATGACCCGGCTCGGGCTGGCCCCGAACGGCTCCCTGGAGGTGCCGCCGGCCGAGGACCGCAATCTGGCCGGCTGGTACGCGGACGGCGTCACGCCCGGTGCCAAGGGCACCGCGATCGTCGCCGGCCACGTCGACAACGCCGGCGGCCCGGCCGTCTTCTACACCCTGGGCGCCCTGAAGAAGGGCCACCGGATCGAGATCGACCGGGAGGACGGGAAGACCGCGGTCTTCACCGTCGACGCCGTCGAGGTCTACGACAACGACGCCTTCCCCGACGAGAAGGTATACGGGGCGACCGACCGCGCCGAGCTCCGGGTGATCACCTGCGGCGGCGGCTTCTCCGCGAAGAGCGGCGGTTACCAGGGGAACGTGGTCGCCTTCGGGCACCTCATCGGAGTGCGCTGAGCAGGCCGGTCAGCCCCACTGGTCGTAGGCGAGCTTCGCGACCATGGAGAGGACCACCACCAGCAGCACCCCGCGGACGAACTCCGAGCCCTTGCTCAGCGCCATCCGGGCGCCGATCGTCCCGCCGGCCAGGTTGAAGGCCGCCATCAGGGCGGCCAGCTGCCAGTAGACCGTGCCGCTCAGCGCGAAGGTGACGAGGGCGCCCGCGTTGGTGCAGACGTTGACGATCTTGGCGGTGGCGGAGGCCGTCACCAGGTCGAGGTGGAGCACGGCGGTCAGGGCGAGCACCAGGAAGGTGCCGGTGCCGGGCCCGAACAGCCCGTCGTAGAAGCCGATCCCGCCGCCGACCAGGACGATCGCCGTGACGATCCGGGCCCGGGTGAGCGGCGCCCGGTCCTCCCCCTCGGGCCGCACCCCGAAGGACGGCTTCAGGATGACGAAGGCCGCCACCGCCACCAGGACCACGATGATCAGCGGCCGGAGCACCTCCCGGCTGATCATGGTCACGAAGAGGGCGCCGAACGAGGAGCCCACGAGGGCCGCGAGCCCGACCCGCACCGCCGTCCACACCGGCACCCTCGTCTTGCGGGCGTAGGTGATCGCCGCGCCGGTGGTCCCGACGATCGCGACCGCCTTGTTGGTGCCGAGGACGTAGCCGTTCGGGGCGGTCGGGAAGGCGATCAGCAGCGCCGGCAGGAGCAGCAGCCCGCCGCCCCCGACCACGGCGTCGATCCAGCCCGCGACGAGCGCGGCGAGACACAGCAGGACCAGCGTGGTCAGGGTGATGTCAGGCATGGCAGTGACCCTAGGGACGAGATCGTTGGCCCGTCCATCGATCCCGTGATCGTTGAGGAAGCTCTGAGCTTGCGGCGGGCCGCCGCCCTCACAGTCCGCCCGGGACCCGGCGGAGATCAGCGTTCCGTACGGGAAACAGGCGGGATGCCACCGGGAAACACCGGCGCCGCACCCTTCCGGGTATGAGTACACGGATCGTGGTGGTCGGAGGCGGAACGGCGGGCCTCCGCCTCGCCCAGCGCCTGCCGGTCACCCTCCTCGGCGAGGAGCCGCACGCCCCGTACAACCGGGTGCTGCTCGCCGACGTCCTCGCCGGACGGTACGCCCCCGAGGTCGTCGCCCTGCCCGCACCCCGCGAGCCGGTGCGCCGCGGGGTGCGGGTGGTGGGGATCGACCGGGCGGCACGCACGGTCGAGTGCGCCGACGGCTCGCTGGTCGGCTACGACCGGCTGGTCCTCGCCACCGGCTCCAACCCGGTGCTGCCGCCGCTGCGCGGACTGCGCGGGGCGGAGCTCCCCGAGGGCGTGCACTCCTTCCGCACCCTCGACGACTGCCTCGCCCTGCGCGAGGTCGTCCGCCCGGGAATCCGGGCGGTGGTCGTCGGAGGCGGGCTCCTCGGCGTGTCCGCGGCGCGGGCGCTGGCCGCGCTGGGTGCCGAGGTGGTCCTCACCCAGCAGGGCGAGGGCCTGATGGAACGGCATCTGGACCCGCACGCCTCCGTGCTGCTGCGGGAGCACCTGGACGGGCTCGGCGTCGAGACCCACACCGAGTGCCGGGTCAGCGGGCTGCGGCAGCGGGACGGGGCGGTGACGGCGGTCGAGCTGGCCGACGGCTTCGTCCTGGACGCCCAGGTCGTGGTCCTGGCCTGCGGGGTACGCCCCCGGGTCGCGCTGGCCCGCGAGGCCGGGCTCGACGTGCGGACCGGCATCGTCGTCGACGACGAGCTGCGGACCTCCGACCCGTACATCCACGCGATCGGCGACTGCGCCGAGCACGACGGCCGGGTCTACGGCCTGGCCGGCCCGGCGCTGGAGCAGGCCGACGTCCTCGCCGACGTGCTGTCCGGCACCGCCGGCCCCCGCTACACCGGCACCCGGGCGCTCACCCGGCTCACCCTCGGCGGGGCCCGGCCGCTGGACCTCGCCGCCTTCGGCGAGGCCACGCCCCTGCCGGGCGACGACGTCGTCCAGCTGACCGACGCGACCCGGGGCGCGTACCGCAAGGTCGTCGTCCGCGACAACCGGCTCGTCGGGGGCGTCCTCCTCGGCGACCTGGCCGCGGTCGGCGCGCTCGCCCGGGCCTGGGAGGGCGACGAAGCCCTCCCGGAGGCCCCCCTGCTGCACCTGCTCACCCACGACGGAGGCTCCTCATGACCACCCCCACCATCGTCCTGGTCGGCCACGGAATGGTCGGCCAGCGGTTCCTGGAGGCGCTCGCCGACCGGGGCGTCACCGAGCGGGCCCGGATCGTGGTCCTCTGCGAGGAGCCCCGCCCGGCGTACGACCGGGTCCAGCTGACCTCGTACTTCTCCGGGAAGACGCCCGACGACCTGTCGATGGTCGAGGACGGCTTCATGGAGCGGCACGGCATCGAGCTGTACACGGACGAGCCCGTCGTGGCCGTGGACCGCGCGGCGCGGACGGTGACCGCCCGGTCGGGCCGGGTCGTCGCCTACGACCACCTGGTGCTCGCCACCGGCTCGTACCCCTTCGTGCCGCCGGTCCCCGGCAAGGACGCCACCGGCTGCTTCGTCTACCGCACCATCGAGGACCTGCTCGCGATCGAGGAGTACGCCAAGACGGCGACGACCGGCGCGGTGGTCGGCGGCGGTCTGCTCGGCCTGGAGGCGGCCGGCGCGCTCAAGGGCCTCGGGCTCGACACCCACATCGTGGAGTTCGCGCCGCGGCTGATGCCGGTGCAGGTCGACGAGGGCGGCGGCGCCGCGCTGCTGCGGACCATCGAGCAGATGGGGCTGACCGTGCACACCGGCACGGGCACCCAGGAGGTCGTGACCGCCGACGGCTCCGTGACCGGCATGAGGCTGTCGGACGGCACCGAACTCGCCACCGACCTGGTGGTCTTCTCGGCCGGCGTCCGCCCCCGGGACCAGCTGGCCCGCGACTGCGGGCTGGACGTGGGCGAGCGCGGCGGCATCGCCGTCGACGAGCACTGCCGCACCTCCGACCCGGCGGTCTTCGCCATCGGCGAGTGCGCGCTCGCCTCCGACGGGCGGGTCTACGGCCTGGTCGCGCCGGGCTACGAGATGGCGCAGACGGTCGCCGCGGTCCTCGCCGACGAGGCCGGCGACGACACCGGGTTCACCGGCGCCGACCTCTCCACCAAGCTGAAGCTGCTCGGGGTCGACGTGGCCTCCTTCGGCGACGCGCACGGCACCGCCGAGGGCTGCCTCGACGTCGTCTACGCGGACTCCCGCGCCGGCGTCTACAAGAAGCTGGTGGTGGACGCCGAGGGCCGGCTCCTCGGCGGCGTGCTGGTCGGCGACGCCGAGTCGTACGGGCTGCTGCGCCCGCTGACCGGCACCAGGCCCCCGGTCTCCCCCGAGCAGCTGGTGCTTCCGGCGGGGGCGGGCGCGCCCGTGGCGCTCGGCCCCTCGGCGCTGCCGGACGACGCCGTCATCTGCTCCTGCCACAACGTGACCAAGCACGCCATCACCCAGTGCGCCTCGCTGCCCGAGGTCAAGAAGTGCACCAAGGCCGGCACCGGCTGCGGCAGTTGTGTGAAGGTGATCGAGAAGCTGCTGCCGAAGGCGGCCGACAAGGGGCTCTGCGGCTGCTTCTCCTACACCCGCAGCGAGCTCTACGAGATCGCCCGCACCCTGCGCGTGACCTCCTTCGCCGCGCTCCTCGACTCGCACGGGCGGGACGGCGCGAAGGGCGGCGAGGGCTGCGAGGTGTGCAAGCCGACCGTCGGCTCCATCCTGGCCTCCCTCAACAACGGCTACATCCTCGACGGCGAGCAGGCCGCGCTCCAGGACACCAACGACCACCACCTGGCCAACCTCCAGCGCAACGGCTCCTATTCGGTGGTCCCCCGCATCCCCGGCGGCGAGATCACCCCGGAGAAGCTGATCGTGATCGGCGAGGTGGCCCGCGACTACGGCCTCTACACGAAGATCACCGGCGGTCAGCGGATCGACCTCTTCGGTGCCCGCGTCGACCAGCTCCCGGCGATCTGGACCCGCCTGGTGGACGCCGGATTCGAGTCCGGGCACGCCTACGGCAAGGCGCTGCGCACGGTGAAGTCCTGTGTGGGGCAGACCTGGTGCCGCTACGGCGTGCAGGACTCGGTGAAGATGGCGATCCAGCTGGAGCTGCGCTACCGCGGCCTGCGCGCCCCGCACAAGCTGAAGTCGGCGGTCTCCGGCTGCGCCCGCGAGTGCGCCGAGGCCCAGTCGAAGGACTTCGGCGTGATCGCCACGGCCAACGGCTGGAACCTGTACGTCGGCGGCAACGGCGGCGCGACCCCGCGCCACGCGGACCTGCTCGCGCAGGACCTGTCGGACGCCGAACTGATCCGGCTGATCGACCGGTTCCTGATGTTCTACATCCGGACGGCGGACCGCCTGGAGCGGACGTCGGTGTGGCTGGAGCGCCTGGAGGGCGGCCTCGACCACCTGCGGGACGTGATCGTGAAGGACTCGCTGGGCCTCTGCGACGAGCTGGAGGCGCTGATGGCGGCGCACGTCTCCGACTACCAGGACGAGTGGGCGCAGACCCTGGACGACCCGGAGCGGCTGCGGCGCTTCGTCTCCTTCGTGAACGCGCCGGAGACGCCCGACCCGACGGTGCGGTTCGTGCCGGAGCGGGACCAGATCAAGCCGGACCTCACGATCCTGACGATCGGCACCCTGGAAGGAGCCATGTCCCGATGAAGACCCTCGAACTCTCCCCCGCCGAGAACTCCTGGATGGCGGTCTGCGAGGAGGCCCGGCTGACCCCGGGCCGCGGCCTGGCGGCGCTGCTGCCGGACGGCCGGCAGGCGGCGGTCTTCCGGGACCGGGCGGGGCGGGCGTACGCGATCGACAACCGCGATCCGTTCACCGGGGCGCAGGTGCTGTCCCGGGGGCTGATCGGGACGGCGGACGGGCGGCCCTACGTGGCCTCGCCGCTCCTGAAGCAGCGCTTCGACCTGGAGACGGGCCGGTGCCTGGACGACGACGCGGTGACGGTGGCGGTCTATCCCGTACGCACGGTCTAGCTTGACCGATCGTTCCAGAAAGGGATAGCGTCTCCGGCGTGGCCAGGACCAAGGAATTCGACCCCGAGGCCGCGCTCCAGGCAGCGCTCGACCTGTTCTGGGCGCGCGGCTACGAGGCGACGTCGATGGCGGACCTCGTGGCGCACCTCGGCATCGGCCGGGCCAGCATCTACGCGACCTTCGGCAACAAGCACGAGCTGTACCTGAAGGCGATGGACCGCTACCTGGAGACCCGGGACCCGGGGCTCGTCGAGGAGCTGTCCGCGCCGGGCCCGGCCCTGCCGGCCGTCCGGGCACTGGTCCGCCGCTTCGCCGCCGAGGCGACGGCGGAGGGACTGCGCCTGTCGGGCTGCTTCGTCACCAACTCGGCGGCGGAGCTGGCCCCGCGCGATCCGGTGGTGGCCCGCCGGGTCGAGCTGAGCTGGGAGCAGATCGAGACCCTGCTGTACGCGGCGCTCACCCGGGCCCGCGCCCAGGGGGAACTGCCGGAGGGGCGCGATCCGCGCACCCTCTCCCGGATGCTCCTGGTGCTGCTCCAGGGGATCCGGGTGGTCGGCAAGGCGTCGACGGACCCGGCCAGGGTGCGGGACGCGGCGGAGGAGGCCCTGCGGCTGCTCGACTGAGCGGCCGCCGGACGGGCGCCCTTGCGGGGGCGCCTTTTCTCGGGGCTCTTTCTGGAATGTACGGTCAAGTACAGACGATGTGGGGGACGGCATGACGACGTACCGGGGAACAGCGGCACCGAGCGCGCCCACGGCGGGCCACGGGGGTGCCCGCCGGGGGTTCGCGCTGCTCGGGACCGTCCAGGCGACGCTCATCTTCACGCTCGCCGCGCTCGCCGTGCCGCTCCCCCGGATCGCCGCCGAATTCGACCTGGACCAGGGGCGGTTGATCCTCCTCAGCGCCGCGTACGGACTGACCTTCGCGGGGCTCCTGCTGCTCGGCGGACGGCTCGCGGACCGGTACGGCGCCCGGCGCGCGCTCACCGCCGGACTGCTCCTCTTCGCCGCCGCCTCCGCGCTCGCCCCGCTCGCCACCGGTTACGCCGGGCTGCTCGGCGCCCGCTTCGCGCAGGGCGCCGGCGCCGCGCTCGTCGCCCCGGCCGCGATGGGCGCGCTGCGCGCCCTCTACCCCGAACCCGCCGCGTACGGACGGGCGATGGGCACCTGGGGCGGCCTCTCCGTCCTCGGCGCCACCGCCGGGAACCTGCTCTCCGGCGCCATCACGGCCGCCGCCTCCTGGCGCGCCTCCTTCGCCGTGCCGGTCGCCGTCGCCGTCGCCGCGCTGCTGCTCGCGCGCCGGCTGCTGCCCGCCACCCCGCCCGGCGCGGACCGCGCCCTCGACCTGCCGGGCGCCCTGCTCGCCACCGCCGGGATCGTGCTCGCCAGCACCGGCCTGGTGCTGACCGACGCCCACCCGTGGGGCTCCGCGCCCGTCCTCGTACCGCTGCTCGGGGGGCTCGCCCTGCTCGCCGGCTTCGCCCGCGCCGAGCGCCGGGCCGCCGACCCGCTGCTCCCGCCCGGCTTCCTGCGGGACCGGCGGCGCCTCCTCGGGCTCGCCGCGGTCGCCCTCACCGCCGCCGGCACGGCCACCGTCTTCGTCCTGCTCTCGCTCGACCTCCAGCGGGAGCGCGGCTACTCGGCGGCGCTCACCTCGGCCGCCTTCGTGCCCTTCGCCGCCGCGCTGCTCGGCGCCGGCCGGCTCGCGGGCCCGCTGATCGGCCGGTACGGGCCCGGCCGGGTCACCGCCGCCGGACTCGGCGCGGCGGGCGCCGGACTCGCGCTGCTCGCGGCCGGCTCGGGCGACCCGACCGTCCCGTACGCCCACGGGCTGCTGCCCGGCCTGCTCCTGCTGCCCGCCGGCGGGGCGCTCTCCTTCGCGGGCGCCGCCGTCCTCGCCACCGAGCGGGTCCCGGCCGACCGGGCCGGACTCGCCGGCGGCGTCCTGAACACGGCGATGGAGCTCGGACCGACCGTGGTCTTCGCCGCCCTGCTCACCCTCGGCGCCTCCGCCGCGCCGCTCGCCGCGGCGGCGGCGCTCTTCGCCGCCCTCGCCGCCCTCACCGCCCGTCTCGCCAAGTGACCACCGATTACAGGGGAGTTCCCATGTCCGTCTCCGCCCGCTTCACCGGCCGCTCCGTCCTCGTCACCGGCGCCGGCTCCGGCCTGGGCCGGGAGATCGCCCGCGCCTTCGCCGCCGAGGGCGCCAGGGTGGTGGCCGCCGGCCGCACCGCCGCGGCCCTCGACGCCACCGTGGCCCTGATCGAGGCCGAAGGCGGTACCGCGACCGCCGTCACCGCCGACGTCACCCGCCCGGGCTCCACCCGCGAGCTGGTCCGCCGCACGGTCGAGACGTACGGCGGGCTCGACGTCGCCGTGAACAACGCGGGGATCTTCCGGGGCGGCCACAGCGCCGCCGACTTCCCCCTCGACGACTGGCAGGCCCTGCTCGACACCAACGTCACCGGCGTGCTGAACGCCCTCCAGGCCGAGGTCGCCCACATGCGGGCGCACGGCGGCGGCGCGATCGTCAACGTCTCGTCCAACCTGGGCCCGCACGTCCGGATCCCCGGCGTCTTCGGCTACCAGGTCTCCAAGGCGGCCGTCTCGGCGCTCACCCGCGCCGCGGCCCGCGACCACATCGCCGACGGGGTGCGGATCAACGCGGTCAGCCCGGGCGCCGCCGAGTCCACGATGTCGCTGCTGCCCGGCGAGACGGAGGCCGAGCGGGAGGTCCGGATGAAGGAGCAGTCGCCGCTCGGCCGGATCTCCTCGGCCGCCGAGGTGGCGGCGGCCGTCCTCTACCTCGCGTCGGACGCGGCGGGCTCCGCCGTCGGCACGGACCTGGTGGTCGACGGCGGCGTCTCCGCCTGAGCCCCTGCCCGGGGGGTCAGCCCTGCGGGGCGGCCGGGTCCATCCAGAAGACCTCCCAGTGGTGGCCGTCCGGGTCGGCGAAGGAGCGGCCGTACATGAAGCCCATGTCCATCGGCTCCTTCGCCGGGCTGCCGCCCACCTCCAGGGCCCGGTCGGCCAGCTCGTCCGTCTTCTCGCGGCTCTCGGCGCTCAGCGTGAGCAGCACCTGGGTGGTGGCGGAGGCGTCGGCGATCGCCTTGCCGGGCGCGGTGAACGTGCCGAACTTCTCCTCGGTGAGCAGCATGACGAAGATGGTGTCGCTGATCACCACACAGGCCGCGGTCTCGTCGCTGAACTGCGGGTTGATCGTGTACCCGAGCTTCTCGTAGAAGGTCTTGCTGACGTCGAGGTCCTTCACGGGCAGGTTCACGAAGATCATCTGCGGGGCCATGGTGTGCTCTCTCTTCTCCGTCGTGCGGTTCCGCCGTGTGCGGTGCCTACGGGAGTGGAGACGGGCCGGGCGGCCGGGACTCATCGCTCCCCGGAGAAGTTTTTTCGATCAGGCGGCCGAGCGCAGCGTGAGCGCCGCCAGCGGGACGAAGCCGCCGGTCCCGCCGGCCGCCGCCTCGGCCTCCGCGCCCGGACCGCCGAGCCGCTTCATCATCGAGAGGGCGATCCGCTCCCCCATCGCCTTGGCCCGGTCCGCGAGCGGCCCCCGGTGCAGCCCGTCCAGCGTGGCGTGCCAGAGCTGCACCCACCGCCCGAAGTGGGCGGGGGTGAGGGGCCGGGCGGAGTGCAGTGCCGCGTGCGGGGCGAAGGCGTCCCGGGCGTACGCGGCGGTACGGAAGAGGGCGCGCTCCCAGAAGTCGGCGATGCGCGGGAGGTGGACCTCCAGGTCGGTGCCGGCGACCTCCGTGAAGAACGGGCCGATGAGGGGATCGGCGAAGGCGGCCGAGTAGAAACGGCGCAACAGCACGTCGAGGTCGTCGCGGCCGCCGATGTCGGTGAGCTCCCGGGTCTCGCGCATAGGCCCAGTCTGCCGGTCGCGACCCCCCGCCCCCCAGTGCCGAAGGTCCCGTCCGTGGCTATCTTCGGGGATATGAGCAGTGGCAGGCGCATCACCGAGAAGCTGTCGGACGAGGCCCTGACGGCGGCCACCGGCCGGGGCTGGGCGGAGTGGTTCGCCCGGCTCGACGCCTGGGGCGCGGCCGACCGCGGCCACACCGAGATCGCCCGCCACCTGGTCGAGGACGAGGGCGTCGGCGGCTGGCACGCCCAGTCGGTGACCGTCGGCTACGAGCAGGAGCGGGGCCTGCGGGAGGTGGGCCAGTCGGGCGACGGCGACTGGCAGGCGAGCGCGAGCAGGACCGTCGCCGCGCCCGCCGCCCGGGTCACCGACGCCTTCGTCGACCCGGAGCTGCGCCGCCGCTGGCTGCCGGACGGCGGGCTCGAACTCCGTACCCACCGCTCCGGGAAGTCGCTCACGGCCGACTGGCAGGGCGGTCCGAGCCGGATCTCGGTCCATCTCACGCCGAAGGGCGACACGAAGACCCTGGTGGGCCTCGGCCACCTGAAGCTGCCGGACGCGGACGCGGTGGCGGCGTACAAGGAGTTCTGGCGCGACCGGCTGACCGCGCTCAGGACGCTGCTCGAGTCCAGCGGCTGAGGGTGCCGCTCACCTGGTCGTAGGTGAGCCAGGTGCCGTCGCCGAGGGGGCGGACGTAGCCGGTGACGGCGCCGGGGTAGCCGAGCCGCCCCAGGGGCTTCAGGGTCGCCGCGTCCAGGAGCGCGTGGCGTACGGGGTCGTCGGTGCCGTACTCGTGGCCGGTGGAGCCGAGGACGGTGTCCGCGTCGACGAAGCCCGCGCACCAGTCCCAGCGGTCCGGGCCGGGGCCGGTGGGCTCCGCCTCGGCGAGGAGGGTGCCGTCCAGGTCGTGGAGCTGGAGGTCGGCGCCGTAGTGCTCGACCGTCAGGAACCGGCCGTTCTCGGGGTGGACGTCGAGCAGGATCCGGTCGAGGCCCTCGTTGAGGTCCCGTACGACGAGGTCCTCGCCGTCCCGGCGGGCCCAGTACAGCAGGATCCCGTCCTGGCCCATGCCGACGCAGAGCGCCATGTGCGCGCCGTCGGGCAGCGACTGGTGGTGGGATCCGGAGGCGTAGCTGTCGGTCAGCGGGACGCGGGCCAGTTCGCGGCCGTCGCGCGCGTCGAGGACGACCCAGAGCTCCTGGTACTCCGTGTCCGCGGCGACGACGTGCGCCCAGACGAGCCGGCCGTCGTCGGAGACCCGGACGGACCCGTGCTCGCTGCCGGGACACACCTGCTGCTCGTCGCCGCTGTGCTCGTGGTCGAGCTCCGGGCCCCAGCAGCCGTGCCGGTACTCCCACAGCGCGCCCCCGCCGACCGCCACGGCGCGGACGGACCGCTGCCCCGAGAAGACGACGAAGGAGCCGTCGGGTGCGGCCGAGTGCACGCCGCAGTCCCAGCCGGGCCAGGGCAGGGGGACGACGGCGAGCGGCGAGGTCTCCCCGGCGCACAGCGCCGCCACGTCGTGGACCTCCAGATCGGCGCCCTGGCGCAGGAGGAGGCGCCGGGTGCCGTCGGCACGGGCCTCGTGGAAGTCGTCGACCACGGCCCTCCCACCCGGCAGCCGTACCGATCCGAGCAACTGTGCGGTGATCGTCATGGCGCGAACCTAGCGCCCCGCTCCGACACCGACTCCCCCGCCCCGCGCCCGCCCCTTCCCCGTCACCGTTTGTTGATGCACAGTCAATTCCGCCCTCCTAGATTCCCCTCGCGCGGCCCCGCCGCTGACCGTGCGGCGGGCGGTCACACACCCCTGGAGAGAAGACGTGGAGCGACGCAGTTTCCTGCGTGGAGCGGTCATCGGCACATCGGCGGCCGCCTTCGGCGGCACCCTGATGCGGGGCGCCGCCTACGCGGCCCCCGCCCAGCCCGGCGCCGGCCCCTACGGCGCGCTCGGCCCCGCGAACGCGAACGGCATCATGCTGCCCGCCGGCTTCACCAGCCGGATCGTCGCCCGCTCGGGACAGACCGTCCCCGGCACCTCGTACACCTGGCACAACGCCCCCGACGGCGGCGCCTGCTACGCCGACGGCACCGGCTGGATCTACGTCTCCAACTCGGAGATCTCCAGCACCGGCGGCGCGAGCGCGATCAGGTTCGACGCGTCCGGCAACGTCACCTCGGCCTACCGGATCCTGTCCAACACCAACCGCAACTGCGCGGGCGGCAAGACCCCGTGGAACACCTGGCTCTCCTGCGAGGAGGTCGACACCGGCTACGTCTACGAGACCGACCCGTGGGGCGTGAACGCCGCCGTCCGCCGGGCCGCGATGGGCCGGTTCAACCACGAGGCCGCCGCCGCCGACCCGGTGCGCCGGGTGGTCTACCTGACCGAGGACAAGTCGGACGGCCGCTTCTACCGGTTCGTGCCCAGCACCTGGGGCAACCTCTCCTCCGGCACCCTCCAGGTCCTCACAGCCGGGTCCGGCACCTCGGGCTCCTTCTCCTGGGCGAACGTCCCCGACCCGGACGGCTCCCCCACCGCGACCCGCTACCAGGTCTCCGGCGCCAAGGTCTTCAACGGCGGCGAGGGCTGCCACTACGCCAACGACACCGTCTGGTTCACCACCAAGGGCGACAACCGCCTCTGGCAGCTGAACCTCGCCAACAACACCTACGAGCTCGCCTACGACGACTCGCTGGTGCCCGGCGGCGCCGCCCCGCTCACCGGCGTGGACAACGTCACCGGCTCCTCCTCCGGCGACCTGTTCATCGCCGAGGACGGCGGCAACATGGAGATCTGCCTGATCACGCCGGACGACGTCGTGGCGCCGTTCCTGCGGATCACCGGCCAGTCCTCCTCCGAGATCTGCGGCCCCGCCTTCTCCCCCGACGGCAGCCGGCTGTACTTCTCCAGCCAGCGCGGCACCACCGGCAGCTCCTCGGGCGGCATCACCTACGAGGTGACCGGCCCGTTCCGGGCGTAACAGCGCACCTCCCCGCGCCGCTGGGCCCCGCCTCCGCCGAGGAGCGCGGCGCCCAGCGGCGTCAGCGTGTGCAGCACCGCGTTCCCGTGCCGGAGGGTCGCTATCAGGCCCGCCTCCCGCAGCACGCCCGCGTGCTGGCTCGCCGAGGCGAGCGACACCCCGGCCCGCCGCGCCAGCTCGCTCGTCGTCCCGCCGTCCCCGATGGCCTGGAGGACCTCCGCTCGGGTCTGGCCCACCAGCTTCGCCAGCGAGGAGACGCCCGGCGGGCGGACCGTGGGCGACTCCCCGTGGGTCACCGGATAGACCAGCACCGGCGGCAGCGCCGGATCCCGCAGCATCACCGGCGTGCCCCGGCAGAAGTACGACGGCTGGAGCAGCAGCCCCCGCCCGTCCAGGTGCACGTCCCGGTCGACCGGGTAGGCCGCCTCCAGGACCGGCGCCCGCCAGGTCAGCATCGGCGGCAGCGAGTCGAGCAGCTCCTCCGCGCCCCCGTCGAGGACGGCCCGCCCGCGCCGGGCCCGGTCCGCCTCCACCCGGGCCTGGATGTGCGGCCAGTACGGCTCCACGGCCGCCCGGTGGTAGCTGCGCAGCGCCCCGAGCAGCCGGTCGAAGGGCTCCGGGCCGCCGTCGGCGAGGGCCCGCAGCGAGTGCGGCACGGTGCGGCCGCCGCTCCGGTCGGCGGCCAGCAGGGTCAGCTCCGAGCGGAGCCGGCCGGGTGCGGTCGCGCGGACCGCCTGGAGCCCGTCGTCGAGGCCGTGGAGGCCCTCCGCCGGGGTGAGGAAATCGGGGAAATAGCCGCGGCTCGGGACCAGCGCCGCCAGCAGCCGGGTCTCCCCGCCGAGCCGCGCCCTGGTTTCCGTACGCCATCCGCCGAACACCACCGGGCCGCGCCGGTCCCTTAAACGGTGAAAGCTGAGAATCGTTTCCCACAGGACGTCAGGACGGGCGGCGATCCGCACCCCCGCCAGATCGCCCGCGGTGAAATGAATACGAAGCATGAAGTCCCCACCTGTGCACTCGCAACCACCCCGCGATCGAGTATGCACTCCATCACTGCACGTTACCAGGGTGTTTCAGCCACAGTTGAAAAGCATCGCGGCGAACACGGCCCAACGGAAATGCTGTGCGGGTCGGGCAGGAAACCTTCAGGACCGAGGTGACGTGGTGAAGACCGTGGGGGGCTTTGCCCCGTCCGGCGGCGGTCGGCGAGGGTTGCGGCTCACCTGCCCGACACCGTGAAAAGGGTGTGGCCCCCGGGTGGGGATCCGGGGGCCACAGCCGAAACGTCCGCAAACACAGACGTTCAATTTCCAATAATTCAATGCGGACGTAATTGCGCATGAATCTGACGTGAAAACGACGGGACGGACACCTCCGCACAAGGTGTCCGTCCCGTCTCTTTCGGATCCGGGACCGCCGTCCGCCGGTGAGGGTTCGGAAGGGATGGCCGACGGCGGCCCCGGGGGCTTGTCGGGGCCCGCGGGCCCCTCGGGTCAGCGGCTGTCGCTGCCCTTCGCCTCGGCCGCCGCGCGGCCCGCCTCCAGACGCGCCACCGGGATCCGGAACGGCGAGCAGGAGACGTAGTCGAGGCCGACCTCGTGGAAGAAGTGCACCGACTCCGGGTCGCCGCCGTGCTCGCCGCAGACGCCGAGCTTGATGTCGGGGCGGGTGGCCCGGCCGGCCTGGACCGCGGAGCGGACCAGCGAGCCGACGCCGTCCTTGTCGATGGTCTCGAAGGGGCTGACGCCGAAGATGCCCTTCTCGAGGTAGGCGGTGAAGAAGCTGGCCTCCACGTCGTCGCGGGAGAAGCCCCAGACCGTCTGCGTGAGGTCGTTGGTGCCGAAGGAGAAGAACTCGGCGGCCTCGGCGATCTGGCCGGCGGTGACGGCCGCGCGGGGCAGCTCGATCATGGTGCCGAGCGCCAGCTTCAGCTCCACGCCGGTCTCCGCCACGACCTCGGCGATGACCTTCTCGGCGTCCTCGCGGACGATCTCCAGCTCCTGGACGGTGCCCACGAGCGGGATCATGATCTCGGCGCGCGGGTCGCCCTTGGCGTCGATCCGCGCCGCCGCGGCCTCGGCGATCGCCCGGACCTGCATGGTGAACAGGCCGGGGATGACCAGGCCGAGGCGCACACCGCGCAGACCCAGCATCGGGTTCTGCTCGTGCAGCCGGTGCACGGCCTGCAGCAGGCGCAGGTCGTTCTCGTGCGGCTCCTTGCGGGACTCGGCGAGGGCGACGCGCACCGACAGCTCGGTGATGTCGGGCAGGAACTCGTGGAGCGGCGGGTCGAGCAGACGGACCGTGACCGGCAGGCCGTCCATCGCCTCGAAGAGCTCGACGAAGTCGGTCTTCTGGAGCGGCAGCAGGGCCTTGAGGGCCTCGTCGCGCTCGGCGTCGGTGTCGGCGAGGATCAGGCGCTCGACGTACTGGCGGCGCTCGCCGAGGAACATGTGCTCGGTGCGGCAGAGGCCGATGCCCTGGGCGCCGAAGCGGCGGGCGCGGGAGGCGTCCTCGGCGTTGTCGGCGTTGGCGCGGACCCGCAGCCGGCGGACGCGGTCGGCGTAGGCCATGATCCGGTGGACGGCCTGGACCAGCTCGTCGGCGTCGTCGGCGCCGGCGTGCATGCGGCCCTCGAAGTACTCGACGACCGGGGACGGCACGACGGGTACCTCACCGAGGTAGACCTTGCCGGTGGAGCCGTCGATGGAGACGACGTCGCCCTCCTCGACGACCACGCCCGAGGCGGTGGTCATCCGGCGGCGCTTGGTGTCGACCTCCAGCTCCTCGGCGCCGCAGACACAGGTCTTGCCCATGCCGCGGGCGACGACGGCGGCGTGCGAGGTCTTGCCGCCGCGCGAGGTCAGGATGCCCTCGGCGGCGATCATGCCGTCCAGGTCGTCCGGGTTGGTCTCGCGGCGGATCAGGATGACCTTCTCGCCGGAGCGGGACCACTTGACGGCCGTGTACGAGTCGAAGACGGCCTTGCCGACGGCCGCGCCCGGGGAGGCGGCGATGCCGCGGCCGATCTGCTCGACCTTGGCGTCCTCGTCGAACTTGGGGAACATCAGCTGGGCGAGCTGGGCGCCGGTGACGCGCTGGAGCGCCTCGGCCTCGTCGATCAGGCCCTGGTCCACCAGCTGGGTCGCGATCCGGAAGGCGGCACCGGCGGTGCGCTTGCCGACGCGGGTCTGGAGCATCCAGAGCTGGCCGCGCTCGATGGTGAACTCGATGTCGCAGAGATCCTTGTAGTGGGTCTCCAGCGTCTCCATGATCTGCATGAGCTGGTCGTACGACTTCTTGTCGATCGACTCGAGGTCGGCCAGCGGCACCGTGTTGCGGATGCCGGCGACGACGTCCTCGCCCTGCGCGTTCTGCAGGTAGTCGCCGTAGACGCCCTGGTGGCCGGAGGCGGGGTCGCGGGTGAAGGCGACGCCGGTGCCGGAGTCCGGGCCGAGGTTGCCGAAGACCATCGAGCAGACGTTGACGGCGGTGCCGAGGTCGCCCGGGATGCGCTCCTGGCGGCGGTACAGCTTGGCGCGGTCCGTGTTCCAGGAGTTGAAGACGGCCTCGATGGCGAGGTCCATCTGCTCGCGCGGGTCCTGCGGGAAGTCGCGGCCGGTGTCGGCCTTCACGATCTCCTTGAACCGCTCGACGACCTTCTTGAGGTCCTCGGCGTCCAGGTCGGTGTCGCTGGCGACCTTCTTGGCGGCCTTGGCCTCGTCGAGGGCGTCCTCGAAGTGCTCGCCGTCGACGCCCAGCACGGTCTTGCCGAACATCTGGATGAGGCGGCGGTACGAGTCCCAGGCGAAGCGCTCGTTGTCGGCCTGGCGGGCGAGGCCGGTGACGGACTCGTCGGAGAGGCCGATGTTGAGGACCGTGTCCATCATGCCCGGCATGGAGAACTTGGCGCCCGAGCGGACCGAGACCAGCAGCGGGTCGTCCGCCTGGCCGAGCTTCTTGCCCATCTGCCGCTCAAGGGCGTCGAGGTGGGCCGAGACCTCGTCGCGCAGGGCGGCCGGCTCCGAGCCGGACTCGAGGTAGACCTTGCACGCCTCGGTGGTGATCGTGAAGCCCGGAGGGACCGGGAGGCCGAGGTTGGTCATCTCGGCGAGGTTGGCCCCCTTGCCACCGAGCAGGTCCTTCAGGTCCCTGTTGCCCTCGGTGAAGTCGTACACGAACTTCTGATCATTGTTTTCCGACACGGGTCTCGACTCCTCGACGACTCGGTTGGCTGCCCTGACGGCGAGGAACATACCCAGATCGAAGGCTTCTGGGGAGGTACGCCTACCGGTCACGCGGGCGTAACCACCCGTCCGCCAGCACTTCGAAAGTTACCGACGCGAAGCTTCCGCTTTCACGCCCCGAAGCCCGCTTGACCCAAACCAGGGACAACGCGCTCACATGAGCGGCTTCCATGCGCATTTGCGTTCAACTCTTGAACACAAAAGGGGTGGCACCCAGTGCCACCCCTTCAGGTGGTGCATCCGTTCGTAACCTGCTCATCTGAGCACCACCCCCCTCAGGGGTGGCGAGGATCACTCCCCCGGAAGGCCGAAAATCTCAGCCCCCGGACGTGTCCAGCTCGGCGTCCTCGCTCACTCCGGCGCAGTCGTACGGGTCCTTCAGCCAGCCGTCCGGCAGGACGACCCGGTTGTTTCCGGACGTACGGCCCCGGGGACCGTCCGCACCCACCGGCCACGGCTGGTCCAGGTCCAGCTCGCTCAACTGAGCGCGCAGCTCGTCCAGGGACGAGGTGACCGCGAGGCGCTTGCGCATCTCCGAACCGACCGAGAAGCCCTTCAGGTACCAGGCCACGTGCTTCCGGAAGTCGATGACACCGCGCGACTCGTCGCCGATCCACTCGCCGAGCAGCGTCGCGTGCCGCACCATCACCTCCGCGACCTCCCGCAGCCCCGGCGTCCGGTACCCGCCGGTGCCCTCCAGGCCCGCCACCAGGTCCGCGAAGAGCCACGGCCGGCCCAGGCAGCCACGGCCCACGACCACGCCGTCGCAGCCGGTCTCGCGCATCATCCGCACCGCGTCGTCCGCCGACCAGATGTCGCCGTTGCCCAGCACCGGGATCTCCGGCACGTGCTCCTTGAGCCGCGCGATCGCGTCCCAGTCGGCCGTACCGCCGTAGTGCTGCGCCGCCGTCCGCCCGTGCAGGGCGATCGCCGTCACGCCCTCCTCGACCGCGATCCGGCCCGCGTCCAGGTAGGTGATGTGGTCGTCGTCGATGCCCTTGCGCATCTTCATGGTGACCGGCAGGTCGCCCGCGTTCGTGACGGCCTCGTGCAGGATCGCCCGCAGCAGCGGCCGCTTGTACGGCAGCGCCGAGCCGCCGCCCTTGCGGGTCACCTTGGGCACCGGGCAGCCGAAGTTCAGGTCGATGTGGTCGGCGAGGTCCTCGTCGACGATCATCCGCACCGCCTTGCCGACGGTGACCGGGTCCACCCCGTACAGCTGGATCGAGCGCGGCTGCTCCGTCGCGTCGAACCGGATGAGCTGCATGGTCTTCTCGTTGCGCTCCACCAGCGCCCGGGTCGTGATCATCTCGCTCACGAAGAGGCCCTTGCCGCCGCTGAACTCGCGGCAGAGGGTCCGGAAGGGGGCGTTGGTGATGCCGGCCATGGGCGCGAGCACCACCGGGGGCTGCACGACGTGCGGGCCGATGGAGAGGGGGGAGAACGCGGTCATGGCCCCATTGTCCCGTACCCGGACGGGTGAACTCAGGCGGCGGCCCGCGACTCCCCCTCCGCCGCCACCAGCTCCAGCAGCCGGGCGCAGCCGGCCCGCGTCTCCTCGTCCAGCGGCACGTACGTGACGAGGACGGGTCCGGGACCGGGCTGGAGCCACAGGTTGGTGTGCTCGAAGCTCAGCGGCCCGACGAGCGGGTTCCGGATGACCTTGGCCGTGTTCTCGGAGGAGACCACGTCGTGCCGGGCCCAGATCTCGCGGAACTCGGGCGAGGCCGCCTCGAGCCGCTGGACCAGCCGCTTCCAGGCCGGTTCGGCCAGGCACCCGGCCATCCGGGCGCGCAGCTTGCCCGCGAGGCGGGCGATCAGGTCCGGGTCGGTGACGGCGGCCCGGAACTCCGGGTCGGTGCAGGCCAGCCAGAGCGTGTTGCGGTCCTCGGGCGGCAGCACGTCGAGGTCGCGGAAGAGCCGCCCGAAGACGCGGTTGTGGGCGAGGATGTCGAAGCGGCTGTTCTGGAGGGCGGCGGGCACCGGCTCCAGCCGGTCGAGCAGGGCGCGCACGGCGGGGGTGACGGCCGGGCCGGGGGTGCCGGGCCGGGGGTCGGGCTGTCCGGCGAGGGCGAAGAGATGGGCGCGCTCGGCGGGGTCGAGGAGGAGCGCCCCGGCGAGGGCGTCGAGGACCTGCGGGGAGACCTGGATGTCCCGGGCCTGCTCGATCCAGGTGTACCAGGTGACGCCGACGGCGGAGAGCTGGGCGACCTCCTCGCGGCGCAGGCCGGGGGTGCGGCGCCGGCGGCCCCGGACCAGGCCGACCTGTTCGGGGGTGACCCGCTCGCGGCGGCTGCGCAGGAAGGCGGCGAGTTCCCGCCGCCGGACCTCGGGCCCGGTCGTCACGACGATGCTCATGGTCCCAGCGTGCCCGCCGGCGGACCCCGGTGCCAGGCAGTTCTGATACCAGGATGAGGAGACTCTGGTACCAGGCGGGCGGGGGGCCGAGGGTCGAACCGTGACCACGACGACCCGCCCCTCCCGCGCCCGTCCCCGTTCCCTCCTCCGTACCGCCCCGGCACCGGCTCTCGGCTCGCTGGGCCTGTTCACCGTCCTCCTCGGGGCCGCGCTGCCCCTGGTCGACTTCTTCATCGTCAACGTCGCCCTGCCGTCCATCGGCCGTGACCTCGGCGCGGGCGAGGCGCTCCTCGAACTGTTCGTCGCCGGGTACGGCCTGGCGTACGCGGTGCTGCTGGTGCTCGGCGGCCGGCTCGGCGACCTCTTCGGCCGGCGGCGGCTCTTCCTGGCGGGCCTGGTGGCCTTCGGCGTGACGTCCCTGCTCTGCGGGCTCGCGCCGAACGCCTGGGCCCTGGTCGCGGCGCGGGTGGCACAGGGTGCCGCGGCGGCGCTGCTGCTGCCGCAGGTGCTCGCGACCCTTCATTCCTCGACGGCGGGCGCCCGGCGGGCGAGGGCGATGAGCCTGTACGGGGCGACCACCGGGCTCGCGTTCGTCTCCGGCCAGATCCTGGGCGGCCTGCTGGTCGCCGCGGACGTGGCGGGGCTCGGCTGGCGGGCGGTCTTCCTGGTGAACGTGCCGGCGGTGCTGCTCGCCCTGCCGCTGGCGCTCCGCACGGTCCCGGAGACCCGGGCGGCGGTTCCGGCGCCGCTGGACGTGCGGGGGACGGTCCTCCTGGCGCTGGCCCTGGTGTCGCTGCTGGCCCCGCTGACGGAGGGCCGGGCCGCGGGGTGGCCGCTGTGGACGTGGGGGGCGCTCGCCGCGTTCCCGCTCCTGGCGGCGGCGTTCTGGCGGACGGAACGGCGCGTGGAGCGGAGGGGCGGCACCCCGCTGGTCCCGCCGTCCCTGCTCCGCCTGGTGCCGCTCCGCCGGGGCCTCGCCCTCACCCTGCCCCTCTCGGGCGGTTTCGGCGGCTTCATCCTGGTGGTCGCGGTGGCCCTGCAGCAGGGGCTGGCCCTGGGCCCGGTCGCCGCGGGCGCGGCTCTCGCCCCGATGGCCCTGGCCTTCTTCGCGGCCTCCCTGGCGGGCCCCCGGCTGGTGGCCCGCTGGGGCACCCGGGTGATCCCGGCGGGTGCGGTCCTCCAGGCGGCCGGCCTCGGGATGATGGCGTGGACGGCCTGGTCCTCCTGGCCGGACGTCACCCCGTGGACGCTGGCGCCGGGCATGGCGGTGGCCGGGCTCGGCCAGGGGCTCCAGCTGCCGGTGCTCTTCCGGGTGGTGCTCGCCGAGGTCCCGGCGGACCGGGCGGGGGTGGGCAGCGGGGTGATGGTGACGACGCAGCAGTCGGCGCTGGCGCTGGGGGTGGCGACGCTGGGCTCGCTCTTCCTGTCGCTGGCGGCGTCGGGCTCGATGGGGACCGCGCTGGCGACGACCCTGCTGGTGCAGCTGGGGCTGGCGCTGCTGACGGGGCTGTTCGCCCTCCGGCTGCCGAGGGCGGCGGGCTGAGCAGACGGCGAAGGGCCCGGGCCGCGGGTGTGCGGTCCGGGCCCTTCGGGGTGGGTCTACTCCTCGGAGGCGCCGGCGCCCTGGGTGCGCTCGCGCATCTTCTTCAGGAGGTCCTGCTTCTGGTCCTCCGCGGAGCGGCGGTCGGCGGCGCGGCTCCTGCTCGCGCCCTGCTGTTCGGCGCGGGACAGCTTCTTGCGCTGTCCGCCGACGCCGAGGAGGTTGTTGCGGCTCTTGGCCATGGGGTTCTCCCCTTCGGTGAGGTGTGCGGTGGGTCGTCGGTGGTCCGCCGGAGCGGCGCCGCTCTCACTCGTAGATCGGGAGGTGTGCATGCATGTGCCGCACGGTAGCGGGGCGGTTCGGCGCGGTGCATCCGGTTTTCCCCGGCCATCGAGGCGCGTTCCCGTCCATCGAATGACAGATATTGAAATCTGTCATCGCTCATGTCATGGTTGTAGGGCACCCCTCCCCTTCCTCCCCTCAGGAGACCGCCATGCTTCCCACCCGCACCCTCGGCACCACCGGCCCCGCCGTCTCCGCGCTCGGTCTCGGCTGCATGGGCATGTCCGCGCTGTACGGCGAGGCCGACCGCGCCGAGTCGATCGCGACCATCCACGCGGCCCTGGAGGCCGGCGTGACCCTCCTGGACACCGGCGACTTCTACGGGATGGGCCACAACGAGCTGCTCATCGCCGAGGCCCTGCGCACCGCCCCGGCCGGCCGCCGCGAGCAGGCCCTGACCAGCGTGAAGTTCGGCGCGCTCCGCACCGTCGAGGGCGGCTTCACCGGCTACGACGGGCGCCCGGACGCGGTGCGGAACTTCGCCGCGTACTCGCTCCAGCGGCTCGGCACCGACCACATCGACGTCTACCGGATCGCCCGCGTCGACCCCGACGTGCCGATCGAGGAGACCGTCGGCGCCATCGCCGGGCTGGTGGAGGCCGGGCACGTCCGGCACATCGGCCTCTCCGAGGTCGGCGCGGACACCCTGCGCCGGGCCGCCGCCGTCGCCCCGATCGCGGACCTCCAGATCGAGTACTCGCTGATCTCCCGGGGCATCGAGGAGAAGATCCTGCCGACCGCCCGCGAGCTGGGCATCGGCGTCACCGCGTACGGAGTCCTCTCCCGCGGCCTGATCAGCGGCCACTTCACCCGCGACCGGGCGCTCGCCCCCGGCGACTTCCGCGGCATGAGCCCCCGCTTCCAGGGCGAGAACCTGCACCGCAACCTCGACCTGGTGGACCGGCTGCGGGCCGTCGCCGAGGCCAAGGGCGTCTCCGTGGCGCAGACCGCCATCGCCTGGGCCCTCGCGCAGGGCGACGACATCGTGCCGCTGGTCGGCGCCCGCACCCGGGCCCGGCTCACCGAGGCGCTCGGAGCGCTCGACGTCACCCTCGACGCGGCCGACCTGGCCGCCGTCGAGGAGGCCGTCCCGGCCGGCGCCGCCGCCGGCGAGCGCTACCCGGCCGCGCAGATGGCCCACCTGGACAGCGAGCACTGACAGGTACTGTCAGTCCATGGCCGCCACCGAATCCCTCACCGCCGAGCGCATCCTCGAAGCCACCGAGGAGGTGCTGCGCCGGTACGGCCCCGCCAAGGCCACGGTCGTGGACGTGGCCCGGGCCCTCGGCGTGAGCCACGGCAGCGTCTACCGCCACTTCCGCACCAAGGCGGCGCTGCGCGAGGCGGTCACGGAGCGGTGGCTGCGGCGGACCATCGAAGCCCTCCGGCCGTACGTGGCCTCGGCGGAGCCGGCCGACGCGCGGCTGACCGGCTGGCTCACCGCCCTCTTCGCCCTCAAGCGCGAGAAGGCGGGCGGCGACCCGGAGCTGATGGCCACCTTCCAGGTGCTGATCGGCGAGAACAGCGCGGTGGTCGACCGGCACGAGGAGCACCTGGTCGAGCAGATCGCCGAGATCCTCGCCGACGGCCGCCGCGCCGGGGTCTTCACCACCCCGGAGGCGGAGCTCCCGGCCACGGCCCGCGCCGTCTTCGACGCCACCGACCGCTTCCACAACCCGGCGCACGCCGCCGAGTGGTCGGCCCCCGACAGCCGGGCCGCCTTCGACGCGGTGGTCGCCCTGGTGCAGCGCGCGCTGAGGGCCTGACCGGCGGCGGACACGGGAAAGCCCCCGGTTCCGGGAACGGAACCGGGGGCTTTCCCGTGCGTGCGACCGGGGTCAGCAGCCGATGAGGCGGCTGGCCAGGTAGCCCTGGATCTGGTCCAGGGAGACGCGCTCCTGCTTCATGGTGTCGCGCTCGCGCACGGTCACCGCGTTGTCGTCGAGGGTGTCGAAGTCGACGGTGATGCAGAACGGGGTGCCGATCTCGTCCTGGCGGCGGTAGCGGCGGCCGATGGCGCCGGCGTCGTCGAAGTCGATGTTCCAGTTCTGCCGCAGGTCCGCCGCGAGGCCCTTGGCCTTCGGGGAGAGCTGCGGGTTGCGGGAGAGCGGGAGGACCGCGGCCTTGACCGGGGCCAGGCGGTGGTCGAGGCGCATCACGACGCGCTTCTCCATGACGCCCTTGGCGTTCGGGGCCTCGTCCTCGGTGTACGCGTCGAGGAGGAAGGCGAGCATGGTGCGGCCGACACCGGCGGCGGGCTCGATGACGTACGGCGTGTAACGCTCGCCGGACTCCTGCTCGTGGTACATCAGGTTGGCGCCGGACGCCTTGGAGTGCGCCGTCAGGTCGTAGTCGGTGCGGTTGGCGACGCCCTCCAGCTCGCCCCACTCGCTGCCGCCGAACTGGAAGCGGTACTCGATGTCGGCGGTGCGCTTGGAGTAGTGGGAGAGCTTCTCCTGCGGGTGCTCGTACCAGCGCATGTTCTCCTCGCGGAGACCGAGGCCGGTGTACCAGTTCCAGCGCTGCTGCATCCAGTACTCCTGCCACTGCTCGTCCTCGCCCGGCTTGACGAAGAACTCCATCTCCATCTGCTCGAACTCGCGGGTCCGGAAGATGAAGTTGCCCGGAGTGATCTCGTTCCGGAAGGACTTGCCCATCTGCGCGATGCCGAACGGGGGCTTCTTGCGCGCGGTCGTCTGCACCTGGGCGAAGTTGGTGAAGATGCCCTGGGCGGTCTCGGGGCGCAGGTACGCGACGGAGCCGGAGTCCTGGGTCGGGCCGAGGTGGGTGGAGAGCAGACCCGAGAAGTTCTTCGGCTCGGTGAAGGTGCCCTTGTTGCCGCAGTTGGGGCAGTTGAGGTCGGCGAGGCCGTTCTCGGGGAGGCGGCCGTGCTTCTCCTCGTACGCCTCCTCCAGGTGGTCGGCGCGGAAGCGCTTGTGGCAGGAGGTGCACTCGGTCAGGGGGTCGGTGAAGGTGGCGACGTGACCGGACGCCTCCCACACCTCGGTCGCCAGGATGACCGACGAGTCGATGCCGACGACGTCCTCGCGCGAGGTGACCATGTAACGCCACCACTGGCGCTTGATGTTCTCCTTGAGCTCGACGCCCAGGTGCCCGTAGTCCCAGGCGGCGCGCTGACCGCCGTAGATCTCACTGCAGGGGAAAACGAAGCCACGGCGCTTGCTCAGGCTGACGATGGTGTCGATCTTGTCGGCGGCCACGGTGCTCTCTTCATTACGACGACGAAGTGCGAATGCCACAGGTTACCGGCGCCCGCACCCCCCGTATCAAATCGGTTCGGCGCCCGGTGGCCGGGCGGTCGGCGTGGCCCGTACCACAAGTCGGGCAATTGACAACCGTTTCCAGTTTTGTTGAAAATGAGTGTCATGAACGTACGCCGTCTGATACCCGCCACCGCCGTCACCGGAGCCGTCGCCCTCGGTCTCGTCACCCTCTCCGCCTGCGGCGGGAGCTCGTCGGCCGCCGACAAGGGGACGGACGGCAAGCTGGACGTCGTCGCCTCGTTCTACCCCATGCAGTACCTGGCCGAGCAGATAGGCGGCGGCCACGTGGCCGTCCAGACCCTGACCAAGCCCGGCGTCGAACCCCACGACCTGGAGCTCAAGCCGCGGCAGATCGGCGAGCTCGCCGACGCCGACGTGCTCCTCTACCTCAAGGGCATCCAGCCCGCCGTCGACGAGGCCATCGCCCAGGCCGGCGTGAAGCACACGATCGACGCCGCCACCCTCACCACCCTCGAAGCCCACGGCACCGGGGCCGGCGAGGGCCACGCCCACGAGGGCGAGGAGGCCCACGGCGAGGAGCACGCCGCCGAGGAGTCCCACGAGGGCCACGACCACGGCTCCGAGGCCGGGAACGACCCCCACATCTGGCTCGACCCCGTCAAGTACGCCGAGGTCGCCAAGGGCGTCGGCGCCGCCTTCGCGAAGGCCGACCCGGCCCACGCGGCGGACTACGAGAAGAACACCGCCACCCTGATCGAGAAGCTCGGCGCCCTCGACACGCAGTTCGAGACGGGTCTGAAGAACACCGCCACGAAGACCTTCATCACCACCCACTCCGCCTTCGGCTACCTCGCCGAGCGCTACCACCTGGACCAGGAGGGCATCTCCGGCATGGACCCCGAGTCCGAGCCGAGCCCCGCCCGCGTCAAGGAGCTCCAGGACGTCGCGAAGGCCGAGAAGGTCACCACCGTCTTCTTCGAGACCCTCGCCAGCGACAAGACCGCGAAGACCCTCGCGCAGGACACCGGCCTGAAGACCGACGTCCTCGACCCGCTGGAGGGAATCACGGACGCCTCCCAGGGCGATGACTACATCGAGGTCATGCAGTCGAACCTCGCCGCGCTGAAGAAGGCCCTCGGCGCCAAGTGATCCACCCCCGCACGCAGGAGGCACTCGTGAGCGACGAGCCCGTCATTTCCGTCCGCGGAGCCACGGCGGCCCTCGGCGCCCGCCCCGTCCTCCGGGGCGTCGACCTCACCGTCCGGCGCGGTGAGGTCGCCGCCCTGCTCGGCGCCAACGGCTCCGGCAAGTCCACCGCCGTCCGCGCGATCATCGGCCAGGTCCCGCTGACCGGCGGCACCATCGAGCTGTTCGGCACCGAGCGGAAGCGGTTCCGCGACTGGTCCCGGGTCGGCTACGTGCCCCAGCGCACCACCGCCGCCTCCGGCGTGCCCGCCACCGTCCGCGAGGTCGTCTCCTCCGGCCGGCTCGCCCGCCGCCGCTTCGGCCTGCCGGGCAAGGCCGACAAGGCCGCCGTCCACCGGGCCATGGAGCTGGTCGGTCTCGCCGACCGCGCCGGCGACTCCGTCTCCGCGCTCTCCGGCGGCCAGCACCAGCGCGTCCTGATCGCCCGCGCGCTCGCCTCCGAACCCGAACTGCTGATCATGGACGAGCCGATGGCCGGCGTGGACCTCGCCAGCCAGGAGATCCTCGCCGCGACCCTGCGCGAGCAGGTCGCCGGCGGCACGTCGGTCCTCCTCGTCCTGCACGAGCTGGGCCCCCTGGAGCCCCTCATCGACCGCGCGATCGTGCTCCGCGACGGCTGCGTCGTCCACGACGGGCCGCCGCCGGAGGCCCTCGGCCAGCACGCGCTGCCCGGCCACGACCACGTACATCCGCACGCGGCCGGCGAGCCGCTCCGCACGGGACTGCTGACCTGACATGGACTTCCTCGAACCCGCCTTCATGCAGCGGGCGCTGCTCGCGGCCGTGCTCGTCGGCATCACCGCGCCCGCCGTCGGCATCTACCTCGTCCAGCGCCGCCAGGCACTGATGGGTGACGGCATCGGGCACGTCGCCATGACCGGCGTCGGCCTCGGCTTCCTGCTGAACTCCAGCCCGGTCTGGATGGCCACCGCCGTCGCCGTCGCCGGCTCGGTCGCGATGGAGCTGATCCGGGCGTACGGCAAGACCCGCGGCGACCTCGCGCTCGCGCTGCTCTTCTACGGCGGCATGGCGGGCGGCGTCCTGCTGATCAACCTGGCGCCGACCGGCTCCAACGCCAACCTCAGCTCGTACCTCTTCGGGTCGCTGTCCACGGTCTCCACCGAGGACGTCACCGCGATCAGCGTCCTCGCGGCCTTCGTCGTCCTGGTCACGGTCGGTCTGCGGCGGCAGCTCTTCGCCGTCAGCCAGGACGAGGAGTTCGCCCGCGTCACCGGACTGCCCGTGCGCGCCCTGAACCTGCTCATCGCCGTCACCGCCGCCGTGACCGTCACGGTCGCCATGCGGGTCGTGGGCCTGCTGCTGGTCAGCGCGCTCATGGTGGTGCCGGTGGCGGCGGCCCAGCAGCTGTCGAAGTCCTTCCGGGCGACCTTCGTCCTCGCCGTGGCGACCGGGATCACGGTCACCCTGGCCGGCACGGTCACCTCGTACTACCAGGACGTCCCGCCCGGCGCGACGATCGTCCTGTACGCGATCGGGGTCTTCGTCGTCCTGACGCTGCTGGCCACCCCGCTCGCCAAGCGACGGGCGAAGGCCGCCGCTCAGGCCAACGAGGACTGCGACGCCCGCTGCGTCCCGGGCAGCCGGCGGACCACGGACGACGTGAAGGTATGAGCCACGGGTGAGCCGCGACTGAACCCGGGGGGACGGGGGACTGGCAGAATGGCGGGGGCAGACAAGCATCCAAGGAGGCCCCCGTGGCGACGGCAGGACCCCCCGTACGCGGCCGCTCCACCAAGCAGCGGGCCGCGGTGGCGGCAGCACTGAGCGAGGTGGACGAGTTCCGCAGCGCCCAGGAACTGCACGACATGCTCAAGCACCGCGGCGACTCCGTCGGCCTGACCACCGTCTACCGCACCCTCCAGTCGCTGGCGGACGCGGGCGAGGTGGACGCGCTGCGCACCAGCGACGGCGAGACGGTCTACCGCCGCTGCTCGTCCGACGACCACCACCACCATCTGGTCTGCCGCGCCTGCGGCAAGGCCGTCGAGGTCGAGGGCCCGATGGTGGAGCAGTGGGCCGAGTCGGTCGCGGCCGAGCACGGCTTCGTGAACGTGGCGCACACCGTCGAGATCTTCGGCACCTGCGCGGAGTGCGCGGCGAAGTGACCTGACATACGTGTGGGGCCCTTACCGGACAGACTTCCGGTACGGGCCCCACACGCATGTCACACGCGGCTGCTGTGCCGGTCCAGGAGGGCCCGGAGCCGGTCGGCGTCGGCCGCATCGGCGAGACCGTGCTTGGGCAGGTAGGCGAAGCCGGTGCCCGCCCGGCGGGGGGTGAGCAGGACGAAGAGCCGGTCGGTCTCCACGTACCGCGGCAGCATCGCCCAGCGGATGACGGTGTCGGTGTCCCGGGAGGTCCACCGGCCGCCCTCGGCGTCGACGACGGCCCTGGCGTCGCCGCCCTGGGCGCGGGCGGCCCGGAGGAAGGTCCGGGCGACCGCCCAGGGCATCAGGCGGACCAGGACGACGAGGCCGGCGCCGAGCCCCGCCATCTCGGCCACGGTCCCCGCGTCCGGCTCGCCGGGGAGCAGCAGCTCCAGGGCGGCGATCAGGAAGGCGAGGACCGAGGTGCCGTAGGCGACGCCGCGCAGCACCCGCCACCAGCGGGCCGCCCCGAGGCTGATCCGTACCGCCTCGCGCACGTCCACGAGGGCGGCCGGGTAGGCGAGTTCGATCCGGTCGTGGACCGTGGAGTCGTGCGGTGTCCCGTTCACCCGCCGGATCGTAGCGTCACGCCTTGTCGAGGACGGCGAGGTCCGCCGGGTCCACCCCGCCGAAGCGGCGGTCGCGCTGGGCGTACTCGACGCAGGCCCGCCACAGGTCGCGGCGGTCGAAGTCGGGCCACAGCACGTCCTGGAAGACCATCTCGGCGTACGCGCTCTGCCAGATCAGGTAGTTGGAGGTGCGCTGCTCGCCGCTGGGCCGCAGGAAGAGGTCCACGTCCGGCATGTCCGGGTAGTAGAGGTACTTCTGGACCGTCTTCTCGGTGATCTTCGCCGGGTCGAGGCGGCCCGCCTTCACGTCCTCCGCGAGCGCCTGCGCCGCGTCCGTGAGCTCCGCGCGGCCGCCGTAGTTCATGCAGAAGTACAGCGTGAGCTTCGTGTTGTCCTTGGTCTGCTCCTGGGCGACCTGGAGCTCCTTGGCGACCGACTTCCACAGCTTGGGCATGCGGCCCACCCAGCGCACCCGGATGCCGAGCTCGTCGAGCTGGTCGCGGGTCTTGCGGATGAAGTCGCGGTTGAAGTTCATCAGGAAGCGCACCTCCTCGGGGGAGCGCTTCCAGTTCTCGGTGGAGAAGGCGTACAGGGAGATCGCGCCGACGCCCATCTCGAGCGCGCCCTGGAGCACGTCGAGGACCTGCTCGGCGCCGACCTTGTGGCCCTCGGTGCGCGGCAGGCCGCGCTCCTTCGCCCAGCGGCCGTTGCCGTCCATGACGATCGCGACGTGCCGCGGCACGAGCTCGGTCTGGAGCTTCGGCGGGTGGGCGCCGGACGGGTGCGGCTCGGGGGTCCTGTACTCCCGGCGCTGGCGCCCGAGGAGTCGTGCGATGGCCATGCGATGGATCTCCTAGCTCTTCTCTACGTACCGCAGGGAGCGCAGTCCGCGCTCCAGGTGCCAGTGCAGATAGGCGGACACCAGTCCGCTGCCCTCCCTGACGTGACGCGGCTCGCACGCGTCCGCCGTCGCCCAGTCGCCGGTGAGCAGCGCGCTGAGCAGGCCGATGGCCTCCGCTGAGGGTACGACGCTTCCGGGGACCCGGCAGTCGCCGCATATGACGCCGCCCGCCGCGACCGAGAAGAACCGGTTCGGCCCGTCGAGTCCGCATTTGGCGCAGTCCGAGAAGGAGGGGGCGTAGCCGTTCACGGCGAGGGAGCGGAGCAGGAAGGCGTCGAGGATGAGGTGGGGGGCGTGCTCGCCCCGGGCGAGGGTGCGCAGTCCGCCGACGAGCAGCAGGTACTGCTGCACGGCCGGCTCGCCCTCGTGGTCGGTGAAGCGCTCCGCCGTCTCCAGCATCGCGGTGCCGGCGGTGTAGCGGGCGTAGTCGGTGACGATGCCGCCGCCGTACGCGGCGATGGTCTCGCTCTGGGTGCAGAGCGGCAGGCCGCGTCCGACGAGCTCGCTGCCGCGGGCGAAGAACTGCACGTCGACGTGGGAGAAGGGTTCGAGGCGCGCGCCGAACTTGGACTTGGTCCGCCGCACCCCGCGCGCCACGGCGCGCACCCGTCCGTGCCCGCGGGTGAGGATCGTGATGATGCGATCCGCTTCGCCCAGCTTCTGGGTGCGCAGCACGATGCCGTCGTCGCGGAACAGACTCATGGAGCCATTCTCCCGTACGCGGGGAGGGTCCCGGCCGCGTCCCGGAATCCGGGGGGCCGAGGGGGTCAGGGGACCTCGCCGCGGCTGCGGGCGTTGGCGTGGGCGGTGGCGGCGCTGAGGCGCTCGGCGGAGGTGGCCTCGCGGACCTCCTCGGGGGCCACGTCCCATTCGCGTCCGCCGCCGAGCGGGCGGATCTGGACGTACGGGCCCTCGTGGCCCATCACCCTCGCGACCCGCCCGGTGCGGATCTCCACGACGTACGCCCCGATCGGCAGTGTCATGACCGGCCCTCCTCCCCGGCGGTGCGGGCCCGGCGGTGCGCCGGGCGGGTCCGCCGTGCGGTGTCCCTTGCGAGCGAGCGGCCGCGGGGACGGCGGTGCCGCGGGGCCGGACGCCGGTCCCGGGCGGGGTATTCCCTCCGCGCCGTTCCCGCGCATTTCCGGCTCCGTGTGCCGCGCCGCTCCGACTTCCCCCGTGGTCGTTCTCTCCTGGTGTCTTCCTTCACCAACGTATGCCTTTCTGAATCCATTTCCCGCTTCCCCACTCCCGGGTGACCCGCGATCCGTAGAATCGTGGGACGCACCAAGGGAGTTCGGGACGTTCCCGCACGCCACCGGGGCGGGATGTTCGAGCGGAGAATTCGATTCGCGGCCGTCGGGTCGCGCGTGGAACCGGTGAAGTCCCGTAAATCCGGGGGAATCTCGAACGGCCGTGCCGGGGCCGTCACGGAATTGTTCTCGGGGTCCGGGCTTTCGCTCCGGCGCACGCCGGGGCGCGTGAAGGGGGCGCGCGAAGTGGTCCCCACCGGGGCCGGGCGCGCCGGGCCCGGTCGTGGTGCCGGGCGGGCCGGTGCCCCTACGATCGGCGCGGGAGCGTCGTCCTGTCGCCCGGCGGCGCCCCGGGACCGACCGACGGCGGCGGAGGAATGCGGACGATGACGGCCACCCCCTCTCTGGTCCTGCGCGGTGGCGAATCGGTTCTCCGCTTCGCGGGCGGGCCGGTGACCCTGCGCCGCCCGGACAAGGAACACCACATACCGCTCGCGGCGATCTCCTTCGTCCACGCCGAGGGCCGGTCCGTCGCGATCGTGCTGACGGCGTCCGGGGCCGACGAGCCGACGATCTACCGGGTCGCCGACGTCGACGAGACCGGCGCGCTCGCCTTCGCGGACGCCGTGACCGCCGCCCTCCCGGAGACCCCGGCGCCCGACGGCGCCGCACTCGTCACGACCAGCACGCCCCGGGCCGCGGAGCCCGCCGCCGCCGGGGGCGGGGTCAGCTGGAAGCCGGTCGTGGCCGCCGTGGCCGTCCTGCTCGTCGCCCTGGCGGTGTTCGCCGCAAGGGGCTGACCGGGGCCCGCTCCCGCCTTTACGATCACGCTCATGCCGATACCCATCGCCTCCCTCCCCGTCCTCGTGGGCCGGGACGGAATCGTCCTGTCCGCCGAGAACGAGGGCCTGGTCCTCGACCTCCCGACGGAACAGATCGTCTTCACGGCCGACGGGCTCGGCCGGCTCCGCGCCGAGGGCGGGACGGTCCTGATCGAACTGCGGGCGAAGGCCGGGGCGACACCGCGCGTCCACCGGATCGACGACGTCGACCCGGACGGGGCGACCCTCTTCGCCGACACGATCAACGACCTGCTCGCCAACCGGACGGACAGCGACGACGTCGACGGCGCCCGCTTCGCCGCGATCCGCTCGCTGGCCCCGAGGTGGCGCCACCGGTTCGCCCGGCGGGTGCTGCGGGGCGTCCTCGGCTATCTGCTCGCGCTGGTCGTGCTCGCGGTGGTCGCGGGATCGCTGGGCCACTGGGACGTCGTCATCCTGGAGATCCCGGTGGGCGGCATCAGCTGCCTCGCCCTCGGATCCGGCGCGTACGGGCTCGGGCAGAGCATGCGCGAGCGATGGCTGCAGCGGCACGGGGTCGCGGTGACCGCCACCCGGGCCACGTCGCCGGGCGCGTACGTCTACCCCGACGGGACCGGCGACTACCGGATCTTCGTGCACGGCAGGGCCGGTGCGGCCATCACCGCGCTCTACCCGCGGGAGGACCCGGGGGACGTGCTCGTGCCCTCGCCACGCTCCGCCCGGCTGGTGAGCACGGTCGGCGGCGGCTTCCTGCTGGCCTGCGGGATCGCGGGCACGGTCGCGCTCGCGCTGCTGACCGTGAGCTCGTTCGGCACCCCAGGCGGACTTTGAGAAGTCATAAGTCTGCCTTATGAGGGCATAGACCGGGGTCGGGTACCACTTCGCGCGGCGAGTTAATTAGGGTGGCCTAAGTGTCGGCGGCTCCGCCGCACGCCGTATGCGAAGGGAACCCAGTCATGCCCCGCCCCCTCCGGGTCGCGATCGTCGGCGCCGGCCCCGCCGGCATCTACGCCGCCGACGCGCTGCTGAAGTCCGACACGGCCACCGAGCCGGGCGTGTCCATCGACATCTTCGAGCGGATGCCGGCCCCCTTCGGCCTCATCCGCTACGGCGTCGCCCCCGACCACCCGCGGATCAAGGGCATCATCACCGCCCTCCACCAGGTCCTCGACAAGCCGCAGGTCCGCCTCTTCGGCAACGTCAACTACGGCACCGACGTCCACCTCGACGACCTGCGCTCCTTCTACGACGCGGTGATCTTCTCCACCGGCGCCATGTTCGACCGCGAGCTGAAGATCCCCGGCGTCGAGCTGAACGGCTCCTTCGGCGCCGCCGACTTCGCCTCCTGGTACGACGGCCACCCGGACGTCCCGCGCACCTGGGACCTGTCCGCCGAGAAGGTCGCCGTCCTCGGCGTCGGCAACGTGGCCCTCGACGTCGCCCGCATCCTCGCCAAGACCGCCGAGGAGCTGCTGCCGACCGAGATCCCCGCCAACGTCCACGAGGGCCTCAAGGCCAACAAGGCCGTCGAGATCCACGTCTTCGGCCGCCGCGGCCCGGCACAGGCCAAGTTCAGCCCCATGGAGCTGCGCGAGCTCGACCACTCGCCCAACATCGAGGTCATCGTCAACCCCGAGGACATCGACTACGACGAGGGCTCGATCGCCGAGCGCCGCAAGAACAAGCAGACCGACATGGTCGCCAAGACCCTGGAGAACTGGGCGATCCGCGACGTCGGCGACCGCCCGCACAAGCTCTTCCTGCACTTCTTCGAGTCCCCCGTCGAGATCCTCGGCGAGAACGGCGAGGTCGTCGGCCTGCGCACCGAGCGCACCGAGCTCGACGGCACCGGCAACGTGAAGGGCACCGGCGTCACCACCGACTGGGACGTCCAGTCCGTGTACCGCGCCGTGGGCTACCTCTCCGACGAGCTGCCCAAGCTCCCCTGGGACACCGTCAGCGGCACCGTCCCGGACCAGGGCGGCCGGGTGATGGAGGGCGACGAGCACATGGCCTCCACCTACGTCACCGGCTGGATCCGCCGCGGCCCGGTCGGCCTCATCGGCCACACCAAGGGCGACGCCAACGAGACCGTCGCGAACCTCCTGGAGGACTTCGCCGCCGGCCGGCTCCTCACCCCGGCCAGCCCGGAGGCCGACGCGATCGTCGCCTTCCTGGAGGGCAAGGGCCTCACCTACACGACGTGGGAGGGCTGGTACGCGCTCGACGCCGCCGAGAAGGCGCTCGGCGAGCCGCAGGGCCGGGAGCGCGTGAAGATCGTCGAGCGCGAGGACATGCTCCGCGCCAGCGGCGCCATCGACTGACCCGGCGGACCCCCGCCGACGAGCGGCCCTCCCCCGCCCGGTCCTACGCTGGAAGGACCGGAAGGGGTGAGGGCCGTGTCCGCACCCGTCGTCGACCGCGCCGGCCGGGCCCGGGACGCGGTGGCCCACGAGCGGTGGGCCGAGGCGTACGCGCTGCTGCACGCCCGCGACCGGCACCCGGACGAGCCGCTGACCGCCGGCGACCTCGCCGCGCTCTCCGACGCCGCCTGGTGGACCGGACACCTCGACGAGTCCGTCGCGGCCCGGCTGCGGGCGCACTCCGCCCATGTGGCCGCCGGCGACCACCGCGGCGCGGGAGCCGCCGCCTGGTGGCTCCACCACGAGTACGCGGGCCTGGGCCGGCCCGCCGTCGCGGCCGGCTGGCTGCACCGCGCCCACCACCACCTGGACGGGCTGCCGCCCTGCCCCGAACAGTCCCTCCTCGCCTGGACCGACGCCGAGGAGGCCACCGCCCGCGGCGACGGACCCGCCGCCCTGGCCGCCGCCGCCCGGACGACCCGCCTCGCCGAGGACTCCGGCAGCCCCGACCTGCTCGCGCTCGGCCGCCAGGCCGCCTCCGACGCCCTGCTCGCCCGGGGCCGCCGCGCCGAGGGGCTCGCGCTCCTCGACGAGGCCGTGCGCGCGGCCGCCGCCGGCGAACTGAGCGGCCTCTGCACCGGCCGGCTGTACGCCCTGGCCCTCACCCGGTGCATGGAGGCCGCCGAGCTCGGACGGGCCGTCGAGTGGACCCGTGCCGCGATGGAGTGGTGCGCCACCACGGACGGCGGCGAGAACCCCTTCCGCGGCGTCTGCCGGGCCCACCGGGCCGAGGTCCTGGACCTCCTCGGGCAGTGGACCGCGGCCGAGGAGGAGGCGCTGCGGGCCTGCCGGGAGACCCCGCTGGACAGCCTGGAGGCGGCCGCCGCCGCGTACTGCGCCGCCGGTGACGTCCAGCGCCGCCAGGGCCGCCCGGACGAGGCCGCCCGCTCCTACGCCCACGCCCACGACCTGGGCCGGCTCCCCCAGCCCGGCCTCGCCCTGCTGCGGCTCGCGCAGGGCCGCCCGGAGGCGGCGGCGGCCGGGCTGCGGCTCGCCCTCGCCTGCCAGGACGCCCGCCACGGCCCGCTGACCCGGGCCCGGCTGCTGGCCGCCGCCACCGAGGCCGCCCTCGCCACCGGAGCCGTACGGGACGCGGCGGACGCGGCGGCGGAGCTCGACGTCCTCGCCGGCGACGTGCCCCTGCTGCGCGCCCTCGCCGACACCGCGGCCGGCGCGGTGGCCCTGGTCGCCGTGCCCGGGGCGGCGCCGCCGGTGCTGCGGCGGGCCCTCGACGGCTGGCTGCGGCTGCGGGTGCCGTACGAGGCGGCGCGGGTGCGGACGCTGCTCGCGGCGGCCGACCGGGCGGCCGGGGACCAGGAGGGCGCCCGGCGGGAACTGGCCGCCGCCCGGGACGGCTTCGAGCGGCTGGGCGCCGGTCCGGACGCCCGCCGGGCCGCCGCGCGCCTGGACGCCCTTCCGGGCGGATAGCGGTCAGGAGACCGTCCGGGCCGTGGTGAGCAGGCGCAGGACGTCCTCGGGCGGAAGGCCGAGCGCGGTCCCGACGGTGCCCAGGACCTCCTGCTCGGCCGGGCTGTAGCCGCCGTCGGCGAGCGCGATCCGGGCCGCCTGGAGGAGCAGCGCCTCCCGGCCGGCCGGCTCCAGGTGCGGGGTGAGGGGGGCGACGGCCTCGTGGATCTCGATGGCGAGGAGGGCGCCCTCGGGGTTGATCTCCGGCATGAACCGCCCGGTGTCGGCCTCCAGCGCCTCGACCAGGTCGACGAGCTGGACGGCCGTGCAGTCGGCGTATCCGGCGGACCGGACGGCGTGCACGGCCCGGTCGAGGACCTCGCGGGAGCCGGTGCCGCCGGCCGCGAGGACGGCGAGGGCGACGGTGTGGACGGCGTCCCGCAGCATCGCCGAGAAGCGGCCGGTGGTCGGCCGCTCCAGCACCTCGGTGCCGAAGCGGGTGTGACAGGCGGCGCACTCCACGACCGGCCCGGTACAGCCCCGGGGCAGCAGCGGGACGCCGAGGACGGCGAACCGGCGGCGGCCGGTGCGGCGCCGGTAGTTGCGGTCGCCGCCGCACTCCTCGCAGAAGAACTCGCCGTCGCCGATGGTGTTCCAGGAAGTGCGGATGCCGCAGACGACCAGCTTCCCACCACGTGTTTTCCGGGCAGAACGCACGCGCACCTCCTCAACGGCCCGGCTGCACTGCCGGTGCGTTGGCGTGATGTTAGCCACATCCTTGATGTGGCGTCAGCACCTCGTCCGTACTTCGCACCGGATCTGGCCGAGACACGACACCGGGGTTTCAGGCCCTGCGGCGGCGCTTCGCGAAGGCCAGGAAGCCTCCGCCGAGCAGCAGGGCGCCGACGGCCGCCCCGATGACGCCGGGGCCGATGGCCGAACCGGTGGTGGCGAGATCACCCTCCGGGGTGGTCGCGGACGGGGCGGGAGTCGTCCCGGTCTCCTCGGGGGCGGCCGGGGGCGCGGTGCTCTCGGCGGGGGTCCCGGAGGGGGTGTCCGAGGGGGTGTCGGCGGGGGCCGTCCCGGAGGGCTCGGGGGTGGCGGAGGGGCTGCCGGTGCCCTCCGGGGCGGGCGCGGTGGTGGACGGCGGCGCGGAGGGGGCGGGGGTGTCGGTCGGCTTCGGGGGCTCCGGGGTGACGACCGGGCCGGGGGTGGTCACCCGGGGCAGGCAGCCGGTGAAGTTCATCTGGTGGGTCTCGGCGCCGGGGGCGGTGTCCAGGGACTCGGCGATGAGGGAGCCGTTGATGTGGCCGCTGGTCATGGTGACGGCGGCGCGGGGCGCGAGGATCGCGCCGGGCCAGGCGGAGGAGTTCTTCCTGACGGTCTCGGCCTGCGGGAAGTTCCACAGCAGCTTGGAGCGGATGCTCTTGTGGCCGTCGGTGTGCCGGTCGTAGTCGTCCTGGACGTAGGCGCCGCCCTCCGAGATCCAGACGCCGGAGGTGGGCTTGGCGGCCATGTCGTACGAGGCGCCGATGACGTTCACGAGGGTGGACGAGCCCGCCGGGACCTTGAGGTAGATCTCGCCGGCCTTCTCCAGGTCCGCGGTGCTCAGGGCGAAGACGTTCAGCCGCGCGTCGGTGCCGGTGAGGTAGAGGCTGCGGCCGTCCTGGCCGCCGGCCGCCTCGCCGTTGGGCTTCTCGCCCGCCCAGCCGGCCGAGAGGGTCCGCAGGTGGGCGAACTCCTTGCCGAAGTCGACCGGGGACGGGCCCTCGGTGATCGGGCCGTCGACGCCGAAGCCGCCGTCCCCTTCGGAGGCGTCCACGATCTCGCCGGCCACGCCCGATCCCTTCACCAGGACCACGCCGTCGGCCTTCAGGGTGCCGCCGACGACGAGGCTGTGACCGCCGGGCAGCCCGGCGAGGTCGGCGTCGGTGAGGCGGGAGCCGACCGAGAAGCCGGACTGGTTCGAGGTGCCGAAGGCCGCGTCGCCGCCGACCGCCACCGCACCCTCGGAGTCCGAGTGCCGCACCGAGTCCTTCTCCACGAACTCCGCGTACCGACCGGCGGTGCCGAGCGGGTTCACGGCGCACTCCGGGCCGGCGGCGGAAGCGGTGGGGGCCCAGGCGAGGGCGGCTCCGGTCACCGCGAGGACGGTGGCCACGGCAGCGGACGTGCGCATGCGGAACTCCAGGTCAGGGAGTACGGGGGAGGGATGGTCCGTACCATCGGCCAGACCTTGATGTGCCGTCAACTGCCCCCATATGGCGCCGATTCCGGCATGTCTCCATGATCTTCCTTAAGCGAACCTGAAACCGTGACGCACGTCACACGCGACGGCGCCCCGCCCCCTCTCGGAGGGGCGGGGCGCCGGACGCGGTGCGAGGTCAGCGCGCGGAGCGGTTCACCGCCGAGACGACCGCCTTCAGGGAGGCGCGGGTGGTGTTGGCGTCGATGCCGATGCCCCACAGCACGCGCCCGTCGATGGCGCACTCGATGTACGAGGCGGCCTGCGCGGAGGCGCCCTCGCTCATGGTGTGCTCCTGGTAGTCCAGCAGGCGGGCGTCCACGCCGACCGACTGCAGCGCGTCGAAGAAGGCGGAGATCGGGCCGTTGCCGGAGCCGGTCAGGACGGTGTCGACCCCGTCGACGACCGCCTCGACGCGCAGGGTGTCGGTGCCGTCGGTGTCCGAGGTGGACTGGCCGGAGCGCAGCTGGATGCGGCCCCAGGCGTTCTCCGGGTTGGGCAGGTACTCGTCCTGGAAGACGGACCAGATCTGCGCCGGGGTGACCTCGCCGCCCTCGGCGTCGGTCTTGGCCTGGATGATCCGGGAGAACTCGATCTGCATCCGCCGGGGCAGGTCCAGCTTGTGGTCGTTCTTCAGGACGTAGGCGATGCCGCCCTTGCCGGACTGCGAGTTGACCCGGATGACGGCCTCGTAGGAGCGGCCGACGTCCTTGGGGTCGATGGGCAGGTACGGGACGGCCCACTCGATGTCGTCGACGGTCTTGCCCTGGGCGGCCGCGTCGGCCTCCATGGCGTCGAAGCCCTTCTTGATGGCGTCCTGGTGGGAGCCGGAGAAGGCGGTGTAGACCAGGTCGCCCGCGTAGGGGTGGCGCGGGTGGACCTCCATCTGGTTGCAGTACTCGGACGTCCGGCGGATCTCGTCGATCTGCGAGAAGTCGATCTGCGGGTCGACGCCCTGGCTGAACAGGTTCATGCCCAGGGTGACCAGGTCGACGTTGCCGGTCCGCTCGCCCTGGCCGAACAGGCAGCCCTCGATGCGGTCGGCGCCGGCCATGATGGCCAGCTCGGCGGCGGCGACGGCGGTGCCGCGGTCGTTGTGCGGGTGGACCGACAGGCAGACGTACTCGCGGCGGGTCAGGTTGCGGGACATCCACTCGAAGCGGTCCGCGTGCGTGGACGGCGTCGAACGCTCCACGGTGGCGGGCAGGTTGAGGATGATCTCGCGGCCGGGGCCGGGCTGCCACACGTCGCAGACGGCCTCGCAGACCTCCAGGGCGAAGTCCAGCTCGGTGTCGGTGAAGATCTCCGGGCTGTACTGGTAGCCGAAGGTCGTCTCCGGGCCCAGCAGCTTCTCGGCGTACTCCATCACCAGGCGGGTGCCGTCGACGGCGATCTGCTTGATGTCGTCCTTCGAGCCGCGGAAGACGACCCGGCGGAAGGTCGGCGCGGTGGCGTTGTACAGGTGGACGGTGGCGCGCCTGGCGCCGACCAGGGACTCCACGGTCCGCTCGATCAGGTCCTCGCGGGCCTGGGTCAGGACGGAGATGGTGACGTCGTCCGGGATCGCGCCCTCTTCGATGATGGAGCGGACGAAGGCGAAGTCGGTCTCGCCGGAGGACGGGAAGCCGACCTCGATCTCCTTGTAGCCCAGGCGTACCAGCAGGTCGAACATCTCGCGCTTGCGGGCGGGCGACATCGGGTCGATCAGGGCCTGGTTGCCGTCGCGCAGGTCGGTCGACAGCCAGCGGGGCGCCTTGGTGATGCGCTGCTCGGGCCAGGTGCGGTCCGGGATGTCGACGGCCTCGTAGCGGCCGTACTTGTGGATCGGCATGCCGGACGGCTTCTGCATGTGCGTCGCGTTGGTGACCGGCGTGGGACGGCTGATGAAGGGCGACTGAGACATTGCGTAGGGCTCCTCGGGGTCCTCTGTACGGACGGCCGACTGTCGAACGCAACACCGAAACCCGCGGGGAGGGGGTCGGCCTACGACTACAGGCCCTCGCCGCGGCAGCTAAGGAGAAGCAGCCCGAAACGCATGATGCGCGTCACCATAGCCCACGCCCGGGGAAGGCGGACGTCCTGTTCCAGTATGCGGGACGGCGATGTCGTCAAGGTCGAAAGGTGACTCATCACTCCATTTCGCCAATCCCTGTCACATCGCGTGACAGTGGCATCGCGCAGTGCCACATTGCGGTACATGACCCAGATCCCTGTCTTCTGCTCGATCGTCCCGCCGCACATCCTCGACAAGCTGGCCCACGACGGGCACGAGTCCGCCCTGCGCACGCTGGAGGCCGACGCCGGCCTGCGCACCCGCCGCCGGGTGACCGGGGTACGGGGCGGGGCCGCGGCGGGCACGCCCACCGGAAAGCCGAAGCGCACGATCTACGACGCCGGGCACCGCGAGGCCCTGCCCGGCCGGAAGGTCCACGCCGAGGGCGACGCCCCCTCCAAGGACGCGACCGTCAACCGCGCCCACGCGGGCCTCGGCGCCACCTTCGACCTCTTCCTGAACGTCTACGGACACGACTCGGTGGACGGGTCCGGCCTGCCCCTGGACGCGACCGTCCACTTCGGCGTCGACTACGCCAACGCCTTCTGGGACGGCAGCCAGATGGTGTTCGGCGACGGCGACGGCGACCTCTTCCTCGACTTCACCATCCCCGTCGACGTCATCGGCCACGAACTCGCCCACGGCTTCACCCAGTACACGGCGAACCTGGAGTACTACGGCCAGTCCGGCGCCCTCAACGAGTCCGTCTCCGACGTCTTCGGGTCGCTGGTCAAGCAGTACGCCCTCGGGCAGACCGCCGAGCAGGCCGACTGGCTGATCGGCGCGGGGCTGCTCGGTCCCGGCGTGGACCGGGGCGAGGCCCTGCGCTCGATGAAGGAGCCGGGCACCGCGTACGACGACGACGTCCTCGGCAAGGACCCGCAGCCCGCCCACATGGACGACTACGTGCGCACCAGCCGGGACAACGGCGGGGTGCACATCAACTCGGGCATCCCCAACCGCGCCTTCCACCTCCTCGCGACCGAGCTCGGCGGCAACGCCTGGGAGCGGGCCGGGCAGATCTGGTTCGACGTGATGACGGGCGGGGCGCTCGCCCCCGAGACCCGCTTCTCCGAGTTCGCGGCGGCCACGGTCGCGGCGGCGAAGGCGCGCTACGGCGCCGGGGCGGAGGTCCAGGCGGTCACGAAGGCGTGGGAGGGAGTGGGCGTACCCACGGACTGAGCCGGCTGGTAGACAGGGCCCATGCGGATTCGAGTGCGGCGCACCGGTGGTTTCGCGGGCATCGAGCGGTCGGCGGAGGTGGAGGTCTCGGGCCCCGAGTGGGAGTCCCTGGCCTCCGCCGTCCTCGCGGCGGCGGAGGCCACCCGGGTCGTCCCGGACGGCTTCTCGTACGAGATCACGGTCGACGGCCGCACGGTGAGGTGCGCGGACCCGCACCTCACCGACGCCCAGCGGACCCTCGTGACGAGGGTCCTCAAGGAGGGCGCCTGAGCGGGGCGCCGGCTCAGGGCAGGTCCACGGTCGGGTGCGGCGGGGCCGGGACGCCCAGGTCGGTGAAGGGGGTGACGAGGAGGGCGTACTGCTCCGGGGTCAGCCTCCCGCGCTTGAGCACCGCGCGGGCGGCGATGCTGATCGCGGCCTTGGCGTCGGAGAGGAGCCCCGTGAGGTGCGCGTCCAGCTCGTCGGCGCGGGGCAGGAGCGCGCCGCGGACGCGGTGGGTGAGCGCCGACTCCTGAGCGGCCGACGGCCGCGCCGCCCGGCTCGCCTCCCGGCCGCCCCGGGAACGGTCCTCGACCATGCGGTCGAAGGCGGCGGCCAGGGCGGCGGGCGGCAGGGCGGCGGCCGCGGCGGCGAAGCGTTCCGTCGCGGCGTCGAGCACGGCTAGAAGCCCAGGCGGCGGAGCTGCTTGGGGTCGCGCTGCCAGTCCTTGGCGACCTTGACGTGCAGGTCGAGGAAGACCGGGGTGCCGAGGAGGGCCTCGATGTGCTTGCGGGACTTCATCCCGACCTCCTTCAGGCGGCTGCCCTTGGGGCCGATGATGATGCCCTTCTGGCTGGGGCGCTCGATGTACACGTTGGCGTGGATGTCGAGCAGCGGCCGGTCGGCGGGGCGGCCCTCGCGCGGGATCATCTCCTCGACGACGACCGCGATGGAGTGCGGCAGCTCGTCCCGTACGCCCTCGAGCGCGGCCTCGCGGATCAGCTCGGCGACCATGACCTGCTCCGGCTCGTCCGTGAGGTCGCCCTCCGGGTAGAGCGGCGGGGATTTCGGGAGGAGCGGGATGAGCAGGTCGGCGACGAGCTGGACCTGCTTGTCGCCGACGGCGGAGACCGGCACGATCTCGGCCCACTCGATGCCGAGCTCGCGGCCGAGCTGGTCGATGGCGATCAGCTGCTCGGCGAGGGTCTTGGAGTCGACCAGGTCGGTCTTGGTGACGATGGCGACCTTGGGGGTCTTCTTGATCTCGGCGAGCTCCTTGGCGATGAAGCGGTCGCCGGGGCCGAGCTTCTGGTCGGCGGGCAGGCAGAAGCCGATCACGTCGACCTCGGCCCAGGTGGTGCGGACGACGTCGTTGAGCCGCTCGCCGAGGAGGGTGCGCGGCTTGTGGAGGCCGGGGGTGTCGACCAGGATCAGCTGCGCGTCGGGGCGGTGCACGATGCCGCGCACGGTGTGCCGGGTGGTCTGCGGCCGGTTGGAGGTGATCGCCACCTTCTGGCCGACCAGAGCGTTCGTGAGGGTGGACTTGCCCGCGTTGGGTCGCCCGACGAAGCAGGCGAAGCCCGCCCGGTGGGGGGCGGTGGTCTCATCGGTCTCTTCACTGCGCACGCTCATGGGGGCCATTCTCCCCGATGACGGGCCGCGTCACGTACTCAGTGCCCGGACGGCCCTGCGGGCCGGGTCCGGCGGCGCCGGATCCGGCGTCCGGCGAAGCCTCCGGCGGCGCCCAGGAGCAGCACGGTGGCGGCGAGCCAGGGCAGGGCGAGGAAGGAGACGCCGGCGCTCACCCGCACGTCCTTGGCGGTGGCGACGAGGGTGAGCTCGCCCCAGTCGAGCTGCGGCGAGCCGATCCACCGCTCGGTCAGCCGGATCCGCTGCCGGGGCAGCAGCTCGGACGGCACCTGGGCGAGGTCGCGGTCGAGCAGGGTGCGGCCGAAGAGCCCCTCGGCGGTGAGGACGACCTTGGGGTCGAGGGTGACGTTGCCCCGGTTGTGGAGGGTGTAGGAGAGGACGGCGGTGGAGTCCCGGGTGCCGGGGACGACCGGCCGGTCCTGCTCCAGGGTGACGTCCTCGACGGCGAGGGCGGGCACGGCCGGGCCGCTGACCTTGAGGTAGACGCGGGCGCCGACGGCCCGCTGGATCCCCATGGCGACGGAGCCGCCGCCGGGGGTGATCCGCTCGTCGAGGGCGACGACCGCGCCGGGGTGGTCGCCGGGGTCGGCGTCGGCGGGGACGGTGAGGGTGAAGGGGACGGTGACGGCGGAGCGGGCCGGGACGGTGATCCTGGTGCGGGCGGGCTTGATCCAGGCGCCGGTGCCGGTCTGCCGCTCCTTCAGGGTGCGCAGGGCGAAGCCGCCGTCGCGCTCGGTGTTGTAGGCGTCGGCGCCGTAGAGCCGGAAGGTGAGCGGGGCGGCGGTCTTGTTGGTGACGGTGACCTTGTCGCGCAGGGTGGCGCCGGGGTCGGCGGTGAGGAAGAAGTAGGGGCGTTCGCCGAGGCGGGCGGCGGCCGGGTAGACGGCCCACTCGCCGTTCTCGGCGGCCTGGGCGGCCGGCGCCCCGAGGAGCAGCAGGGCGGCGCTCAGGAGGAGGACGTACAGCTTGCGTCGCACGGTGCGGAACCCCCGGGGGTGCGGTCGGGAGGGACGGGAGACGGCCTCGGGGCCGGCCGGGGGTGCGCCCGGCCGGCCCGTCGGCCGCGGTCAGGACAGGGTCAGCGTCAGGACGCCCGCGTAGCTGCCGGGGGCGGTGAACGCCGGGACGTCCAGCGCGAGCTGGGCGTCGAGGGTGAACTCGCCGCCGGTGAGCGTGCCGTTCGCCGTGGAGGCGAGGGTGGCACCGGCGCCGACGGGTCCGGCGGAGCCCGCCGTGCAGGCGCTGGGGCTGCCCGCCTTGGCGACGCAGGCGGGGGTCCAGCTGAGCCGGTCCGCGCCGATGGCGCCGCCGGGGCCGGTGAAGTCGGTGACCTTGCCGGTCACGGACCAGCCCGCGGGGCCGCCGCGGAAGTCCTTGACCGTCACCGTCTGGAGGGCTCCGGTGGCCGCGCCGCCCGTGCCGAAGTCGACCGCGGAGAGCGCGACGGCGTCGCCGGCCTGGGTCATGGACAGTTCGCCCGCCTGGACGGTGGCCGTGATCTTCTGGCTGTTCGGCGGGGTCGGGGTGTCGTCGACGACCTGGTACGCGATCGGGCCGGCGCCCTTCTCGGCGTTCCAGGTGCCGCCCTCGTACGCCACGATCCCGGTGGTGGCCAGGTCGTTCACCTTGAGCCGGGCGACGAAGCCGCCCGCGCTGTCGGTGGTGACGGTCATCCGGTCGGCGGTCTCCGCCGCTCCTGCCCGGGCGGCCACGGTCACCTGGGTGAGCGGGGTGAACTTGGCGCCGGTGACGGTCACCCGGACGCCGGGGGCGCCGGAGGTGGCGCCGAGTTCGAGGGTCCGCTCGTTGGGCACGGTCTGGTCGCCGGCCTGGACCGTCTCGGAGACGGGGGCGGGCGGGTTGAGGACCGTGCAGGGGGTGTCCAGCTCCATGATGTAGCTGGTGTGGATGTTGTAGTCGCCCGGGGAGAGGGTGATCGCGCCGGGGGCGGTGACCGTGAAGCTGCCGGTCATGGAGAAGCCCGGGAAGGCGCCCTTGCCGGGGACCGGCGGGTTCTTCTTGGGGCCGGTGACGCTGACCGCGCCGGTCTGGGCGCCGCCGAGGACGACCTTGCCGGTGGGGGTGAGGATGTCGGCCGGGAGCGCGAGGTCCACCGGGTTGGACGCGGCCGGCTTGGTGATCGAGTAGGTCACGCTGACCGTGTCGCCGACCTTGGGGTGGGTGTTGTCGACCGAGATCACGGCGGTGGTGACGCCCTCGATGGGCGGGATGCCGGCGATGGGCGGCGGGACGCAGCGGGTGGGGAATTCCACCGACTGCCCGGTGCCGGACGCCTGCGCCGGGGCGGCGAGCGCGCCGCCGGCCGCGAACGCGAGGGCGGTGGCGCCGAGGACGGCGGTCCAGCGCCGTCTTCGGGCCGCCGCCCGGGTTCGGGTGAATGCCATGTGAGTGCCCCCTCCTGAGGGTCGAGAGGGCGCCATTGACGGCTGGGGGGCGAGAGAAGTCAATAACGACGGAACCCATCGACTGATGACCCATCAGATCGTGTCAAGATCGGCCGATGTGCGGACTTCTCCGGCATGTCGGCGGGCACGCCGACGACCGGTGCCGCCCTCGGCGGCACCGGTCGTGACGGGCGCGGTGTTCAGCGGTGGATCAGCGGCGGACCGGCGGTGGATCGGCGAGGGACCGCCGGTGGATCAGCTGATGACGAACGGGCCCGGGGACTGCGACGTGACCGCGTCGCAGTTCACCGTGACGCCGAAGATGACCAGCTTGAGGGCGACGCCCGCGAAGTACGAGTTGAGGCTGTCGCCGGCCACCACGTTCGTGGCGGTCAGCGGGCCCAGCTTCGCGGCCCCGCCGGCCGGGATCGCCGGGTTCTTCTTGCCGGTGAAGACCCGGTCGGGGCCGGTGGAGTTGTCCAGGATCAGCGTGGAGCTGATCGTGTCCGCGCCGACCGAGATCGGCGAGGTCACGGGCGAGTCGATCCACACCTGGGCGGTGCTCCCCGAGTGGGTCATGGTGAGGGTGGCGGGGCCGCCGCCCCACGAGCCGCAGTCGTACGACGCCGTGACCGAGCCCGGCGAGACGGCGGCGGAGGCCGTGGGGGCGAAGGCGAGCGAGGCTGCGGCGAGGCCCGCGGCGAGTGCTCCGGCCGCCCCCAAGGTGCTTCTTCTCATGGCGAGTTCGTACCCCTTCCGATGACGAACGCAGGGGTGCGGGCACTGCGTGGAATGCGGAGATCTGACGGTCCGTCGGACCGCCCGCCGCCTATTGACGCGCAGACGGCATGGGAAGGCAAGAGAAGTCGCGGAGATCCTTCACAAACGCGCAAGGGCCCGGCCGTGGCCGGACCCCGCACCCCGGACGTACGGTGCTCAGCCCGCCGTCACGGCCGAACGCAGCTGCCCGTCCGGGCCCGCGAGCAGCACCGGCGTCTCCGGCCCGCCCAGGTCCCGGACGGCCGCCCGGTCCTCGTCGGACGCGGCCTCGGCGGCGGACACCACGGCCGCCGCCTCCAGCGACTGTGCCCCGCTCGCCACCGCCATCGCCACGGCCGTCCGCAGCGCGCTCAGCTTCAGCGACTCCAGCTCCACCGTGCCCGCCACATAGGTGCGGCCGGTCTCGTCCCGTACCGCCGCGCCCTCCGGCACGCCGTTGCGGGCGCGGGCGCTGCGCGCCAGCGTGATGATCTTCAGGTCCTCGGCGCCGAGGTCGCCGTGCTCACTGCTGAGTGTCATGGACCGAGCATAGGTCGGGGCGCGGCCCCGCCCCGCCGTCGGGTGCGCCGCCGGACCGGCCCGCCGCCCGGTCAGCCCGCCAGCGGGTACATCGCCCCCCGCCGGCCCTCCGGCGAGGCCAGCCACTCCAGCTTCTCGGCCGTACCGGCCTCCGGCAGCGGCGTGTGCAGCACGATCACCAGGTCCGGCCGGGCCGGCACCCGCAGCTGGGTGGCCTCCACATGGAGCGGGCCCGCCAGCGGGTGCTCCAGGATCTTGCGGGTCTGGCCGCCCGGCATGACGTCCCGCTGCTCCCACAGCTCCGCGAACTCGGCGCTCGCCGCCCTGGCCTCCTCCACCACCGCCCGGAACCCCTCGTCCTCCGGGCGCTCGGACCACGCGGCCCGGAACTGCGCCACCACCTTCGGCGCGAGCGCCGCCCAGTCGTTCGCCCGCGAGCGGTAGATCGGGTCGGTGAAGAAGGAGACCAGGCAGTTCTGGACCGTCTCCGGCCGCATCCCGAGCACGACCGACGCCGCCTCGTTGTACATGACCGTGTTCCAGTAGGCGTCCATGATGTGCGCCGGGAACGGCATCCACGCGTCGATGAGCCGCCGCAGCCCCTGGCACATGTCCCCCGCCCCCGGATCGGCCTCCGGCACCGGCGGGTTCAGCCCCGCGAGGACGTACAGATGGCGGCGCTCCACCGGGTTGAGCCGCAGCACCCGCGCGACCGCGTCGAGAACCTGCGGCGAGACGGTGATGTCACGGCCCTGCTCCAGCCACTGGTACCAGGAGACCCCCACCCCGGCGAGGACGGCGACCTCCTCACGGCGCAGGCCGGGCGTGCGGCGCCGCGCGCCGCCGTCCGGCAGACCGGCCTCCGCGGGGGTCACCCGGGCCCGACGGCTCATCAGGAACTGCCGCAGCTCGGCCAGTCGGTGCGCCTTGCCGTCGGTGCTCCCCACCGCTGTGACCACGTGTGCCTCTCCCCCCGGACGCCTGGTGGTACGACCAACAGCATAAGTTCCCGCTCCCCGGCGTTGTTCCCGCGCCATGAGAGTCGTGGCCATGACGACTCTGTCCTCTCCCCCGACTCCTGGCACCGGCCCCTCCCCCGCGTTCACCGGGCGGTCCCGGCTCATCCTCGTGGTGCTGTGCGCCGCCCAGTTCATGGTGGCCCTGGACTTCTCCGTCCTGAACGTGGCGCTGCCCGCGCTCGGCTCCGACCTCGGCCTCGGTCCGTCGGCCCTCCAGTGGGCGGTCACCGCCTTCGCGCTGCCGTCCGGCGGCTTCCTCCTGCTGTCCGGCCGGCTCGGCGACCTGTACGGGCGCAGGAAGCTCTTCCTGGCGGGCCTCGCCCTCTTCGGCGCCGCCTCGCTGCTCGCCGCTCTCGCCTGGGACCCGGCCTCCTTCCTCACCGGGCGCGCCCTCCAGGGCCTCGGCGCGGCCGCCGTCGTCCCGACCGGCATGTCCCTGCTGACGACCACCTTCCCGGAGGGCCCGCAGCGCGAACGGGCGCTCGGCATCTCCGGCACCCTGCTGTCCCTGGGCTTCACCATCGGCATGGTCCTCGGCGGGGTCATGACCGACACCCTGGGCTGGAGGTCCACCATGGGGATGCTCGCCTTCTTCACCCTGATCGTGCTCCCGCTCGCGCCGGGCCTGCTGCCCGAGTCCCGCACCACGGAGCGGCCCCGGCTCGACGTGCCGGGCGCCGTGACGGTCACCGGCGGTCTGCTCTCCCTGATCTACGCCCTGTCGACGGCGGCCGAACGCGGCTTCGGCGGCACCGACGTGCTCGTCAGCCTGGTCGTCGGCGTGGCGCTCCTGGTGGCCTTCGTGATCGTGGAGTCCCGCAGCCCGTCCCCCCTGGTGTCGCTGCCGATGCTGAAGCGGCGCACCGTCGCCCTCGGCAACCTGGGCGGGCTCGTGACCTTCTCGATGATGTCGGTGGTCGTCTTCGTCCTGACCCTGTACCTCCAGAAGACCCTGGAGCTCTCCGGCTTCCTCACCGGCCTGATCTTCGGCGCGCAGGGAGTCGTCTCGGTCTTCGCCGGGTCCGTGGTCCCCAGGGTGATCGGCCGGTTCGGAGCCCGCCGCACCCTGGTGCTCTCGCTCGCGGGCCAGGGCGTGTTCGTGGCGGCCCTGCTGGGCATCGGCGCGGAGTCGGGCGCGCTCCTCGCCGCCGTCGCCGTCTCGCTGGCCTCCATGTGCCACCTCGGCGCGATCATCTCGTACGGCGTGACCGTCACCTCCGGTGTCCCGGACGAGGAGCAGGGCCTGGCGACCGGCCTGGTCACCACCACCCAGCAGGTCGGCATCACCATCGGCATCCCGCTGCTCGGCGTGCTCGCCACCACCGGCGACAGCCTCTACGGGGGCGTCCGCACGGTCCTCGCGCTGGACGCGGCGATCGTGCTGGCGGCAGCGGCCGTCCTCGCCCTGGGCCTGCGTCGCTCCCGGTGAGCTACGGCCGGTCGAGGCGGAGCCGTACCGCCTTCGGCAGCCCGGCGACGACCAGGTCGTACGAGTCCTCGATGAGCTCCCGGACCATCCGGTCCGGGAGCCCGGCCACCTCCACCGTGTTCCAGTGGCGCTTGTTCATGTGGTAGCCGGGGGTGATCGCCGGGTGCTCCTCGCGGAGCCGGACGGCGTCCTCCGGGTCGCACTTCAGATTGACCCGCAGCGGCTCGCCGTCCAGCCAGGAGAGCGCGAACATCTTCCCCGCCACCTTGAAGACCGAGGTGTCGGGCCCGAAGGGGAACTCCTCGGTGGCGTCGTTGAACTCCAGGCAGAAGGCGCGCAGCCGGTCCGGGGTCACTCCTGGTCCTTCCCCTCCGCTCCGGCCGGGACGACCGGCTCGACGAGCACGGTGACGATCTTGTTCCGGCGGCCGGCCGGGGCCTCCGCGGTCAGCTTCAGCTCCCGCCCGTCCGGCAGGGCGACGACGGCCGTGGCGCCCGCGATCGGGACCCGGCCGAGGGCCTTGGCGAGCAGCCCGCCGACGGTCTCCACGTCCTCGTCGTCGAACTCGTCGGGGCCGAAGCCGTACAGCTCGCCCAGGTCGCCGATGTCGAGGCGGGCGGTGACCCGGTGGCGTTCGTCGCCGAGCTCCTGGACCGGCGGCAGCTCACGGTCGTACTCGTCGGTGATCTCGCCGACGATCTCCTCCAGGATGTCCTCGATCGTGACGATGCCGGCCGTGCCGCCGTACTCGTCGATGACGACGGCGACGTGGTTGCGCTCCTGCTGCATCTCGCGCAGCAGGTCGCCGGCGTTCTTGGTGTCGGGGACGAAGGCCGCCGCGCGCATCGCGGTGGAGACCAGGTCGGCCTCGGCGTCGCGGTTGATGTGCGTCTTGCGGACCAGGTCCTTCAGGTACACGATCCCGACGACGTCGTCCTCGTTCTCCCCCGTCACCGGGATGCGGGAGAAGCCGGAGCGCAGCGCGAGGGTGAGCGCCTGCCGGACGGTCTTGTACCGCTCGATGCAGACGAGGTCGGTGCGCGGCACCATCACCTCGCGGACCAGGGTGTCGCCCAGCTCGAAGACCGAGTGCACCATCCGGCGCTCCTCGTCCTCGATCAGCGACTCCTGCTCGGCCAGGTCCACCAGGGCCCGCAGCTCCGCCTCCGAGGCGAAGGGGCCCTTGCGGAAGCCCTTGCCCGGGGTGAGGGCGTTGCCGATGAGGATCAGCAGCTGCGGGATCGGGCCCATGATCCGGGCCAGCGGGACGAGGACGTACGCGGCGGCGGTGGCCGTGTTCAGCGGGTGCTGGCGGCCGATGGTGCGCGGCGAGACGCCGACGGCCACATAGCTGACCAGCACCATCACGGCGATCGCGACCAGCAGCGCCTCCCAGGTCTCCGGGAAGTACTCCAGGCAGGCGTAGGTGACGAGGACGCCGGCCGCCATCTCGCAGGCGACCCGGACCAGCAGCGCCACGTTGAGGTAGCGGGTCGGGTCGGAGGCGACCTGGGAGAGCTTCTCGGCGCCGCGCCGCCCGGCGCGGACGGCCTCGGCGGCGCGGAAGGCGGAGACCCGGGCGAGCCCGGCCTCGGCGCAGGCGGCGAGCCAGGCGACGACGACCAGGGCGACCGCGCCGAGGATCAGCTGGATGCTCATCGGACGCGCGGGGTCAGTTGACGGTGGGGGCGGGCGACGGGCCGGTGAGGCCCTTCTCGGCGCGCCAGCCGTCGACGATCGCCGCCTGGAGGCCGAACATCTCGGCCTTCTCGTCCGGCTCCTCGTGGTCGTAGCCGAGCAGGTGGAGGACGCCGTGGACGGTGAGCAGCTGGAGCTCCTCGTCCATGGAGTGCTTGGTCGGGGCGTCCTCGCCCTGCTTCTTGGCGACCTCGGGGCAGAGCACGATGTCGCCGAGGAGCCCCTGCGGGGGCTCCTCGTCGTCCTTGGCCGGCGGGCGCAGCTCGTCCATCGGGAAGGACATGACGTCCGTCGGTCCGGGGAGGTCCATCCACTGGATGTGGAGCTGCTCCATCGCCTCCGCGTCGACCACGATCACCGAGAGCTCGGAGAGCGGGTGGATGCGCATGCGGCCGAGGGCGTAGCGGGCGATGTCGAGGATCGCCTGCTCGTCGACCTCGGTGCCGGACTCGTTGTTGACGTCGATCGACATGTGCGGTGCTCTTCTACTTCCCGTTGCGGCCGGTGCGCTGCTCGTTGGCGTTGTCGTACTTCTCGTACGCGTCGACGATACGGCCGACGAGCCTGTGCCGGACGACATCCTGCGACGTGAGGGTCGAGAAGTGCACGTCGGGAACCCCGTCGAGGATGTCCCGGACCTGTCGCAGACCGCTCTTCGTGCCGCCGGGGAGGTCGACCTGCGTGATGTCGCCGGTGATGACGATCTTCGAGTCGAAGCCGAGGCGGGTGAGGAACATCTTCATCTGCTCGGGGTTCGTGTTCTGCGCCTCGTCGAGGATGATGAACGCGTCGTTGAGCGTCCGGCCCCGCATGTACGCCAGCGGCGCGACCTCGATCGTGCCGTTCGCCATCAGTTTGGGGATGGAGTCCGGGTCGAGCATGTCGTGCAGGGCGTCGTACAGCGGGCGCAGGTACGGGTCGATCTTCTCGTAGAGGGTGCCGGGGAGGAAGCCGAGGCGCTCGCCGGCCTCGACCGCGGGGCGGGTCAGGATGATCCGGGTGACCTGCTTGGACTGGAGGGCCTGCACGGCCTTGGCCATGGCCAGGTAGGTCTTGCCGGTGCCGGCGGGGCCGATGCCGAAGACGATCGTGTGCTGGTCGATCGCGTCGACGTACCGCTTCTGGTTGAGCGTCTTGGGGCGGATGGTGCGGCCCCGGCTGGAGAGGATGTTCTGGGTGAGCACCTCGGCCGGGGTCTCGTCGGCGCCTTCGCCGTTCTCGCTCGCCTTGAGCATGGCGATGGAGCGTTCCACTGCGTCCTCCGTCATCGGCTGTCCGGTGCGGAGCACCAGCATCATCTCGTCGAACAGGCGCTGGATGAGGGCGACTTCCGCTGCGTCGCCGACCGCGCTGACCTCGTTTCCCCGGACGTGGATGTCGACGTCGGGGAAGGCGTGCTCGATCACGCGGAGCAGGGAGTCGCCGGAACCGAGGACGGTCACCATGGGGTGCTTGGCGGGCACCGCGAAGCGGGCACGGGCCTCGCCCGGCGTTCCGTTGGGGGCTGTGGGTGTCTGCGTCATGGGCCGGCCCTCTGGCCTGCGCATACCTCCTGCTGTGGGGTTCTCGCTGCTCGACAACCTCTCGCTCCCAGCCTACGACCTGGCACCGCCGTGCCCGAAGCGGTTTACGGGACGGCCGCCCGGAAGCCGATGGTGGGCACCGCGCGGCGCGGCGGCCAGGGGCGCGCGGGGGCGGGGAGCAGGGCTTCGAGGAAGGCGTAGCGGGCGCGCAGCGCCTCCGGGTCCTGCCGGTCGTCGTGCTGGACGTGCTGCCACCAGGCGGCGATCTCGGTCCAGGTGGGGGCGGAGAGGGAGCCGCCGAACTCCTGGACGGAGAGGGCGGCGGTGAGGCCGGCGAAGGCGAGCCGGTCGGCGAGCGGCCAGTCGGCGAGGGTGCCGGTGACGAAGCCGGCCACGAAGACGTCGCCGGCGCCGGTGGGGTCGAGGGCCTCGACGCGGATGGCGGGCACCTCGGCGGTCTCGCCGGTGGCGCCGTCGACGGCGTAGGCGCCCTCGGCGCCGAGGGTGACGACGGCGTAGCGGACCTTGTCGGCGAGCGCGCGGGCGGCGGCGCGGGGGCAGTCGGTCCGGGTGTACCGCATCGCCTCGGCGGCGTTGGGCAGGAACGCCTCGCAGTGCTCCAGGTCGGTCAGGGCCGCCAGGTCCCAGCGGCCGGTGTCGTCCCAGCCGACGTCGGCGAAGACCTGGGCGCCGTCGCGGGCGGCGCGGGCCACCCACTCCTCGGTACGCCCCGGGGCGAGGGAGGCGACGGCGGCGCGGGCGAGCGGCGGCCGGACGGCGGGCCCGTCGGGGTGGGGGGCCTCGTGGCCGTGGGAGACCATCGTCCGCTCCCCCTCGTAGGCCATGGAGACGGTGACCGGCGAGTGCCAGCCGGAGACGGTGCGGGAGAGCGAGAGGTCGATGCCCTCGCCCTGTTCGAGGGCGTCCCAGCAGTACTCGCCGTAGTGGTCGTCGCCGAAGGCGGCGGCGAGGGAGGTGCGCAGGCCGAGGCGGGCGAGGGCGGTGGCCATGTTGGCGACGCCGCCGGGGCTGGAGCCCATGCCGCGGGCCCACGACTCGGTGCCGCGGACGGGGGCGCTGTCGAGGCCGGTGAAGATGATGTCGAGGAAGACGGTGCCGGTGAGGAAGACGTCGCAGGCCGGGTCGGCGGGTTCGCGGACGGTCTCCAGCGGGTCGATGCCGGGCTCGGGGCGGGGCCGCGCGTCCTCTCCGTCCGGCTCCGCGCGCTGGTCTCCGCTGGCTGTGCTCACGGCGTGACTCCCCGTTCGTGGTGCGGCGGGATCGGCACCGGGTGCCGATCCGGACAGTGTGCCCGATGGGGTCGGCGTGACGGGGGTGACGCGGCGGATCGCTCGTCCGTACCCCGGTTCACCCCTCCGAAACCGATTGTGTCCCGTCTCACAGGACGAATCGGGGGAGAGTGCCTTCTCCGCCCATTCGGTCGCTTGATACACATGGTGCCGCGACCCCGTGAATCACCGGGGCGCCGTCTCATTTCTCCGTTCGGTTCCTGGAACGCCCATGTCTGCGCGCCCGCGCGCCCGGGGGCCTCTCGCCGCCCTCGTCGCCCTCTTCACGGCCGGCTATCTCGCCCCGTACCTGCTGCCGACCGTCGTCGGCCGGCTCGCCGCCGGACTCGGCCTGGGTCCGACCCAGGCCGGTCTGACGGGTTCGGTGCTGCTGCTCGGCTCCGCCTCCGCCGGTTTCACGCTCGCCGCGCGCGTGGAGCGGATCGGCCCCCGCCGGGCCGCCCGGCTCGGACTGCTCGCGATGGCCCTCGGGTACGGCTCCGCCGCCGCGACCGGCAGTGTGCCGCTGGTGGTCGCCGGGGTGGTCCTCGGCGGCTTCGGCTCGGGTACGGCGACGGCGGTGGCGGCCTCCGGGATCGCCGGGCAGCCGGATCCGCAGCGGGCGTCCACGCTGGGCCTGCTGTCGGTCTCGGCGGCGGCCGGCGCGCTCTACCTGACGCTGCCGCGGCTCGGCGGCGGCCACGCCCTGCCGCTGCTCGCGCTGGCCGGGGCGGCGGTCCTGGTGTGGCCGGTGACGGGCCGGCTGCCGGGCGCCACGCGCGCGTACCGGGGCGCGCCGGTCCCGGAGGCCGCCGGACCGCTGCCGTACCGGCGGGCGGGCGCGGTCCTGGCCGGCTGTGTCCTGTGCTGGTCCCTCGCCCAGAACGCGCTCTGGGGCGTCAGCGGCCGGATCGGCACCGGCCAGGCGGGGCTCTCCGAGGTGACCGTCGGCGCGGTCTTCGCGCTGGCGCTCGGCGCGGGCCTGGCGGGGGTCACGGCGGCGGGGGCGCTCGGCTCGCGCCTGGGGCGCGCGGTGCCGATCGGCGCGGGCACGGCCCTGATCGCGTGCTGCGTCCTGCTCAGCGCGGCCGCCGACGGCCTGGCCTCCTTCGCGACCGGCGAGATCCTCTGGAACGCGGTCTACCCGGTCGTCCTCTCGTACCTGCTCGGTCTCGCCGCCTCCCTCGACCCGCGCGGCCGCTGGGCGGTCCTCGTCGGCTCGGCGTCGTCCCTCGGCACGGCCTGCGGCCCGCTCGCCGGCAGCGTCCTCTCCGAGACGGCCGGCTACCCGGGCATGGGCGCGGTCCTGGCCGGCCTCCTCGTGCTGGTCGCCGCGCCGATGACCGCGGTCGCCCGCCACGCCTCCGGGCGGCCCCTGGTCCCCGGCTCGGTCCGCCGCCGCGGCGGGGCACCGGCGGCGTTCGTGGCGGGCGCGTCTCCGGCCCCGCGGGCGCTGCTGCCCCAGGTGGGCGCCCCCGAACAGGAGATCACCCCCCTGGCACCCCCGCCCCACCCCGCCCCCACGCAATCCACCTACCACCTGGCCCGCCCCACCAACACCCGCTGACCGCTCCCGGCGGCCCCCGTGTGGGCAGGCGTTCCGCACGGCGGAACCATGGCCCACAACGGGGCGGCGGCGCGGCCGGCGCGGGTGGGGTCAGAAGGCGTGGGCGGCTACTTCCGCGAGGTAGCGGGCGCGACGGGGCTCGTCGTCGTCCAGGAAGGCCGCCTCGAAGGAGTGCCGCGCCAGCGTCCGCAGCTGCTCCGGCGCGAGCCCGAGCGCGTCACGGACCCCGTCGTAGTTGTCGCCCACGTAACCCCCGAAGTACGCGGGGTCGTCCGAGTTGACCGTCACCAGCAGCCCCGCGTCCAGCATCGCCCGCAGCGGGTGGTCCGCCAGCGTGTCGATCACCCGCAGCCGCACGTTCGACAGCGGGCACAGCGTCAGCGGGATCCGCTCGCGGACCAGTCGCTCGACCAGGTCGGGGTCCTCCATGCAGCGCAGGCCGTGGTCGATCCGCTCCACGCCGAGCACGTCCAGCGCCTCGCGGACGTACGACGCCGGGCCCTCCTCGCCCGCGTGCGCGACCCGCCGCAGGCCGAGCCGGGCGGCCTCCTCGTACACGGCGCGGAACTTGGCCGGCGGGTGGCCGACCTCGGCCGAGTCGAGGCCGACGCCGGTGATCCGGTCGAGGTACGGCTTCGCGGCCTCCAGGGTGGCGAGCGCCGACTCGGCGGACTCGTCGCGCAGGAAGCAGAGGATGAGCCGGGTGGAGATCCCGTACCGCTCCTCGGCCCGGTCGAGGGAGGCGGTCAGCCCCTCGACGACGGTGCCGATCGGGACGCCCCGCGAGGTGTGCGCCTGCGGGTCGAAGAAGATCTCGGCGTGCCGGACGCCCTGGGCGGCGGCCCGCTCCAGGTAGGCGTCGGCGAGCGCGGTGAAGTCCTCTGCGGTCCGCAGGACCGCCATCAGGGCGTAGTACAGGTCGAGGAAGGACTGGAGGTCGCTGAAGCGGTACGCCTCGCGCAGCGCCTCGGTGTCGGCGTACGGGAGGGTGACGCCGTTCCGCTCGGCGAGGGCGAAGGCCAGCTCGGGTTCGAGGGTGCCTTCGATGTGGAGGTGCAGTTCGGCCTTGGGGAGGGCGGCGACAGACATGTTCACGTTCGTTTCGGTACGGGGACCCGCATGAGGTCCTGGGCAATGCTCAGCTCGCCCTCGAATCCGGCGGCCCGGGCCTGCCGTTCGAACTCCGTCGGGTCGGAGTAGCGCTGCGAGAAGTGGGTGAGGACGAGGTGCCGGACGCCGGCGTCGCGGGCGACGGCGGCGGCCTGACCGGCCGTGAGGTGGCCGTGGTCGGCGGCGAGCCGGCGGTCCTCGTCGAGGAAGGTGGACTCGATGACGAGGAGGTCGGTGCCGTCCGCGAGGGCGTGGACGCCGTCGCAGAGCCGGGTGTCCATGACGAAGGCGAAGCGCTGCCCGCGCCGGACCTCGCTCACCTCGTCGAGGGTGACCCCGCCGAGGCTGCCCTCGCGCTGGATGCGGCCCACGTCCGGGCCCTTGATGCCGTGGGCGGCGAGCCGCTCCGGCAGCAGCCGGCGCCCGTCGGGCTCGACGAGGCGGTAGCCGAAGGACTCGACGGGGTGGGAGAGCCGGCGGGCCTCCAGCGTGAAGGCGCCGGTGACGGCGAGGACGCCGTCCTCGGCGACCGGCGCCTCGGTCAGTTCGACGGACTCGCGGTAGGCGGTGGCGTACCGCAGCCGTTCGAAGAAGTGCTGCCCGCTGGCCGGGTAGTGGGCGGTGATCTGGTGCGGGACCTGGTCGAGGTTGATCCGCTGGATCACCCCGGCCAGGCCCAGCGAGTGGTCGCCGTGGAAGTGCGTGACGCAGATCCGGTTCAGGTCGTGCGCGGCGACCCCGGCCCGCAGCATCTGCCGCTGGGTGCCCTCGCCGGGGTCGAAGAGCAGGCCGTGGCCGTCCCAGCGGAGCAGGTACCCGTTGTGGTTTCGGTGGCGGGTCGGGACCTGGCTGGCGGTGCCGAGGACGACCAGTTCGCGGACGGACACGGGCGCGGTCCTATCCGGGGGGCCAGTTGAGGCCGCGGCCGCCCAGCACGTGCGCGTGCGCGTGGAAGACGGTCTGGCCCGCGCCCGCGCCGGTGTTGAGGATGATGCGGTAGCCGCTGCCGTCGATCTTCTCCTGCTCGGCGACCTCGCCGGCCTCGCGCAGCACGTCGGCGGCGACGGTCGGCGCGGCGGCGGCGAGCGAGGCGGCGTCCGGGTAGTGGAGGCGCGGGATGACGAGCACGTGGGTGGGCGCCTGCGGGTTGATGTCGCGGAACGCCAGCGTGGTCTCGGTCTCGCGGACGATCGTCGCCGGCACCTCCCCTGCCGCGATCTTGCAGAACAGGCAGTCGCTCTGCGGCTCTCCGGCCATGCTGCGGGCTCCTCGCCGTCGGTGGATCAGTACCTGCGCATGCTATCCGGCGAGCCCGCTCAGTCCTTGGGCATCCGCCGGTTGAGGGCGGAGCGGCTGATCCAGTACGTGAGGACCACGGCCCAGAAGAGCGGCGTGCCGAGCCCCGCGACCAGACCGGCGTCGAAGGACCACAGCGCCATGGAGACCGCCGAGTACAGCCCGAGCAGCGCGACGGCCGCGGCCATCGCGAGCACCGGCCGGCAGTTGCGGGCGACGAGGAGCAGCGGGCGGCGCAGCCGCGGCGGCACCCGGCGGGCCATCCACACGGCCCAGCCGGCCCAGGCGCCGACGAGCACGGCGGCGCCGATGACGAGGGGCACGACGGCGTCGGCGCCGGTCGCGCCGGTCCTGACCGGGGCGGCGCCGACCGCGGAGGCGAGGAAGCCGACCAGGGCGACCCAGCGCGCGCCGGCGGCGGTCCCCCAGGCCATCGCCTCCAGGTTGAAGCGGGCCTTGCGGTCGGTGAGGTCGAGCGCGGCGGAGGCGACGAAGCCCTCCGCCGCCTGCGTCCAGGCCCCGCGGCGGAACCAGCGGCGGCGCAGCCGGACCAGGGAGAGGTTGTTGTGGGCCTCGCTGCTCTGCGGGTTGAGCCGGAGGGTCGTCTCGTACGCCTGCCGGGCGGTGGCGTGGTCGCCGCGCCGCTGGGCGGTGAGGCCGACGAGGAAGTGGGCGGCGTCCTCCTCGGGGCCGAGGGCGACGGCGGTCCTGGCGGCCTCGTAGGCGGCGGCCAGCCGGGCCTTGTCGCGGCCGCCGCCCGCCTCGGCGGTCGCGGCGAGCGCGGTGCCCATCGCGTAGTGGCTGCCCCAGAACTGCGGGGCCAGCTGGACCGAGCGGTGGGCGGCGGCCTCGGCGTCCCCGTACCGCTTGAGGGCGAGCAGGATCTGGGTGCGCATCAGGTGCGCCATGATCAGCTCGGGCTCGGCGCGCAGCGCCTGCTCGACGGCGACGAGGGCGGCGGCGTGGTTCCCCGCCCGGTGCTGGCAGCGGGCGAGCAGGGTGAGGGCGTCGGCGTCCTCGGGTTCCTGCGCGAGGTGCCGGGCGGCGAGCTCCCCGGCCTGCTCGTACCGGCCGGCCTCGTACAGCGCCTCGGCCCGGGCGAGCGCGGAGGGTGTGACGGGGCCGGAGGGGGTGGCGGGGGTGGTCACAGCTTGCGCTTCCGCTTCAGGTAGGCGAGGAGGTCGTCGTAGAGACCGCCCTCGTTGGCGAACATGGCGACGTTGCGGGCGGCGGCGAACCAGGGCTCGGTGGACGGCCGGATCTGCTTGGCGGCGCCGAGCAGGTCCTTGGTGGTGATGAGCCGGACCTTGCCGGTGCGGGCGGAGTCGAGGAGGGCGGACTCGGCGGCGGTCTCGCAGAGGTGGGCGAGGTCGGCGCCGGAGAAGTCGTCGGTGGCCTTGACGAGCTTGCCGAGGTCGACGGCCTCGATGGGCCGGTCGCGCAGGTGGTAGCGGAGGATCGCCTCGCGGGCGGGGCCGTCGGGCGGCAGCACGAGGAGGGTGCGGTCGAGGCGGCCGGGGCGGCGCAGGGCGATGTCGACGTCCCAGGGCACGTTGGTGGCGGCGAGGACGAAGACCCCTTCGTTGCCGGCGCCGGAGGCGATGCCGTCGAGCTCGGTGAGGAGCTGGTTGACGACGTTGCGGAGGCCGTTGCTGTGGGTGCGGGAGCGCTTGCCGCCGAGGGCGTCCAGCTCGTCGAGGAAGACCACGCAGGGAGCCTGGCGGCGGGCGGTCTCGAAGATGTCGTGGATGTTCTTCTCGGAGGCCCCGATCCACATGTCGAGGACGTCGGAGAGGGAGACGGTGAGGAAGTTGGCGCCGAGTTCGCCGGCGACGGCCCGGGCGATGAAGGTCTTGCCGCAGCCGGGCGGGCCGTAGAGGAGGAGTCCGCCGCGGAGCGACTTGCCGTAGAGGCGGCGGAGTTCGGGATTGCGCATGGGTGCGAGGAAGGCGGCTTCGAGCCGTTCCTTGACGTCGGTCATGCCGCCGACGTCGGCGAGGCGTACGGACCCGGGCGCGTCCACGTCCCAGGCGGCGGCGTCCCCGGCGAGTCCGTCCCCGCCGTCGGCCTGCGGCTCCTCCAGGAACCGCGGCCCGACGAGGTCGGACACCTGCTCCTCGGCGGCGGCCCAGTCGAAGTCCTGCCCCGTCTCGGGCCGTACGGGCGCGGCCGGGGTCTCCGGTGCGGGCGCGGGCGGCACGGCCGGCGGCGCGGGCACGGCCGGCGGCTCGGGTGCGGGCACGGCCGGCGGCTCGGGGGCGGGCGCGGCCGGCGGCATTCCCATGGCGCGGACCATCAGGGCCCGGGCCGCGGCGTCCCCCGGCGCGTGCTGGAGGGCGACGGCCGCCTCCGTGACGGCCTCGTCGTTCCGCCCCTCGGCGAGGAGGAGTTCGGCGAAGTGGAGGCGCAGGGGCACGTCGCCGGGCGCGGCGGCGACCGCGGCGCGCAGACTGCGGATCAGGGAGGACTCGTCGGCCATGGGGGTCAGCCTAGAAAAGACCCGTGGCGGCCGGACAGCGGGTCCCCCCTGGGCGGTTCAGCCCCAGCGGCCGGTGCGGCCGAGGACGAGGGCGGTGGCCGCGGTACCGGCCGTGGAGGTGCGCAGGACGCTCCGGCCGAGCCGGTACGGCTTCGCGCCCGCCGCCTCGAAGGCGGCCAGCTCCTCCGGGGAGACCCCGCCCTCGGGGCCGACGACCAGCACGACGGAGCCCTTCGCGGGGAGTCCGGCGGTGGCGAGGGCGCCGCTCGGGTGGTCGCGGTCCTCGTGCAGCACGGCCGCGAAGTCGGCGGCGGCGAGCAGCTGGGCGACCTGCTTGGTGGTCATCAGGTCGGCGACCTCGGGGAAGCGGGTGCGGCGGGACTGCTTGCCGGCCTCGCGGGCGGTGGCGCGCCACTTGGCGAGCGCCTTGAGGCCGCGGTCGCCGCGCCACTGGGTGATGCAGCGGGAGGCGGCCCACGGCACGATCGCGTCGACGCCGGTCTCGGTCATGGTCTCGACGGCGAGTTCGCCCCGGTCGCCCTTGGGGAGGGCCTGGACGACGGTGATCCGCGGCTCCTCCTCCGGCTCCTCGTGCTCCCCCGTCACCTCCACGGTCAGCCGGTCCTTGCCCTCGGTCTCCCGCACCACGCACTCCGCCCAGCGGCCCCGGCCGTCGGTGAGGACGAGCTCCTCGCCGGCCTGGAGGCGCTTCACGGAGACGGCGTGCCGTCCCTCGGAGCCCTCCAGGACGAAGGTGCCGGCGCCGGGGACGGCGTCGACGACGAAGACGGGGGCGGTCATGAGGCACTCCTGAGGGCCGGGTCGGCGAGTTCGGTGAGGGCGGTGTCGAGTTCGGCGGCGAGCACCTCGACGAGCTCCGCGGCGGGCAGCTCGCGGGCCAGCCGGTGGCCCTGGCCCGCCCACAGGGCCATGCCCTGGGGGTCGCCGGCGCCGGCGGCGGCCTTCCGCAGCGGGGCGGTGAGGTGGTGGATCTCGGGGTAGCCGGCGGGGGCGTACGGGCCGTGCTCGCGCATGAAGCGGTTGACGAGCCCGCGGGCGGGCCGGCCGGAGAAGGCCCGGGTGAGGGCGGTCCGGTTGAAGAGCGGGTCGGTGAGGGCCCGCTTGTGCAGCGGGTGGGCGCCGGACTCGGGGCAGACGAGGAAGGCGGTGCCGAGCTGGGCGGCGGCGGCCCCGGCGGCGAGCACGGCGGCGATCTGCGCGCCGCGCATCAGGCCGCCGGCGGCGACCAGCGGCAGCGCGGTCGTCTCCCGGACCTGGGTGAGCAGGGCGAGCAGGCCGGTGCCGCGCTGCTCGTCGGCCGGGTCGTCCCGGTACGAGCCCTGGTGGCCGCCCGCCTCGACGCCCTGGACGCACAGCGCGTCGGCGCCCGCCGCCTGGGCCGTGCGGGCCTCGTCGGCGGAGGTGACGGTGACGATCGTGTACGTGCCGGCGCGGGCGAACGCCTCCAGGGTCTCGGGCTTCGGGCAGCCGAAGGTGAAGGAGACGACGGGGACCGGGTCCTCCAGGAGGATCGCCAGCTTGGACTCGTACCCGTCGTCACGCGAGTCGTCGGTCTCGCCGAGCGGGGTCCCGTACCAGCCGGCCTCCCCGGCCAGCTGGTGGCGGTAGACCTCGATGGCCGCGGGGTCGGCGGTGGGGCCGGTCTGCGGCATGAAGACGTTGACGCCGAAGGGCTGTCCGGTCAGCCCGCGGACCTGTTTGATCTCCTGGTAGAGACCGCCGGCCGTCTTGTACCCGGCGGCGAGGAAGCCGAGCGCGCCGGCCGCGCCGACGGCTCCGACGAGCGCGGGACTGGAAGCGCCACCCGCCATGGGGGCCTGCACGATCGGGTACCGGAAGAGATCGTTCAGTGCGGTGGTGGACATATGGGCATCGTGTCATGCCCGTTCCCGGGCACGGGAAAGGGGCGGCACTCAGAGTGCCACCCCTCTCACGCAGCGATCACACAGCGATCACGCCGTTCCCGGATCAGCGCCCGTTGAACACGTCCTTCAGCCGCGAGAACAAGCCCTGCTGCCCCGGCCGACTGTGCTCACCCGGGGGACGACCCCCGGACCCCCAGCAGCAGGGGCCCGACCGCTCAGCGCCCGTTGAACGCGTCCTTCAGCCGCGAGAACAGCCCCTGCTGCCCCGGCTGGAACTGGCCCGTGGGCCGTTCCTCGCCGCGCAGCTTGGCCAGTTCGCGCAGGAGGCGCTCCTGCTCGGCGTCGAGCTTGCCCGGGGTCTGGACCTCGACGTGGACGATCAGGTCGCCGCGCCCGTTGCCCCGCAGGTGCGTGACGCCGCGGCCGTGCAGCGGGACCGACTGGCCGGACTGGGTGCCCGGGCGGATGTCGATCTCCTCCAGCCCGTCCAGCGTCTGGAGCTGCACCTTCGTGCCGAGCGCCGCCGCCGTCATCGGGAGGGTGACCGTGCAGTGCAGGTCGTCGCCGCGCCGCTGGAAGACCTCGTGCGGGGTCTCCTGGATCTCGACGTACAGGTCGCCGGCGGGGCCGCCGCCGGGGCCGACCTCGCCCTCGCCCGCGAGCTGGATCCGGGTGCCGTTGTCGACACCGGCGGGGATCTTCACCGTCAGCGTGCGCCGCGACCGGACCCGGCCGTCGCCCGCGCACTCGGGGCACGGGGTCGGGACGACGGTGCCGAAGCCCTGGCACTGGGGGCAGGGCCGGGAGGTCATGACCTGGCCGAGGAACGACCGGGTGACCTGCGAGACCTCGCCGCGGCCGCGGCACATGTCACAGGTCTGCGCGGAGGTGCCGGGGGCGGCACCCTCACCCGAACAGGTGGTGCAGACGACGGCCGTGTCGACCTGGATGTCCTTGGTCGTGCCGAAGGCCGCCTCGTTGAGGTCGATCTCCAGACGGATCATGGCGTCCTGGCCGCGGCGGGTCCGCGAGCGCGGTCCGCGCTGCGAGGCCGTGCCGAAGAAGGCGTCCATGATGTCGGAGAAGTTGCCGAAGCCACCGGCCCCGAAGCCGCCCGCGCCGCCCCCGCCGGAGTTGGACAGGGGGTCGCCGCCGAGGTCGTAGACCTGCTTCTTCTGCGGGTCCGACAGGACCTCGTAGGCGGCGTTGATCTCCTTGAACCGCTCCTGCGTCTTCGGGTCCGGATTGACGTCCGGGTGAAGCTCGCGGGCCAGGCGGCGGAAAGCCTTCTTGATCTCGTCCTGGGACGCGTCGCGGCGCACGCCGAGTGTGGCGTAGTAGTCCGTGGCCACTTACGACTCCGCCAGGATCTGTCCGACGTAACGTGCCACTGCGCGTACCGCTCCCATCGTTCCGGGGTAGTCCATGCGGGTCGGTCCGACCACGCCGAGTTTGGCGACTGCCTCGCCGCCCGAACCGTAGCCGACCGAGACGACGGACGTGGAGTTCAGCCCTTCGTAGGCGTTCTCGTGCCCGATGCGTACGGTCATGCCCGATTCCTTGACCTCGCCGAGCAGCTTGAGGAGCACGACCTGCTCCTCAAGGGCCTCCAGGACGGGCCTGATCGTCAGCGGGAAGTCGTGTCCGAAGCGGGTGAGATTGGCGGTGCCGCCGATCATCAGCCGCTCCTCGTGCTCCTCCACGAGCGTCTCCAGGAGGGTCGCGAGCACGGTCGAGACCGTGGCGCGCTCCTCGGGCTCCTCGAAGGACTCGGGGAGGTCCTGTACCAGCTGCGGCACGTCGGCGAAGCGACGGCCGCCGACCCGGCTGTTCAGCCGGGCCCGCAGATCGGCGAGGGAGGTCTCGCCGAAGGGCGCGGGACAGTCGATCACCCGCTGCTCGACCCGTCCGGTGTCCGTGATCAGGACGAGCATCAGCCGGGCCGGGGCCAGCGACAGCAGCTCGACGTGACGGATCGACGAACGGGTCAGCGACGGGTACTGGACGACGGCGACCTGCCGGGTCAGCTGCGCGAGCAGCCGCACCGTACGGCCCACGACGTCGTCGAGGTCCACTGCGCCGTCGAGGAAGTTGTGGATGGCGCGCCGCTCGGGGGTCGAGAGCGGCTTGACGCCGGCCAGCCGGTCCACGAAGAGACGGTAGCCCTTGTCGGTGGGGATCCGGCCGGCGCTGGTGTGGGGCTGGGCGATGTACCCCTCCTCCTCCAGCACCGCCATGTCGTTGCGCACGGTGGCGGGAGAGACCCCGAGCTTGTGGCGCTCCGTGAGCGCCTTGGAACCGACCGGTTCCTCGGTGCCGACGTAGTCCTGGACGATGGCGCGCAGCACCTCGAGTCTGCGTTCGCTCAGCACGCGCACACCTCCCGTTCCAGCCGTTCCGGTTGCTCCGCTTTTGGCACTCGCCCTGTCCGAGTGCCAGGAAACCCCCGGCCAGTGTACGGCCGGGCCCGTCGCTCCTGGCAAGGAGGCGGACCCGCTAGCGTCGGCGGCATGGACATCGACGAAGCGGTCTGGGCGGCTCAGGGGTGGGAACGGCTCGCGGACGGGGTGGGCCGGCGGCGGCTCCCCGGCTGGGACGCGACGACCGGACTGGTCGTGGGAGAACGGGCCGTGCTGCTGTACGACACCGGCTCCACGCTCGCCGAGGGCGCCGGGATCCGGGCCCAGGCGGAGGCGATCACCGGCGGCCGGCGCGTGACGCACATCGCACTCGGCCACCCCCACTTCGACCACGTCCTGGGCACGGCCGCCTTCGCCGGCGCGGAGGTCTTCGGCGCGGTCGGCACGGACGAGCTCCTCGGCTCCGCGCACGCCCGCGAGGAGCTGTACACGGACGCGGTACGGCAGGGCGTCGACGAGCGGGCCGCGGCGGAGGCGACGGAGGTGCTGGTGGCCCCGCGCCACACCGTCACCGGCGAGTGGACCCTCGACCTGGGCGGCCGCCAGGTCCTCCTGGCCAATCTGGGCCCCGCCCACTCCGGCCACGACCTGGTCGTCTGCGTACCGGGCGAGCGGGAGGTCGTCTTCTGCGGCGACCTGGTCGAGGAGTCCGGCGAGCCGCAGGCCGGCCCGGACGCGATCGGCCACCGCTGGCCCGACGCCCTCGACCGCCTCCTCGCCCTCGGCGGCGAGGACGCCCTGTACGTCCCCGGCCACGGCGCGACGGTCGACGCGGCCTTCGTCCGACGCCAGCGCGATGAACTGGCACGCCGCTTCGGGGTGTCGTAGCGTCCGCGGAGAACCCGCCCGCGCCCCCGGAGGACTGGAACCCGTGCGCAGCTACGACGCCGACCTCACCCCGCCGTGGAAGCGGGCGGCGCCCGTCCCCGAGGTCCCGGCCGACCCGGACCTGGTGGTCGAGGAGGTCTCCACGGGCTTCTGCGGGGCGGTGATCCGCTGCGAGGCGGGGACGGTGACGCTGGAGGACCGCTTCGGCAAGCACCGCGTCTTCCCGCTCGACCCGCGCGGCTTCCTCCTGGACGGCCGCGTGGTGACCCTGGTGCGCCCCACCGCCCCCGCCGCGTCCCGCCCGGCCCGTACGGCCTCCGGCTCGATCGCCGTCCCCGGCGCCCGGGCCCGGGTCGCCCGCGCGAGCCGCATCTACGTCGAGGGCCGCCACGACGCGGAGCTGGTGGAACGCGTCTGGGGCGACGACCTGCGCATCGAGGGCGTGGTCGTCGAGTACCTGGAGGGCGTCGACCACCTCCCGGAGATCGTCGCCGACTTCGCCCCGGGCCCCGACGCCCGCCTCGGCGTCCTCGTCGACCACCTGGTCCCGGGCTCCAAGGAGTCCCGCATCGCCGCCCAGGTCGCCTCGGACCACGTCCTGGTCGTCGGCCACCCCTACATCGACATCTGGCAGGCGGTGAAGCCGTCCGTCCTCGGCATCCGCGCCTGGCCGGAGATCCCCCGCGGCCAGGACTGGAAGACGGGCACCTGCCAGGCCCTCGGCTGGCCCGCCGACAACACGGGCGCGATCTGGCAGGCCATCCTGAAGCGGGTCACGTCCTACAAGGACCTGGAACCCGAGCTCCTGGGCAAGGTGGAGCACCTGATCGACTTCGTGACGGTGGGCTAGCCGGCCCCGTGCGGGCGGCTGTCCCGCAGGGCGGGACGGGTGGGCGCACCGGACGGCGCCCCCGGCGGCGCCCAGGCGTCCGCGCCCGGGCCCGCACCACCAGGACGGCGCCCTAGTCCACCAGGTCCCGCACCACCGCGTCCGCCAGCAACCGCCCCCGCAGCGTCAGCACGGCCCGCCCGGCACCGTACGGCTCGGCATCGAGCAGCCCGTCCGCGAGCGCCCGCTCGGCCGCGGCCCGCCCCGCCGGCTTCAGCAGCCCCAGCTCGACGCCCTCCCGAAGCCGCAGCTCCAGCAGGATCCGCTCGACCCGCCGGTCCTCGTCCGACAGGAGCTCCCGTCCGGCGCCCGGCGACCGCCCCTCCCCCAGGGCCGCCGCGTACGCGCCCGGGTGCTTGACGTTCCACCACCGCACCCCGCCCACGTGCGAGTGGGCGCCGGGACCCGCGCCCCACCAGTCCGCGCCGCGCCAGTACAGCTCGTTGTGGAGGCAGCGCCCGGCGTCGGAGGTGGCCCAGTTGGACACCTCGTACCAGGAGAACCCGGCCTCCTCGAAGGCCGCGTCGGCGATCAGGTACCGGTCCGCGTGCACGTCGTCGTCGGTCATCGGGACCTCGCCGCGCCGGATCCGCCGCGCCAGCTGCGTACCCTCCTCGACGATCAGGGCGTACGCGCTGACGTGGTCGGGCCCGGCCCCGATGGCCGCGTCGAGCGACGCCCGCCAGTCGTCGTCGCTCTCCCCGGGCGTCCCGTAGATGAGGTCGAGGTTGACGTGCTCGAACCCGGCGGCCCGCGCCTCCGCGACGCACGCCTCGGGCCGCCCCGGCGTGTGGTTCCGGTCGAGCACCTTCAGCACGTGCGGCCGGGCGCTCTGCATCCCGAAGGAGATCCGGTTGAAGCCGCCGGCCCGCAGCTCCGCCAGGTAGGCGGGGTCCACGGACTCCGGATTCGCCTCGGTCGTCACCTCGGCGTCGTCGGCGAGCCCGAACTCGTCCCGGATCGCCGCCAGCATCCGGACGAGGTCGCCGGCGGCCAGCATCGTCGGCGTGCCGCCGCCGACGAAGACGGTCCGCACCGGCCGCGGGTCGTCGCCGAGCACCTTCCGGGCGAGCCGGATCTCCTCGGCGACCTGCCCCGCGTAGTTGTCCCGCGAGGCGAGCACGCCGCCGGCACCGCGCAGCTCGCTCGCGGTGTACGTGTTGAAGTCGCAGTACCCGCACCGCGTGGCGCAGTACGGCACGTGCAGATAGAACCCGAGCGGCCGCTCCCCGGCCCCTTCCAGGGCGCGCGCGGGCAGCGCCCCGTCCTCGGGCATGGGCTCACCATCGGGCAGTACGGAAGGCATGGGGTCCATTGTCCCGCACCCCGCTCCCGTACCGCCCGCGGCGGGCGTCAGGCCGGGATCAGGACTCCCGCGACCCCTCGTACATGCCGTCGATGAGCTCCTTGTAGGTGCGCTCGACGACCGGGCGCTTCAGCTTGAGCGAGGGGGTGAGCTCGCCGTGCTCGATGTCGAGGTCGCGCGGGAGCAGCCGGAACTTCTTGATCGTCTGCCAGCGCTGGAGGCCCTCGTTGAGCCGGTCCACGTACCCCTGGATGAGCCGCTCGGTCTGCGGGGCGGCGACGACCTCGGCGTACGACCTGCCGGCGAGGTCGTGGTCGGCGGCCCAGCCGAGGATGGCGGGCTCGTCGAGGGCGATGAGCGCGGTGCAGAAGTTCCGGTCGGCGCCGTGGACGAGGATGTTGGAGACGAACGGGCAGACGGCCTTGAACTGGCCCTCGACCTCGGCGGGGGCGATGTACTTGCCGCCGGAGGTCTTGATCAGGTCCTTCTTGCGGTCGGTGATCTTGAGGTAGCCGTCCGGGGAGAGCTCGCCGATGTCGCCGGTGTGGAACCAGCCGTCGGCCTCCAGGACCTCGGCGGTCTTCTCGGGCAGGCCGTGGTAGCCCTCCATGATGCCGGGGCCGCGGAGCAGGATCTCGCCGTCGTCGGCGATGCGGACCTCGGTGCCGGGGAGCGGCTTGCCGACGGTGCCGGTGCGGTACGCCTCGCCCGGGTTGACGAAGGAGGCGGCGGAGGACTCGGTGAGGCCGTACCCCTCCAGGATGTGGATGCCGGCGCCGGAGAAGAAGTAGCCGATCTCGGGGGCGAGGGCGGCGGAGCCGGAGACGCAGGCGCGCAGCCGGCCGCCGAACGCCTCGCGGATCTTGGCGTAGACGAGGGTGTCGGCGACCTTGTGCTTGGCGGTGAGGCCGAAGGGCGCGGAGGCGGTGCCGGTGCGGCGGAAGTTGTCCTGGGTGACCTTGGCGTACTCGCGGGCGACGCCGGCGGCCCACTGGAAGATCTTGTACTTGGCGCCGCCGCCGGCCCGGGCCTTGGCGGCGACCCCGTTGTAGACCTTCTCGAAGATGCGGGGGACCGCCGCCATGTAGGTCGGCTGGACCACCGGCAGGTTCTCGATGATCTTGTCGACGCGGCCGTCGACGGCGGTGACGTGGCCGACCTCGATCTGGCCGGAGGTGAGGACCTTGCCGAAGACGTGGGCGAGCGGCAGCCAGAGGTACTGCACGTCGTCGCCGGTGACGAGGCCGGTGGCGGCGATGGCCTTGGCCATGTACGACCAGTTGTCGTGCGGCAGACGGACGCCCTTGGGGCGGCCGGTGGTGCCCGAGGTGTAGATCAGGGTGGCGAGCTGGTCGGCGGTGATCGCGGAGACCCGCTCCTTGACCGCCTCGGGGTGCTTCTCCAGGTACGCGGCTCCGCGCGCCTCCAGCTCGGCGAGGGTGAGCACCCACTCCTCGGAGGTGTCGGCGCCCTCGGGGTCGACGACCACGACGTGGTGGAGTCCGGGCAGGTCGGCCCGGCGCTCGACCGCCTTGGCCAGCTGGGCGGCGTCCTCGGCGATGAGCACCTTCGACTCGGAGTCCGAGAGGATGAAGGCGGACTCCTCCGCGTTGGTCTGCGGGTAGACCGTGGTGGTCGCTGCGCCCGCGCACATGACGCCGAGGTCGGCGAGGATCCACTCGACCCGGGTGGAGGAGGCGAGGGCGACCCGCTCCTCGGGCCGGACCCCGAGGTCGATCAGGCCGGCGGCGATGGCGTAGACGCGCTGTGCGGCCTGACCCCAGCTGAGCGACTTCCAGTCGTCCGGTCCGGTGCCGGAGGCGGCGGGGACCGGATGGCGGTACGCCTCCGCGTCGGGGGTGCGCTCGACCCGTTCGAGGAAGAGCGCCGCGACGGAGGGCGGCCGGTTGTCGATCTGGGTCTGGTTGTCGCTCACGTCGTCCTCCGGGCGGCGGCGGTGCCTGTTGGGGTGCAACTGCGGATGCGTAACTAACTCACGAGTAACCTTCGGGGGGCTTCAGATTAGAGGGCCGACGTCCGGCGCGTAAGAGCCTGTGGATAACGAACGGGTCCGCGCGCCGGTGGCACGCGGACCCGTTCCTGTCGGCCGAGCTGACTACTTCTTGCCCTTGCCGGCGGATTCGTCGCTCGACAGGACGGCGATGAACGCCTCCTGCGGGACCTCCACCGAGCCGACCATCTTCATCCGCTTCTTGCCTTCCTTCTGCTTCTCCAGCAGCTTCCGCTTACGGGAGATGTCACCGCCGTAGCACTTGGCGAGGACGTCCTTGCGGATGGCGCGGATGGTCTCGCGGGCGATGACCCGGGAGCCGATGGCGGCCTGGATCGGCACCTCGAACGCCTGCCGCGGGATGAGCTCGCGCAGCTTGGCGACGAGCCGCACGCCGTACGCGTAGGCGGCGTCCTTGTGGGTGATCGCCGAGAAGGCGTCCACCTTGTCGCCGTGCAGCAGGATGTCGACCTTGACCAGGCTGGAGGACTGCTCGCCGGTGGGCTCGTAGTCGAGCGAGGCGTAGCCGCGGGTCTTGGACTTCAGCTGGTCGAAGAAGTCGAAGACGATCTCGGCCAGCGGGAGGGTGTAGCGGATCTCGACCCGGTCCTCGGAGAGGTAGTCCATGCCGAGGAGGGTGCCGCGCCGGTTCTGGCACAGCTCCATGATCGAGCCGATGAACTCGGTGGGCGCGAGGATCGTGGCGCGCACGACCGGCTCGTACACCTCGTCGATCTTGCCCTCGGGGAACTCGCTCGGGTTGGTGACCGTGTGCTCGCTGCCGTCCTCCATGACCACGCGGTAGACCACGTTGGGGGCGGTGGCGATCAGGTCGAGCCCGAACTCGCGCTCCAGCCGCTCGCGGATCACGTCCAGGTGGAGCAGGCCGAGGAAGCCGACGCGGAAGCCGAAGCCGAGGGCCGCGGAGGTCTCCGGCTCGTAGACCAGCGCGGCGTCGTTGAGCTGCAGCTTGTCGAGCGCGTCACGCAGCTCGGGGTAGTCCGAGCCGTCCAGCGGGTACAGACCGGAGAAGACCATCGGCTTCGGGTCCTTGTAGCCGCCCAGCGCCTCCTGGGCACCCTTGGCCTGCGAGGTGATCGTGTCACCGACCTTGGACTGGCGGACGTCCTTCACACCGGTGATGAGGTAGCCCACCTCGCCGACGCCGAGGCCGTCGGCCGGCAGCATCTCGGGCGAGTTGGTGCCGATCTCCAGGAGCTCGTGGGTGGCGCCGGTCGACATCATCCGGATGCGCTCGCGCTTGTTGAGCTGGCCGTCGACGACACGGACGTACGTCACGACGCCCCGGTACGAGTCGTACACGGAGTCGAAGATCATCGCGCGGGCGGGGGCGTCGGCGACGCCCACCGGGGCCGGGATGTCCCGGACGACGCGGTCGAGCAGCGCCTCGACGCCCATGCCGGTCTTCGCGGAGACCTTGAGGACGTCCTCCGGCTGGCAGCCGATGAGGTTGGCCAGCTCCTCGGCGAACTTCTCCGGCTGGGCGGCCGGCAGGTCGATCTTGTTGAGGACCGGGACGATCGTGAGGTCGTTCTCCATCGCCAGGTAGAGGTTGGCGAGGGTCTGCGCCTCGATGCCCTGGGCCGCGTCGACCAGCAGGATCGTGCCCTCGCAGGCGGCCAGCGACCGCGACACCTCGTAGGTGAAGTCGACGTGCCCGGGGGTGTCGATCATGTTGAGGATGTGCGTACGCCCCTGCTCCGGCCCCTCGGTGGGGGCCCAGGGCAGCCGGACCGCCTGGGACTTGATCGTGATGCCGCGCTCACGCTCGATGTCCATCCGGTCGAGGTACTGGGCGCGCATCTGCCGCTGGTCGACCACACCGGTCAGCTGGAGCATCCGGTCGGCGAGCGTGGACTTGCCGTGGTCGATGTGCGCGATGATGCAGAAGTTGCGGATCAGAGCCGGGTCGGTACGGCTCGGCTCGGGCACGTTGGTAGGAGTCGCGGGCACGCAGGGTTCTCGTCTCGGGCGGTGTTCGGAACGGATACGTAGCCCCCATCGTCCCATGCCCGCCGCCGGGCGTCCGGTTTGGGCGGCCCAGGTCCCCGTTTGGGCGGGCGCGAGGGCGCCTGATACCGTGGACAGCTGTGTCTCGTGTGCCCTCTCAGCTGCGCGGCACATACCTGAAGAAACATCGAACCTGTAAAGGCTCTCTCAGTGGCGAACATCAAGTCCCAGATCAAGCGGAACAAGACCAACGAGAAGGCGCGCCTGCGCAACAAGGCCGTCAAGTCGTCGCTCAAGACCGCGATCCGCAAGGCCCGTGAGGCTGTCGCCGCCGGCGACCTCGAGAAGGCCACCGTGGCCGCCCGTGCCGCCTCGCGTCAGCTCGACAAGGCCGTCTCGAAGGGTGTCATCCACAAGAACGCCGCCGCCAACAAGAAGTCGGCGCTGGCGATCAAGGTTGCCTCCCTCCAGGGCTGAGTCCGGATCTTCTGATCTCAGGCTGTACCCGGCCGTACGGGACCCAGCGGACCCTCTCTACCGCTCCCGCCCGGCCCCCCGGCCCGTACGCGAGACGCGTTCGCCACGCGTGTACGGGACCACCAAGCAGTACGACGAAGGCCCCGGCCCCCTCCTTCCCCAGGAGCGAACCGGGGCCTTCGCCTTGCCCGGGGGCCCGGCGGACCGGGGCGCGGGCCCTGGGGGGGCCTGGCCCCCCGGGGGGGTCGGGCACAGGCCCGGGGGTACGCGGGGCGCAGCCCCAAGGGCCTCCGGCCCGGGAGGGGGTCCGGGGCCGGGACAGGATCCTGGGGCCGGGAGGGGGGTCCGGCGCCCGGGAGGGGGCCCGGGACGGGACCCGGCGCCCGGGACGGGACCCGGCGCCCGGGACGGGACCCGAGGCCCGGGACGGGACCCGGCGCCCGGGACGGGACCCGAGGCCCGGGACCGGACCCGGCGCCCGGGACGGGACCCGAGGCCCGGGACCGGACCCGAGGCCCGGGACCGGACCCGAGGCCCGGGACCGGGCCCGGCGCCCGGGACCGGGCCCGGCGCCCGGGACCGGGTCCGCGGCCCGGGACGGGACCCTGGGGCCGGGAGGGGGTCCGGGGTGCAGCCCCAGGGACAGTCCGACGCCGAGCCTGGAGGCCCGCGCCCGGGCGGGCCCGCTGCACGGCGCCGACCCCAGAGGCCGGGGCGCGGCCCAGAGTGCCCGGGGCGCAGCCCCAGACGGCTGGGGCACAGCCCCCACGATGGCTCGGGCTCAGCCTCATACGGCCCGGGCGCAGCCCCGCACGGGGCGCGGGGCCCGGCCCCGCAGAGGCCCGGGGTGTAGGTCCCGGTTGTCAGCCCCCGGCAGGGTTTCGGGAAGGGGTGGGGTGGGGGGCCTCAAGACGGCAACCGACCACCGGGCCGCACCGCCCCACCGGACCGACGCCGACCGCACCCGCAGGCAACCGCAGGCATCCGCCCGCGCATCGCCCCGCGCGCACCGCCCACCGCTCAGCACCCCGCACCGCCCACCGCTCAGCGCCCGGCTCAGCCCCCCGCAACGCCCCCCGCTCAGCGCCCCGCGCCCCCGCGCCCCGCCCTCGCCGCGCGGGCCACCGCGACGACCGCCTTCTCCAGGGCGTACTCGGGGTCGTCCCCGCCGCCCTTCACCCCCGCGTCCGCCTCCGCGACGGCCCGCAGGGCCATCGCGACGCCGTCCGGGGTCCAGCCCCGCATCTGCTGCCGCACCCGGTCGATCTTCCACGGCGGCATGCCGAGCTCGCGCGCGAGGTCCGCGGGCCGGCCGCCGCGCGCGGAGGAGAGCTTGCCGATGGCCCGTACGCCCTGCGCGAGCGCGCTGGTGATCAGCACGGGTGCCACCCCGGTCGACAGCGACCAGCGCAGCGCCTCCAGCGCCTCCGCCGCCCGCCCCTCCACGGCCCGGTCGGCCACGTTGAAGGACGACGCCTCGGCCCGCCCGGTGTAGTACCGCCCGACGACCGCCTCGTCGATCGTCCCGTCGACGTCCGCCACCAGCTGCGTGACCGCCGAGGCCAGCTCCCGCAGGTCGCTGCCGATGGCGTCGACCAGCGCCTGGCACGCCTCGGGCGTGGCGGACCGTCCGAGCGCCCGGAACTCCTGCCGGACGAAGGTCAGCCGCTCCGCGGGCTTCGTGGTCTTGGGACAGGCCACCTCCCGCGCCCCCGCCTTGCGGGCCGCGTCGAGCAGCCCCTTGCCCTTGGCGCCGCCGGCGTGGAGGAGGATGAGCGTGATGTCCTCGACGGGCGCGTCGAGGTACCCCTTGACGTCCTTGACGCTCTCCGCCGAGAGGTCCTGCGCGTTGCGCACGATCAGCACCTTGCGCTCGGCGAAGAGCGAGGGGCTGGTGAGCTCGGCGAGGGACCCGGGCTGGAGCTGGTCGGGGGTGAGGTCCCGTACGTCCGTGTCGGCGTCGGCGGCGCGCGCGGCCGCCACCACCTCCCGGACGGCACGGTCGAGGAGCAGGTCCTCCTGGCCCACGGCGAGCGTGACGGGGCCGAGGAGATCGTCGCTGGAAGTCTTTCTGGTGGCCATCGCGATCCAGCATCCCACGGCCCACCGACAGCGAACCCCGGCGAGGCGCCTGACCCCGGCGAGGCAACCGAACCCCGGCAAGGCACCGGACCCCGGCAAGGCCGCGCACCCCGGCAAGGCACCGGACCCCGGCGAGGCTCCGTCGGCGCCCGGGCGAGAATGGCCCGGTGAGTGAACGACACGTACTGGTGCTCCCCGACCGCGACGCCGCCGAGGAGGTGGCCGAGGAACTGGCCGACCGCTTCGGCGTGGCCGAGGAGCCGCAGCTGGTCCGGGACGCGCTGGCCGGCGAGGACGACGCCGAGGACGCCCAGTGGCTCGTGGTGGTCGAGGACCCGGACGGCCGGCTCGACCCGGCGGCGCTGGACGCCTTCGCCGCCGAGTACGAGGGCTGGCTGGAGGCCCCGTAACGGCCCCGCTCAGCCGGCCTTCGGCACGATCTGGACGTCCAGGTCGATGGAGATGCTGGAGCCGACGGCGGCGATGCCCCGCGCGAGCAGCGTCTGCCAGGTGAGGGTGAAGTCCTCGCGGTGGAGTTCGGTGGTGGCCCGGCAGGCGCACCGGGTCTCACCCTCCAGGCCGCTGCCGAGGCCGAGGTACTGGGTGTCCAGGGTGACGGTGCGGTTCACGCCGTGGAGGCTCAGCCCGCCGGTGACGTTCCAGCGGGTGCCGCCGCGGTGGGTGAAGCGCTCGCTGAAGAACTCGATGGTCGGGTGCACGCCGACGTCGAGGAAGTCCCCGGACCGCAGGTGGTCGTCGCGCATCTGGACGCCGGTGTCGATGGAGGCCGCGTCGATGACGACGTGCATCGCGGAGTGCTCCATGCGCTCGGCGATCCGGATCGCGCCGGCGAAGCTGTTGAACCGGCCGTGGATCCGCGCCAGTCCGATGTGCCGGGCGGTGAAGCCGATCTGGGAGTGGGCGGGGTCGATCTCCCAGTCGCCCGGCTCGGGCAGCGGCGGCTGCGGGGCGACCTGGAGCAGGACGTCCCCGAGGTCGGCGTGGGCGCCCTGGTCCACCACGGCGGTGACGTGGTGCGGGGTGTACCCGTCGGAGGTGACGGCGATCCGGTACTCGCCGGCCGGGACGGTGGCGAGGAGGGTGCCGTACGGGTCCGTCTCCCCGCCCAGCACCCGGCGGCCCGCGGTGTCGGTGAGCACGAACTCCGCCTGTCGCAGCGGCTCGTGCACGGGGTCGAGCACCCGGCAGCTCAGAACCCCGGCCGAGGCCGGCACGGTGACCCCGGCGAGGGCACCGCCCCGGCCGCCGGCCGCGCCGCTCCCGCGCTTCCCGAAGAGACCACCGAACATCCTCAACGCACCCCCGTGCGACTCGTTCACTATGCAACGAGTCGGCATTCGATCATCCCTGGGGTGTTCGAGGCAAACGCGCCCTTATTACCGACGAGTCCGAATTACGGATTCCGCTTCTCCGCCTCCCGCACCACCGGCAGCGCGTCCAGCACGATCCCGAACAGCTCCCGGTACGCCTCGCGCAGCTCCTCGTCCGTGCCGAGCTCCCGCTCGGTGCGCTCGCCCGCGACGGTCCGGTACAGCTTCCGGCCGCCGATGCTGACCCTGCCGTCCTCGGTGAGCAGGGAGCAGATCACCCCGCGGGTGAAGTGCGACTCCGGCGACGTCCGGTGGTACCAGGCACCGGCCTCGAAGTCCGCGAGCGCCCGCGGCCGCGGCTCCAGCCGGTACCGCGGCTTGCCGTCCCGCACCACGTCGAGGTCCCCGGCCGCCCCCGGGACCTCCTGGATCAGGAAGACCCCCGAGGGGTCGGCCTGCTCCCCGCGCTCGTCGAAGGCGAGCGGATGGTGGCTGTGGTCCCCGAACCCCACGTCGGCCAGCCACCGTCCCCCGTCCTCGGTCTCCACCAGCAGGGCCATGTGGTCGTACGGGATCCCCACCCGCCCGTCCGGGCCGAAGACCCGCGCCTGGAGCAGTTCGACCCGGTAGCCGAGCGCCCGCAGCAGCGCGGCGAACGCGGTGTTCAGCTCGTAACAGAACCCGCCCCGCCGGGCCACGGTCACCTTGTCGACCAGTGCCTTCTCGTCGAGGACGACGTCCTCCCCGAGGTGCAGGGACAGGTTCTCGAAGGGCACGGTCAGCAGGTGCCGCAGATGCAGCTCCCGCAGCGCCCCGGCGTCGGCCCGGTCCGGCCGCCCGGCGCCGATGCGCTCCAGATACTGCTCCACCACGGCCTCCGGCAGCACTGCCGGCTCTTCATGATCGGTCATGGGGGCAGTCTGCCCGCTCGACCGGTGTCACGGGGTGGCGGTGGCCTGTTCCCGTTCCCGGGTGGGCAGTTCGCGCATGCGCGGGAGGGGCGAGGGCAGCAGCCACAGGACCGCGAAGACCGCGCCCACGGTGGCGACCCACAAGGTGGGGCGGACGCCTATCGCGGTGCCCAGCACACCGCCGACGAGGGCGCCGACCGGACGGAAGCCGTGGTTGAGGGTGCGGAAGGCGCCCATGACCCGGGCCCGCATGGTCTCGGGTATGAGGGCCATCTGGAACGAGCCGGCGGCCACGTCGACGATCATCACGCCGGCGCAGGACAGGAACTCGGCGGCGAAGAGCACGCCCGCGACGAGCGGCAGCGGCCCGTCGGCGGCGGGTATGAGGACCAGCGGCAGGGTGAAACCGACGAACCCGGCGACGAGGGAGCCGCCGATGCCGATCCGGCGGACGACCGCGCCGCTGACCGCCGCGCCGATCAGACCGCCGACGGCCCCGGTGCCGAGGACCAGGCCGAGCAGTCCGGCGCCGAGCCCGAGGTCCTTGGTCACGTAGAGGACGAAGAGGGTGTGGAACATGTAGTTGAAGAACTGGACGGTGCCGGAGGCGGCGAAGAGCGCCCGCATCGACGGCTCCCGCACCACCCAGCGGATCCCCTCGCTGAAGTGCCCCTTGGTCACGGGCGCCGGGGCGGGTTCGACCGGACGGATCTTCGCGAGGTAGCCGGCCGACACCAGGTAGGTGACGGCGTCGGCGAGCAGCGCCAGCGGGGCGGTGAGCACCTGCACCAGGATGCCGCCGATGCTGGGGCCGGCGAGCCAGGCCATCGAACGGCTGCCGTTCACCAGCGAGTTGGCCTGCACGAAGCGATCGGTGGGGACGAGGGTCGCGAAGATCGTGGAGTTGCAGACCTCGAAGAGCACCGACAGCGAGCCCACTCCCAGGGCGACGACGTAGAGCTGACCGAGGGTCAGCACGTCCAGGGCGTACGCGACGGGCAGGGTGACCAGCAGGGCGGCCCGGCCCAGATCGGTGGCGATCATGATCCGGCGGCGGTTCGCCCGACGGTCGGCCCAGGCCCCGAAGGGCAGGTTGAGCAGGAGGGCCGGGAGGAGTTCGAGGGTCTTGAGCCAGCCCATCTGGGCCGCGTCGGCGCCGAGCACGAGCACGGCGGCGAGCGGCAGCGCCATGAGGGAGACCTGGTCGCCGACGAGCGAGACGGTCTGTCCCGTCCAGTAGCGGCGGAAGGTCCGCTCGCGCAGCAGCGCCGGAACCCGCGCGGTGAGACTCATCTCTGCCGTTCCTCCTTCTCGTCGATGTCCGGGTCCAGATAGGCGATCTTCAGGAAGCTGACGGGCTGCGCGCCCGGCGGGCGGAGCGACGGGTCGTCCTCGCGGTCCGCGTAGGCCCCGAGCAGCTCGTCGATCCGCTTTCCGAGGTCGGCGAGCTCCTCGGCGGTGAGGTAGACCAGGGCGTCCCCGAACAGCTCGGCCTCCCGCCACTCCTTCGACACGCCCGCCCGGTTCTCCAGCACCTGCGCGAACCGTCCGAAGTAGCGCTCGGCGACGGCCACGTTCAGCTCGTCGGCCGCCTGGGCGACCGACGGGTCGTCGCTGTAGCCGGGCCACTCGGTGTACCGGGCGGTGGCCCGCCAGGGCTTCTCCCGGCCGCGCCCGCCCGGCGCCTCCTCCACCAGCCCGTACTTGGCGAGTATCCGCAGGTGGTACGAGCAGCTGGCCACCGATTCGCCGGTCAGCGCGGCGGCCCGGGTGGCGGTGAACGGCCCGTGCCGGCGGAGCAGCCCGACCAGGGTCATCCGCAACGGGTGGGCGTAGGCCCGCAGGGCCATGGGGTCGGTCAGCTGGATGCTGCGGGGCTGCTCGTCCCCGGGGAGCGGTGTGCTGTTCTCCGGCATGATGTAAAGCTATCTATAGAAAGACTTCTTTACAAGCATTCCTTTACAAGCACGCTCCACCGTCACCACCCCCGCGCCACGGCCACCAGCTCCTCCCCCGCACCCGCCACCGCGATCGCCCCGTCCCGGTCGGTCCGCAGCACCCGCGCCCCACCCGCCCGCAGCGCCGACAGCGTCCTCGGATGCGGATGCCCGTACGGGTTCTGGCTCCCCGCGGACACCAGCGCCAGTCGCGGCCGCACCGCCGCCGTCAGCCCCGGATCCTGGTGCGCGGACCCGTGGTGCGCCACCTTCAGCACGTCCACCGCCCCCAGCTCCGGGTGCGCCCGCCACAGCGCCCGCTGCGCCGGCGGCTCCAGATCGCCGAGGAGCAGCAGACTCACCCCGCCCGGTCCCCGGACCAGCAGCGTGACGCTGGCGTCGTTCGGTCCGCCGTCCGGCGGCCCCGGCCCCGGAGGCGGCCACAGCACCCGCCACTCCAGCACCCCGGCCCGCCGCCGTTCCCCCGCCTCGGCCCGTACCACCGGCACCCCCGCGGCCCCGGCCACCCGCCGGACGAACTCCGCCTGCCCCGGCGGCTCGTCGAGCCCCGTCACCTGAACCGCACCCACGGCCCGCCCCTTCAACACCCCCGGAAGCCCGGCCACATGGTCGGCGTGGAAGTGGGTCAGCACCAGCAACGGAACGTGCCTCACCTCCAGTTCGCGAAGGCAGCGGTCCACCGCCGCCGGATCCGGACCCGCGTCCACCACCACCCCCGCACCCTCGCCCGCCGAGAGCACCAGGGCGTCCCCCTGACCCACCTGACACATCGCGAACAGCCAGCCCGGCGGCGGCCATCCGGTGACCCAGCGCACCAGCGGCACCGGCCGCACCACCACGAGCACCAGCGCCACGGCCACCCCGACCACCAGCCAGCGCCGGTACCGCACCCGCCGCACGCCGGCCACCACCGCTCCCGTGACGAGCGCCAGCGCCGCCCCGCCCCACCAGCCGCCGGGCCAGGCCAGCTCCGCGCCGGGCAGCTCCGCACCCGCCCGGGCCACCCCGGCGATCCACCCGGCCGGCCACCCCGCCACCCACGCCACCCCCGCCGCGCCCGCCGCCCACACCGGCGCCAGCGCGAGCGCCGCGAACCCGAACACCGTCGCGGGCGCCACCGCCAGCTCCGCGAAGAGGTTCGCCGGAATCGCCACCAGACTCATCCGGCCCGCGAAGACCACCACCACCGGCGCGGTCACCGCCTGCGCCGCGAGCGCGGCCGCCAGCGCCTCCGCGAGCCGGCCCGGCATCCCACGCCGCCGCAGCGCCTCGCTCCACCCCGGCGCCACCACCAGCAGCGCCCCGGTGGCCAGCACGGACAGCAGGAACCCGTAACTCCGTGCCAGCCACGGGTCGTACAGCACCAGCAACAGCACCACCGCGGCCAGCGCCGGAATCAGCGACCTCCTGCGCCCGGTGGCGACGGCCAGCAGCGCCACCAGCCCACACGCCGCCGCCCGCAGCACGCTCGGCTCCGGCCGGCACACCACCACGAACGCCAGCGTCAGCCCCGCGCCCGCCAGCGCCGTCCCGCGCAGCGAGAGCCCGATCCGGGGAGCGAGCCCGCCCCGCTCCACCCGCCGCGCCCGCCCCGGTCGCCCGACGAGCAGCAGCAACACGATCGACAGGTTGCTTCCTGATACAGCCAGCAAGTGCGTGAGGTCCGTCGCTTCGAAGGCGTCCCGCAACTTGGTGCCGATCCGGGAGGTGTCCCCGACGACCAGGCCCGGCAGCAGCGCCCGCGCGTCCGGGGCGAGCCCGTCCGTCGCCTCCCGCAGCCCGGCCCGGAGTTCACCCGCGGTCCGCTGGAGGGCGCTCGGCGGACCCACGACCCTCGGCGGCCCCGACCCGGCCTTCAGCACGGCCGCGTACGGATCCCCGGGCTCCCTGGGCGGCGCGAAACGGGCACCGACCCGCAGCCGCGTCGACGGCAGCAGCCCCAGCCAGGCGTCCCGCCCCTCCCCCGGCGGCACGATCAGCAGCACCGGCGCCCGCGTCCGCAGGGCCGTGCCGCCCGCCCGCTCCACCCGCACCACCTCGGCGTCCATCACCACCGACACCGGCACCATCGCCCGCCCGCTCACCCGGGGCCGGGTGAGCCGGGGATCCGAGGTGACCGTCACCTCGACCCAGGCCCTGCCGTACTCCTGCGCCAGCACGGGCACCGGACCGCGCCGCAGGTCCGCCGCGTGCAGCCCCGCCGACGCCGCCCCCGCGGCGGCGCACAGCAGCACCCCGCCCCAGGCCGTGGCCCGCAGCCGCCACCCCGGCGACCTCGCCCCCTCCCCGGCACCCCCATCCGGCGCGGGATCCCGCGCCCCGGTCAGCCGCCGCGCCACCGTCGGCGTCAGCAGCGCAGCCGCCCCGGCGAGACAGAGCCCCACCCCGGCGACGGTCCACCAGCCGGTCACGCCCAGCGCCACGGCGGCGGCCGCCCAGGCGGCCAGCGCGGGCGGAACCAGCCTCAGATCGGTGGTCTCCCGCTCGCCCCGGTTCATGGCCGCACCAGCGGCTGGAGGTCCGCGTAGCGCCGCTCTCCGATCCCGTCGACCTCGCGCAGCTCCTCGACCGAACGGAACCCGCCGTGCTCCGTCCGGTGGTCGACCAGGCGCCGGGCGAGCACCGGCCCCACCCCCGGCAGGCCGTCGAACTGCTCGACCGTCGCCGTGTTGAGGCTCAACGGCACACCGCCCCCGCTCGCCCCGGCCCCCGTACCAGTCCCTCCCCCGCCCGACCCCGCAGCGGCCGCCGCTGCCGGCACCCCGACGAGCACCTGCTCACCGTCGAAGAGCACCCGAGCCCGGTTCAGCCCCGTCAGATCCGCCCCCGCCCGCACCCCTCCCGCCGCCCGCAGCGCGTCCGCGACCCGCGACCCGGCCGGCAAGGTCAGCACCCCCGGCCTGCGTACCTTCCCTCCCACGTCCACGACGACCTCCGCCGAGGCGCCACCGCTCCCGACGGAGGCCGACGCCGAGACCGAGACCGACGGAGGCGAGGCCACCACCGGCGCGACCTGGACGACCTCCGGCGCACGGACCTGCTCCGGCCGTCCCGCCCAGAAGAACCCTCCCGCCGCGCAGGCGGCCACCCCCAGAACCACCGCCAGCGCCGCCAACGACCGCGGCTCAAGCCCGCACCGCGTCTGCACCCACAACGGCAGCCGCTCCCGCACCGCCTGCCGCCACCGCCGCTCCCCCACACCGGAGGCCGTCGGCTCCTCGACCACCGGCTCCTCAGCCACCACGGGATCGGGAACCGGCGGCGGAAACAGGGCGTCCCCCCGCTCCCGTACGACCCCCGTCCCGCCCCCACCCCGCCCCGGCGGCGCGAGCACCCGCCGCACCCGCGCCCGCCGACGGGCCCGCCCGGGCGGCGCACCCCGACGAGGCCCCGTGAGCCCGCCCGAGGAGCCCGAGGCACGAGACGAAGAAGAAACAGGAACAGCGGACGACGAAGACGATGAAAGCGAAGAAGGCGAAGAAGCCGTACGAAGATCCATAGCTGCGACGGTAGGGTCCGCCACCGCCCCGTGCCGTCGCCGCCCAACCCCCGTGGACAGCCTCGCGCTTGTGGACAAGTCGCTCACCCACAAGAGTGAGCGCCCCCGTCTCAGCGCGGCGAGACGACCACCGCGAGCAGCCCCGGACCCGTGTGCGCGCCGATGACCGCGCCGACCTCGCTGACGTGCAGGTCGGCGAGGCCCGGCACCCGCTCCCGGAGGCGTTCGGCCAGCGCGTCGGCCCGCTCCGGCGCGGAGAGGTGGTGTACGGCGATGTCGACCGGCCCGGAGCCGGCCTGCTCGACGGCCAGCTCCTCCAGCCGTCCGATCGCCTTGGAGGCGGTCCGCACCTTCTCCCGCAGTTCGATGCGGCCGCCGTCGAGTTCGAGGAGCGGCTTCACCGCGAGCGCGGAGCCCAGCAGTGCCTGCGCGGTCCCGATCCGCCCGCCCCGGCGCAGGTAGTCCAGCGTGTCGACGTAGAAGTAGGCGGAGGTGCCCCCGGCGCGCTTCTCGGCCGCCGCGACCGCCTCGTCGAGCGAGCCGCCGGCCTCCACGGTCTCCGCCGCGGCGAGGGCGCAGAAGCCGAGGGCCATGCCGATCATGCGGGTGTCCACGACCCGTACGGGAACGGGGGCGTCCTTCGCCGCGAGCACGGCGGCGTCGTAGGTGCCGGAGACCTCGGCGGAGAGGTGGAGGGAGACGATCCCGCGCGCGCCCGCCTCCGCGGCCTCGCGGTAGGTGGCGGCGAAGACCTCGGGGCTGGGCCGGGAGGTGGTGACGGACCGCCGCTTCTGCAGCGCCTCGGCGAGCGATCTGGCGGAGATCTCGGTGCCCTCCAGGAGGGCGCGGTCGCCGATGACGACGGTCAGCGGGACCGCGGTGATGGCGTGCCGCTCCATCGTCTGGGGTGGCAGGTAGGCCGTTGAATCGGTGACGATCGCGACATGCCGGGACATGAGCGGGAGGTTACCCGCCGCGACCGCCGCTCGGCAGCCCGGCCCCGCTCACAGCCGGTCCGACCATCCCACGGGAAACCCGTCCGGTGCCGGCGGAGGGTCAGCCGGCGGACTCGGGGCGGGCCGTCTTCTCCCACGGGTAAGCGGTCGTCCGGGGGTCGGGCGCGGTGATCGCCTGCGGCTCCTCCGCGGCCTGCGACTGCCCCCGCGAAGCCCGCTGCTGCCCGTCCGAAGCCGGCGACTGCTCCTGTGAGGTCTGCTGCCGCCGGGGCGAGGGCTGCTCTCCGTGCGGCCCGGGCGCCGTCTCGTACCAGGCCGTCTGCGCGGCCTCCGGCGCGGCCGTGCCCTGTTCGGCGGTGGTCCAGTGGCGCAGCGCGCCCGTCTCGACGTCGATCTGGGCGCTCAGCGTGTCCAGGTCGTCGTCGGCGAACCGCTGGGCGCGGTCGCGGGCGGCCCGGCGGAGCGCGTCGGCGGAGCTGGTGATCCGCTCGGTCCGCTCGGTGAGCGCGGGCAGCTGCCCGGCCACGTACGCCTTGTCGGGCTCCCGCTCCAGTCGCTTGAGGTCCTCGTCCAGCTCACGGCCGTGAGCGCTGAGCCGGCCGAAGAGGTCGAGCGACTCCCGCAGCGAGGCGTCCTCGACGGCCCCCGCCTGGAGCGCGTCCTGGGTGGCGCGCATCGAGGTGCGCAGCGAGAGCCGCAGCTTGGCCAGCTCGGCGGCGACCCCGACCTGGCCGAGGCTCTTGGCCCGCAGCGTGGTGTCCTCGACGGTGCGGCGGGCCTGGTCGAGGGTGCGGTCGACGCCGCGCTTGGCCGCCTTGACCACCTTCACCGTGGCGTAGACACCGAGCGCCACGAACGAAAGGAAGAGCAGCGCCAGGATCGTGACAATCGCGGCTTCCATGTGCGTCGCTCCTCGGGTGCGTCGGCGTCCCACGGGTGTGGTTCTTCCACGGTAAACGGAACGGGCAGGCCGGAGGTTCCATCGGAACCCCCAACCTGCCCGTAGGGGAAACCCCTAGTCGTGTCGTGGCACTCAGGCCACGATGTTCACCAGCTTCGGCGCGCGCACGATCACCTTGCGGATCTCGGCGCCGCCGAGGGCCGCGACGACGTGCGGGTCGGCCAGGGCCAGCGCCTCCAGGTCGGCGTCGGTGATCGACGGGGAGACCTCCAGGCGGGCCCGGACCTTGCCCTTGATCTGGACGACGCAGGTCACGGTCTCGTCCACCACGTACGCCGGGTCGGCGACCGGGAAGTCCTGGTGGACGACCGAGTCGGTGTGGCCGAGGCGGTGCCACAGCTCCTCCGCGATGTGCGGGGCGAGCGGGGCGACCAGCAGCACCAGCTGCTCGGCGACCGTGCGGGAGATCGCGCCGCCGCTCTTGGTGAGGTGGTTGTTCAGTTCGGTGATCTTGGCGATGGCCGTGTTGAAGCGCATGCCGGCCATGTCCTGGGCGACGCCGTCGATCGCCTTGTGCAGGGCGCGCAGGGTGTCCTCGTCGGGCGCGGTGTCGACGACGGTGGCCTCGCCGGTCGCCTCGTCGACGATGTTGCGCCAGAGCCGCTGGAGCAGGCGGTACTGGCCGACCACGGCGCGGGTGTCCCACGGCCGGGAGACGTCCAGCGGGCCCATCGCCATCTCGTACAGGCGCAGGGTGTCGGCGCCGAACTCGGCGCAGATCTCGTCCGGCGTGACGGCGTTCTTCAGGGACTTGCCCATCTTGCCGAGGACGCGGCTGACCTTCTCGCCCTCGTACCAGTACGCGCCGTCGCGCTCCTCGACCTCGGCGGCCGGCACCGCGATGCCGCGGGCGTCACGGTAGACGAACGCCTGGATCATGCCCTGGTTGTAGAGCTTGTGGAACGGCTCGGCCGAGGAGATGTGGCCCAGGTCGAAGAGGATCTTCGACCAGAAGCGGGCGTACAGCAGGTGGAGCACGGCGTGCTCGGCGCCGCCGACGTACAGGTCGACACCGCCGGTGGGCATGCCGTCGCGCGGGCCCATCCAGTACTGCTCGATGGCCGGGTCGACGAGCTTCCGGTCGTTGTGCGGGTCCAGGTAGCGCAGCTCGTACCAGCAGGAACCGGCCCAGTTGGGCATGGTGTTGGTCTCGCGGCGGTACTTCTTCGGCCCGTCGCCCAGGTCGAGGGTGACGTTGACCCACTCCTCGTTGCGGGAGAGCGGGGTCTCGGGCTGGGTGTCGGCGTCGTCCGGGTCGAAGGTCCGCGGCGAGTAGTCCTCGACCTCGGGCAGCTCCAGCGGGAGCATCGACTCGGGCAGCGCGTGGGCGACGCCGTCCTCGTCGTAGACGATCGGGAAGGGCTCGCCCCAGTACCGCTGGCGGCTGAACAGCCAGTCGCGGAGGCGGAAGTTGACGGTGCCCTCGCCGATGCCGCGGTCGGCCAGCCAGGCGGTGATCTTCGCCTTGGCGTCGACGACGCCCAGGCCGTCCAGGGAGATCTCGCCGTTGGCGGAGTTGACCAGCTTCGCCTCGTACGAGCCGAAGGCGTCGTCCCAGGTGGAGGGGTCGGTGCCGCGGTCGTCGCTCGGCTCGACGACGCAGCGCATCGGCAGCTCGAAGGCGCGCGCGAAGGCGAAGTCGCGGCTGTCGTGGGCGGGGACGGCCATGATGGCGCCGGTGCCGTAGCCCATGAGGACGTAGTCGGCGATGAAGACGGGGACCTGCTCGCCGCTGACCGGGTTGGTCGCGTACGCGCCGGTGAAGACGCCGGTCTTCTCCTTGGCGTCGGCCTGCCGCTCGACGTCGGACTTGGAGGCGGCCTGCTTGCGGTAGGCGTCGACGGCCTCGGCGGGGGTGGCGTGACCGCCGGTCCACACCGCGTGCGTGCCCTCGGGCCAGGCGGCCGGCACGATCTTCTCGACGAGGTCGTGCTCGGGGGCCAGGACCATGTAGGTGGCGCCGAACAGGGTGTCCTGGCGGGTGGTGAAGACGGTGATGGCGCCGGTGTCGCCGACCTGGAAGTCGACGCGGGCGCCCTCGGAGCGGCCGATCCAGTTGCGTTGCTGCAGCTTGATCGCCTCGGGCCAGTCCAGGCCGTCGAGGTCGTCCAGCAGGCGGTCCGCGTAGGCGGTGATGCGCATGTTCCACTGGCGCAGCTTGGCCTTGAAGACCGGGAAGTTGCCGCGCTCGGAGCGGCCGTCGGCGGTGACCTCCTCGTTGGCGAGGACGGTGCCCAGGCCGGGGCACCAGTTGACCGGCGCGTCGGAGGCGTACGCCAGGCGGTACTCGCCCAGGACGTCGGCGCGCTCGGCGGCGGTCAGGTCGGCCCACGCGCGCGTGCCGGGGACCTCACGGGTGCCGTTCTCGAACTGCTCGATCAGTTCGGCGATCGGGCGGGCCTTCGCGGCCTCGGAGTCGTACCAGGAGTTGTAGATCTGCAGGAAGATCCACTGGGTCCACTTGTAGTACTCGGGGTCGATCGTGGCGAACGACCGCCGTTTGTCGTGGCCCAGGCCCAGCCGGCGCAGCTGGGCCTTCATGTTCTCCATGTTGGCCTCGGTGGACACGCGCGGGTGCGTGCCGGTCTGCACGGCGTACTGCTCGGCGGGCAGGCCGAAGGCGTCGAAGCCGAGGGTGTGGAGCACGTTGTGGCCGCTCATGCGCGCGTGGCGGGCGAAGACGTCCGTGGCGATGTAGCCGAGCGGGTGGCCGACGTGGAGGCCCGCACCCGAGGGGTACGGGAACATGTCCATGATGAACTTCTTGGGCCGGGCGGCGATCGCGGGGTCGCCCGCCAGGTCGCCGGAGGGGTTCGGCGCCTCGTAGGTGCCCTCGGCGTCCCAGACGTCCTGCCAGCGTGCCTCGATGTCGGCGGCCATGGCCGCCGTGTAGCGATGCGGGGCCGCCGTCTCGGCAGCCGTGTTGATCTCGGTCATGGTCCTAGAAGCTCCATCGATCGTCTCTGCCCACTGCCACGAACTGCCACGAAATGAAAAATCCCCTCGCACAGGAGGGGACGCCGCGCCGACTCCGACGGGATCTCTTCCGCCCGTCGGGACTGATCAGCGCGGCTCGATAAGCAGGAGGCGTACGGCACGCATGGCGCCAGGGTACCGCAGCGCCCACACGGGCCGCATCGACGTCCGCGGGGCGACACCGGCCTTCCGGGGCGCGAAGGCGGCCGGGGCACGAGATCTGCCGGGGAACGAAGAAGCGGGCCATCCGACCCGGATGACCCGCTTCCCGTCTGTGGAGCTAAGGAGAATTGAACTCCTGACCTCCTGCATGCCATGCAGGCGCTCTACCAACTGAGCTATAGCCCCTCAATGCGGCATATCAGCGTACCGCAGAAGTGCGGAGAGCCATCCGGTGTGGATGGCCCGTCTGCCTTCTGTGGAGCTAAGGAGAATTGAACTCCTGACCTCCTGCATGCCATGCAGGCGCTCTACCAACTGAGCTATAGCCCCTCGTGATCGTCTCCGCCCGGCTCCCTCGCGGGTCTTCCCTGCGGCGACGGACAGAACAGTAACCGGCCGCCGGGCAGATCTCCAAATCCGTTTCCCGGGCACTGTCGGAGGCTCCGGGTAGGGTCGCCCCCTGTGTCCCCCTCCGCACCTTCCCCGTCCCGCGCCCGGCCGTGGCCCCTGGTCGCCGCCGCGGTCACCTGCCTGATCTCGTTCGCGGCCTTCTGGGTGGCGCAGCGCGTCGCCCACGTGAACATGCTCGACGTGATGGTCTACCGGGCCGAGGCCGAGACGCTGCGGGCCGGCGGCGACCTGTACGCGATGCGCGCCACCTCGGCGAACCTGGCGATGACCTATCCGCCGTTCGCCGCCGTGCTGTTCCTGCCGCTGACCCTGGTCGGCGTCCCGCTGATGCGCACGCTCTCCACGGCGGGGAACCTGTTGCTGGTGGTGGCGCTGGTGCGGCTCTCGCTCCAGCTGGTCCGGCCGGCGCTGGCCGCGCCCGGGCGGCGGGCCGACCTGTGGCGGACGACGCTGTGGGTCGCGGCGGCCGTGGTCTGGTGCGAGCCGGTGTGGACGACCCTCCGGTACGGGCAGATCAACCTGCTGGTCGCGGTGGCCGTGCTGTGGGACGTCACGCGCCGCGAGGGCAGCCGCTGGGCGGGCCTCGGCATCGGCCTGGCGACCGCGGTGAAACTCACACCGGGACTCTTCGTGGTACTGCTCCTCGCCGCCGGCCTGCTGCTGTGGCGCCGCGACCGGGGGATGAACCAGTGGCTGCGCACGGCGCTGACCGCGACCGGGGTCTTCCTGGCGACGACGCTGACGATGGTGGTGGCGCTGCCGGCGGACTCGAGGACCTTCTGGACGCGGACGCTGTTCGAGACGGGCCGGGTCGGGCACGCGGAGGAGACCGCCAACCAGTCCCTCAGCGGGGTCCTGGCCCGGCTGATGCACACGGACGCGCCGGGCCTGTGGTGGCTGGCGGCGGCGGTCCTGCTCGGCGGCGCCGCGATGGCGCTCGCGATACGGGCGGCGGTGCGCGGGGACAGGGCGGTGGCCGTGGTGGTCACCGCCGTCACGGCCCTGATGGTCTCCCCGATCTCCTGGTCCCACCACTGGGTGTGGTGCGTGCCGCTGCTGATCCTGCTGTACGACCGCGCCACGCGCGCGTGGCTCACGACGGGCGCGGTGGCCCTGGCGTTCGCCTCGTTCGCGCTGTGGTGGGTGCCGCACGACCCGGGCCGTCCCGAACTCGACCAGAACGCGGGTCAGATGCTGCTGTCGGCGGTCTATCCGCTCACGGCGGCGGCGGTCTTCGCCGGGTACGCGCTGGCGGTGTGGCGGACGCGCCGGCCGACGGCCCCGGAGGAGACCCGGGAGGCCGTCGCGGTGCGGCAGCCTCAGGCCGTGGCGAAGGAGTAGAACCGCTTGAGGGTGCAGTGCTCGTCGAGGAGCCGGCCGTAGATCGGCTCCCCCTCGAGTTCGCGGTAGGTCTCGATCGGGTCGCCCTTTATGATCAGCGCCCGCGCGCACTCCTCGCACCAGTACTGGTAGTCGGGGTTGACGGGGTCCATGTCCCGCACGATGGGCGTGCCGCTGCCGCACCAGTCGCACTTCCGCCTGTGCGCACCCAAAGGCCACCCTCCCGTCCGGACCTGGTCCCCCTCCGGCCGTCCGATTCTGCCATGGCCGGGCGGCGGCCCAGAAGTGACAAAACGACAGATCCCGCCCCCCTTTGCAGAGGACGGGATCCGGTGACTGTGGAGCTAAGGAGAATTGAACTCCTGACCTCCTGCATGCCATGCAGGCGCTCTACCAACTGAGCTATAGCCCCTCGTGTTCTTCACGCTCAGCGCTGCGAACAAGAAGAACTTTAGCCTGTGACCTGCCGGAAAGTGAAATCCGGGCCCGGGGACCGGGCCGGGCCGTCAGGTGTCGTCGCCGAGGACCGGCTCGGGCAGCGAGCCGGCGTTGTGCTCCAGGAGGCGCCAGCCGCGCGCGCCCTGGCCGAGGACGGACCAGCTGCAGTTCGAGACGCCGCCCAGGCTCTCCCAGTGGTGCGGCTCCAGGCCGAGGAGCCGGCCGATGGCGGTACGGATGGTGCCGCCGTGGCTGACCACGACCAGGGTGCCGTCCTGCGGCAGCTTGTCGGCGTGCTCCAGGATCACCGGGGCGGCCCGGTCGGCCACCTCGGTCTCCAGCTCGCCGCCGCCCCGGCGCACCGGCTCGCCGCGCTTCCAGGCGGAGTACTGCTCGCCGAACCGCGCCACGATCTCGTCGTGCGTGAGCCCCTGCCACTCGCCCGCGTACGTCTCGCGCAGCGCGGCGTCGTGGGCGACGGAGAGTCCGGTGAGCACGGCCAGCTCGGCCGCCGTGGCCGCCGTCCGCTTCAGGTCGGAGGCGACGATCGCGTCGGGACGCAGGGCGGCGAGCAGCCGGGCGGCCCGGCGGGCCTGGTGGACGCCGGCTTCCGTGAGCTCGATGTCGGTCGAGCCCTGGAAGCGGCGCTCCAGGTTCCAGGAGGTCTGGCCGTGGCGCCACAGGACGATACGGCGGCCGGTGCCGCCCTTGGCGGCGCTCAGCTCAGCTCACCGTCCGCCGCCGTGTCCGCGCCGGTCAGGGCGGCGTGCTCGGCGGCCTTGCCGCGGGTCTTGACGGCGTCCTCGGGGAGGGGCAGCTCGGGGCAGTCCTTCCACAGCCGCTCCAGGGCGTAGAAGACCCGCTCCTCGCTGTGCTGCACGTGGACGACGATGTCGACGTAGTCGAGGAGGATCCAGCGGGCGTCGCGGTCGCCCTCGCGGCGCACCGGCTTGGCGCCGAGCTCCTTCTGGAGCCGCTCCTCGATCTCGTCGACGATCGACTTGACCTGGCGGTCGTTGGGCGCGGAGGCGAGCAGGAAGGCGTCGGTGATCGACAGCACGTCGCTGACGTCGTACGCGATGATGTCGTGAGCGAGCCGGTCGGCCGCCGCCTGGGCGGCGGCGTTGACGAGCTCGATGGAGCGATCCGTGGCGGTCACAAGCAGGCTTTCGTCGGCGGTCCAGTACCCCTCCAGGGTCTCACGGACCGCCGACGACCCCGCAAACGATTACGAGGCGCCCGGAATCTCGTAGTCCCGGCCGAGGACGACGGTGATCGCGGCGGTGCCGGAGGGCTTGCCCTTGGTGACCGATCCGTCGGGCAGGCCGAGGGTCTTGGCGACCTCGACGGCCGTGGCCTTCTGGGCGTCGTCCCCGTAGACGACCTGGGACTTCGCCCGGCTTTCGGCCTTGGTCCCGCCGACGAAGGCGTAGCCGCCGTTGATCAGCACGATCTTGGCCGCCTCGACGGCGTCCTCGCCGGTCGCGTCCTTGATCGAGACCCGCGGCACGCCGCCGGCGTCGACGGTGGTGACCTTGCCGCCGAGGATGTCCCTGACCACGCTGTCGCCGGCGCCCTCGGCGAGCGCGCCGTCCTCGCCGACGGGCAGCACCGCCGTCTTGTAGGCGCCGGTCTTGGCGTGCTCGGCGAGCTTGGCGAGGGAGGCGCCGAGGTCCTTCTCGGGGAGGGACGGGTCGGCGATCTGCTGGAGGTACTCGATGGCGGTCGTGGCGTTCGCGGCGTCGCTGGGCATCTTGCGCAGCAGGCCGTTGACGACCTGGCCGAAGCGCTGGAGCTGCTTGGCCTCGGCCTCGCCGGAGGCCCGGTAGGTGGCGTAGGCGACGGCGGCGCGGCCGGTGAGGGTCTGCTTCTCGCCCTTGGTGACGAGCGGGTCGGAGCCCTTCTTGGCCTTGGGGTCGGGGACGGTGGTGTCGGTGTCGGTCTCGATGCCGCCGAGGTACTCGACCAGGTTCTCCAGGTAGGGGGTGTCCAGCCGCCAGGTGCCGGCGATCTTGGCGCCGAGGAGGGTGTCGAGGGCTTCGCGGGTGCCGCTGGAGCCGTCGTCCTCGACGGACTTGCCGAGGGTGGTGGCGGCGCCCTCGGTGTCGGCGACGGCGAGGGCGTTGGGCAGCAGGACGGTGGTGCCCTGCTTGGTGGTGGCGTTGTCCACGAGGAGGGCGGTGGAGGTGCCGCCGCCCTGGGTGTCGTGGAGGTGGAGGACGATCGTGGCGCGCTGCTGCGGTCCGGTCGCGGTGCCCTGCTGCTTCTGCTCGGAGTCGCCGGTGCCGGGGAGCAGACCGGCCGACCACAGGTAGCCGACGCCGCCGACGGCGGCGAGGACGAGGACGACGACGAGGGCGATCACCCGGTTGCGGCCGCGCCGGCGGGCCTCCTCGCGCCGCTCGGACCGGCTCTCGGTGAACTTGAGCCAGTCGATGACGTCCTCGGAGTCCTCGTCGGGCTCCTCGATGAAGGAGAACTGCTCGGTGCGGTACTCCCGGTCCTCGTCGGCGTCGGGCCGGCGGGGCGCCCTGGGGGGC